>DAOSXA010000002.1:0-600000 GCA_035380245.1 Candidatus Zixiibacteriota bacterium | reverse complement strand
AGCATGTTGGCCCAGTCCTGGCTTTCGGTGCCGCCGGCGCCGGGGTGAATCGTTAAAATTGCATCGCGATGATCGTCCGGACCGGACAGCAGCGCCTCGAACTCCAGTTTCTCCAGAGCTTGTTCGACATCGCCGACAGTTGCCTCCAGAGCCTTCATGTCGGCTCCGCTGATATCCGTTCCACTCATGTCGATAAGCTCTTCCGTATCGGAAAGATCTCGGCTCAATTTCTGGTGGGCATCGATCCAGCGTTTGTGGACCGAGATTTCTTTAAGTACCGCCTGGGCGGCTTGATTGTCGTCCCAGAAATCGGACTGTGTGGATTTCTTCTCGAGCGCGTTTACTTTCTCGATACGCTTATCGAGGTCAAAGATACCTCCCGAGCGTATCCAATCGCTCTCTCAGGGGCTGAATTTTGCCTTTCAAATCCGCTACCTGGGCGGCCATTAAAATCCTCCTGAATTTGAAGCTGTCAATATACCAGGTGCCCCCCAAAGAATCAACGGGAAAAGTGATTCTTTTCACAAAAGGAACCACCTTGTACCACCAGGCAATCCCTTGACCGGTCAGTAAATAACCGGCCACCTGACGATCCCGTTCGGTCCCCAGATTGGCGTTGACATCCGTTCTTGCGACGCTATCTTGCGGGGCAGTATGGAATTAAAAACACTCGTGGTTGGCGTCTTTCAGGTCAACTGCTATCTGTATTGGGACCCGCAGACTCTGGACGGTGTTATTATCGATCCCGGCGAGGAAGCGGAGACCATCATCGAACAGGTCGATAAGGCTGGATTCAAGCCCAAAGCAATTCTGTTGACCCACGGCCATGGCGACCACATCGCTGCCGTAGGGGAGATAAAGGAACATTTCGACCTGCCGCTATATTTAGGTGACGGCGATCAAACCCTCATGGCCAATCCTTCGGAAAACGTTTCCGCTTTGGTTGGTTTTCCGATTGTAGCTCCTGAAGCGGATTATATTCTTACCGACGAACAGGATCTCAACATTGGTTCGATCCATTTCAAGGTGCTGGCAACTCCCGGCCACACCCGGGGGGGCGTCTGTTTATTGGATGAAAAGGCCAATCTGATTTTCACCGGCGACACCCTGTTCTGGGGTTCGATAGGACGGACCGATTTCCCCGGCGGCTCCTACGGTCAATTGATCGATTCGATCAAGCGTAAGCTGTTGAAATTGCCCGACAACATCGTTTGTTATCCGGGACACGGTCCCGAAACCACCATTGGCAGTGAGCGGGTTAACAATCCGTTCATAAACGATGGCGGTCTGGTGTAGTCCAGCGCTGCGCATACATAACATGCCGAAACGGTTCAAGAAATTACTCCGAAGTTTCTACGAGCGCCCAACTCTTGAGGTAGCTCCCGAGATGTTGGGGAAATATCTCGTCTATAACTCTCCGGCGGGACGTATGTCAGCGCGAATCGTTGAAATCGAAGCCTATATCGGTCAGGACGATCCGGCCTGCCATGCTGCCCGCGGTAAAACCGACCGTAATGCTCCCATGTTTGGTCCCGGCGGATTCAGCTATGTCTATTTTATCTATGGGATGTACAATTGCCTTAATTTCGTAACTGAAAAACGAAAACATCCCGCTGCGTTGCTTCTGCGTGCCGCCGAACCGAAGGAAGGGATTGACCTGATGCGCCTTAACTCACCGCGGATTCGAGCGACCAATGAATTGCTGAACGGCCCCGGGAAGCTCTGTCGGTCGTTCGGTTTGACTACGGTTCACACTGCGCTTGACCTGACCGGCAATCAGCTTTATCTCGAAGATCGAAACGAACCGTCCGTATCATTCGGTTATTCTCCCCGAATAGGCATCCGGGTTGGGGCCGATTTACCCTGGCGGTTCTTCGATTCCGACAGCAAGGCGCTCTCGCGACCGGTTGAAGCCGGTAAAACTAAATAGCGCTTGTGGTCGTCACAGGCGCAGCCGATATTACAAAAACTCGTATAAGGCTGTAAAAAGGAAAGGGTGATCCAGGTTTGTTTGAAAGCGATTTTCTCAGAAAAGCCATGATCGCGGCGCCGGTGATCTTATTATCCCTCACCGTCCATGAGTTCTTTCATGCCTGGACCGCTTACCGTTTTGGCGATACGACCGCTCGCGATCAGGGCCGTCTGACCCTCAATCCATTGGCGCACCTGGACTTCCTGGGACTTCTAATGATGTTCATATCGAAGTTCACCTTTGGCTGGGCCAAACCGGTTCCGGTCAATGCCTACAACTTTAAGGGCAATGTCCGTGTGGCTGATTTCTGGATATCTATTGCCGGTCCGCTTTCGAATCTCGGGTTGGGGCTTGGTTTTGGAATCCTTTTTCGATTGCTTCGTATTATGCATTTGGCCGTACCCGAAGCAGCGTACAGCTTTCTGATATACGGAGTTTCGATCAATGTCTCGCTGGCATTCTTTAACCTGATTCCACTTTTCCCGCTCGATGGCTCCCATATCCTGCGCTCGGTATTGCCTCACTCGGCAGGAGAGTTCCTTGACCGCATTCAGCCCTTCTCACCGATTATTCTGCTCGTATTGATTCTCGCGGGTGGAATCTGGTTGATTCTCGGACCGTTTATTTCGTTTTTCGTGAGTCTTTTTGCCGGGTTGTGAAGTAAATGAAGCACGCATTGACGGTATTACTTGCGGCGCTGTTGATTTTATCGGCCGTTTCCTGTGGCCCTCGTCTGAGCGGCCAGGCGATGGTTGATAACTATGTCAAGCTGGCTCCCTATGGTAGGATTCGTGTTGAGGCTTATCTTTTCGATGCCCGCATTTATCGGCAGGGGAAACCAACTTCGGTTCGACTCGAAATGTATCGCACCGACAGCATGATTGCTCTTGCCGGTCGCGGCTATCTGGGAAAGGGAGCCCTCAAAGGTCTCATTACCCGTGACAGTGTAGTTATTTATTTCCCTTCGACCAATGAATACATTCGGTCAGGGCGAAATGAGTTTCTCTCTTCCGCTTCATGCACCGGTGGTTTCGAGCGATTGCATTTGGAAAATCTCCTGACTAATCTTCCCAACGAAGAACAACTTGCCCCGGCGGCGATGGATGGCTCCGTAGATAACGACCGTGCCGAATACAGTATTATCTGGCCCGATTGTGACTGGCATCTGGACTTGCGATATCGCGAACGTGATCATAATTGGCGTATTGACCGAGTCGATTTTGATGATGGCGCCGATATTCGTTTCAAAGCCGAAACGCGTACGATTAAAACCAACACCGAGGTCGATCGCGAACGATTCCAGGTTGAAATACCGGTGGATGCCGTTCCGTTCAACCTTTAGCCGGGCCGATTACTCCGATTGACTTCCCTAAGCAAAAGGTTCATATTTCAGGTTATGCGTTTTTGGGATAATGCTGAATGAATCTATATCGTCGCACATTATCGATTCTCGCTCCCTACTGGAAGCAACTCGTGGTCGCTTCCGGTTCGGCGGCGTTGTCGGCGGTTCTGGCCGGATTACTCGTCTGGCTGGCCGGGCCGTTGCTTATGACGCTGTTCCAGGTGCAGGATATCGGGGGGATTGCTCCGCAGGAGACCGTTCAACAGATAACGACCGACGGTGGTGGTTCGGCCTCCGATTTCGTGCGTGACGCCGGATCGTGGATCGAGCAAACCAAGGAACATCTCAAGAGCTGGATCGACGATGCGGTGCAGGGCGACAACCGCCGGGACACCCTTTTCCGTTTCTGCATCTTGATTGTCTTCGTGGTGCTGGGCAAGAACGGCTTCATGTATCTCCAGGGCTTTTTCATGGCTTACGTGCAGCAGTCGGTGGTGCGAAGTCTCCGGGATCGATTGTTCGAGAAATACCAACGTCTCTCGCTATCGTATTTCCATAAGCGGCGTACCGGACAGGTAATATCCCGCGTAACCAACGATGTGGTTGTCCTGAACGAGTCCATCGATCTCGGCTTTAACCACCTCGTGACCGATTCGATCACCTCGCTGCTTTTTGTCGCTTTCCTGATCATCCTGAGCTGGAAACTGACTTTATTGGCAATGATCGTTTTGCCGGTCGTATTCGGTTTCATCTGGTTCATCGGCAAGAAACTGCGCAAATACTCTGAGCGCTCTCAGGAGAAAATGGCCGATGTCAATTCGGTGCTGGAAGAATCGATCAATAACATCCGTATCGTGCGAGCTTTCGCTACCGAGAAATACGAGATGAGAAAATTCTTCGCCGCTACCGGCGATTTCTTCTGCTCACTGTTGCGCATGACGCGTATTCGACATCTGGCCTCACCGATCAACGACACGTTGATTTCACTGGCCGGTGTAACCATCCTGCTTTATGCCGGGGCAAGGATTATCTCCGGTCAGGGGGAGCTCGATGCGGGCGATTTCATGACTTTCGTCATTGCCATGTTCTCCCTGATTAAGCCGGTTAAATCACTTAGCCAGATTCATGTGAAACTTCAGGAGGGACTCGCCGCGGCCGAACGAATCTTCAAGGTGCTCGATACCGAAGAACGAATTGTCGATAAACCTGAAGCCGGCACTATCACATCTTTCACCGATAAAATCCGCTACGACAATGTCAGCTTCGCTTATATCGGTAACGACCTGGTGTTGAACGAGGTTAGTTTCGATGTTCCGGTCGGGCAGGTGGTCGCCATCGTGGGGCCGTCCGGAGCGGGCAAATCGACGTTGCTGGACTTGTTGCCGCGTTTTTACGACCCAACCTCGGGCCATATTAGTATCGACGGTAGGGATATCTCAACCTTGACGCTAAAATCACTCCGGGAACTTATGGGGATCGTTACCCAGGAGACGCTGCTGTTCAACGATACTGTCGAGAACAACATTGCCTACGGTCTTCAGGACTTCAACCGTGAACAAGTGGTTGAAGTAGCTAAGATGGCCAACGCCGATCGTTTTATCCGAGAGCTCGAAAACGGTTATGATACGGTGGTTGGGAATCGTGGTGTGATGCTGTCCGGCGGACAGCGTCAGCGACTGGCTATTGCCCGTGCCCTGCTGCGTGATCCGCAGGTGTTGATTTTCGATGAAGCCACTTCAGCGCTGGACACCGAGTCAGAACTGCTCGTTCAGGAAGCGATCGGTAATTTGATGAAAGGGCGCACGACACTCGTAGTGGCGCATCGTCTGTCGACTATCATTCACGCTGACCAGATTATCGTGATCGACAAAGGCCGCAAAGTCGAGTCCGGTACTCATGCCGACTTGCTTAAAAAGGACGGGCTTTACAGCCGTCTCTATCATATGCAGTTCAAAAACGGTGAACCTCAACATAACGGCAGAGCGGGGGAGTAAGCGATGCCGGATACGGTTGTCAAAAAGAGCGAGAAAATGTTCAAGCGCCTGGTTGAGGCAGCTTTTCGTTTCATCTTCGCCAAAGGCGACCGATCCGTTTATCCGATCAAACCGGAAAATGTCCGCTCGATCCTCGTGTTGCGCCCCGACAAACTAGGCGATATGATTGCCACGATCCCGGCGTTGCATGCTCTCAAGGCTCATCTGCCGCATGCCCGAATCGAGGTGATCGCTTCGCCGCACAATCGCGATCTCATTGCCGATGATCCCGATATCGACGCCGTGCATACATACACGAAAAACATCCTTCACGATATCCCAATGATCCGTCGTCTTAAAAAAGCCCGGTTCGATATCGTGTTCGATCCTATCTGTCATGACTCGGTTACCGGTCTTATCCTGAGCAAGTGGATCGGGCGACACTCGATTAAAGCCGCGGCACGCAAGCTGCGTCTGCGACCGTATTACGATTACTGTGAGCCCTACGAACCGGACGGCCGGGATCACTCGATCGACAACAGCTTGCTGGTGTTCAATGTGTTTGGGATAGATCCGGCATCGGTTGATCCGTATCGTCCGATGTACCTGCCGGAAGATTCGATTCGTAAAGCCGAGGCTTTTTACGAATCGGTTCCCTCTAATTGTTTACGGGTCGGATTCAACATCTCTGCCGGATCACCGTCGCGTACGCTGGATGTACGGAAATACATAGCGGTGATGCACGCCGTCGCCGCCGATTATCCGGATGCGGAGTTCATAATCTCGTGCGCTCCCAACGAACGTGAACGCGGGGAAGAGCTGCAACGAGCGTTGCCGGGTAAAACCCATTTGATCCCGGACGGTCGTTCGTTTCGCGATGTTTGTGCCGTAATTTCCAGACTCGATATATTGATCAGTCCCGATACCTCGCTGGTGCATGTGGCGGGGACTTTTGGCGTTCCGGTGGTGGCGCTTTACAGCGGTCATATTCGCAATTTCTATTTTTGGAAGCCCTATCGGCAGGAATGCGGCTGGGTGATCTCGAACGAGTTTCACCATCTGCTCGATATCGAGCCGGAACAAATTGTCGATCAGTTCCGTCGGTTGGTCGCGACACTCGATTTGACCGAGAAGGCGAGGCCCTCATGAGTGATGCCGCCAAGGACAAGAACCGTCCCACGCTGAGTGTCGTGATTATAACCAGGGATGAAGAGCAGAATCTCCCGCGCTGTCTTGAGTCCGTTGCCTGGGCCGATGAACTGATCGTGGTCGATACCGGCTCGACCGATAGCACCCGCGAAATTGCTTATGAACATGGCGCCACCGTCTATGAGATCGAATTTCAGGGATATGGTCCGGCCAAGGCCTACGGTGTGGATCAAGCCCGTTCGGTCTGGATCTTGTCGCTCGATGCCGATGAAGAAGTCTCGCCGTCGTTGGTCAAAGAGATCAAGGCAGCTATTGCCAATAGCGCCCACGACGGTTACACGGTTCCTCGCCTGACTAATTTCCTCGGGCGCTGGATTCGTCATTGCGGCTGGTATCCGGATCGGGTGTTGCGTCTCTTTCGAAAAGACAAAGGCCAGTTTGACGGGGCTGTAGTTCATGAACGGGTTGTTCTGAACGGCTCCTGCGGTGCGCTCAAAGCGGATCTTCATCATTACAGTTATCCGACGCTGGAGTTGTACCTCGAGAAATCCACACGTTACACCACGATTGGCGCAGAGGAAGCATTCCGTTGTGGAAAACGAGCCGGCTTTTTTGACCTTGTTATCCGGCCGCCGGTATCATTTATTTCCCACTATTTCGTCAGGCTGGGATTGCTTGACGGCATTGAGGGCTTCATGGTGTCGGCTTTTTCATCCATGGCCGTGTTTGTCAAGTATGCCAAGTTAAGAACGTTACAAAGGAAACAGGCAGGTTAGTTAAGATATATGAGTCAACCGCTGGATCTAAAACCGAACGATAAAATCCTCATCAGTCGTACCGACCGCCTCGGTGATTTGATTCTTGCCCTTCCGTTTGCGGAGACTATCAAAGCTCGTTACCCGGAGTGTCGGGTCGATATTATGGCTTCGCTTTATGCCTCGCCAATTGTCGAGAATAACAAGAAAATCGACGGGATTGTGCGCGTGCTAAATAAGCAGCTAATGACCGATGGCCTATACAAGCGTGACCTGTTGCAGAAAATTCGCCAGGAAGATTATCGTGTTGTCGTGGTATTGTATCCGGGACGACTGGTAAGCCAACTGTTCTACAAAGCCAATATCCCCATCCGGATCGGTACCGCCGGGAGATTCCATTCGGTCTTTTTCAACTATCATCTCTTTCACAGCCGGAAGTCCAATCGCAAGCACGAATGCGAATACAACATGGATTTCCTGAAGTTCTTCCGCCCCGGCCCGACGATAAAATCACCGACTGTCTATCCCCGTGAGAAGGAAATCAGCAATGCCCGTCGCGTGCTCGACAAAGCCGGTATTACCGATCGTTTCGTCGTGCTTCATCCCGGTTCGGGTGGTTCGGCCGAGCGCTGGCCGCTGGATCGTTTTATCGAGCTGCACAAGTTGCTCGAAGAGGCCGGCTTACAGGTGGTGATCTCGGGCTCGGAACGCGAAGGGAAGATGATCAAGGAGGCCTCAAAGAGGCTGGGTATCCCCGTGCGTGATATCTCCGGTGAAACGGATCTGCGCACGCTGGCTGCTACCCTTTCCTTAGCCACGGTGGTAGTAGCCAACTCGACCGGTCCGCTGCATCTGGCTGTCGCGGTCGGTACCAAGGTAGTCGGATTATATCCCGGGAAGGCGGTTATGTCGCCTGCTCGATGGGGGCCGCTTGGCAAACACGACCGGGTCCTGTTGCCCACGGTACCGGAGTGCCATTGTCCGCCGAATCATTGTACCTGCATGCTGTCGATTTCAGCCGAGCGTGCAGCCGAAGAAGTTATCGGATTGTTCCAGAAGCAGGTATAGATCGGGATCGAATTCATGAACCTGGCCGAGTTCATCATACGTATCGAATCGTTTAATTCGAACGTCAACATTCCGTTGATCCGCAAGGCGTACGAATTCTCCGATCGTGCTCACGCCGGACAGAAACGGTCCAGCGGCGAGCCGTATGTCGAACACTGTCTCGAAGTTGCCTTTATTCTGGCCGAACAGCACATGGATTCTACCACGATCGCTGCCGGGTTGGTGCATGATGTGGTAGAAGATACCAATATCAGCATCGAGAAGCTCCGCTCTGAGTTCGGAGATGAAGTGGCTGAGTTGGTTGACGGGGTAACTAAATTGGGGGCGGTTCATTTTGCCTCGCGTGAGGAGCAACAGGTGGACTATTTCCGCAAAATGCTCCTCACTATGGCCAAAGACATTCGCGTGATCCTGATCAAGCTGGCCGACCGCCTGCACAATATGCGCACGCTGCATTTTTTACCACCTGAAAAACAGAAGCGGATTGCCCCGGAAACACGTGATGTCTATTGTCCGCTGGCTCATCGGTTCGGCATCAACAAAGTTAAAACCGAACTGGAGGATCTCTCGTTAAAATTCCTCGAACCGAATGTCTACGAGGAACTCTCGCGAATGATACGGGACAAGCGGGAGGAACGCGAAGCGTATATTCAGACCGTGATTGCCCCCATCCAGCGCGAACTGGCCCGGGACTCGATCCAGGCGCAGGTATACGGTCGGGCTAAACACCTGGATTCGATCTATCGCAAGATCAAAATTCGCAAAGTCCCATTCGAACAAATCTATGACCTGTTCGCGATTCGTATCGTCGTTAACACGGAACGAGAATGCTATCACGCTTTAGGGATTGTTCATGCCATGTGGAAGCCTGTATCCGATCGTTTCCACGACTACATTGCCAATCCCAAACAGAACGGCTATCGCTCTTTGCATACCACCGTGTTCGGTCCCGGCAACAAGATGGTCGAAATTCAAATTCGCACTCACCAGATGCATCATGTGGCCGAGAACGGCATTGCGGCCCACTGGCTTTATAAAGAAGGCCGCCAGCAGATGAGCAAATCCGACCGACAAATGGTCTGGTTGCGCGATGTCCTCGAATGGCAGAAGGAGATGACTAATCCTTCTGATTTTCTTGAATATCTCAAGATCGATCTCTACTCTGAGGACATCTTCGTTTTTACCCCGGCTCATAAACTGGTGCATCTGCCCAAAGGTTCTACGCCGCTCGATTTTGCCTTCCAGATCCACACCGAAGTCGGCATTCACTGCGCCGGAGCTAAGATCAACGGTCGTCTGCAGCCGCTTTCAACCGAACTAGAGTCCGGTGACACCGTAGAAATTCTGACCAACCCGAACCGAACTCCCTCTCACGACTGGCTCAAGCTGGTTAAAACTCCGGCCGCACGTTCACGCATCAAGCGCTGGCTCAAGCAGGCCGGTTTCGAACAATCGGTGGCGCTCGGAAGAGAAGTGGTACAGCGCAAGCTGAAGGAACTCCGGCTCAAGATGCCGTCCGATGACCTCCTGCAGGAATTCGCTGAGCAACTGGACAAAAAAACCGTCGAGGACCTTTTTGCCGCTATCGGCAACGGTTCCATGAACTCCGCGGCGCTGGTTAATCTCATCAAGCCGGAGACGGAGCCCGCTTCGACCGGTCTGGTCGGCCGCGTGATTGAACGTCTGCGCGGTTCCAAGGGAGTTAAAGTCCATGGCATGTCGGATATGATGTTTCGCTTCGCGGGATGTTGTCAACCGTTGCCGGGAGAGGATATTATCGGTTTCATAACGCGCGGGCGCGGCGTGACGGTCCATAGAGCCGATTGTGAAAGCGGTTTGCAGTTGCTCGAAGAGCACCCGGAGCGCCGCATCGATGTCAGTTGGGATGCCGGCAAGGGGCAGTCGTTCGTGGTCGAGCTGGAGCTGGTCGTCGAGGACCGGAAAAATATGCTGCGTGACATCACCCAGGCGATTGCCGACTCCGACACCAATGTCCGCGGCGCTGAGATGATCGCCCGCGATACTACGGCCACCGGCCGCTTCGTGGTGGAGGTAGGAAGTCTCTCCCATCTCAATCGCATTCTGGATAAAGTGCGCAAGGTCAAAGGTGTCGTATCCGTCGTGCGCACCCAGGGGAGAGAAGGCGGCTATCAGGATACCGCCTCCTCTTGATACGAACACTTCTATTCGAACAACACGTTCAACTCGATTGTCTGATCACCACGTTCGACCGTTACCCGGGTCGAATCTCCCTTGCGGAATTTCCCTAAGGCGTTCATGTAGTCGTAAATATCACCGATCTCGATTGAACCCATCTTGACGATAATGTCACCTTCAAGCAGCCCGGCCCGTTCGCCCGGACGACCCGGTGAAACACCATCCACTCGCAGACCTTCGACCTCGCCCACGAAATCAGGCATGATGCCCAGGGTAACCGAGTATTCGGAATAACTGTGGCCCGGCTGATCACTCTTGGTTTTCTGATAGGTTAGCGCTCCTCGGTGTTCATCGAAATGGTGTACTATCTCCGTCACCAACTGACATACTTCCGCGATACCTTGAGTGTCGATTTTATCGATATCGTCCGACGGTTTATGATAGTCGGCATGTGCCCCGGTGAAGAAAAACAACACCGGGATATGACGATTGTAAAAGGCTGTGTGGTCCGATGGTCCGACTCCTGATTCCTTGGTCATCAGGTTCAGCCGGTCGGTTTTGAAATTATCGAAATACTCCTTGAACTCCGACGCGGTGCCGATTCCCATTACCGCCAGGCCGTCCTGATCCTTCAACCGACCAATCATGTCCAGGTTGATCATCATTTTCACCAGCGAGCTGTCGATAGTCATGTCACGAGCAAAATGGCTCGAACCGAGTATTCCCGCTTCCTCTCCCGAGAAAGCGATGAACAGGAGTGAATGATGCATAGCACCGGGGTGTTGCGTGAAATACCGGGCCAACTCCAGCATTGCTGAGGTGCCGGAACCGTTATCGTCGGCGCCGTTGTGGATCAGTTTCTCCGGCCCTAGATAGCGCGATGAGGGGCCCCCGTAACCGAGATGATCATAATGGGCGCCGATTATGATTGTGGTGTCGGTTTCGCCCGGAAGATACCCGACCACGTTGTAGCCGGTATCATGGACCTTGATCAATTCGGTGCTGCCGGAGATACCGGTTACGGTTGGATGGTCGATATCCAAACCGAGTCGTTCCAGCGCCTTCCGGCGCAGGAAAACGATCGGAATTTCCTTGGGCTGAACCCGAGTCGGGGCAATCGTCGTGAGCGTGTCGTCCTGATCACCTGGGGTAATGAACAACACCGCCGCTGCATCATGGTCAATAGCTGTAGAGATTTTACTCGTCAGCGATGAATAGCGCTCGAACGGAATGTCCGGATAAAGAGAATCGACCGGTGAATATCGTTTGATCACCACCGCTTTACCGGCTACGTCAAGACCGGCATAGTCATCATAATCGCCGTCGACACTGTCAACGGCAATGCCATAACCGACATTGATCACCTGATCGAAATCGAACTCGGTCGAGGCCGACTGTCGCATTGGTGAAAACTCTTCACCCGGTTCCAGCGCCGTCCCGTTGACCGTCAGATGATTGTTGTCGCCCAGATCGATTGATTTGACGAACTCGAACGGCTGCAGATAGGGCTGATCCGGTATCCCTTCACCCCTGGGTTCAAGGCCGAATTGCCGAAACTGATCAATCAGGTACATCGCGGCTTTCCACTCGCCAGGTTCACCTACCTCCCGTCCTTCGAGTGAATCATCGGCCAGTACCGAAATATGCTTGTAAATGGCATTCGGGTCAAAATCGAGTCTCGGTTCAGTCGCGCCGAAGGCTACGGCTTGCGAAAAAAGGAAAAAGGCCAACACTGCCGAATAGAGAGTTCGCATCCTGTCGATTCTCCGATAAATACGGTTATTCTTATCTTCTGAGATGAATTTAAGGGCACTATTATACTAGATTGTCAGTTAAATGTCATTAATTGTCCGGCTCGAAAACAAGTTGCGTTTTCTCGAGTGGTTCGTTACTTGGGCTAAAACAGTACCGGGCAGGTACATGTTCCCAACATCTGGTAAGGATAAACTATGGCCTCGAAAATTAAGACTCGTGACATCATGATAGTTGCAGCAGTGCTGGCGGTGGTCGTTGTCGGTTATTTCGTTATTGTTTATCCGGGCAAGGCAGATTTCCCGGGTACGGTTTCACCGCAAGCGAGGGGAGAAATGACCGGAACGATGGACATGGCTTTAGGCTCGCTTGAAGGTCTCCCTGAAGGATTCGATAATCTGGTCGAGGCCGGCAATAAATACATGGATGATCAAAACTACCCGGTAGCCGCCGAATGCTATCGCCGCGCTCTTGAAATAAAGGACGATACCGATGTCCGTGTCGATTTCGGTGCTTGTCTGCACGGCATGGGACTGGCGGACCGTGCTCTCGAAGAATTCGCTACGGTGCTGGAACATGATCCCGCTCACGGCGTTGCCGCCTTCAACTGCGGTATTGTCTTTTATACTCAGCAACGCATGGATTCAGCCATTGTCTACTTCCGGAAATATCTGAGTATCGAGCCGAACGGACCGGCCGCCCAAAGCGCCCGTGACCTGATTACCGAGTTAGGTGGTACGTACTAATCGATATTGTACCGTTTGGTTAATCCAAGCCGGATTATTTCAACTCTGGCATGAGAACAACCAGTTGTTGCTTGCTGTAAGAGAACGCTTAGTTCATCTTACGGTATGATTCGTGCGTTGTCTCAAAATATCGTCACCGGCGGCCTGCTGGATTTTATTTTCCCGCCGCTCTGTCTGGGATGCGGTGCGTTTACTGAATCACCGTCTCAAATATGTGATGACTGTGAAGAGAAGATTGAACGCTTTACCGATCCGATCTGTCTGGAATGCGAGACTATCCTGTCCGGTGAATCATTTTGCCGCTTTTGCAACAACGGTGGCTTGCCTTGTTATGCCGTAGCACAATATCTGCCGCCAATGCGGGATGTCATTATCCAGTACAAATTCCGCGGCATCACTCGACCGGCCGATCTGGTAGCTGACTGGTTTCACGATCGCTTCGGCGAAAGGCTCCTGTCGCTTCGCCCCGACACCCTCGTGCCGGTTCCTCTTCATCCCAGCCGTGAAAATTTCCGCGGTTACAACCAGGCCGCCCTTTTTGCCGTCCAGTTGGGGGAGAGGCTTGGCCTTCCGGTTCACAATGATTTGCTGGTTCGGGTGAAGCGTCGTCGTCCGCAGGCGCGGTTGGGCATGGCGGCTCGTCAGAAAAATATAACCGGCGTCTTCTGTGCTATGAAGAATAACCTCAACTTGAGGCGAATCGTGCTGGTTGATGATGTCGTTACCAGCGGCGCAACCGTACGCGAAGCCCGTGCTGTTTTGGAGAAAACCGGCGCCGAGGTGATCGCCGTGGCGGCTATGGCTCATGGATTGTGATTGATATGTTGACCGTTCAACTGGATGATTACCTTCAGCACTTGAAGCTGGAACGAGGGATGGCGTTAAACACCCTGGCGGCATACCGTCGTGATATTTCTGATTTTCTTGCCTGGTCCGGTATAACCAACGCCGCCAAGGTCTCCGGTTCCAACGCTCAGCAGTACCTGTCTCATCTCACCGGCCTTGGCCGTAAACCCACCACGCTGGCGCGCCGGATAACCTCGCTTAAGCGTTTTTTTGATTATTTGGCGGAACAAGGTGCGATCAGTAAAAATCCGTTTCGATCGTTCCGGGCTCCCAGGCTTTCTCGTTACCACCCTCATTATCTTTCTCCGGATGAGATCAAGCGTATTCTTGAAGCGGTTGATCCCAACGCTCGTGAAGGTACCCGTGATCGAGCCATTCTGGAGCTTCTCTATGGCTCGGGATTAAGGATTTCGGAGTTGCTTTCACTGAGTTGGGGTGATTTTGAGTTCGAGGCAGGTTTCGTTCGGGTTACCGGAAAAGGAGATAAACAACGCCTTGCGCCACTTGGTCAATACGCGATTGAGGCTCTTAAGGCATTGCAGAATAGTCCCTTACCTCCCGGTCTCCAGATTTCGGATATAGTCTTCAGGGGACGCAGCGGCGCTCGTTTGACCCGGGTTGCCGTATGGAAGATGATTAAAAAGGTCGTTCTGAAAGCGGGGATAACCAAGGAGGTTTCACCCCATACTTTCCGTCATTCTTTCGCAACTCACATGATTGAGGGCGGCGCGGACCTGAGAGTGGTGCAAGAAATGCTCGGTCATGCCGATATATCAACTACACAGATATATACGACCATTGACCGGGACTATATTATTGCCGAACACCGTAAATACCATCCTCGAGAACTGGCCCGGCCCCAAGACGAAAGAGACGCCTAGGCGGCCGGTCTACCATTTTGCTCTACGCCAGCGTGGAGTAAATCTCGATTTCCATCTGAAGCGGTATTTCCGCAACTATGAAGTCTCATTCCATTTTTTCCGTGACTTCGGTGAGTTGGTCCGAATTTGCCAGCGTTACCCAATCGATACTATCATGATTGCGGGGATGGGCGATTTCTATCGCGAGATTGAATTGATCCGTGATATTAAGCAGAATGTCTTTCTCGCCATTACTCCGGTAATTCTCTATCATCCCGATCCCGATGATTCCATGATTGTTGCCGCGTTCGAAAACGGCGCTGAGGATTTTATATACGGGGCCTGGAAAGAACGTCTCACCGAGGTTCGTATCCGGCGCGTGATCGAGTCCAATCGCCGCGACCTCTCGATCAATCCATCCACGCATTTGCCCGGACCGGCTCTGATCGAGGCGGAAATATCCCGCCAGCTCGAAACCGCTGCACGGTTTGCCGTTTGCTACGCCGATCTTGACAATTTCAAGGCCTTCAACGATTACTACGGCTATGCCCGGGGTGATAAAGTTATTGGCCTCACCGCCCGGATAATCAAGGATGTTGTGTTCGATGTCTGCCGGGAGGGATTTGTCGGGCATATCGCCGGCGATGATTTTATCTATGTCATTCCCGCCGAAGAAGTCGATCTGATTTGCCGTGAAATCATCAAGGCTTTCGATGCTATCGTACCGTATAGCTACGATGAAGAAGATCGCGATCGGGGCTATATCGTTACGACCAGTCGCCGTGGTGATACCGAGCAGTTTCCGATCCTGTCGATCTCAATTGCCGTCCTGATAAACAGCAACGGCACCTTCGAACATGTGGGGGAAATGTCGCGGATGCTGGCCGATCTTAAAAAAGCCACCAAGATGCGTGATGGATCTAACTACATGATCGAGCGACGACATAAATACTGATCGATCGCTTATCTTTCCAATAAGAGCTTTTTCATCTGGACGGCCGGTTCGTAATCCGGGGCAAACCGCAAACATTTGTCCAAATACTTGAGAGCGGAATCAGGGGGATGTCCACCCTCCTGGTAAGCCAGGGCAAGCACGTAGTAGGCCTGATAAATAGTCGAATCGCGTTTGAGACACATATCCATCATGTTCACTCCCGACTCCAGTCGGCCCCGCTGAACGAACGAGAGCGCCCAGTTGAAATAGTCCACTGCCGTAAGGTCTCCCTGGAGACTGAACGACCATTTGTAGAGTGAATCGGTGCGATCCCACTCCTGATGGCGCGCAAAAAACGCTGCCGCTCTGGTGTAAGTTTTACTGCTGAGGCTGTCAAGATAAACCGCTGAATCGAACGCCATCCGGGCCGAGTCGATTTGTCCTTTATCCTCAAACACATCACCCAGGTTTAGCAACACCTGTCCCAGATCCTTTGCGCGGGCTCGTTTCCGATCGAAATGCGTTCTGGCTGTCTGGAATAGTACGAAAGCCGAGTCGATTTCTCCCTTGAGATAAACTATTTGCCCCAGGTTATTGTATGCCGGGGCATAATCCGGATTGAGGGTGATTGCACGATGGTAATTTTGTGCGGCCAGTTCATATTTCTCCTGCATGAACTGAGTGAATCCGAGGTTGTTGGCCAGGGGAGCCGATCCGGGGAAATCTTCATCGGCAAGCAGATATTCCTGCTCGGCGTGAGACCAATCCTCCAGCCGTTGATAGCGGAGGCCTTCGTTGTAATGGGCCTGGAAATCACTGCCGTGTCTTTGGTCGAAATAAGTTCGATTGAGAACCAGTATAACCACTACCAGCGCCAGTCCGGCCAGGATGAACTGACGGGCGTTGTATTGCTTTTTTTGCGTCCAGATACGTCCGACACCGGCGACGGCGATCATAATCAGGAAAGGCACCAGCGGCAAACGATGTCGAGCCGTGACCAGGAACAGCACGATGGTCGGTACATAAGCGATAAGGAATAAATATATCGGCGCCAGATCACCCCGGCGATCCCATAAAACGGCTATTCCGAGAAGGGCTAAGGGCATAAGCAGACCGAACGGGAAATAGATTGGCTTATCCCAGACCAGCCAGGAATAAAGAGTGGATTTGTGTCGCTGGAAGTACAGGTCGCTGTTGTCGCTGTTTTCGAAACCAGTCAGCAAATAAAGCGTCTTTTTACCCACCAGACCAAGAAACTTGCCCGGATCGTCGACCATGAACTTCAGCGCTTTTCCGGTCCAGAACGAGGACTCCTCACCGGAGCTCAGCGGATGTCCGGCCTCACGTTCAGCCGCCAGCAGAGTCACGCGGTTGAAATCCCGCCAGGTAACCGATTCGTCCAGGTCCACTTCGGGCATCAGCATTGTCAGGCCGTTGGCATAGGGATTGTTTCCCAGATGGAGATTGATCCCCCCCTGTGATGAAATCAAAATCAGATCGCCTGTGACGATCACATTGCGCACCGTCACCGGCAGGATCGCTATCACCAACCCGGCCAGCAGTAACAACGGCCGACGGGCTCGTGTCATGAATGACACCCCTTTGGGACCGATCCAATAGCGCCAGATCATCAACACCGGAACGGTCAGCAGAATGTTCGGTCGCGCCAGCGCCGCTAAGCCGAACACTATCCCGGTCAGGATCCAGGTTTTAACGGAATCATTGTCTCGATAGGCTACCAGCCGATACATTCCCCAGACCGTCAGCATTAAAAACAATCCCGGAATCAGGAAGGCCGTTTCATAGAAAACCAATGTGCCGTAGAAGGCGTAAACCAGTGCCGTGAAAATTGCGACTCGTCTTGAAAACAATTTCTCGGACAGCTTGAACAGGAAAAACGAGGTCACACCGCTGAGCAGTGATTGCAGTATTTTGGCACCCAGCACCGAGCTGCCGGTCAATTTGGCCAACAGCGCCAGGAAATAAGGATAGAGCGGAGCGCGGAAATAAGCTCCCTCGCCGAAAAACGATCCGTTCAGAATCTCATGCGCCCATTCCCAATGCCATTTCTCGTCGACCAGCGGAAGAATGAACGTCGGATTCTTCGAAAGTCCCAGTAAGTAGATTACTCGTACCGCTATCGCCAGTAATGCCAGTAACAGTGGGACGGTGTTTTTTCGTATCAGATCGTTTTGCTTGCTCATAGCACCTGTTGTTTTTTTACACGGCAACTGCCCGTCGGTTTGAGTAGTGTCGATAAGTCTCCACACGATTCCATTCGCCGGGGAGACAAGCCCCCCGGCTACGCGATTGAGATCTCTAATGTCGCGTAGCGGGCGGCCTTGCGTCGCCCGCGTTTTCCTCGTATCTTTTCAGTCTTCGTCGGGAGTACGACTTATTCAACATTCTCTTGACCCGGCGGGCAGTCTAGTTATCGTCAAATCGAATAGGATCGCTTACTTCTTATCCAGTCCCTTGAACGCTGTCCGCGCCAGCAGCAGGGTCAGCAGGGCGAAAGCAACTATAGCAACCCACGGTCCGAATGAGCCGGTCAGGGTGTCGGTCATGGACTCGTGTTTGTTATAGAATTGCTCGTATGTTCCCCACGAGCCAATCATGAAGGCTACCGTCACCCCGATCAGGGCGTCGCCTGCTACAATTCCGGAGGAGAACAGAATTCCGGCCAGATTACGGTCGGTAAACTTCTCCTTCTTCGAATAGCGTTTTACCAAAGCTGCTACGACGCCGCCAATCATTATCGGCATTGACAATGACAACGGTAAATAGAGTCCGATCGCGAACGGCAGCGACGACGCTCCCAGCAATTCAACCGCCAGGGCAACGAAAATGCCAACCAGGATCGGCGCCCAGGGCAGATTGGCATTCATGATTCCCTGAACCACTGTCGCCATGACGTTGGCCTGCGGTGCGAGCAATGGTTCGCGCACGGTTGCTCCCTCGACGAAACCGAACGCTTCATTGAGATAGTACAGCGTGAAACCCATCGCAATAGCGGGGAAGAGCAGCCCGATAAACTCGGTCAACTGCATTTTCCAGGGGGTGGCACCGAGCAGATAGCCGGTTTTCAGGTCTTGGGCAATATCTCCGGACATACAAACTGCGATACAAACCACCGCTCCGACCGACATCGCCGTGATCATACCGGAGGTTCCCTCAACGCCGAAATACATCAGCACCAGACAAGTAACCAGCAGTGTGGCGATGGTCATACCCGAAACCGGTGAGGAAGAGGAGCCCACAACACCGACAATTCGAGCTGCAACGACCACGAAGAAGAATCCGAATAATACCGCCAGTGCCGCACCAAGCAGATGTAGTTCCGTGCCCGGAAGCATCCATATCGCAATAATAATCACCGCCACTCCCAGCAGTACCCATTTCATCGGGATGTCCTTGTCCGTTCGCGGTACGGCGGTGTCGGTTGTTCCTTTACCGAATATCTGAGTAAAGCCCTTGCTGAAGGATGAGATAATTACCGGGAATGATTTTATCAGGGAAACGAATCCGCCTAACACGACCGCCCCGACGCCGACGTACTTGATATAAGCATCGCGCAACGCGGAGGCATCCATGTCGGCCAGAGGAATCGTGCCAGGAGCTACGATCGTTCCAGCCGGAAGCTGGTCGCCGATAAAGGCCAGCAGCGGCCCGATTCCAAGGTAACCAAGCACCGCCCCGGAGAGCATCAGTGCTGCAATCTGGGGACCGATGATATAGCCGACGCCGAGAAGGACCGGGGTGGCATCGATGCCGATCGTGCCGCCCTTGAGAATTTTCTTGAAATCATAGCTCGGCGTTTGCGACCAGACGCGCAGCATATCGTAGAGAATTTTATAGAGCGCTCCTATGCCTATGCCGAAAAACACCGTTTTGGCTTTATTGCCCCCTTCGTCACCGGCCACGATAATCTCAGCACAGGCGGTTCCTTCGGGGAAGCGCAACGTTTTGTGCTCGTCGTGGACCAGATAACGCCGCAACGGGATCATCAGCAGAATCCCGAGTCCGCCGCCGAGCATCGACAGCCAGAAAATCTGCATTTTGGAGACTTCGTGGATGTACCCCGAAGCCACCAGTTCGCTGTTGGCCGACCAGATGAAAAATGCGGGGATCGTGAAGATGATACCGGCTGCTAGTGACTCACCCGCCGAGCCGATGGTCTGCACGATATTGTTTTCAAGCACAGTTACATTGCGTCCCGAAATCAGGCGCAGGATCGCCATCGAGATCACCGCCGCAGGTATCGAGGCGGAGACGGTCATGCCGAATTTGACGCCGAGGTAGGCGTTGGCGACGCCGAATAGGACGGAGATAATCGAGCCGAGGATAATCGCTTTCCAGGTAACTTCAGCGATATTTTTCGAGGCCGGTATTACCGGTTGGAAGTCGTTGCCGTTGTCGTTGTTTTCTGACACTGGTCCTCCTTGCAAGGGGCATCCGAATTATCCGTCAATATCTCCCCTGAATCCGTGATGTGTCAAGAATTTAGTCCGGGGGGAGGGGAGTCCGCAAAGCAAACCACGAGGCGGGAGAGTCCGCAGCGAGAACCACGAGGGGAGACGTCTCATCGGGACGTCACACCGGCGAAGGCCGGTGTCCAGAGCTGAGGTCGAAACCCCGCGGGTTTCGACGCCTCCTCCTGGTTAATTGCTCTGAGACGTGCCAAAAAGGTGTTGGTTACTGCTGCAAACTTCCCTCCCGAGGGGTGGGGCACAAAAATCGATACAAATTGTAGGTCGAAACTCCTGTCCGCCGAAGGCGGATCGCGAAGCGAAGTTTCGACACCTGTTAACGTTGCAAACTTCCCACCCGAGGGGTGGGGCACCTTAAAAATGAAGATGGATTCCCGCTTTCGGGCGTGTTGGAAAAGTCATACGCTCGGATATTCAGTAAAACAAAACTGTAATGCGGGCGACACAAGGCCGCCCGCTACGCGAGGTTAGAACCACTGAACGCGTAGCCGGGGGGCTTGTCTCCCCGGCTATGAGAGGTCAGTCGAGGTTTTTCAACAGGCCGCTTTCGCGGGAAAGACGTCTTCCGGGCGGGTTGATACCGGTCTGTTGCAGGTCAGATAGCTTGCAACCTGACACAAGAGACTAAATCTATAATCAGGCTCCGATCAACCGTGCCCGGAAAATGAAAAATACCGCTCCCAGAAGGCATAACCCAGCCCAGAGATAATCGAGCGTAAGTTTCTCCTTGAGATAAAGGATCGAAAACGGTACGAACACCGAGAGAGTAATGATTTCCTGAAGAATCTTGAGGTGACCGACAGTCATAACCGTGTGCCCGATTCGGTTGGCTGGTACCTGCAACAGGTATTCAAACAGGGCGATCCCCCAGCTTATCAAGGCAGCGATAATCACCGGTTTGTGGGAGAGATTACGCAGATGACCATACCAGGCAAAGGTCATAAAAACATTACTGCAACAGAGCAGCAGGGTAGTAATCAAGTACTTATTCAAGGCGGCAGCTCCTTTTTGTTCGGTCTGTGAGACTCGCCAAAATGCCTGGTCGTTGACAGCAGGTAGAATCGCGAGCAGAAGAAGAAATCGCCGGTGTTGCCTCGGAGCAAGATCAAACTACAGGTTTTGTGAGGAGTCGCCGTCAAAGTCAAAACGTCTTGCTTGCGACCTGACATTGTTGAGGCACGTCTCCCCGAGACGTGCCGAAAAGGTGTTGGGTGCTGCCGCCCACTTCCCACCCGAGGGGTGGGGCACAAAAATCGATACAAATTGTAGGTCGAAACTCCTGTCCGCCGAAGGCGGATCGCGAAGCGAAGTTTCGACACCTGTTAACGTTGCAAACTTCCCACCCGAGGGGTGGGGCACCTTAAAAATGAAGATGGATTCCCGCTTTCGGGCGTGTTGGAAAAGTCATACGCTCGGATATTCAGTAAAACAAAACTGTAATGCGGGCGACACAAGGCCGCCCGCTACGCGAGGTTAGAACCACTGAACGCGTAGCCGGGGGGCTTGTCTCCGCCGGCGATAGAGGTTTGTCAACAATCCCCGAGGGGGATGCGCTCCCCAAATTAAGATGAATTTCCGCCTATGCGTAAGCCTGGCGCACTTTTTGCGTTGTGTCGGGTTGCTGTAATGCTGCAAGAACGATTAAAAATTGATAAAAAAACTTGGCAAGATTCAGGAACAAGATGCATCTTACTGGTGTACAATAGTTGCACAGACCTTTGGACGAGGTCACTCCACATCAGTATCATCTTACCCTGATTGCAGTTAAAGAGGCTATACAGAACAATACGCTTGACAAAACTCAAGGTATCATTAACTTAAATATAGGGTAACTGCTCACCCACCGATGATATTTTTCGATCCACACTCAAGAACTATCTTCCGAGGATTGCAGGTCGTATTGCAGGAAAGTGGTTGCACGATTGCATGTAAGGATTACGTGCGTAGCAGCTTAAACATGGAACCAATGGACTTATGGTGAGGAGGTGGACCTTGATGAAAAGAACTAACCTGACACTGGTAGTTCTCACGATTATGTTGGTCCCGGCGATGGTCTTTGGCGCGGCCGACCAATTCTTTGCGGCTAAGGGGACTCTCGGCGACGACAACACAATCACGGTCCCGTTGCAGATCACTAACAAAGACAACCTCGCAGCGATGGACATTGCTCTCGGATTCTCCGAAGGAGTGACCTTGCAGGAGGTGAACTTTGAGGGCACACGGGTCGAGTATTTTGATTTGAAAATCGCTTCTATCGACAACGAAGCGAACACGGTCATTATCGGACTGTTGCCGCAGATGACCGAAACCGCAAAACCCGATTTGGGCGCCGGCGAAGGAGCTGTGGCCAATCTGGTCTTCACGGTGGATGATCCCTCGGTCGAAGATATTACCCTGGAAGCAATCGAAACCGAGGCGCCGTATCACAGCCTGACTTTCGTTTACCATCAGGACAACGAAATCGTGACTGAGAAGCCGGAATTCAATCCCACCAGGGTATCGATGTCGGAGGTCAACGGATTAGTGCCGGATCAGTTCTATCTGGCGCAGAATTACCCGAATCCGTTCAACCCGTCGACCACATTCAAATTCTCTTTGTCTGAGGCCGGTGAGGTTGACCTGTCGGTGTACAACGTGCTGGGCCAGAAGGTCAGCACGGTCGTCTCCGGAACGCTTGATGCCGGTCAGCATGAAGTAACCTGGGACGGCGAGCAGTTCTCAAGCGGTGTTTATTTCTATCGTCTGACGACGCCGACGAACACCGAAACCAAGAAGATGATGCTGCTTAAGTAAGCGAAGCAGCAGTTATCTTCGCTCTGGGTGGACACGTTAATTTGCCCGGGCGTTCCGAAATAGCCATTAAAGCCCCCCATAGCCGGGGGGCTTTTTTTATCCGGTAAATAGGACACAGAAGTTGCGTTATAAAGCCTTGAAAGGCCGTCGACACAGATTCTGCGCCAAAATCTCAACAAGAACTGCGATTCTTATCGATGGAGCCTTATAATCCGTATCTGGCAGGAAGTGTTAATAAGTTGTGAAACAACACGATAGACGAATGGCGTGACGATTGGCACGGAGTTTGTTTATATTATGAACAACCGGGGTAGCCTGATCAATGAACTAGGCATGCCCGCAACCTGCCGATTATCAGCGATGGATGGCAACGCTCTTGGCGGTGACGTTGCCTGATAAATCCCCGGTTGGTGAGGAGAGAAAGGTCTCAACAAAGATGTTGAGACCTTTTCATTTTGGTTAATCCGGTCAATCCAAGGTTCCGTTGAAAAGGCATTCCGCCCGGATGTTCGGCACGACACTCAATGGGATGGCCTTTCGTCGCGCAGTCCGGGGGATTTGTCTCCCTGGCGGATAGGATCAGGTGGCGTCTGTTTGAGCGTCTCCTAAAACGTTGATCCAGCTATCCCAACGGTCTGAGCCCCAGTTCACTCGGGTCGGTCGGGGCTACTCGGAGGATGTGTTCTGTATCACCTGCGAATACGGTTATTTCGACCTCACTCTCGGATTTCGCGGAGGAATAACGTGCGGTCAGTTGGGCGGCACGCTGAAGATTCTCTTCTGAAGCATCACCGATTACCAGCGTTATTGGGGATCCGATTCCAACAGCTTCCAGCTTGATATGGCTGGATTTACAGTTGGCCAGGATGCCGTTGTTGTCTGCTTCGTTGCGCCCTACGATAACTTTCGTAGCCGGATCGAAACGGAACTGCCGACCGTAACGCAGCAGATTGAGGTCGTCGAAAGAAATCTGCTCGCTATTGGCCAGTAAATCACGCAGGCGTGCGGAATAACCGGCATCGGTCAGCAGGCAACCGGAAGCCGGAGCGGGATAGTCCTCAAGACCGAACTCCCGGGCCAGTTCCATCTGTCGTTTACGTGAGCGGCCGGAAATACCCTCGAGTTGTTCGCGATCGACCATACCGGACAACTCCGGTTCAGTCGGCGGCAACAGCCGGGCCGAAAGCGGACGCAATACTTTACCCTTGAGACCGGTTTCGTTCAGCACCAGGTTGAGTTTGTCCTTTACCTGTGATTTCGGGCGTTGTCCCATCACTTCGCCGGTAACGATAAAATCGGCTCCTGACATTTCCATGAACTCTTTGGCCTCGGAGAGCATCAGGATACGGCAATCGACACAGGGATTCATGTTTTTGCCATAGCCGAATTTCGGTTTGCGCACAATGTCGACGAATTTCTGTCCCAGGTGCATGAGCTTAACGTTGAAGCCGTATTTATCGGCGGCCGGATACAGATTGGAACCGCCGGAAGAACGATCACCCGGGTCACAGTCGAAATGGGTCATGAAGTTAAGCGCTGTTACCTCGATATTCTGTCTTAACATCAGCAAGATTGCCAGAACAGAGTCAAGTCCGCCGGAGAACAGAGCTACGGCATGTCCGCGTTTTTCGTTGGTATTGTCAGTCACAACAGCAAGCTTTCATTCCACTAATGAACATATCCTCAAACAGCATGTATAACGTGTCAAAATGCCGGATATTGGCATTCAATATACATTTTCGCAGAATAATCAAAAGCCAAATTACCTTGACTGAGCGAGCTATTACGGATACAATGGGGCGAGAATAAGGAGTTCGATTTGTACATCCTGACAGCGATCAACAACCGATTGAAGAGTGCCGCCGAGCACACTCAATCGCTGTTCTTTTTTTCGCTCAAGATGATAACCGCCCTGTTTTCGCGGCGTACCTATTTAGCCGAGACGATGGAGCAGATGTACACGATTGGGGTGGGGTCGTTGTACTTGATCGTACTCACCGGTGTTTTTGCCGGGCAGGGCTTTGCGCTGGCTTTTGCGCAGGAACTGGCCGATTTCGGAGCCAAGAACTATCTCGGACGGATCATGGCTATCGCCATCTTACGTGAGTTGGGACCTACCCTGACCGGTCTGATGTTCGCAGCCCGGGTATCGTCCGGTATAACGGCTGAGATAGGCGCCATGAAATCTTCCAATCAGCTTGATGCGATGGTTGCTTTCGGTATCGATCCGATTGCTAAAATCGCCGTACCGCGATTGGTGGCGCTGGTAGTCATGTTGCCGGTTTTAACCGTCATTTGCGATGCTATTGCTATTCTCGGCGGCTGGGTAATCGCGGTGTTTATTGCCCATATTACCTCGACCATGTACTGGGCCAGTGTGATGGAGCGCATGGTTTTCGGCAATCTATTCGTTGGAATTCTAAAGCCATTTATCTTCTCGTTCGTGATCGCCTTTATCTCCTGTTATTTCGGTTTCAGGTCGGAAGGCGGCACCAAAGGAGTCGGCCGGGCAACGACCAACTCGGTGGTAGCCTCATCGATTACGATCCTGATTGTAAATTTCTTCATAACTAAGGTGGTGTTCTCGTACATCAAGGGGTACTTATGATCTCCCTGCGAAACGTCACTTTCGGTTATGGCGACAAGATAGTTTTACGTAATGTTTCTTTCGATGTGGCGGATAATGAAGCTATTGCCGTTATGGGGCCCTCAGGATCGGGTAAATCGACCGTGCTGCGTCTGATTCTGGGTCTCGAGTGTCCCTACTCCGGGGATGTCATCGTGGATGGTCACAATCTATGTCTTCTCAGGGAGCGCGAGAAGCGGGAGATTCGCAAGCAGATTGGGATGGTTTTTCAGGACGGCGCTTTGTTCGATTCACTGACCGTAGGGGAGAATGTCGGTTACTATTTGATTGAGCATACCAAACTATCCTGGACGGAAGTCGAAAGCAAAGCCAGTGAAATGCTTGGATTCGTTGGCTTGGACAGTGACGAAGTGATCGATAAATTACCAGAGCAATTGTCGGGGGGGATGCAACGCCGAGTGGCTATCGGACGAGCTTTGTTGTCAACCAATCCGCGAGTCATGCTCTACGACGAGCCAACGACCGGACTTGATCCGCAGTCGACCGATAATGTTCTGGCTCTGATCAAGAAGCTGAAAAACGAAAAAACGGTTGCCTCGATCGTGGTGACTCATCAGATTGCGGATGCCTTTGCCATCGCCGATCGCTACGTTGTAATCGTGGACGGTCAACTGGTGTTCGACGGTAGACTTGAGGCTCTGCGCGATTGTACCGAACCGCTGGTTGTGGAATTTCTTAAACCGTTTCGTTCATCGATGCAGGCGGTACTCGAACGCAGGTTCGTGACGGTTGGAGTGAACGGGGGAGTTTAATCATCAGGCGCCGGTTACAACCGCTTGAGCGGACAGCCGTGTTGCCATGGGAATTTGACGAGTGATTTTAATATGAAAAAGACTACGACAACACAATGGAGTTCCCTGAAAGTAGGAACTCTGCTCATAATATCGATTGCCTTCGGAATATGGGCCTCACTGACCGGTGGCGGGACCTCGATATTCGATAACAAAGTAGAGTTCACAGGCTATTTCGCCAATGTCAACGGTCTGGTCAAGGGATCACCCGTTTGGATGGCCGGTGTCGAAGTCGGTAATGTCAGAAAAATAGAGTTCGTTAATCTCGATTCAGCCCGTCAAGTCGAGGTAGTCTTCCGTATCAAGGAATCGGTTTGGCCGCTCCTGACTCAGGGCAGTGTCGTGCAGCTTGGTACTATCGGTCTGCTTGGTGATAAAATGGTTGAGCTTATTCCCGGGCCGGTCGACAATGAGCGGATTATTGAGGGGAATGTTGTCCCCACGAGTGATCCCGGCAGTGCTGAACGCATGTTCGCCGCCGGGACGGAAGTACTGGAGCAAGCCGGTAGTATTGCCGGTAGTCTGGATTCGGTTTTAATACGTATGTCGCGCGGTGAAGGTACTCTCGGCAAACTATCGTCCGATGACCAGCTATATGTGCACCTTACTGCCCTTAGCCGTGATCTGACCAGGCTAGTGCAGGAGTTGACGCGCAATCAGGAGAAAATTGTGGCTTCGTTGCAAACTACGGCGGAAGCTGTAGAGCATCTGACGGAGAAGGTCGATAACAGCACCGGTACGCTTGGTAAGGTTATCTCCGATCCGGCTCTCTATGATAATCTTGCTTCCACCTCCGCGCGACTAGATACGGTTATGGCCAGTCTGAACAATGCCGAAGGCTCTCTGGGCATGCTGGTCAGTGATACCGGGCTTTATGTCGAAACAGTCGATCTTCTGGCCCGAGTCAACAGTCTCGTGGCGGATATCCAGGAAAACCCGAGGAAATACTTCAAGTTGTCGGTATTCTAGGGCTACCTCCTGTCGATTAGAATCTACGCTATAATTCGTTCAACGTATCACCGTAATGCAGACGTTATCCTTGATCTGAATGTCTGTCGGGATTCTCTATAGTATATTCCCCAGGTAGGACCTGTTCATAATTTGATCAGTGTCGGATACGCCTTGTTTGACTGGCTGCCAGGCTCATTCCGATGCTGAAGTATTCCCTGAAATCAACCGATCTCTCATAAGACAGGGTGATTTCGTCCGGAAATATGAATATCTCCGGCGAAGTCGAACTCGACTGAAAACGGGGTGCTCAGCGACATCGTGCTTCATCGAGGGGCAGCACCATAGCTTGAGAATGATTCTGAGGTATTTCTGGTGTCCGATAAGTTTACCAGCGATCTCCTTGAAGATTTCGTAATGGAATCGCGCGAACATCTGGCTCAGATAGAACCAGGTTTGTTGCGGATGGAGAGTGATCCC
Organism: Candidatus Zixiibacteriota bacterium; assembly: GCA_035380245.1. Lineage (NCBI taxonomy): Bacteria > Pseudomonadati > Candidatus Zixiibacteriota > Candidatus Zixiibacteriota bacterium. The sequence continues at coordinate 572,297 of DAOSXA010000002.1, read as the reverse complement.
TCACAACCGGATCAGGCGACCATCAATGAGGTGTTCCGAGCGGTACATTCGCTTAAAGGGGCAGCGTTGTTCTTTGGTTTCAACGGGATCAGCGAGTTGTCAAACCTGATGGAAAGTCTGCTGATGAAGGTCCGTGACGGAGATCGCCCGCTTACGATAGAAATGATAGATGCCTTGCTTAAGGCCAATGACAAACTTCAGCCGATGATCGAAGACCTGAATAATTCTGATGCGGTCGATATCCGGACGGAAGTGGCATTGCTTAAAAATATAATGGATGAAACTACTGAAGATGCACCGTTGTCGCAATCGAATCCTGCCGGTGAAATGTCTTTCCTTGATGAAGACAACGCAGGTATCCCGGTCGAAGTTGATCATGATGCTATCAGGAAACTTACAGCCAGGGGAAACGCGTTTTATTTCATTCGTTATCACGTACAACAAGACATTTTTAAAGCCGGTAAATTACCGTCCGAAATAGTGGATTTGCTTGGCTCCGTAGGGACCATTCTGGGTACCGAGCCGGCAATTGACCGGTTCCCGGCAAGTCCGGATGAAGATTCTGAATGGGATTATCTGAAATTCATGTTTGCGACAGTCCTGCAGGAAGATTTCCTGCTGGAGGGTCTTGATCTTAGGCCGACTCAGGTGACTGAATTTAGCATGAAGCAGTTGCTGGAACTGGTTGTCGATCTGAAAAAGCCGGAAGATGAAAAGGGGGATTCACTCCAACGAGATAGTGGCTCGATTTCAGGGGCATCCCAGGAAGTATCTTCCAAAGCTATGACCGGTGTAGAGCGAGTCGATGACACTTTGCGTGTCTCGGTGTCTACCCTGAACCGGCTTATGGATTTAGCCGGCGAGTTGGTTTTAAAGCGCAACCAACTCAAGCAAATGGCGGAATCGGTTCAATCACCTTGCGGGGGCATGATGCCGTTGATTCAATCACTCGACCTCATTACGAGTGATTTGCAGAGTGCAATCATGAGTGCTCGCATGCAGCCCGTAAGTGCGTTGTTCGGTCGTTTTCCAAGAGTGATACGCGAGTTGTCGCGGAAGACTGGAAAACAGATTGATCTGAGGCTTAACGGTGGTGACGTCGATGTCGACAAGTCGATAATCGAAGCATTGATCGATCCGCTTACTCATTTAGTTCGTAACGCTGTTGATCACGCCCTGGAAACACCTGAAGAACGACATAAAGCGAATAAGTCACCCCGGGGTAAAATAACCCTGAGAGCGTTTCATAGAGCCGGACAAGTGGTTATCGAATTAGAGGATGATGGGCGTGGAATTGATCCTTCAGCGGTGAAAGCTACTGCACTCAGACGTCAACTACTTCCTTATAACAAACTTAACGGCATGTCTCCGGAGGAACTCCGCAGGCTGATCTTCATTCCGGGATTTTCGACTTCCAACACCATAACCGATCTGTCCGGTCGAGGAGTCGGCCTGGATGTTGTCCGCAATAACGTGGAAAGAATTGGAGGAAATGTCGATCTTCGTTCGGAAATCGGTTCGGGAACAACTTTCAGCCTCAACCTTCCACTGACTCTGGCCATTATGCCCTCACAGATAGTCGCCGTAGGCAACGAACGTTATGCCGTCCCACGCGCAAGCCTGGAGGAAATGGTATACGCCGGCGGACCGAATTCAAAATATCCGATAGAAACGGTTGGGGACCGCCGGATTCTCAATTTGAGAGGAGAACTCATTCCGTTAATAGACCTGGGTGAATTGCTTAGTGGGCAGGAGGTCAATAGCTCCGTTCGCTTCAGCGTGACCGGCAATGCCGAAGGACAAGAAAGACGAAATGTTCTGATACTGCAGTCGGGAGCTGATCGTTTTGGGCTGATCGTCAGTCGTCTTCTGGATAGTGAGGAGATTGTGGTCAAGCCACTGAGCAGTTTCGTTAAGAGCTGCCGGTTTTATGCCGGGGCAACTATTCTCGGTGATGGGCAGGTAGCAATGATCCTTGATGTTGCCGGAATGTCGGAAATTGCCGGATTGAGTGGACCCGGGGGGGATAGAGAGACTGCGTCGACAGCGGTAATGGATGTCGGTAATAGCTCTCCGGCTTCGCTGTTGGTTTTTGGATATGGCGATTCACAACGTTGTGCCGTACCTATCCAACAAATCTCTCGCATCGATAAAATTCCCAGAGAAAAAATACATACAATTAATGGTGAGCTGTTCGTGGAACGTCAGGGAGCTCTGGTCAAGTTATTCCTGCCTCACCGGTTTATTGATCTGCCACAACTCAATGAGGACGAGAGTCATTATTTCATAATAACTCCCAAACGAACCAATCAGCCGGTAGGGCTGGTGGCCGGGATTGTATACGATATCGCAGAATCAACAGCGCCAGTCAATGACTCTGAGGTCGAAGGATCAGGTGTGATGGGCGCTTTAAGCCATGACGGGCAATCGATACTTCTGCTGGATATACATGAAATGATTGAAATCATGGATCGTGTCGGTAAGGTAAAAGCAGAGGTTGATGAGCAGCCGCCAACGAGCAGAAAAGTATGCTTGTTGGAGTGTAATCCGATCTGGCGAGCCATGATTACCCATTTCCTATCAGGGTGTCACCAGGTGAAAACATGTTGCAATATGGAAGAAGCTGTTGAAGTTATTGCCGATTGGCAACCGGAAGTAGTGATTCTTTCTCCGGGGCGGAGTCATGGCGATACTATCCCTGACTATCAGCCGTTACGTGAGTCGGGGATATCTTCCATGAAGGTAATTGCTTTGACTTCCAATCCTGCCGACACCAGATCGGCTGCTCTGGGAGCCGATGCGGTGGCCTGCCGTTTCGATAAATGGTCGCTCCTCGAAGTTATCGAAAAGACTCTGACAAACTCGGGGGGAGCCAATGAGTAGCTGGCAGTATGTTACTTTCGGAATCGGTTCACTTGTTTTTGCCGTCGATATTCTCCTGGTGAAGGAGATTAATCGTCGACTTTTACTGACGACGGTATATGGTGTCCCTCCGGGAGTTATAGGAACCGCGAACCTCCGGGGACAGGTATTGACGGTGTTCGATCCAGGCGTACTTATGCAATTGCCGCCTCGGAATACTTCTTCCGATCGTACTATCGCAGTTTTTAAAACTGATAAGGAATTACACATCTATAAAAGTGGCAGCGGATTTGAGGATCATACTTCTCTAGATCGGGTGGGATTTATTTTTGACGCAGTTGGAGATGTTTTCAATGTGGAAGAGTCCGCTATTAAGGCTGTGCCTGCGAATATACCCGTATGCATTGCCGACCATCTTCGCGGAGTTGTTAAAGAGGACAGCAACCTTCTATTGATACTGAATGTAGGTTCACTCTTGGAAAGCATTTCACTCCCGGGGTTAAGTGTCGAGACATTGTAAATGAGGGGACGAAGGATTGAATGTCTATTAAGCTGAAAACATTGATTGTAGATGACACGATCACATACCGGACGCTTTTGCGTACGGCTCTTTCTGAGTTGGACGGGATTGAAGTGGTCGGGGTGGCATCCAACGGCGAAACTGCATTGGAACGTGTTGCGCAGCTAATCCCCGATCTGGTGATACTCGATGTAGAAATGCCGGTGAAGAACGGTATTGAAGCGTTAGCCGAGATCCGTGAAAGTTTTCCTGATGTCAGTGTAGTTATGTTCTCCGCAGCAAGTCCTTCATCTGCTCGCTGGACTATCGAGGCTCTCGAACTTGGAGCGGTAGATTTCATTCCCAAACCTACCGCAAAGGATCAGGATCATGTCGCAGAGTATCTTGAGCGGTATCTGGCTCCGGCGCTAATGGCAATCCGGGCGAAACATGGAGAAAAAACAGATGCTGTCGTAGCAACTCCGCCGCCGATGGTATATCCGAAGCCGAATAAAATCAGCCCGATGTCTCGTGATGGATTCGAGATTATGGTGATTGGTTGTTCTACCGGCGGACCCAATGCTCTTCTCCAGATAATACCGGCGCTTCCCGAGGATTTACCTTTTCCGATCCTGGTGGTACAACATATGCCGGCCGGATTTACATCATCTCTGGCCGATCAGCTTAACCGGCGGTCAAGCCTTGACGTCATGGAACTTGCAGAAGAAACTGAAGTTATCCCGGGACGAGTGATTATTGCACCGGGAGGGCGACACATGGTTGTCCGTCGTTATTCCAATCGATCATCGACTTGTCTGTATGCTTGTGCGAATGACACCCCCCCTCTTAATAATTGCCGTCCGGCGGTTGATGTCACGTTACGTTCGGTAGCCGCAGCGGCTCAGGGTAAAGTGCTGGCTGCTATTCTGACAGGTATGGGGCGCGATGGTTTGATGGGCGCTCGGGCGCTGGCTCGCAGAGGCGAGTATTTCATGTTAACCCAGAGTGCTTCTTCCTGTGTCGTTTATGGAATGCCAAGAGTAGTGGATGAAGCCGGGTTAAGTCACGAATCGGTATCCCTGGAACTCATCGCCGAAAGAGTCGCGGAATTAGGAAGAGAGAGACAGTATGCCGGACATGGTTGTTGATCAAATCCATCTGGAAGATCGCGAATTCGAACAGCTTCGGACTCATATCCGAAAATTGTGCGGTATGGAAATCAGCCATGAGAAGCGCTATTTGATCGAATGCCGCCTGCGTCAGGTATTGTCTTATGGTCATTGCCGATCCTTCGCGGAACTCTGCGACCGATTGGAAAATCGCCCCGACGAAGTGCTGGTGGATCGTGTCATTGACGCGATTACCACGAATGAGACATTATGGTTCCGGGATGGTTATCCCTATCGGTTACTGTATGATATCCTGCTGCCAGCGGCGGAAAGGAAGAGAAGGATCAAGCCGTACCGTATCTGGTCCTGTGGCTGTTCCACCGGGCAGGAACCATATTCCATTGCCATAACGGTAGATCGGTGGTTGTCTCACCGTGGCGATGTACATTTTACCGCAAATGATTTTGAGATTGTCGGGACTGATGTCAGCACGGCGACTTTGCTCCTGGCTCTAAGCGGACGCTATGACAAACTGGCGGTGAGTCGTGGGTTGGACAGATTGACACTGGCTCGTTATTTCGATCATATCGGCAGTTATTTCCTGATCGATGAACGAGTCAAAAACATGGTGCAGTACAAGCGATTGAATTTAATCAAGCCGGTAACTCAAATGGGGATGTTCGACCTCATTTTCTATCGAAATGTTTCGATATATCTGGCCGAATCGGTCAAGAATGAAGTGTATCGTAAGCTGTATGAAAAACTCAAACCGGGAGGGGCAATGGTGATCGGCGCTGCTGAACATCTGCTCGAACAAAAACCTCTATTGAGACGAGTCCAGTTTGAAGATAATGTGTATTACCTTAAGGACAGTGAGGAATAGTCCATGAAGGTTTTATCCGCTGATGATTCGCTGATAATGCGGAAGATTGTCGCTGGAGCAGCGTCACTCCTTGGCTATGAGACAATCGAGGCCAAGAATGGTATGGAGGCTATTGCCAAGCTGAAAGCCCACCGCGATGAAGTAGCGTTGGTCATTCTGGATTGGAATATGCCGGTGATGAACGGTTTTGATGCTCTCGTTGAGATCAGAGCCGACGATTCATTCCGGGACATCCCGATTTTGATGGCTACTTCGGAGAGTGAGAAGAAGAATGTGGTAAGAGCCATTCAGGCCGGAGCCAATAACTATCTGCCTAAACCCTTCGATAAAGCGATACTTGCCAAGAAAATGGCCGAGATGCTTTCGATGGAGGTTACGGTATGAACGGTATGGGCATGAATCCGATGGTTGCGATCAGTGCATCGATTGGGAAGGGTGATCGTGATGAATAAACTCCTGTTCGTTTCGGATATGGTGCTCAATAGCCAAACGGTGCGCAAGTTCCTGAAGGGTATCATGGAGGTACGGGTGGCGGCCAATCCGACACCTGAAGATATCTTAGAGGCGGATATCATCGTATGTGATATGGAATCCGATCCGCGTCTCATGGCGGCTCAGGTACACAGTCTCAGGGCTCAGTGTGGTTTCCGTGATGTTCCGATCATCGTCGCGTCACATCGATCTCATGCCCGACATGCCAAAGACACTCTTCAGAGTGGTGCAACCGAAGTAATTTTCAAACCGTTCGACGGTGAGAATTTCGTAAAGAGAGTGGTCAATGCCCTGAAGCCGGTTGGGAAACGAGTTAAAATCGACAACGACATGGTGATGCCGTTCATTAGCGCCACAATCGATGTGATCGAAACAACTACCCAGGCAACCGCCAAGCGCACCGATCTGTTCCTGAAACGAAGTTATACCGTGTTTGGCGATGTTACCGGTATGATGGCGCTTTCCGGTGAATGCGAAGGAGTGGTGGCGATTACCTTCAAACAGGATCTTGCGTTCAAGCTGGTAGCGAAAATGGCGGATTGTGATGAGACTGAGCTGACGGCTGCTGATGTTCATGACGGCATCGGTGAAATCATCAATATGATCAGCGGTAAAGCGAAAACGTCTCTTCAGGAAACAGAGTATAAATTCAACATTTCATTGTCGACGGTAGTGCTGGGACACGGCCATCAGATAGCTCATCGTCACAACGCTCCGGTAATTGTTATTGTGTTCGAGGCAGACGGTCAGCCTTTTGCCGTGCAGTTATGTCTGGCGCCGATACATCGCTCTCACAAGCCGGTCGGCGATCAAGACATTACTGCTTCTGAGCCGACACCCGTATCTTGACGATCGTGTCAATACCGGTGAGATTGATCACGGTATGATCGGTCAATAATCCTCCCGCTATATCATTAGTTATGCTATATCAAGTCGTGGGTAGCGGCTTCGAGGTTCGAAGGATCGAAACGAACCACACTCAACTCCGGTCCGTCGTGAGCGGCTCCAAAACAATAAGTGCGGCCGATTCGACAACACCAGGAACCTGTCAGATGAATCGATTCGTGTATATGGCCATGCAGGGTTAGCCGGGGTTGACGTTCTTCGATAAAACGCTTAATGGCAATGCTCCCGACATGTACATCGAGTGGGGCCATATCGATCATTTTGCCGTCCAGAGCCGCTCGGTCCAGATCAGTCTGGTACGGAGGGGAGTGAAACATCATGATCGCGTTAGATAAATCATGTCCTTCGGTAAGGCGCTTCAAATCATCTGCGATAGTGGCGAAACGGGGTTCGTGATCCGGTTCAACCGTGCGGAAGCCTTCCTCGGGTGAAATACAGCCGGGATCGACATAACGAGATATGTCGTATTTCTCCCAATCCTTAAGTAGAAACGGGGTGGGGGGGACATAGGAATAGCCGTAGATGTCGCACTCGCCGAAGGATATCCGGCGCATGTGGCAATAATGCCAGAGGCCGACTCGATCGAACTCGATTGCATCCGATTCGGGTGAGGCACTGTCGTCATTGCCGAGTATGACGAACCAGGTCGGACCATTATCTCCTAGTTCGGTTGACAATTTCTTCAAGTCCGGTTCGAGGAAATCCTCCATAAAATCGAATAAACCGTCGATCGACATGCCATGGGGGAGAAGATCACCACCTACGAAGACAGCATCGGGACGTTCATCGCGCACCAGTTGGAACAGCTTGGCATAACGACTGCGTCTGCCGTGGAGATCGCTGACAAAAAGACATTGCATAATCGATGTTTCCTAGGCCGGTAAAAAAGCCAGCATGTATTCCAACAGGCGAAGTGTTCCGGATTTGCCGTCGGGTGAAACTTCCATAGGCGGGCCGACACAGGCCGGACAACCGTCGGCGCAACCGCAGCGACTAACATGGGCGCGGCAAGCCTCACAGAGTCGCTCGTGTTCTGAGAATAGCTTCTCGGCCAGGCCGACTCCACCGGGGATGTTCTCGTATATATAGATCGTGGGGCGCTCGGTGAATGGGGCGCGAACCTGTGAAATCGAGCGTAAATCACGGTGATCACACATCACCCACAGCGGTGCTATCTTGCCCATGATGTTGGCCAGACCGCGTAGGGCGCTGCCCAAACTGCCACGGGAAATGCCGATCTGTTCAGCGATATCCTCAGGAAATCCATACCAGTAGGCATGAGTATGCATCTCCAGCTCCGGCATATCGAGTTGCCCAAAGCCGACATTCTCATGGGTGTGAAATTTGATCTTCTTATACAGCACGGTAACCATGGTGATTGAAACTTCGCCGCAACTGGCCAGCGTTTCCCCGAAGAGCTTTTCCGAGTCCACCGCGAGAACCTTTAAATCCGATTTGGTTTCAGCATCAGTATAATAATCCACCTCGACTTCTTTGACATAGGCCCTGCGGCCTTCCCAGTCAAGCCGGGTGACCTGGTACTGTTGTGCTCCGTGAAGGTAGATAGCCTCGGGATGGAGGAAAATCGGTGCTGAGAAATAATCCATCTCGCCAATCACCTCCGATTTACGTGATTCGTTCAGGATAACGAAATTCTCAGGCGAAGCCGATCGCAAAGATACCTGTTGTGCCGGGTAGATCTCCGACGACCAATGATAGCGATCACCGGTTTTGCGGATAATATCACTGTCGGACAGATAATCGAGAATTTCACCGGTACCGTCCTCGTTCGCAATCTCGGCTCGGTCAAACGGTAGTTCAAACGTGGCACATTTTAAATGACTGCTGCGGATAATCAGGTTGTCCGGATCGATGATACCGGATTCCGGGGTGCGGTCAAAGATATACTTCGGTTCCGTACACAGGTATTGATTGATCGGGGTTGAGTTGGCGATCAAAATTGTCACCGAAGTCCCGGAGCGCCGTCCGGCTCGTCCGGCTTGCTGATGCAGTGAAGCGATAGAACCGGGATAACCGACAATGATGGAAACATCTAAACTGCCGACATCGATCCCCAATTCGAGAGCGTTGGTCGAGACGACGCCGGTAATCGAACCGTCACGCAAACCCTGCTCGATTCGTCTTCGTTCCAACGGGAGATAGCCGCCGCGATAACCTGCTATGTTGACTCCCCGGCCGTAATCGCCGCCCAACTCACGCTGCAGGTAAGTCAGGAGGACCTCGACATACAACCGGTAGTGTGCGAAGATAATAGTCTGGATGCCGTGTTTAAGGAAGTGCGAACCGATACGAGCGGCTTCGTTGATAGCCGATTTGCGTATGCCGAGTTGTTCGTTTATAACCGGCGGATTGTATATGAGGAAATGCTTTTCTCCCGAGGGAGCGCCGTTGTTATCGATCAATGTAACCGGTCGGTCAATAATCTGGGAAGCTAGCGTATCCGGATTTGCAATGGTTGCCGAACAACAGATAAACTGCGGCTTAGAACCATAGAACTCGCAAATTCGCTTGAGCCTCCGTAAAACATTAGCCAGGTGTGAACCGAAGACGCCCCGATATTGATGGACTTCGTCAATTACGACATATTTCAGATTCTCGAACAGTTTGATCCATTTGGTATGATGCGGTAAAATCCCGGCATGCAGCATGTCCGGATTGGAAATGACGATATGTCCGGCGCTGCGGATTGACCGGCGGGCATTGTGGGGAGTGTCGCCGTCGAAAGTGAACGTTTTGATGTCAACATCCATTTTCTGGATTAACTCGTACAACTCACTGAGTTGATCCTGAGACAGCGCTTTGGTCGGGAACAGATACAGGGCGCGGCTGTCGGGATTGGTGAGGATCTCGTTCAAGACCGGGATATTATAGCAGAGCGTTTTTCCGGAGGCGGTCGGGGTAACGACTACGACATCTTCACCCCGGTTGATTTTCTCAATCGCTTCAGCCTGATGCGAATAAAGCTGTTTGATGCCGCGTTGCTGGAGGGTAGCTCGCAGTCGGGGATTGAGACTCTCGGGGAAATCCGAATAGCGGGCCTCACGCGGGGGAATGGTGTGCCAGTGTTTAACACTGTCGCGGACCGAGGCGTCCTGCCGAAAGAAATCGATGACCTGTTCGAGATTCATATCTTAAGATTCCACGTCTGCAATCGTCTCAGATCAGTCCGGTCAACTGGCGTTGACAAATATCGCAGAATCGTTCTTCCTTGTTGTCGATATCAAGCATGCTCTGGCTGTGATAGTTGACGCATTTGGGATTGCGACACTCCATCAGATCATACAGATGAGCCAACTGGTGCAGAGCTTCTTTCCGCAGTCTCGGATATATCTTGGCATCATCCTCGGGCAAGCCGTAAAACTCCTGTCGAATGCGATTCAAAGAGACGATACAGGTCCCGGCCAGTGCATCGGCATGCCCGATAATATAGGTTTCATCCGGGAGATACAGGTCCTCTTCGCAAACAGCAATCACTTTTTCACGATTGTTGGCTCGTACTCGTTCGAGTTTGGCAAGGATGACCAGGGCATAGTATTGATTCCTGATTATATTGTATGCCTCCTGGGGCATTTTCATCCCTTTCAGGATATCCACCGACCGATTGAAAACAGGTCCCAGTTCGACCGCTATGCGATTCACGAGAGTGAAATCGGTTTCACCCATTGGCACAACTACAATTCTGGATTTGAGAATTCCCATTTGTCTCAAGTACTTTTATTCCGCTATGAAGAACTTGTCCGATGAGCCATGCGGAGCGACTTTAATCTCCGCCTTAGCTGCACATTTCGGACACCAGCCGACAAAAGCTGTCTGCTCTTTGTTCAAGTACAGACGCGAATAGACGCGGCAGCATTTGAAGTACATGCCCAGGAAGGGCCGTTTAGGGCGTTTTTGGTCTTCCATGGTCGGTCCTAAGATAATAGACAGCGAACTTGATTTCAACAACCACTGTTATAGTTCATTCGCCAGCTCAGCCATGATCTTAACGGAAGAAGAACAGCCAAGCCGAGTTGCCCCGGCTGCCAGCAGCTCGCGACATTGACTCAACGTTTTGATACCTCCGGAGGCTTTAACCTCAATCTGACCCGACGCCGCTTCGTGTAACACTCGTACCTGTTCGACGGTTGCGCCGCCGAAAAATCCGGTACACGTTTTAACAAACTGAGCGCCGCCGTTGATTACGGCCCTGGTAGCGTTCCGCTGTTGTTCTTCGCTGAGCTTGCCCGCCTCAATGATGACTTTCAAAATCACATTGTGCGGCAGGGCCTTACGCACTTGAGTTATTTCGTCTTCGGCTTCCTTGAAACGGTCCGACGCCAGCCAGCCGACATTGACCACCATGTCGATTTCAGCCGCGCCGTCACTTACTCCCTTCACCGCTTCGAACACTTTGGTGTCGGTACGATGGGCGGAAAGAGGGAAGCCCGAAACGGAAAGAACTTTTACACCGGTTCCGTGCAGAAGACGTGCAGCATCTCTGACCCAGACCGGATTGATTGCTACTGAATAAAACTTATGTTCGGCCGCTTCTCGGCAGACCTTCTCTATCTCCTTCAAACCAACCTCGGGATAGAGCGCCGCGTGATCAAAACGAGCCGCGAATTCGAGTACTTTATCCTGTGTCATTTCAAGTCCCCGGGTTTGATTACCATCGGACATTTTGCCCAATATACTTCATGTTAGCTAAGCATTCCCGGACCGTTTGGCAAGTTGTTTGGAGGTGACGGAGGTGGTTTTTCAGGAAATATGATGTTGCTAATAAAAAGCCGGTCGCTATGAACGACCGGCCGGATATACTCAGGCAGTTTGCTCTCAGGGCCAGGTGACATCGATCAGCCAGTACTCTACATCGGTCTCACGGTATATTTTGTGACTGGATTCCTCGCCGGTCTTTTCATTGGTTTTATTTCTGTCAGCTTCAAGGCTCCAATGGTCGCGGACCAGGACGACCACTCCCTCTTTGTAGGCGAAATACATGAGTCCCTGCAATTCGATACGGTCAACGCCCGTTTCGTGAAAATCCTTTTTCTCACGGACATCGACCGGAAGAATCATGTTGCCGTTGTATTCGATTACGGCACAATCATAACCGGACTCGCGCACGAGATTGGTCAGCTTGAAATCAGTGGAAGCATTGATCGTTTCATCAGGCATGCGCACGGCCGTTGAATGAGTCCAGGTATGCCCGACGCTGATCTCTCCGGTAGGGAAGACCGGCCAGCCTTGTTCGAAATAGTTTCTTAAATAGGCGACCGTGGCGCTGTCTTTTCCATCCATGAATTCGACATCGACAAATTCTCCATCCGGCCGAATCATGTATTTGTTGGCGCGATATACTTCAACCGTATCCAGCTTCTTGTCTTCATCCTTGGAGGGAACGACGTGATACGAAGTACTCGAATCGAGGACGGTTAAAACCGAATCCTCGCCGACATTCAGGAGGTTTTCGGTACTGACATAACGGTCGGTGCCGCCTCCTTTTTCGGTAACGGAGTCGCCCACGACGACATACCAGGTATACTTCATCTCCTGTTTGTGTACCTGGCGGAGACCGACCTCGTTTGACATTCTGAGTCTGATTTTACGATCCTGACTGGAGCAGGCGAGAGCCAGGCAAAGCAGGACCACTACGGACAGTATGGCGGTTATTCTTTTCACTTGAGCCTTCCTTTGCTGAAGCTATCGCTTGTCGGCGGTGGTAGTTGTCGTCACCGCCCTCATCGCTGTAAGTCTTCCATGCATACCGGGGGCGCCCAACAACAAGTATCCGCGAGCCATGTCCGTTTGCTCGCCACTGAACTCATCGTCATTCAGACTCTGCTGAAGGGCTCCGGTCAGCAGTATCTGTTGACCGTCAATGGTAGTGATAGATGCCCCGGCGGACTGACCTTGTCCCATGTAGATAGCCGAGAAAAGGATAATTACGGAAGCCGCCAATGCCGCCAAAGAGGTATAAAAACCCCTTCGCACTTCGGATACGACGGGTGGCCTGCCGATGGTATCATCCATCCACCCGGTTGCGGTGGTACGGGCCAGAATGAGCCGGGCGCTTTCAGCCCAGTAATCCTCACCCGGATGATAAGCAGGTTTGTGCTTCAGCAACTTCCTGAGATTAAGAGACTCCTGGTATTCCTGTCGACATTGATCGCAGGCTTCCAGGTGTCTCTTGATCTCGGCGGTGGTGGTGGGGTCAAGCTCACCGTCGAGATAATCATCAAGAAGCGAAGAAGCCGGATGGTCTGTCATTTCTGCTCCTTAAGCTTGAGTCGCTGCCTGAGTATCTTTTTTAGTTTATTCCTGGCGATATGGAGATTGGACCGGACAGTTGCCTGAGGACAGCCGAAAACAGCAGCGATATCAGCTTTACTGTAACCCTCGATGTCATGCATTATGGCGGTCAGCCTTTGCCTCGGTGGCAACTGATCGAGAGCCCGGTTAATCTCTTCCATCAGCCGTTTATTCTCAAAAACTTCTCTGGGCGTGGGGTTTTGCCGCGAAAGGTCCATTTGGACGCCCCCCGGCAAAGACGTAGCATCTTCTGTTATGTCGCTGTGCCCTCGACGCTTACGGATAAGGTCGATGGCATAATTGGTGGCCACACGCGTCAGAAAAGTCGAGAAGTAATTTACATTCGTAAGGTCCTTTCGTTTGCGATATACTCTAACAAACGTTTCCTGGGTCACTTCATCAGCGTCCAGATGATTCCCCATCATCTGGTAAGCCAGGGAATATATCCGCTTCTGGAACCGATTGACCAGTTCCGCGAAGGCGGTCTCATCCCCCTGTACAAAGCGTTCCACCAGTTCGGGGACCGTCTTACTCATACCCCGACTTCTCTCATCCCTTCAAAGAGGACGGATGATCTCCAAGATTGTTTAATACAATTAGGTCCGAAAAACATGTTGACCGAATCTCGCGCAAAGCTTATAAAGCACCTGCTACAATGTCAATCTTTTTTTAGGACAATAACTTAGGCGATTTTACGAGTTTGCAGCCAGACCAAATACAGAAACACCGCTACCGTTTCCTGGCCATAGCCTCCATGGGAACCTTCATCGGTACTCTCGAAGGTTCCATCTTGAATGTAGCTTTGCCGACTATGGCAGCCGAATTGAACGTGGCAATTGACGTGATTGCCTGGGTGGTGCTTGCCTACCAGTTGACGGTAGTGTCATTGGTCATGGTGTTTGGAGCCTGGGCGGGGCGGAAGGGGTATCCTTTTGCTTACAAGTTCGGTTTCATTTTCCTCGTAATCGGTTCTATTCTCTGTGCTGTCTCGACGAGTATGGGGCCGCTTCTGGTCGGTCGAGTGGTTCAGGCTCTTGGCGGTGCGATGTTCCAGGCGGTGGGAATGGGCTTGATCACTACTGCTTTCCCTGCGAGCGAGCGAGGCAAGGGGATCGGTTTGATGGCCATGATGGTTGCTGTGGGTTTAATGATCGGACCACCGCTTGGCGGATTCATGTTAACCGCATGGCCCTGGCAGGTAATTTTCTATTTAAGTTCAGCGGTAGCCATAGTGGGAACGGTGATGGCTTATTCCTTTTTCCATGGATTTAAGTCGACTATTTCAGACAAGAAAATCAATATCTCGGGCGCCGTTGCTCTTTCTATCTGCTTGCTAAGCGGGATGTTGGCAATGACCGTGCTCGATTCGAGAATGAAGGTGGAAGGTCCGTTCGGACTGCTTCTGTTGTCAAGTCTCATCGCACTGGCTGTCTTTATCTGGCGTGAATCAAAACCCGGCACAGCTTTGATCGGTGGTGACATTTTCCGCAACAGTCAATTCCGTATCTCAGTCGCGGGTATGTTTCTGACGTTTTCCGCCTTATCCGGAGCTCTGATATTAGTGCCTTTTTATTTGCAGGATATGAGAGGTTACGAACCGCAGACGGTCGGTCTGTTTTTGATTATTCTCCCGATCACGATGATGTTGATTGCGCCGCTGTCGGGACGTATTTCCGACAAGATCGGATTCAAGGCGCTGACTGTCGGAGGAGCGCTGATTTTTGCCGTCGGATTATATCTGTTGTCCGCTCTCAAGGCCGACAGCAGTAATGGATATATGGTGTTCGGCCTTACTACGGTGGGTATCGGAGTCGGGATTTTCAATTCACCCAATACTTCGGCGATGATGGGATCGGTGAAACCACAGCAACGACCGATCGCGTCGAGTATTAATTCATCGACCAGAAATATCGGGATGGCGTTCGGGGTCGCGGTAGCGACGACGCTGTTCGAGGCGTTGACGGTTGGCGGTCAACTACCCGAGGGGGAGCAGTTCGTGCTCAAATATCGTTATGTTACCTATGTCTGTTTGAGTTTCGCCCTGCTGGCGGCTTTGATCAGCGGATTCAGGAAAAATCGCCTCGAAGACTCATCTGCGTTGACCCAAGACTCGGTTAGTGAACAAATCGGTTGACATATCCCGACAAATAAACTAAAATATGAGCCGCTTGGG
This sequence comes from Candidatus Zixiibacteriota bacterium, assembly GCA_035380245.1. Lineage (NCBI taxonomy): Bacteria > Pseudomonadati > Candidatus Zixiibacteriota > Candidatus Zixiibacteriota bacterium. The sequence continues at coordinate 557,064 of DAOSXA010000002.1, read as the reverse complement.
GCCATAGCTCAGCTGGGAGAGCGCTTGACTGGCAGTCAAGAGGTCAGGGGTTCGATCCCCCTTGGCTCCACCAAATTTCAGACACCCCTGCACGAGCATTTCGGCAGGGGTTGTTTGTTTGGCGCACGGGGGATTCATACGGGAGATCTGATATGGCTTTCGATAATAAATATCCTATCCTTGATTTTGATTCCAACCGAGACGCTCTGATCAATCCATCCCATGTCTTTGAACCGATTGCGGGGGGATCGCATGGCGTGCTCTGCTTTTTCGCCGATGAAGTGGAAAAACTCCGAGATCGGGACGACGTGAACGTACTGGCCGAAGATCCCTGGGAAGACGGCATTCATTATGTCTATGGCGTCGAGAGGAACGGTAGTATGATCGCTGTGGCTCATCCCGGAGTCGGTGCGCCTTTGGCGGCGGCAACGCTGGAATGGTTGATCGAAACCGGCTGTCATAAAATTTTGGTCTGTGGCGGAGCCGGAGCACTCAATAAAGAACTGGCGGTGGGAGGTCTTCAGGTGCCCGATGAAGCTATCCGCGATGAGGGGACTTCCTATCATTATCTCAAACCGGGACATCCGGCCAAACCCGGTGAGCGAGCGCGTCGGGTACTCACCGATCTACTCCGGGAAAAAGAGATTGAGTTTGCCGAAGGTAAGTGCTGGTCAACCGACGGAGTTCTGCGCGAGACGGTCGGCAAGGCCGAAGCCCGCTTTTCTCAGGGCTGTTTATCGGTCGAGATGGAGGCTGCCGCATTATTTGCGGTGGCGGAGTTTCGCGGGATCGAACTGGCTCAGCTTATTTATTTCGGCGATCTGGTCGTTCGGGAAGGTTGGGATCGTCGTGGTTGGCGTGATCGCAAAGCCGTAAGAGCGGCGATGTTGGATATATGCCTTGAGGCAGTTGTCCGGATATAAACTAACCAAGGAGGCAGTATGGATCATTGTGGCGGCTATCAGGATTTTCCGTTTGTGGCGGCATTCTACGACTATACGTTGCCTTATCAATCCCGTCCGGACGTGGCTTTTTATGTCGATATGGCCAGGACGTATGGTGGCCCGGTTCTGGAACTGGGCTGCGGTACCGGGCGGGTGTTGATACCGACTGCCGAAACCGGCGTAGAAATTGTCGGGCTGGATTTCTCCGAACACATGCTGTCGCGCTGCCGGGAGCGTCTATCTCGGCAACCTGAAGAAGTACAGGCGCAGGTGAGTTTGACTCAGGGAGATATGCGAGCGTTCGAACTCGGACGGCGCTTTTCATTGATCACGATCCCTTTCCGCCCGTTCCAGCATATTATCGAAACTTCCGACCAGATTGACTGTCTGAACGCCATTCATCGGCATTTGAAACCTGACGGTCGATTGGTCTTCGATCTGTTCAATCCCTCGATCCAGTTTCTTGCGGATGAAAAGGCTTACAACGAAGCCGGGGACGAACCCGGTGTCGACTTACCCGACGGACGGATCATGCGACGGCGGATACGTATTGCCGCTCGCGATTATTACAAGCAAATCAGCGATTGCGAGTTGATTTATTACATAACTCATCCGGACGGTCGTGAGGAGCGCCTCGTTCATGAGTTCCCGATGCGTTACCTCTTCCGCTATGAAGCGGAACACCTTCTGGTCCGATGTGGTTTCGAGATTGAAGCGTTGTATGCCGGATTCGATCGATCACCGTTCGGGTCGAAGAATCCCGGTGAGTTGATCTTTGTTGCGAAGCTGGTTTAGTCGACTATGTGCGGATTGCGTTTGACCATCGCTTCCTGGCGTACATAACCGAATTTTTCATATAACGTATGGGCGTCGCGCGTGGCGAGCATGTTGATGCGCACCTTACAAGTCGGATGTGCCTGCGTGCATTCCATCAGCCAGACACCCAGCCTACGACCGCGATAGTCGGGATGAACGAAGACGTCACAGATCCAGGCGAAGGTACAGTTGTCGGCTACGATCCGTGCGAAACCTATCGGTTTCGTGCCGTCGAACATCAGAATCATCACGGAATTTGCAATAGAAGTCTCGATTACCTCGCGCGGACGTTCTTCAGCCCAATAAGTTGAGTGTAGTGACTCCACGATGAAATCGATGTCGGCTTCGTTCCGGTTGTCGGTGATACGGTATTGCCCGCGGGTCCATTCCATAAACGTTCCTTTCAAAAAGAGGCACGAGTCGGTTTGCCCGGCTCGTGCCCCGATTAATTACCTTTTGTCTATACGTTTAATTAGCGCCCGCGGTTATCCAATAATCTCTGGGATATAATCTGTATACCTTTTGGTCTCCTTCGCTGTTGTCAATTAACTCTTCCAGCGACTCGAATTGAGTTTCCGGACCGATCAGGAAATAAACACCATCGTTACACTGGGCAGCTTTCGGACCATAGCCGATCAGCACCTGACCGTAGACATCGGCCATGTGCTCTTTCAGCTTGGCATAGATGTTTTCTTCCTTTGCCACTTGCAACAGCTTTGTGCGGTAGGCGCGTTGCACCTCGGGACCGACTCCGTCCGCAAGACTACTGGCCATGGAGAGACCGCGAGAGTCGTATTGCCCTGGAGCCCGGGAGCGCAGGAAAACCTGTGCCACGCAGTAATCGACGAGACCGGGATCATCTTCAGCATTCTCAATCAGGTTGACTACGAAACGCATCGTTTCGGCCACATCCGGACAACGTTCGGCGTAATAGTCGACACGGCCGTTGGTCTGGTTATAGTGAATACCGTTGGAATAAGCCAGACCGGCCGCCCAGGTGTGCATGAAGACCGAATGAGGTCCGCCGCCCGAGTACATCTTGCCGGTCAGGGCGTCGATGATAGCCGTCTCGCTGGTATCGAAATTTCCCGCGAGTGAGGCGGAGAAAATCAACACGCCGTTGCGTGTTCCCTCGTGAACCAGCCCGGCGTAGACCGGCCGTTCGGTTATGCCCGTGCGTCCGCGCAGTCGATCAATAATACGATCGCGGTCGGCATAAACCTGCTTAACGGCCGGAGCCGTATCGAGGTGGGAGAGATACTGGTTGATGCGCGGAAGGATCGCTTCACGGTCGGCGCTGTTCGACACCAGCGCCGTACGGACGTTGTCTCGTTTGCGGAAGCAATCCAGCAGGGCGTTAATACGGGCGATCACATCGGTTGGATTCATGGACAGGTCCGAGATGATCTCATCGCACAGGTAAGCGAAATCCTGATCGAGACTCTCATCCGGGACATCCGCCAAAGCCTGTTTCAGGGATCGTGCCGCTCGCATGAACTGCTGACGGGATTGCTCGGCCGCCTGGGCGATAGCATCGGCCAGGGGACCGCCGGTAGTGTCGGAATATGTTTCAATTGTTGTCAGGACAGTGACGAGCGAATCTCGGCTGACCGTTGATTGCAGTGCTTTGAGTTGACTCATCAGATTGGTTACCTGGGCCAGATCTTCGATTGAACCGGCATCGGTGAACATCCAGCGCAGACGATGAGCCAGGTGAGCCTGGGTCAGGAAACTGTTGGTCGAAAGAAAAAGAGGATTGTTCTGGAAGCGATAGGCGTCGGCAGGGTCATGAACCCATCCTTCTTCTGCTCCCTCACGGCGATTGCGGAATCCCGAAATAGCCTGGTCAATCACGTCGATAATGCGTGGGAGGTTGTCCACGCTCAGGAAGGGATGGAAAGTGATCCGATCCAGCCAGTCGAGGCCGTTCTGCAGTTCGGTCAGATTGCTGCCCTGAGCGCTCAGGGCCAACTCGTTGCGACCTGATTCGTATCCCAGGTCGAAATAAGCACCAATCCCCAAAACTTCCTGGCGCAGCCGGTCCTCCATGACATCGTAGGGGATAACATTGTCACCGTCGTAAACTCCGATTCCGGTCAGGAGATCAGGCAGGAGCGGCAGGAAGACCATGAGCGATTCCGGGACGACGTTCATGTCGAAATATATCTGGAACCGGGAAGAGGTCATGTTTTCAAAGGTCGATGCGACGAAAGGCACACCAAAATCCAGCGACGTTGAATCATAGACGAGTAATGGATCCAGTGTCATGGGAGGATTATCAGTGAACTTGGGCAATTCGGTTTTAGCCGCCAGGGCTTCGAGTTCGGCGGTGTTGGCGTCGAACTCTTCTTTATAACGGCGAATCGCTTCCTGATCATCGCTCACGCCGTATTTCTCTTTGAAATCCTCGACATATCCGGCAAGGCGTTGCGCCTTGGCATCGGAAAGTGCGGTCATGAGTCCCGGGCTGGGTTTGGCGGCAACTGAGTATGGAGATCTCTCGATTATATGCCATTGAGTGATGGCCTCGCGCCAGATATTTATCCCCGAAGAAAGCTGCTCGTTCAACCAGGCGAATTGCTCCGGTTGCATGAGACTCTTGCGGAATCCGGCCTCCTTCTCGATTTCAGCCAGATGCCCCATCCAACCGGCGCCGACTCCGGCGCGATAACCGAACATGGGCGGATCGTTCAGGTATTTCTCGGTTTGCTTGCGACTTTGCTCCAGGAAGCCCTTGGCGCGATTGTTGAACTCGAGGAGTTCCGGTGAGTTGTCCGGCAGATCACGCACCCGGGTCAGTTCATTGATGATGATGTTCTGAATCGAGTCGATCCAGGTCGGTGTGATAAAAGAGCTGGGGATTCTTCCGACTCCGAAATAAATCGAGACATCCAGGTCGTCGTCAAAGCTGCCGTAAACATAACCGGCGCCAAGGTCGACCACACGCGTCTGTGAGTTGAACATCAAATTATACAGGTTCGAGGTTTGACCACCGGAAAAGGTCTGGAGAAAGAGTCCCAGAAGACCTCGCTGGTGATTATCGAGCTTCAGGTCGGCCGGCCAGGCATAGTTGATGTAACCCGGGTCCTCGGGATTGTCGGTCGGGTATTCATCGATCTTTCTGGTGCCGATCGGCGCCGGATGTGCGGGCGGTAATGCGATGGCATCGATCCCAACCTGGTCGGTGTGATCTTCATCCTTCTGGCAACGTGATAAGATGCCGTCCATTTCGGTCAGAACCTGATCGAGCGGCACATTGGCGGGCAAAGAGAGAATCATGCCCATGTTGGACAGGTGATGCGTGTTGTGGATGAACTTCCACATGTCCTCGGGGACCATGTGCCGCATCTCATCGGGGTCACCGCCCGAGATATACGAAAGCGGATGGCTCGGACCGTATACCAGCCGGTTCGTCTCGGCTCCGTAATAGTACCAGGGGTGCTCGAACGACGACACCATTTCGGTATAGACCGTTCCTTTTTCATCGAGCGATAGCTTGCCCGTTTGAGGATCTTCAACCACCCCGATATGGCAAACTTCGCGGCGGATCTCCTCGTCGGTAAAATCGGGATGAAGGAAGGCCATCAGCTTGGCTTCGAAGATGTCATAAAAGGTTTCTATTCCGGCTATGACGTTGAAATGGTAACAGGTTTCAACCTGCCCGGTGAAAGCCGTACTGTTGGAGAGCGACATATCCTCGAGCGCCGCGACATAACGACCACGATTGCCCTTGCCGAGCAATAAATGTTCGCAGGCGTGCGGTTCGCCCATGCTCGAAGTCGGCGGCGTCTTGATATACAGGAACGCCTGCGGGACCGACTCGATCTGAAGCAGGTCAATCAGGAATCCATAACGGTCGGAGATGAAGCGGCCTCCCATCGGAACTCCGGCAGCGTTGTCGTATAGGTTCAGGACCGTAAAACCGTGTAACTGCTGGTTCGGTTGCAGGTCGGCCAATTCAGTGGCATGGCCGGTCAACCCGGCGGCAATGATTAAGGCTATGACAAACAGCCCTAAAGCTCTCAGGCGGTGCATGGCTTGTTCCTTCTTATGTCGATTCAATTTGCTCATTTCATTTTTTATGTAGGGGAGCGGCGGTTATCGGTTGAATTCATGACTCTTCAGACGAAATCACGAGCCGTTTTGTTCAGGTCAATCGTCGAGGGAGACGTTTTCTTCCGGCACCCAGCCAATTCGACCGTCTTCAGTCCTGACTCGAACCCACCCCCCGATTGTCTCGATCACAATCAAGCGGTCTTCGGGGAAGATATCCAGTTCCGTCGCATCACAGTCACGCAGGGCGGTTCCGGTTGCGCCCGAGCGCGATATGAATTCCTCCGGCAGCCAGCCGGTGCGGCCGTCCGCGTCTTTCACCCAGAGCCAGCCGGTGTAATGAGTTTTTTTATCTCCGATTTGCAGAGGGTCACCGCGACTTACTATGATTGGGTCGGGGAATTCGGATCGGTATTCCGTGTGAACCACGAGACGCTGGCCGGGTCGATAATCTGTAGGGCTCATATCCTTTTTCTCCTGAAAAAGTTAACCGGACTTTGAATGATAAGCGGCCGAGCGACGTCTGACAAGGATATTGAGGGTACATTTAATTCGATCCCGAAATCGCCGAGCTTGACCGGCTGAATGGTTTTGGCTAATTTGAATGACCGTTTTCAAACCTGCACGCGTTTGGAGGTAACATGAAGGATAAGTTGAAAGAGTGCATCGACTGGCTGCGGGGGCAGAAAGTCGACTATGCGGATTGTCGTTACGTGCGAACCGAGAAGGAATCGTTGCGCGTATCCGACGCCCATGTCGACTCGCTTTCACGAAGTCTCGATGTCGGTGTCGGTATTCGTGTCCTGGCGAACGGAGCCTGGGGTTTCGCCGCCACTAACACACTGAGCGCTGCCGACCTGAAGCGCACGGCCAAAAAGGCGCTGTTGATCGCCAAGGCCTCGGCGACCACGGTCAAAGAGAAGGTGATCCTGGCGGAACAGGAAGCATTCGTTGATCATTATTGCACTAAATTCAAGAAGGACCCGTTTGCAATATCGACCGACGATAAAATCGCATTGTTGGTCGAGGCCTGCCGGATTGCCGGGAAGTCCAAAAAGATCAAAACCACCGAAGCCAATATGAATTTCTGGAAGACCAACAAGTTGTTCGTTTCGACCGAAGGGGCCGAGATCGAACAGGATCTTCTGGAATCAGGTGGTGGTTTCGATGCGGTAGCATTCGACGGCAAGGAAGCTCATCGCCGCTCTTATCCGAATTCATTCGGAGGTGATTTTGGGACGGCCGGGTACGAGTTCCTCGAAGCGATGCACATGCTCGATCATGCCGAACGGGTGCGTGAAGAAGCGATTGCTCTGCTCAAGGCCGCTCCGTGTCCCAGTGGGGAGAAAGACATAGTCATTTGCGCCCCGCAGATGGCCCTTCAGGTTCACGAATCCTGTGGCCATCCGACTGAGTTGGATCGTGTTCTCGGAACCGAGATATCACTCGCGGGCGGATCGTTCATGACCGTCGATAAGCTGAATAAGTTGCAGTACGGTTCCAAGGTCGTCAGTATCAACGCCGACGCTACCCTCCCGCTCGGTCTGGGGAGTTTTGGTTACGACGATGAAGGAGTCAAGGCTCAGCGTACGCCGATAATCGAGCGCGGGAAATTTGTCGGTTATTTGACCAGCCGGGAAACTGCGCCGGTTGTCGGTCAGCGCTCTAACGGCACCATGCGCGCCGATGGATTCAGCCGCTTACCCATTATCCGTATGACCAACATCAACCTGGAACCCGGGAAATGGGAACTGGCCGATCTTATCGCCGACACGAAAGACGGGATATTTTTCGACCTCAATAAGAGCTGGTCGATTGACGACAAGCGCCTGAACTTCCAGTTCGGCAGTGAATGCGCCTGGGAAATTAAGGACGGCAAGCTCGGCCGTATGTTCAAGAACCCGACTTATACCGGTATTACGCCGGAGTTCTGGAACTCCTGTGATGCTGTCTGTAACAAGAAATACTGGCACATCTGGGGTGTGCCCAACTGTGGAAAGGGGGAACCGATGCAGACCGCCCACGTCGCACACGGTGCTTCGCCCGCCCGTTTCCGCAAGGTTAGAGTGGGGGTGAGCAAATGATAGGACGTGAGAAACTGTTTGCCCGGCTGGAGAAATTTCTGGCCGCCTCCGCCGCCGATCAGACCGAAATCGTCTATATCGGCAACGAGTATGGTCTGACACGCTATGCCAATTCGTATATTCATCAGAACGTGTCCGAAAAAGACTGTAAGATATTTTTCAGGACCGTTTTTGGCAAAAAAGTCGGAGTGGCTTCGACCAATTCGCTGGTTGCGGCCGATCTGAAGAAGGCGCTCGATGATTCGATTGAGATAGCCCGCAATCAGCCTGAAAATCCGGCTTTCCCGGGACTTCCGAAACCGGCCGGGTATGTTGAAATGAACACCTTCGATGATACCACCGCCGGTTATACCCCGGCGGCTCGGGCCAGGGGGGTACGGCGTATTATCGCTGAAGCTAAACGGAAGAAATTTACCGTAGCCGGTTCATTCTCGACCGGTGAGGCGGAAATCGCCGTGCTTAACTCCAATGGTGTTCGTGCCTGGCAACCTGGAAGCAATGCCGGGCTCAATATCATTGCCATGTCGGAGAACTCCTCCGGTTATGCCGCCGGTACGAGCCGCAAGGTTGAAGAGATCGATATCGATATGCTGGCTAAAAGGGCGGTTGATAAATGCGCTCTTTCGGTCAATCCGCAATCGATAGAACCGGGTGATTACGAGGTTATTCTCGAACCGCCGGCGGTGTCGGAAATGCTGGAATGGATCAATTACGTGAGCCTTGGGTCCAAGTCGTTCGAACAGGGGACATCGTTCCTCGCCGGACGAATCGGGAAGAAGCTCACATCCGAGAAGATCACTCTGTACGATGACGCCCTCGATCAGTCCTCTATGTCTTTCCCGTTCGATTTCGAGGGTGTGCCCAAGAAGAAGGTCGTGTTCCTCAATAAGGGAGTGGCCAAGGGGGTCGTTTACGATAGCGCCTCGGCCAAGAAGGCCGGTAAGAAATCGACCGGTCATGCGCTTACCCCGGATGGAGCCGCCGAGGGAGCTCTTTCTCTGAACTTATTCCTCAAGCCCGGTACGGTTCCGCGCGAGAAGATGATCTCTAAGATGAAACGAGGCATTCTCGTGACCCGGTTCCATTACATCAACGGCTTGATCGATACCCGTAATGCGGTGTTGACCGGCATGACCCGTGACGGTACCTTCCTGGTTGAAGACGGCGAAATCAAGTGCGGACTGAAGAACCTGCGCTTTACCGATTCCGTAACACGCTCGTTTGGCACGGCAATAGCCTTGTCCAAAGAGGTCGAAAAGTGCGAGTCATGGTGGAGTGCGATTGGCTGCATGACCGTTCCGGCCATTCACCTGGGATCGTTCCGCTTCTCCGGTAAAACGGAGTTCTGATATACCCGAATCAGGTGCGACTTCGGTCGCACCTGATAACAATAGATTTACATGTGTCAGAGGGAGAAGCTGTTCAGAAAAAGACAACTCACGAGTTGTGATAATTCTATTCGTCCACGATCTCGAACTGCTCGATCCGATCAATCCGAAAAGTGCGTTCGGCCCGCGCTCGCTCACAATGCGCTCGAATGTATATCTTGGCTCCGATCGTATAAGTGCCGAGAGGGCGAATCACCCGTCTGGTCGGTGTCTGGCTGTTGCCGCGATAATGAATGACTATCCGTTGACGGTCGTCAACGGCCTGCTTCAGATCGGCCAGTCGTTCCGGAAATTGACCCGGTTCGCGGTTCCAGTCGGCGAGTTGGTATGAGGTCAGCCGCGACAGCAATTCTTCTCGCGATGAGATCGTGGATAGTTTATTGACGGCGTGGTCCATCAGCATCCGTACGTAAATAGCGTCAGCCAGGGCCCGATGAGCTTGTGTTTCCCCGAGTCCGTATTTTTTAACGAGTGACAGCAGTGAATAGGAAGGCTGTCCCGGGAAAAAACGCTGATAAACATCTATCGTATCCAGCACCGGGTTGTCGGGATAAGACAACTCTGCTCGTTCCAGTTCACAACCGAGAAAACCGATATCGAACGGGGCGTTATGAGCGATCAGGAGCGAGTCCTTTCCGATGAAATCCAGGAAACGGCTCATTACCTCACGGCCGGAGGGGGCATCGGCGACCATGTCGTCGGTAATGCCGTGGATACGGATAACCTCATTGGGAATAGACCGCTCCGGGTTGACAAGCGACTCGAACCGCCGGTCTTCGGGACTTCCCAGTCGAAACTTAACGGCTGCAATTTCGACCATCCGATTGGCCGGAGCCCAAATCCCGGTTGTTTCGGTGTCGAGGGCGACAAACTCCTGTTCTGCCATGTACTCTGAAAGCAGAGGTAGCTGACTCATGGGGCGTATAATAGCAGGTCAAATTCAATTGACAACTGCTTTTTTGCCCGTAATATGGGCTCTGAATTCAGGAGGTGTTTATGGTGAAAAACAAACGAATGACGGTTATCAAACCGCACTCATATTATCGGCCCTCCTCGCGCTCGCGATATAATCCCAAGACCGGTTCCGGTCTGCAGGATACCTGAGGTATGTCCTCGGTTCTAGTTTTTTGCCTGAATCGGGCAATTGTCTCATTTACAGGATAACCAGGAACGGAGTGTAATATATGTCTATCGTATTGAATGGTTCGGGATTGACCGTTGAAAAGCTGGTCCAAATCGCTCGTCACAACGAGCCGGTGGAGCTGGCGGCTGACGCTCTGGAGCGGATCAAGCGCTGTCGCGCCATGCTTGAAAAGAAAATCGAAGCCCGCGAGATCATGTACGGCGTCAACACGGGGATCGGTGAATTCTCCGAAGTCGTGCTCGACGATGAACAGGTCAAGCAGTTTCAGAAATACCTGATCTACAACCATGCCGCCGGGATCGGTGATCCGGCTCCTATCGAATATGTCCGTGGCGCTATGGCTGCCCGGATCAACGTCCATGCCCACGGCAACAGCGGCTGTCGGCCGGAAATCACCCAGACATTGGTCGAGCTGCTCAACAAAGGGGTAACTCCTTTCGTTTGCCAGAAAGGCTCCGTCGGAGCCTGCGGCGATCTCGCTCCAATGTCACAGATCGCCCTCCTGATGATGGGCGAAGGGAAGGCCTATTATAAGGGTGAACTGCTCAGCGGTAAGGAGGCAATGGATCGGGCCGGGATACCGGTTCCGGGGCTTAAGGCTCGCGATGGTTTGGCTACGATCAACGGCGCCAACGTCCTGACGGCGATGAGTGCGATTTTCTTGTACGATGCCAACCGCTGGCTCAAACAGGCGGAGATTGCGGCGTCGATGTCGCTTGAAGCCCTCAAAGCCAATATGAAACCGTATACGTCCAAGATTCATGAAGTTCGTGGATTTGCCGGAGCCGTGCGCTCGGCGGCAGCGATTCGGAAAATGATAGCCGGAGGTGATTTGGCCGAAGGACGCATGAAATGCAAGGTACAGGATGCTTATTCCATGCGTTCTACTCCGCAGGTTATCGGGGCGGCTCATGACGCTCTCGCGTACGCTCGCTCGCAGGTGGAAATCGAGCTTAACGGTGTCGGAGACAATCCGATATTTTTCCCGGAGGAAGACCTGGCTCTTTCCGGCGCGAACTTCCAGGGATCACCGGTGGCCGTACCGATGGATATGGCCGGCGCCTGTATTACTATGATCAGCGTTTTGTCGGAACGCCGGATGAACCGTCTCAACAATCCCGCTCTCAGCGTCGGTCTTCCGCCGTTTCTGACCAAGGGCGCGGGGATGTTCTCCGGGCTGATGCTCTCGCAGTACACGGCCGACATGCAGATCGTCGAGCAGCGTATCCTTTCCGCACCGGCCTCGATCCAGTCGATCCCGGCCGCTGCCGATCAGGAGGATTTCGTTTCGATGGGAATGAACACCGCTATCAAGAATTTCCAGATTCTCGACAACGCCAACGGCGTGCTCGGGATCGAGTTGATGGCCGCTGCTCAGGCGCTTGATCTCCGCGATTGGAAGTTCGGTGTCGGGACGACTAAAGCCCATGAGGTGGTGCGGCGTCATGTCGATTTCCTTGATGTCGATCGTCCGCTTTATCCCGACCATACGGCGATGAAAGAACTAGTTAAATCAGGTGAACTGCTGACGGAAGTCGAGGCTGTGATAGGCAGTCTGGAGTAATAATTCTACTCGTATAGAGATTCGGTTATGTCTACGGTTCAGGCGCTATCTGCCTGAACCGTTTTATTTTAAGTCTTTTAATTGTTGCCTTTACAATTATGAGGAAGGGGGAAAAGTACTTGTTGACAGCAGATATTGAATGGCTTTTTATTCCCGGCGACTCTGAGAATAATTACAACTGAAAGGAGGAATACTGCCGTAAGGAGTGGTACGATAATTAGTTAGTGTAATAAATAAGCCAAAGAGAATAAACCTGTTTCAACACAAATGAATCCAGGAAGGATTATACAGATGCGTTATGTTCTGACAACACTGGTAGTAGTAATGTTCCTCGCCATGTCTGTTTCCGGTCAGGGTATGCAGAGCGTGAAGGACAAAATGATGGGCAGCATCTATCTCGGCTATGCCCTTGGCTTTGGCGATGCCTTCAAGGACATTGAGGGTCCAGGGTATAAGCTCGAAACCAGTGCCGGTATCGGTTTTGGCGGGATGTTCCACTATGGTCTGACCGATAGATTAATGATCGGCGGCGAGCTCGGCTGGCAGCACTATGGTTATGACTATACCTCTGATTATGGTGTATACGGTTCATATAGCGGTGGTGATGGTTCCACTGAGTTGAACGTTCTGGCCAATGCCCTGTATGTGATGCAGTACGAAGAGGAGAAAGCTTTCTACCTGAACTTCGGCGGTGGCCTCTACGGTGGTGATGACTCCAATTTCGGTATCTTCGGCGGTATTCTGTACTCGAAGAAGTTTGGTGAGAAGATCAGCGGTTTCGTAGCACCGCGCTTCCACATCGTATTTTCCGATCCGTCGGCGATGATGCTTCAGGTCTGTGTCGGTGCTTCTCTGCCGATCGGCAACAAATAAGCATTGTTCCATCCATGCGATGATTCAGCCCGACCGGTCTCCGGCCGGGCTTTCTGTTTGTTCGGGATCAGGGTAAAGAAACCGTGCTCTGATCTTCCGCCGCCTGCATGTAACGGCGAACGCGCTCCTGCATCACCTCAAACTCCTCAGGGTGCTCGCTCGATACGTCGGCCGAGGGATCATCGAGCACGTCGATATTGAACAGCTTGATCGACCGGCCCAGGTGTTCCATGTAGTAGAAAAGATGGTCGATATATCCTATCCTGTCACTGCCGTTGATCGTGGCGAACCCGGAGTCAACCGGTACGCGGAACAGGTCGCGCCCCCAGCTTTCATGTTCGTATGTTCCCCCCATCAGTCCCATGACCGTTGGCAGGATATCGACTTGTGAGCCGAAGGTCGGCACGACCTCGCCGGAGTCATTCCAAAGCATTGGTGCATAAATCAACAGCGGAATGCGAAACACCACCGGATCGAGCATCAGGTTGGCGGCGCGATAGCGGCAATGATCGGCGGTTATAATCAGAATCGTGCTGTCCTGCAACGGACTGCTCTGAAACCAGTCGAGAAAACGACCCAGCGCGAAGTCGGCGTAGCGCTGGGCGTTGTAAACTCTGGAACTGTCGGCATCGTCGAAGAACATCTGCACGCTCGAATCCGGCAGATCGAACGGTTCATGATTGGAAAGACTCAACACGGTCAGGTTGAACGGACGGGGGAGAGAGTCGACCAAGTATTCCGTCTTGTCAAACACAACCTGGTCGGGGATACCCCATTTGGAAAATTCGTTCTCACGGCCAAACCAGTTTTCACCGACAAAACGATCATATCGCTTTTCACGCAGAAAGCCCTGCATATTGTCGAAGACCATATCGCCGCCGTAGGCGAACACGTTGTAATAATCGCGCTCATGAAGTAATTCCGAGAGCGTGACAAACGGATGTACGGCATCGTAACGAGTCATGATAGAGCGTCCCGGCAGCGAGGGGAACGAGGCAATCGTAGCCGAAAGACCATAGCTGGTTCGTGTTCCCGAGGCGTAAAAATTCGTGAACAGGTGCGCTTGTTCGGCGAGGCGGTCGTAATTCGGGGTGAGATTGTACGGACAACCAAGGACGCCGGTCGTCGATCCGGACCAGCTCTCCATGATGAGCAGAATCAGGTTGGGACGAAACGGGAGGGACGGTCGGCTGGAGTGCGAAATGCGTTGAAGATTACTGTCCGGCGCGATCCATAGATCACCCGGCTGATCGAGCATTTCTCGCACCGTTGCCAGCGCTTCATCAGGTGTGACGAAAGGAAATCGTTCGGATTCTTTCATCGTAGCGAGGCGCAAATCACCGCCGCGTTCAAGGGCATTACGAGCGAGGGTATAGGGACCGTTCAGAGCAAGTTGATTGACGAAATCATTCCGGCTGAAATAAGCGGCTCCCCAGTCGATCGGCGCCAGACCGACACGTCCTCTGATGCCGAGGAAAGCCAAAGCGATAAAAACCACCAGCAAACCGACCTGAACCAACCAACTGCCGTGATGCGGCGCCGGTTGAACTTGCCTGATCAATCTCCCGATCAAATGTCGAACGACGGCCACAACGATTATCCAACCCGCCAGGTACAACCATAAATGTGGTTCTGCCAGGATCAGGTCCCAGGCCAGGTCACCGTCGCCGAGGTATTGGTAAGCCAGGAAATTCAGGTGTGTGCCGAAGTAGTGGAAGAAGCGGAGGTCGACAATCATTGTCAGAACCACGACAGCCGTCAGAACGGTCAGATAATCCCGTGTCACTCCGGCAACGATACGGTTCTTAAGCGACAGGAAGGGAAGCGTCAGAAGCAACGGCAACAGAATGTAAAGAACGATTATCTGATCGAACCTGACGCCGACCGGGAAGGCGGTCAATATCTCGAACAAGCCTGCATCCTGTACTTGATCCCGGTACACGATCAGGAACGTTATGCGATCCAATGCGAACAGCACCAACCCGCCCAGGTACACGCACAACACAAACAAAAACGGCTGTGGTAACCACAACCGCCTGTTGTTGCCGACATCGTTCGATGAGTTCGACTGGTTCATCCTGTTAGAAATGTCCGATGATCGCTCCGTCGGCGAAAAAGCTAGGCCGGGTCGTCTTCGACGTATACGGCAGTGCCGTAAACCAGTAGTTCAGCGGCTCCTTGCATCATCTCCGAAGTCGAGAATCGCACCTGCACTACGGCGTTGGCGCCCATCTGGCGTGCATCTTCGATCATGCGATCGATCGACTGCTCGCGGGCCTCGGCCAGGAGCTTGGTGTATTCGTTAACTTCACCGCCGACAATGTTGCGGAACATGGCTCCGATATCGCGTCCCAAATGTCGTGCACGTACGGTGTTGCCGCGAACCAATCCGAGTGTTTTAATGATTTTCTTGCCGGCAATGAATTCGCAGGTGGTTACGATCATCGTTCAACCTCTTTATAACGATCACGGTTGTAGGCAAATAACCGCTCGCGACCGTACGATACAAGCAAAATAACGCCGCCGCTTCCAACCGCCGTAACCCCGACCTTTAGCCAGAGCGGTGCGTCCGGATTGGCGTAGAGCTTGCTGAGACCCTCGAACAGCCCGAAGCCCAGCAAAATGATCGCTCCGATCGAGGCCAGAATCCAGCCCAATCCCCGTTCGACCTTGCGATAGAGGTTGCGCCAGTAATTCTCCCAGACCTCCAGCGGCAAATCCGCGTATCGAGCCATCGACGTGGCCTCCTTCAACTTGCGAAATTCATCCAATTCTTCTCTGAGTCCCGCATCCCGTGCTAATTGTTCCTCGAACGCGGCTTTTTCGTCGTCGGTCAACTCGCCGTCGACATAGCCTGCCAGATATTCACGCATATCTTTGTTCATCAGTTCTTCCCCATGAGCGCCGCCAGTTTTTTGCGTGAGTAATAAAGACGCGACATAACCGTACCCTTGGGTATCTTGAGGATCTCGGCGATCTCATCGTAAGACAACCCACGGAAATGCTGCAGCATGATTATCTCCCGATCTCTGAAATCAAGCTGCAAGAGCGCCTTTTGCAATCTGGCGACGGTCTCTTTTTTGATTACCGTTTGCTCTGGGTTGGAATCATCAACCAACAGGAACGACGGATCCTCCACGTCAACCATGCGATTGTCGACGCGACTGCGTCTTCTCATCCAGGTTCGGCACAAATTCGCAATGATGGTATAGAACCAGGGGAGAAAAGGCTGGTTCTCATCGAAGGTGTCCGCCGACTTGTATACCCGCAGGAAAGCTTCCTGCGAGATATCTAGGGCATCATCGCGATTACCGATCAGGCCGAGAGCCATTCGATAAGCAGGTTTCTTGTATCTTTCCACCAACTCTCGAAAGGCATGTCTCTGACCAGCTTTTATTTTCATAACCAGTGCAGCATCGGTCTCCATGGTGCTGTCGTCCCTTCGACTAGTCATACCGGTCAATGAAGAGGATATTCAAGTTCATTGGCAACTTTTTTTACCGGTTTCCCTCCCGGCGGTTAGTCTTATGATGTTATGAGGCAGGGAATTACGTTGTGGGCAGGGCTATCATTCGGTCTAGTTCGCCGGTTATTTCGGGTCCGGATAAACGCCGAACGGCAATTATGTTGCGGCCGGAACGGGTCTCTTTTTTCTCGATGGCGTAATGCTGATCCGCCAGCCTTGCGATTTGGTGAAGATGGGTCACCACCAGCAGTTGCGCCCGGTTGGCCAGACTCTTCAGTTTTTCGGCCAGGTGCAGGGCGGTTTGTCCGCCAATACCGGCGTCGATCTCATCAAACAACAAAACCGGTTGATTTTTCCCGCGTTGCTTCAACTCGGCCGACTTGATCGCCAGCAGTACTCGTGATATCTCACCGCCCGAGGCAACCTTAACCAGCGACCGGGCCGGTTCACCCGGATTGGCGGAAAAGCGAAACCGGACGGTTTCGAGACCCGATTCCGAAGGTTTGAGCGCCCGGCCGTCGATATAGACACCGCCGCTTTCGTCAATTTCCTCGACAAATTCGATCTCGAATCGGGCTTCCTTGATCGCCAACTCAGTCAGCTCTTTTTCCACTTCCGCCTGGAGACTCCCGGCAACGGCGATCCGTTTTATTCTCAGTTCACGCGCTCGTTCGCAGAATTCAAGCCACTGCCGGTCGACTTCAGCGGCAAGGCTGTCAATAGCCTGGTCGACATCGACTCGGTCGGTTAGCTTGTGTTTGATCGCTTCCAGCGTCTGAAGCACGGCGTCTTCCGAGCCACCGTATTTCTTTTTCAACTCGTACAACTCATCGAGACGGCTGTTGACCTGTTCGATTCGCTCCGGATTGTCTTCAACCGATCCGCCGTACTGCTCCACTTCACGGCGAAGTTCCTCCAGCCGGACCTGGATGTCGTACAACTCCGAGCTCTGCGATTCGAGGCTGGGATCGATCCGGGCCATGTCGTCAAGCAGTTTGTAAATCATGCCGACCTGGCCGATTACCGACAGTTCTTCGCCGTCTAGCGCTTCACCGATTTGCGCCGCCGACTCCATGAGGAAGCGAGCCGAATCGAGCACCTTGCGTTCGGTCAGAAGTTCCTGTTCTTCTCCGATTCGTATCTGGGCTGACTCGATTTCTTTCTTTTGGAACAGGAGGAGTTCGCGTTCCTGGTGCAGTTGTGCTCGGCGATTGCGCAGATGCTCCAGTTTGGTGCGATTGCTCTGCCATTTCCGGAAGTCTTCGGCGACTTCCTCGGCGAGGCTGTCCAGGCTGCCGAAGCGATCCAGAAAAGAGAGATGGTTGGACTCATCCATGAGCGCCTGATTGGCATGCTGCCCGACTATTTCCACGAACGGTGCGGTGGCTTCTTTAATCTGCGCCACCGTTGACCGGCGACCGTTGATACTGCTTTGCGAACCTCCCTCTGAAGAGATTGTCCGGCTGATCAGGATGCGACCATTTTCGCAGTATTCACTCAGTTGTCTCTGGAGACTTTTCGATAGATGGCTGATATTGAAACAGGCTTCAACTCGTGCTTCCTCCGCACCGTGGCGAACATACTCACGGTCGGCGCGATCACCCATAGCCAAAGCGAGAGCGTTGACGATGATCGACTTGCCCGCGCCGGTCTCGCCGGTAAGGACGGAAAGCCCGGCCTCGAATTCCAGCGTCACGTTCTCCGCCAGGGCGATGTTTTCGATGTGCAGACTGGTCAGCATAAGCTTCTACAACAGATCGTTGATTTCCTTGAGCAATCGTTCGGCTTTTTTATCGTCACCGGCGGCGGTGGCCTCATCCAACTCTTGTTTCAATCTATTGCGGATACGTTTACGTTTATTCTGCGATATTGCCTTGACTACCATAACGACGGCTGCGTCAACCTCTTCGGGCGGCCAGTGGCGCGAGGCAACCTCGGTAATGAGCGAAAGGAACTCCGGGTCGCGCACCGATTCCGATAAGGCTGCCGCATCGACAATTCCGGTCGTACGATATTCATTAATCATGGCGGCATAAAGCCGAGCCAGTTGTTTCGAGTCAAAATCCTCGGGAGATATTTTCTCGAACACCATGTCAATGTCTCCGGCGCCGCTGAACAGCAGTGACAACAACTCGAATTCATCAGGATGTGACTTATATCGCGGTTGTGGGGGAGACGTCTCGAAGTCCGCAGGCGTGGTTGCGACCGATTGTCGCAGCAAAGCGACATCGACGTTGAGGGCATTGGCGGCTTCTTCCTGAAATAATCCCCGGCGAGTGGCATCGGCAATTTTATCCGACAGAGCGGCGAATTCCTTGATCAGTTTCTCCTTGGCGATAATCCCAAGCCCGCCGGTGTCTATCTCGCGAATGCGAAAGGGGATAAATCCCAACGCATTTTCAGTCAACTCGTGGATCACGTCGGCTCCTTTGGTGCGCGCCAGTGAGTCGGGGTCCTCCCCGGCCGGAGCGACGATCACCTTGACCTCGAGGCCGGCGTCGTAAAGGGAGTCGACCGAACGGATAGCAGCTTTTTGACCGGCCGAGTCGGCGTCAAAAAACAGATATACATCTTCGGCAAAGCGGGCCAGGAGTCGTGCCTGTTGACTAGTGAAAGCCGTGCCGCTGGAGGCAACTACGTTGCGGATGCCGACCTGCCAGAGCGAGATGACGTCGAAATATCCCTCGACAACGTACGCGGTGTTGGTGTTGCGAATGTGGTCGCGAGCGAAATTCAGACCATAGAGCACATTGCTCTTGTTGTAGAGCGGCGTCTCCGGTGAGTTCACGTACTTGGCCGGTTCACCTTTTTTCAGTGTCCGACCGCCGAAGGCTATCGGGTGCTGACTGAGATTGATAATCGGAATCATCAACCGCTGACGGAAACGGTCGAAGTAATTCCCTTTTTTCTCCGATAGTATGGTCAGCCCGGCCTTGCTCAAATCTTCGGCAGATAAGTCCTTGCGTGTGGCATAACGGAGTAAGCCGTCCCATTCCTGGCCGGCCAGGCCGAGCATGAAGTTATTGATTGACTCCTCGTTTAGACCGCGACGTCCGATGAGATAGTCGTTGTACACTTGTGAATACTGCGACAGGCGCAGAGTCTTGCGGAAATACTCCAGGGCCACTTCGTTGGCGTAGTTGAGTCGCTCGATCTGTTCGCGTCGTTCCGGCGATGTCCGCTCTTCCCGTATCGTTATATTCGCTTTGCGGGCCAGGTGGCGAACCGCCTCGACGAACGACATGTTTTCATGTTCCATCAGGAAGGTGTAAACGTTGCCGCCTTTGCCGCAGCCGAAGCAATGAAAAATCTGTTTATCGGGGGAGACGTTGAACGAGGGAGTCTTTTCGGTGTGGAACGGACAAAGTGCCTGGTAATTACGACCTCGTTTTTTCAGGCGCAGGTATTCACCGATTATCTGCACGATATCGGTAGCCTGTCGAATCTGGTCGATAGTCTCCTGAGGAATCATGTTATTCCTTCAGCTTGACGATAGTCACACCGGCGCCGCCCTCGTTCCAGTCGCCGAGGCGGAGCGAGGCGACATCGCGATGACTTCGGAGGAACTCGGTCAGAGCTCGGCGCAGCCTCCCGGTGCCTTTACCGTGCACAACGTAAACCTGGTTCAGTCCCGCCAGGACAGCGCGGTCGAGATAACGCTCAAGGCTTTCGATCGCCTCTTCAACAGTCATACCGCGCAGATGAATCTCCGGGCTTATTCGGTCGTCTTCACTTACCAGTTTCGGAATCGATCCCGGAGTTTTGCCGGAGGCGTCGGATTGTTCTTTCTTCAGATTGCGCAGCTCGACGGTCGTAGCGATATTGCCCACCTTCACGCGGGCTCGATCCGAACCGATCAACTGTTCCAACTCACCGGTTTTACCCAGCGACAGAATCGTGACGATATCACCCGGTTGGAAATCACCGGGGGAGGAAGAATCCTGTTTATTTTCTTTGCGTTTGACTTTGCCGAGTTCTTTTTCGCGTTTCTGGAGAGCATGGTGGAATTTCTTGACCGATTCTTTAGAGGCTTGTGAATCCCGCAGTTCGGCAACGAGGCGTTCGATCTCCTTGCGTGTTTCACGCAGGAATGTTTCGGTTTCTTCGAGTGAGTTCTGCTTGCGATTATCGACATCCTTCTGGATTCGTTCCATCTCCATGCGATAGAATTGTTCCTGGGCGTTGGCTTTGGCCAGCCGTTTGGACAACTCCTGTCGATCTTTGCGAATTTGAGCCAGGTCTTCCTGAAGGGTGGCGATCAACTCCGTCAACGAGCGTTCACTCTCGCCGAGAATTTCACCGGCCCGGTCACAGATGGATGTCGGCATACCGAGTCTTCGCGCAATCTCGACCGCGTATGACGAACCTGGAATGCCCATTTGTAACGTATAGGTCGGGGCAAGCGTCTCGCGGTTGAATTCAAGCGAGGCATTCTCGATCTCGGGGTGTTCCATCGCCATTGTCTTCAGCTCGGAATAATGCGTAGTGGCAACTATTCTCGCCTGTTGCTCGATGCCGAAATTTATAATTGCCTCGGCCAATGCGGAGCCTTCCTTGGGATCGGTGCCGGCGCCTATTTCATCGAACAGCAGCAGGGTGCGAGGTCCGGCATCATCGAGGCTGTGGATGATATTGGTTATGTGTGACGAAAAAGTCGAAAGCGACAGCTCGATGGATTGTTCATCGCCGATGTCGGCGTGTACCTGGCGGAAATCACCGATGCGTGATTTCTCATCCGCAGAGATCGGCAATCCGGCCATGGCCATTAGCACCGACAAGCCGATGGTTTTCAACGTAATGGTTTTTCCGCCGGTATTGGGACCGGTGACCAGAACGATCTGGTAATCATCTCCCAGCGTGAAACTAGTCGGGATTACTTTTTTAACATCACCCAGTTGTATTATCAGGAGCGGATGCCGGGAGTTGATCAATTCGACCGAGGCTTCTTCGGTTAACTGCGGCGAATGAGCTTCGATTTTAACTCCCAAAGTGGCCGATGCATGGATCCGGTCAAGTTCGCCGATTAGGCGAGTGTTTTCGATAAGTGCTTGTGATCTCATGCCGATCTCGGCTGTCAGGGCACGGAGAATGCGATCTATTTCCATCCGCTCTTCCTGCATCAGCAGGTTGATGCGGTTGTTCATCTCGACCGTTTCCTGAGGTTCCACGAAAAAGGTCGCACCGCTTTGACTGCGGTCGTGAAGGATGCCGAAGTTCGAGTCGTAGCGGCTCGACGGGACCGGGATCACGTAACGGCTGTTACGCTGGGTCACGACATCATCCTGCCAGCCGGTTTTCTTCTCCCGGGTGGAGAGGATGTTTTCCAGGCGAGCCATGATCTTACGCCGTGTATTGGCCAATTCGATCCGGATGTGTCGCAAAGCGGGGGAGGCATTATCTTTCACCGTACCGTCATTGTCGATTGCCCGATTGATATCGTCGCGAAGTTCCGGAAATGCCCTCAGTCCGCGTAGATAATTATCTATGGTCGGCCATTTGTCACGCTCGTCAGGTTCGTATTCATGCAAACGAATCGAATCATTGACCAGACGAAGCACTGCCAGCATTTCCGGCGGATCTATGAAACCGCCCTCAACGGTAGATTTCCTGAGTACCTCCCGGCAGTCATCGTCAATGCGATAAAGAGGAAAGGCTATCTCGAACCTGATAACATCCATCATCTGTGAGATTTCGGCCAGTCGATTCCGGGTTCGTTCGCGGTCGGTTGTCGGTGCGATAGCTCGTACCGGATCGTGTCCATAAACAGTCAGGCAATAACCTTCGATAGCGGTTATCACCTTGTCGAACTCGAGAGTTTTTAGCGTATGCGGATCAATCATTTTTGTATGGGCGCGGCGGGAATCAAAAAAGCCGGCATCGCGCCGGCTTCAATATATCCAAATAGGATCGAAAAAAAAGCCAAATCAACTCTGGTTCATGCCGGTGTTAAAAAAGCGATCTATCAGATAGAGCACATGATGAACCTCGACGCGGTGTTCCTCGACGTCCTGGCTGTTGTTCGAATTCTCCGGTGATACCAACAGAGTTTTTTCCATCTGATCCATAAAACTCGGTTTCGATGGATGCAGTTTGGAAGTACCCTCAAACATCAGGGGGATGGTTTTGGCAACGGTCGGGCCAAAGAAGCTCGACTCAAATGATGTGTAATAACCTTCGGGCATCGGCAAGAGAAAGGTCAGGAAGGTCAGAAAGCCGATAGCCACCCAACCGCGTAAGAATCCGACCAAAGCCCCGCCCAGTTGGTCCCGTTTGCCGCTGTCTTTGATGTCGGCGATTTTGTAGAACAGGAGTCCGGTCAGTTTGAAAGCTGCATAGCTGGCAGCCAGGAGAATCGCGAAAGAGAGAAAGGCCGAAATCAGGGGAGAGCCGCCGAGCTGGTCATAAACCCAGACAGCAAAGCCATCGACGTAGGTAACTGATATGACCACAGCGGTGAAGAACACCAGAAAGGCCATTAACTCCCGCACCAGTCCTTTCTTGGAACCGATTATCACGGAAGCCAACACAACCACTATCAAGACGGCATCAATCCAATTCATATCAACAACTCCCTTGAGACAGATTGGCCAACAACTGACAAAATATAGAGAGTTGTTAAATCACTTGGCAAGGATTTCCATGGCCAGCTTATTGACCTGCTTACCGTCGGCGCGACCTTTGAGCTTGGGCATGACCGCTTTCATTACCAGGCCGACTTTTTGAGGTGAATCGGCGCCGGTTTCGGCGATGGCTTCTTCAATGAGCTTTCTCAGTTCATCCTCGGACATCTGTTCCGGGAGATAACCACCGATCACTTCCAACTCAAACTTGCTTTGATTCACCAGGTCCTCACGACCGCCTTTGGCAAACTGCTCCATGGCGTCGCGAATTTTCTTGGCCTGTGAACCGAGTACGGCTATTACGTCGTTGTCGGTCAACTCTTTCTTGCCGTCGATCTGCGCGTATTTTACGGCAGACTTAAGGCCCCGAAGGACGGTCAGCTTTTGCTTTTCACCGGCCTTGAGGGCCTTTATTATGTCTTGATCAAGTTTCTGTAACAGAGACATCGATTAATGATTCTCTCTAAACTTCATCCGTCGAGCCTTGCGGCGAGCAGCCGCCAGCTTGCGCTTTCTGGCCTCGGACGGTTTCTCATAGTGCTGATGTTTCTTAATATCCGACAGGATACCAGCCTTTTCACAGAACTTGTTGAATCGCCGAAGAGCCCTTTCAAATGACTCATCGTCACGAATTCTAACGCCGGTCAATAAACACACCCCCCCTCGACCGTTCTAAGGTTGGCATTTATAGTATAACTCATACATTTCATATCGGTTGTAATCTATGGATTCTCAGCAGCTTGTCAACCGGAATGTGCGGTTGGTTCATGCCTTTGTTAAACGAGAGCTTATTCCTCCAGATACTCCAACTTTTCACCGCCTTCATTTGACAGAAAGTGGTAGTGGAGATGGTCGATTTCCTGGCAGAAGCCATTGTTGATAATAAGCCTGAAATGATCGGTAATCCCCAGCTTTTCGGCGATTAATTTGGCCGTCCGATTCATCATGGCCAGGACCTCCGGCGGTGCTTCGTAGAAGTTGCGGTATTCTTCCTTTGATATGATCAGCAAATGCACCATTGCCTGAGGTCGATGGTCGGCAATAACGATCACCTCATCGGTTTCATAGTATATCTTAGCCTTCATCCGGCGGTTTATGATATGAGTAAAGACTGACGGCATGATTCGTTCTCCCAAATCTACCCTTGCAACTACAGAGGCTTGTGAGAAGGCCGCACACTCGATGATTTATCTCGGGTACGGCTGATCAACGGGTGATGCAAGACCGCCCACTTTGCGAGGTCGGAGTCTATAATCACGCAACCGGAGGGCTTGTATTACCGGCGATGATCGGAAATGACAGGGCTGAATCCGCTCGCAAAGTCCACAAAACCAAGATAAGGCTTAAGAGCCACCGGCGAAAGTCTTTCATTTTACGGACGACGGTAAGTCTAACAATCGAATCAAAACTGTCTAATGTCCGACTCAGGTACAGCGTATAACCATGTATGGACAAAGGCGTTTTTGCTAGTAATGATGCTCAGGATCTGTATTATACCAAGGTTCTGGATAATCCCAACCTGGATATCGCCGCTAGGTTCTGGGAACGGGAGCGGTATAACGCATTCCGAGTCTGTTGTCGGTCGATGCGGTACCTGGATGATTTAGTCGATAGCTATCGAGTTTCCGATCGGTACGGCAATGAACGTATCGCTACGGCAATCGACTCCGAGTTAACTGCTTTCTTACAAGGCATCAACGGGGTGGTGCCGGCCGATGGGCAATTTCACGACCTGATAGAGATCATGACTCGTTTTGCCTTACCGCTCTGGCCCTGGTCTCGCTTGGTGCAGGCAAAGCGACATGATATAAGACATTGCAGCTTCCCCCGTTTCATAGATTTTCTTCGCTATTGCGAGGGCGCTGCGGTGGCTCCGGCGGCGGTTTTCATACACCTTTGTGGTGTTAAGTTCGTCGACGGCAACTAAATCGCACCTGGTTTTAATATCCGACGCGCCGTTCGGCCACTGGCTTTGTTCAGCTATCTTACGCACATCCTCAGGGATTTTCGCAAGGATCAGCAGGCTGGTTTGAATTATTTCTGCGATTCCCTCGTTCGGGCTTCCGGCTTGTCTCCGGTTGATTTACGACAAGCCGCGGAGACCGGTGTCGGCAAGCCGGAACTATACCGTTTGGTCGACCGCTATATAGGCCTGGCGTATTACTACCGAGAACGCGCTCGTCGTTCAGTCGACCGTCTATGCGAAATCCTTGAACCGCGCTATGGGACAAGTTTAGAGTTAATCTACCGGCTCTATCAGGCGCAGTTGGAGTTTATCGAGCAGGATGTCGAAGCTGTTCCGGCTGGACAAGCTGCCTTGCCGGAGGCACTGGTGCGCCGTGAGGTCGTCAGACTGCGGTTCTGAGTTTTCCATAAGTTACTATCTCTGTTACATCTAGCTCTTGCCAAGCGGCGAGTGATATGTTATTATCGCTATCGGGTCGTTATGTGACTTACAGACAGGAATATATAATTTCACGATACAGGAGGTTGGCCCGATGTCCGGTCATTCAAAATGGGCAACGATCAAACGCAAAAAAGGCAAGCTGGATGCCGAGCGGGGTAAGGTATTCACTCGGCATATTAAGGAAATCACCATCGCGGCGCGTGAGGGCGGTGGCGATCCTGACGGCAATCCCCGTCTGCGTACGGCAATCGCAGCGGCCAAAGCCTCGAACATGCCGGCCGACAATATCAAGCGAGCCGTTCAAAAAGGAACCGGCGAGCTTCCCGGGGTAGTCTATGAATCGATCACGTACGAGGGGTACGGGCCGGGCGGCGTCGCGATCTACATGGAAGCACTGACCGACAACAAAAACCGCTGCGTCGGTGAAGTGCGTCATGCGCTGACCAAGTACGGCGGTAATCTCGGCGCCAGCGGCTGTGTTGCCTGGATGTTCGAGAAACAGGGCGTTATTACCGTGGACCTGGATGCGATCGATGAAGACACTCTCATGGAAGTAGCTCTCTCGGCCGGGGCTGAGGATATCAAGACCGACGGCGGCGCTTACGAGATTATCACTCAACCCGCAGACATCGACACCGTGCGGTCGGCAATCGAGGCCAAAGGTATTCCGATGGCCGAAGCCGAGGTGACGATGAATCCCAAGGACACGGTCAAGATTACCGAGGAGAAACAGGCTTCGAGTCTGCTCAAGCTATACGAAATGCTTGAAGACCTCGACGATGTCCAGAAAATCTATGCCAACTTCGATATCCCCGAGGAGATTCTGGAGAAGCTGGCCGACGAATAGGCGGTGAACGGGGCGACACGAGGCCGCCCACTACGCGAGCGGTGACGTTTGCGCCGCATAGCCGCGGGATTTATCTCGGCAGGGCCGACGAATAGTGTCTGATTTCGATATCAAATCGATCAAGGGTTTTCTGTTTGACCTTGATGGAGTGTGTTATATCGGCCGCAACCCGATTCCGGGAGCGGCCGATGCTGTTCTATCTCTGAAACAGGACCGCATTCCGGTGCGCTTCTGTACCAACACCACCGTACTGTCCAACGAATCATTCCAGAAGAAGCTCAACGGTCTCGGTCTGCCGATCGAGCCTGGTGAGATATTCGGCGCGATCAGTGCCGCGCAGGCTTATCTGCGAGCGTTGGGGAGTCCTCGATGTTACATCCTTCTGACCGATGACCCAAAGCAGGATTTTGTCGAGTTTCCACAGGATGACCGGAATCCTGAAATCGTGCTAGTTGGCGATGTTTGCAAAGCCTGGTCATACGATTTGATGCATCGTGTGTTCCTTCAGATTATGAACGGCGCACGTCTGGTCGCTTTGCACAAGGGGCGATACTGGCAGACCGAGGAAGGCCTCCGGATGGACATTGGAGCTTTCGTGGCCGGGCTCGAATATGTGACCGGGCGGACCGCGACCATTATCGGGAAGCCCTCGGCCGAGTTTTTCCGTCTTGCCATCGCCGACATGGGGCTGCGACCGGAAGAGGTGGCGATGGTCGGCGACGACATCAACTCGGACATTGGCGGCGCTCAAGCAACTGGTATGCGCGGGATTCTTGTTCGCACCGGCAAGTATCGCCCCGAGCTGGTGGAGCGGTCTTCCATTACTCCCGACCTGATAATCGATTCCGTGGTCGACCTGCCGGGGCTGTTGGGGTAAAGGCAAGGGGCTAGTGGTGTCCCGGTGGCACACGCCGCGGGCGGGATATTGCTGTCGAAACCTCGCTTCGCGAGTCCCGCCTCGCGGGACCGGGGGATTTCGACCTACAGGAGCTGCCAGTTTGTCCACATTACCCAAGTACGAATTCCCTTCAATATGATGGGCCCACTGTGCTTACCGCGAAATGGGTTCGTTTTGTATTGTTCTGTTTGTTGTGCCAAGCCAACCTTCCGTAGGCTGTGATCCCTGTGATCGCGGCCGGTTCGACGCTGTGTCAGAACTTCGCTTCGCGATTCGCCTTCGGCGGATACGAGATCTGACCTACTCAAGACTGACGATTCAATTTTCCTCCCAACTAAGTTCCTTTCATTCGCTTACCGCGAAATGGGTTCGTTTTGCGTATTTTTATTTGAGTGCTTTCCCGAGTCCCTGAGTTGTAGCGCTCGATTTATTCTCGGCACTCAACAACGGACATCGCATCGCATCGTGCGCAGAAGTTGTGGGGAAAAGGGGGAAGGGGTAAATGTTACTTTCGCCATGAAAACCCAGTACAGGTAAGGGATTTCAGCATTGCTAATATGGGTAATGATACCTATACTTAGCCATGTGCTCACGAACTCACCAAGCAGGGTTCACATCATTAGTAACATCCATATTCGGGGTGGAATCATGAATATCAGCCAGAGAAACCACAGGCTCGTTCCATTGGTGTTTCCAACAATCCCTTCACTGTTGGATATCACCTCATTAAAAAAGTCCAATGATAAGTGCTTAATAAATGGAATTGCTGGGGGAGCCGCTGGGTCGGGCACCCGTCTTCGCTTGCAAAGCAGATCCGGTGTCCGTTGTATGAAAGCGGGAGGATGCATGAGTAACATAAAAATATGCGTGTTTGCGTGTGTGTGTGTATTGCTGTTGGCCGCAACCACAATGGCTGAGGCAATTAAGTTCAGCTCATTCTTTGGCGGACAGGGGGCGGAAGAACTGTATGAGATGTGCGTGGATAATTCCGGTAATGTGATTATAATCGGGAAAATCTGTTGTGAAAACACAGATGAATTCCCGCTCGTAAACGCCTTTGACTCGATTTGCGGAGGGACAACGGAGACGTTTATAACCAAGTTCGATCCTGAAGGAAACATCGTGTTTTCAACCTTCCTTGGCGGGAGTAATGACGAGTTTGGCTATGCGCTTGCTGTCGACAGTTCGGGGTACATCATCGCAGGCGGCGTAACGGGATCGAATAATGACTTCCCATTGCTGAATGCCATCGATAGCACTGTTTACGACATGGGAGACGGATATCTTGCGAGGCTGGCTCCCGATGGGCAGTTGTTGTTCAGTACATATTTCGGGGCTAATGGCAGTAATGCTGTACGTGCTGTCAATGTCGGTCCCGACGGTGCGATTATCATAGGCGGCTTCGCTGGACCAGGACTTCCGGTTACTCCTGACGCTTTACAGCCGATGTACAACGGTGGCAACGGCGATGCGTATATATGCAAGTTGAGTACGGGAGGTGATAGTATTTTATACTGCAGTTACCTGGGTGGAACTGAGTTTGAAGAAATCAATTCCATGACGCTCGACAATGAGAACAGTATATACTTCGGAGGGATGACGAAATCTAATGGCACGACCTTTCCCCTGCTCAATGCGATTGATAATCATTTTGGTGACTCTGCAGACGCTTTCATAGCAAAATTCACCTCTGATCTGCAGCTCGTATACTGTACCTATATCGGTGGTGAGTCACCTCTGCAGATTGAGGAAGATGAGGACAATATTTCGGCTCTCGCCACCGATGTTGACGGCAGACTCTATATAACAGGCAGGACTCGATGTACCGATTTTCCACTAGTGAATCCACTGGATTTTGCTATTGACGGTTTAGCGGATGGATTTATTGTGATCCTCAGCTCTGCTGGTGACAGTGTTCTTTTCAGTTCCTACTGGGGTGGCAATTCCAACTATACTAACATTCAAGCCGTGGAACCATCGGCCGATGGTAGCTTCTACATCGCGGGACTTACAAAGGACACCGATTATCCGTTGCTGTGTGCGGTTGACAGTATCTACAATCAGACTGTTTATCCATTTGAGGGATTCATTACCAAGTTCGACCAGTGCGGTTCACAGGTTCTCTGGAGCAGCTATCTAGGAGGAGAGCATGCCGATGCGATAAACGGTGCTCAGGTTTCTGGAGATCAACTATTTTTGGCCGGTTCGACGCAGTCCTCAGATTTCGTGCTGGTTAATCCAGTCGATTCTTCGCTTGGAGGAGAGGACATATTCCTTATGACAATCGACATTTGTGATGATCCGGACTGCGATTGGCTCTGTTCATTAAGTGATAACTGCCCGGATGAGTACAATCCGGATCAGGCCGATGTGGATGGTGATGGGGTGGGCGATGTTTGTGATCCGTGCACCGACACGGACGGAGACGGATACGGCAATCCCGGTTTCTCGGCCAACACCTGTCCGGAGGACAACTGCCCGGACATTGCAAATCCTGATCAAACGGATGTCGATCAAGACGGGAATGGTGATGCCTGTGACTGCTGTTGTACCTTGCGTGCGGATATCGATCTCAGTGGTACCGACCCCGACATTTCTGATTTGGTTTACTTAGTTACTTACATGTTCAGTGGCGGACCGGTGCCGCCTTGCAAGGGCAACAGTGACATTAATGGCAACTGGTGCACTGATCCAGATTGTGGTCCTGACATCGCGGACCTCGTGTATCTGGTTGGGTACATGTTTGAAGGTGGTGCCGCACCAATACCATGTGACAGCGGCTGCTAGATCCAAGAAGAGTCATGGCCCCCGGCTCGAATTGACAAATCAGATGCCGGTGGCCTCGGTCTCTTAGCTACAATAGGAAAGACGTATTGTAAACGGGTAGCCTCCCTGTAGCTGCGGATGGCTGTCCTTTCATCTGTCACGGTGTTGCCCACGCTCATTTCGGAACACCGACTTACCACAAAGCGCGGGTTCGAAGACGGACCCGCGCTACGGAACTGTCTCTATCGCTATCGGGAGTGTTGAAAAAGCCGTACGTACGGATGTTCAGCAAGACACGTCAGTAATGCAGGCGATTCAAGGCCGCCCGCTACGCGAGGTTAGGATTCTTTAACGCGTAGCGGCGGGGTTTGTCTCCGCCGCGATTGAGGTTTGTCAGCAATCTCTTTCGCGGGAAAGGCGTTCTCCGGGGTGTGCTGCTGAAAGGGCAGACCGGGAGGTCTGCCGCCCACAAAAGAATGTCGCCAAGGGGCAGACGAGGACGTCTGCCGCCCACAAACAACGGAGAGATTGGGGCAGACCGGGACGTCTGCCGCCCACAGGTCCGAAGATGAGCCCCGGCCTGCGCCGAGGAGACATTGGGAGAAACATCGCAGGTGGTTTGATCCCGGCCGGCCGTGGAAACATTATCTGGACGGGGGCAGTTATGAAAGCTATGCTCCCTGGCATGAGTCAAAACGATGCCGCGGCGGCCAAAACCGAGAAGAAGTTCCCGCTTAAAACACTCCTGAGTTTCCTCGGACCGGGATTTCTCGTGACGGTGGGATTCATCGATCCCGGCAACTGGGCCACCAATATCGAGGGAGGCTCGCGGTTCGGTTATGACCTCCTCTGGGTAATCACGCTCAGCACGGCGATGTTGATCGTGATTCAGCACATGGCGGCTAAACTCGGGATTGCCACCGGTAAATCGCTCGCGGTGAATATCCGAGAGCAGTTTTCGAGACCGGTAACGGCATTCCTCGGGATCACGATTATTCTCGCCTGTGTGGCGACCGATGTGGCTGAACTGGTCGGCGGTGCGATCGGATTTAACCTGCTGATCGGTGTGCCGCTTTGGGTCGGCGCCGCCCTGACCGTTCTGTTAGAAGTATTTCTGATCATCTCGCAGCGATATCATCGTCTCGAAATGACTATGATGGGATTCCTCGGTGTGATCGGTCTTTGTTACATAGCGGAGTTGGTAATTGTCGATCCTGACTGGCTCGAATTAGCTCCGGCGGTGGTCGTCCCGAAAATCAATCGCGGCAGCGTTTATGTCGCAATGGCGATTCTCGGTGCCGTGGTAATGCCGCACAATATCTTTCTTCATTCAAACGTGATCCACAGCCGGAAGTGGGGGATCTCCGAGAACGAGAAGATGAAGGCGTTGCGTTTCGAGCGGGCTGACACGATGCTGGCCATGATCATGGGATGGATCGTAAACTCCGCGATGATTATCGTGGCCGCAGCGGTATTCTTTCGCAACAATGTGGCAGTCGACAGTATCGAGCAGGCCTCCGCGACTCTCAAGCCTCTGGCCGGTCCGCTGGCCGGTTTCCTGTTCGCTTTCGCGCTGGTGTTTGCCGGGGTGGGCTCCTCGGTAACTTCCTCGATGGCTGAGGTGAACGTAATCACAGGATTCCTGGGCAAACCGGAGGATCCGCGGACGTGGCTTTATAGAATCTCGATTTTCATCACGGCGATACCGTCGTTTTTGATAATTCTGTTTTCCGTCGACACGTATCATATTCTGATATTCAGTCAGGTGGTACTTAGCATCCAACTACCGTTTACGTTGATTCCGTTGCTGATTCTCTGTCGTAACCGGAAGTTGATGGGACAATTTCGCAGCGGTCGCCGGGAGTTCACGGCGGCTGTGATAATATCGGTGATTGTAGTCATGTTGAATTTATATCTGCTTCATTCGATAATCGCCGGAGGAGGCTGAGATGCAGGTCTATCGCAATATCCTGGTGGCAATGGACTGTTCCGAGGTTGATGATTTCATCGTCGATCATGTTTCCAAACTCGCCCGGCAGAACAAAGCGAAGGTGTTTCTTATTCATGTCGTGCACTCGCACACGCTGGATCAGGACCGGGCGTTGCGCGAGCAGGCCGAAGCGGCGCTGTCGGTTCATCTGAAACGCCTGCGAGATGAGGGGATCGAGGTGGAGGCGATCGTGCGCAGCGGTGAACCGGATGAGCAGATTCTGAAAGAAATAGACGAACACGACTACGATCTGGTCGCGATGGCCACACACGGACATTCGTTTGTCGGGAAGCTGCTGTTCGGGAGTGTCTCGCGTACACTCAAACACAAGATCAATGTGCCGCTGTTGATCGTTCGGCCAAGCCGGTAAAATAAACGACAGTGTACAAAGGGGGAAGGGGAGTGAACGGGCACGTTATCAGGGCACGGATTTCAACAGTAGTCATTACCGGGAAAGTGATCCAATCCATAAATAGACTGGAAAGAGATATTATTCGATTGCTGTATATTTCGCAATAATATCGTGAGGGCCATTTATTACAAATCTTGAACTTGACAGCCGAGTAATACGTTGTATTACTTCGGCGATGAGCTCGATCTGCAGGAGAATAATATGGCGTTGAAAAACGGAAAATCCGAAATACTGAGCTTCAAGGTTGACGAAACGCTTAAAGAAGCGATGAAAGGGATCGACAACCGGTCCGATTTTATCCGTCGGGCGGTGATTGCGGCGCTCGATTCCACTTGCCCACTGTGTCGCGGCACGGGTGTCCTCACGCCGGATCAACGGCGACATTGGCAGAACTTTAGCCGCAACCATGAAGTTAAAGAATGCGATGACTGTCATCAGACTTATTTGACTTGTTCGGCCGGCAAAAAAACGAGCGAGAAGGTACATAGCCGGAAAAGGGGGTAGGCAATGAAACGTGCGATTTTCATAGCTGGGTTGGCGATGGTTGTTCTCCTGGGGGGCATAACAGAGGCGAAAGATCCCAGTTGTTTCGTGAGTATTCTGCCGTTAGCCGATTTCGTGGAGCAGGTGTCGGGATACGGGATCGAGGCCGAAGTGCTGGTGGGACCGGGGCAGTCGCCGGCGACGTTCGAGCCGACGCCTCAGCAAATGGCGCGACTGGTCGAGGCGGATCTGCTTTTCGTTACCGGAATGCCGTTCGAACAGCGACTCGTTGAAAAACTGGCGGAGATGAAAACCGGTTTGAAAATAGTCGACCTTCGACAGGGCATCGATTTGATCAAAACCGAAGAGTCCGAACATGAAAACCCGGATCATCACGACCACGGTGAATACGATCCGCATGTCTGGCTCGATCCCGATAACGTCAAAATCATGGCCGGGACGATAGCCCAGGCGTTGAAGGAAATAGCACCTGAGCGTATCCATAGTCTGGAAGCGGGGCGCACCGTTTTCTGTGAGCGACTGGATTCGGTTAAGACCGAAGTGGCCGCCAGCCTGGAGGGATTGTCGAACAGAACCCTGTACGTGTTCCATCCGGCGTACGGTTATTTCTGCCGGGCTTTCGGGCTGAAGCAGGTAGCCGTGGAGATCGAGGGAAAAGAGCCTTCGGCGCGGCAGTTGGCGGATTTGATCGACCGGGCGCGGGCCGAACAGGTTAAAGTGATTTTCGTTCAGCCGCAGTTTTCACAGAAAAGCGCACAGGCTATTGCCGAGGCAATCGGGGCGGTGGTGGTGCCGATCGATCCCCTGGCGCGGGATTATATCGACAATCTTCACGAGATAGCTTCTCGCATCAAAGAAGGACTTAGTAGCCGGGGGCAATGAGTATGGACTGTCATCCGATAATCGAATTCGAGCATGTTTATTTTCGCTACAACGGTGAGTATGTGCTCGAAGATGTCTCGCTGCACGTACACGAGCGGGAGTTCGGCTGGATCGTCGGTCCCAACGGCGGCGGGAAAACAACGCTGGTGAAGTTGATCCTCGGACTGGTTCAACCGACTCAGGGACTGGTTCGTGTATTTGGAGGGCCACCCTCAGCCGCACGAGGTCGGATCGGTTATATGCCGCAACGGCTCGATCTTGACCGCAATTACCCGGCTCGAGCCATTGATGTGGTTCTGATGGGACGATTGGGACCGTCCAATCGTTTTGGATTCTATTCGAGGGAAGATCGACGGATAGCGGAGGAATCGTTGGCGCAAGTGGGACTTGACGGTTTAGCGGAGCGGGAGTTCTCGGAGTTGTCCGGAGGGCAACAGCGGCGGTTGTTCGTGGCGCGTGCTTTAGCGGTGCAGCCGGAGTGTTTGATTCTTGATGAACCGACGGCCAATCTCGATCCGCTGGTGCAGTCGGAATTATACAAGTTACTCCAGAAGCTCAATGAAAAAATAGCGATAGTTCTTATCTCGCACGACCCGGCCTTCGTGGCGGAGTCGGTGGAGCAGGTGATCTGCGTTAAGAAAAATGTGCATGTCCATCCGACCGGTAAGCTCTCCGATGACTTGCTCAAGGCGCTCTACGGTCCCGGAGATTTGCGGATCGTTCGCCATGATGTACAAGAGAAAGGACATCCGCATGACTGAGTTTTTTACAGCGCTCGGGCATCATGCCTTTTTGCAAAATGCCCTGCTGGCCGGGTTGCTGGCTTCGGTGGCCTGCGGCGTAGTGGGGACTTATGTGGTGGTCCGGCGCATTACCTACCTGGCGGGTGGGATCGCTCATTCGGTCCTGGGCGGCATGGGGCTGGCGCGTTGGCTGGCAGCGGTACACGGCTGGGAATGGCTGACGCCGCTGTACGGGGCGATGGTCGGGGCGTTGGTGTCGGCGCTGATAATCGGCTGGGTGTCGCTGCGGGCGCGGGAGCGGGAAGATACCGTGATCGGAGCGATCTGGGCGGTCGGCATGGCGGTCGGGGTGATTTTCATCTCACTCACGCCGGGGTACAATCAGGAGTTGATGAGTTACTTGTTCGGGAATATCCTGATGGTCTCCGGGGGGGACCTTTGGCTGATCAGCGGCTTGGATGCGATTTTGCTTCTGCTGGTGTTACTTTTTCACAACCAGTTCAACGCGGTCTGTTTCGATGATGAATTTGCGCGGGTGCGAGGGTTGGCGGTCGATCTCTATTATCTGTTGCTGCTCGTACTGACGGCGTTGACGGTGGTGGTGCTGGTGTCGGTGGTGGGGATCGTGCTGGTGATCGCGCTGCTGACGCTGCCGGTGGCGATTGCGGCTTCGTTCGCGGGGAATATACGCGGGATCATGCTGCTGGCGGTGGTGTCGAGTGCGGTGATTACGAGTTTAGGGCTGGCAGTGAGTTATCAGCCGGACCTGCCGGCCGGGGCGATGATTATCCTCGTGGCGGCGTCGGTCTATGTGGTTGTTCTGCTCTTTAAGAAACTTCATCACCGGCGACGTCCAGTGGTGTTGAAGTAGAGGGATCACCGAATGAGCTTCTTCGGTCAGGAATTCACCTGATATGTCATACCGGCGAAGGCCGGTATCCAGAGATGAGAAAGGACGCGGAGCGTCCGGACATTGCGCACCGATGCAGAGCATCGGCGCGAGGGGAACGGGGCAGACGAGACGTCTGCCGCCCACCAACATTCCTCAACAGATGTCAAAACTTCGCTACGCGATCCGCCTTCGGCGGACAGGAGTGTTGATCTACTCAAGACTCATCCCCACCCGTGGACGAGTGGGCCACCGGACGGGGGTGAATAAGGGGGGCGCAGGCACAGGGGCAGACGAGACGTCTGCCGCCCACCAACATTCCTGAACAGATGTCAAAACTTCGCTACGCGATCCGCCTTCGGCGGACAGGAGTGTTGACCTACTCAAGACTCATTCCCACCCGTGGACGGGTGGGCCACCGAACCTACTCAAGACTACTCATTCCCACTCGTGGACGAGTGGGCCACCAGAGGGAGAGATTTGCCGCCCCAAAATTCCCACCCGAGGGGTGGGGCATCGGACGGGTGAGCCGCAGGATGCATTACGGAGAATCGGTGGTCGGAGTGTCCGTTGCGGGATCAGGTTTGTTGGCGGTTTCATCGTAGCTGAGGTACTTGCGGAAGTGCTGATCAAGGGCGAGAATAATGGCCATGAGGGCGGCGCAAACGCCGCAGGTGATATAAATACCTCGAATGTTCTGTCCGGTCATGTCCGCCACGACACCGGTCAGCGCCATGGCAATCGGTGTCAAACCGGACGAGACCGTGCCCAGTAATGCGAACACCCGACCTCGAATTTCGGTCGGAGTGGTCAGTTGCATGATAGTCGACAGAAAGATATTAACGTATCCGTTCAGCAAGCCTATCAGGAACATCAACGCCACGGCCTGAATCGAACTGGTCAGAAGTCCCAAAGCGCCAAAAGCCAGGCAGTTGAGGGTCAGTCCGATCAGAAGGAGCCACATTCTTGTTCCCGGTGAGGGTTTTAACGTCCCCGCGGCAAGGTAACCAACCATGGCGCCACCGCCCAGGGCAGCCATCATGAATCCGAACCAGTCGGTGGTAGAGCCCAGGGTGTCCTCAACGTAAAACGGCATGAGGACGATGATCGGAACGATGAAAAAATTAAGGAATGCGGCGACCATCATGATGTCGCGCAAACCACGGTTGTGCCAAACGAATCGTATGCCCTCTACGGTGTCACGCTTGAAGCGAGCGATAACCGTTTCCGGTTTTTCCGAAGCGGCGCGTTTCACTTGGGGGATCTCGATGAACATTTCGCTGACGGCGGAGAAAAGATAGGTGACGCCGTCAATGAAAAACAGGAGCGGCGCTCCCAGCAGGCGGAAAGCAACGCCGCCGATTCCCTGGCCGAGCAATGTCGAGCATTGCATCGACATCTGGTTCATCGAGTTGGCCTGAGTCAGTTTATCGGTGGGGACAATATCCGGAATGGCAGCGGAAATAGCCGGGCGGAAAAAGGCCGACAAAGATGCGGCAGAAACGGCCACGATGAACATTCCGACTATTATGAGGTCGGTGGAATCGGGGGACCAGAAAACCAATGCCGTAAAACCCAGGACCAGGAGACCGCGAAGAATGTCGGTCCAGATGATAATACTACGGCGGGAGTAATTATCCGCAAAAGAGCCGGCAAGAGGACCGAGAATAACGGCCGGGATCCCGGCGGCGGCCATGATCGTACCCATGAGGGTGGCGGAACCGGTCTGGTGTTTGACCCAGAACATCACGGCAATGAAGAAGGCCTGGTCGCCCAGCATACTGACGAATTGCCCCTGCCAGAGCAAGACGAAATTACGATTGAGGAGTCGTATCGGTTTGGTCATAGTTTGATATCTCTACGTCCCCGCTTAATATAGGATTCATTTTAAGACGGTCACAACAACAGTTTTGTAAACCGACGGAAATCACATTTGGCGGCGATGCAGGCTTTTTGGTTGATATTTAGGCGTTACCGCTCTATTTATCGTTATGCGAATTATGGGTGTAGATCCCGGTTTGGGTATTACCGGTTATGGGATTCTCGACTGCAACGGCGAGGAATTCACGGTAGTGGAGGCGGGTGTCGTAAAAACCAACGCCAAAGCGCCGATAGAGATGCGCTTGCAGGAGATTGCGACTGAGATTCAGGCGATTGTAAACCAGTTCAATCCTGAGGCGGTGGCGGTGGAAGAGCTTTATTCGCATTACGGTCATCCTAAAACAGCCATTATTATGGGGCACGCCCGGGGGATCGTTTTCTTGAAAGCGGCCGAGGCCGGTTTGCCGGTGTATCCCTATGCCTCCACCCGAATAAAAAAATCGCTGACCGGCAACGGTCGCGCTCCCAAACAACAAATGCAATTGATGATTCGCTCGACGCTGGGGCTGACCGAAGTTCCCGAACCGCCGGATGTGGCTGATGCCCTCGCGGTGGCGCTTTGCCACGGGCGGATGCTCCTGCACAACCATGAGGTGGCCTCGCTATGATCAGCAGGATAGCCGGAAAACTTACTCAACTCGACGATGGACGCGCCCTGGTCGAAAACGGCGGGGTGTCGTACGAGATTCTGCTGCCGTCCGGTTTAGCCGAACGTCTCAAAGAGGCCGGTCGGATCGGCGATCAGATCGTATTCGAAACGATTTACTACATTGAGGCAGGCGATAAAAAAGCCTCGCATTTCCCGCGCCTGGTGGGATTCGACGATCCGATCGAACGGGAGTTTTTCTCTCTGTTCACCCAGGTTCCGGGATTAGGTGTCAAGAAAGCACTCAAGTCGCTGGTGCTGCCGATCCGGGAAATCGCCACAGCGATAGAGACCAAGGATGCCTCACGGCTCAATCGACTGCCGGGAGTGGGAGGCCGACTGGCTGAGAAGATTATTGCCGAACTGCACGGCAAGACCGCCAAGTATGCCCTGTCGCGCAAGGTCGAACCGTTGGCCAAGGTCGACAAGACTCAGGAGCCCTTTTTGGAAGAAGCGCTGGATGTGCTGCTGCAACTTCAGTACAACCGCCAGGAAGCGGAGAGGATGATCAAACGGGCGATGGCCGAGAGGAAAAAGACACGCAATGTCCAGGAACTGCTGGATTTGATTTTCAAATGTCAGAGTGAAAAGAGTGATGTCTGATGGCTCGTGAGCGACTGGTTTCCGGCTCCCAGGTTACTCCTGAAGAGGATAAAGTACAGCTTTCGCTGCGCCCTAAGAATCTCTCCGAATATATTGGACAAGGTCAGTTGTGCGGAAAACTTAAAGTAACGCTTGAAGCTGCGCGACAGCGTAAGGAGCCGGTCGAACATGTGCTGTTTTATGGTCCACCGGGACTCGGCAAGACCACCCTGGCTCACATTATTGCACGTGAAATGGACTCTCGCATATTCGCCACGGCCGGTCCGGCGCTGCAGCGCACCGGTGATCTGATGGGAATACTGACCAATCTGAACGAGGGAGATATTCTGTTCATCGATGAAATCCACCGGCTGAGTTCCACCATTGAGGAGTTCATGTATCCGGCGATGGAGGATTTCAAAGTCGATTTCGTGGTGGACAAAGGAGCGTTTGCGAAGGTGATCAATGTGCCGTTGAAGCGGTTCACTTTGGTTGGGGCAACCACCCGAGCCGGGATGCTCTCCGCACCGTTGCGTGATCGGTTCGGGCTTTATTACCATCTGGATTTCTATCCACCGGAAGAACTGGCGGAGATTATCAAGCGGTCGGCCGGACTTTTAGAGGCATCTATTGATGACGAGGCAGCTCTTACCGTAGCCCGGCGCTCACGCGGGACGCCCCGTATTGCCAATCGTTTGTTGCGGCGGGTGCGGGATTATGCCGCAGTCAAGGCCGACGGGGTGATTACTCCCGATCTGGCGGCAAAGGCACTCGATGCCGAGGGGGTAGACTCGCTTGGATTGGATAATCTGGATCGGAAGCTGCTGCAGATCATTATCGAATACTACAAAGGGGGGCCAGTCGGGATCGAGGCACTGGCGGCAACGCTCAACGAGGAAGTCGATACCCTGGTTGATATGGTGGAGCCTTATTTGCTGAAAATAGGCTTCATTCAGCGAACCCGGCGCGGGCGCATGGCTGCTCCGGCAGCGATGGAACATCTCGGGATCAAGCGCCCCGGTAAATCGCAACAGGATCTATTCTGACCCCAAAGCAGGTATAAGCCATGAGTCAACAG
The DNA here is from genome assembly GCA_035380245.1 of Candidatus Zixiibacteriota bacterium. Taxonomy (NCBI): domain Bacteria; kingdom Pseudomonadati; phylum Candidatus Zixiibacteriota; species Candidatus Zixiibacteriota bacterium. The sequence continues at coordinate 517,587 of DAOSXA010000002.1, read as the reverse complement.
CTTGATCCGGTCGAGCATATGTTTATCGGACCGCTTTATCGTACCTGCGATGCCGAGACGAGGGCCAGGATCGACCGTCTGTTGGGAATTGAGCCGGGACATCGTGATTCCAACAAAATCGTGGTGAGGTATTGCCGGACCGATGGTGAGACCCGCTGCAAAATTAACGAACTGCTGGGGCTGGAATCCGATGGAGCCGGCGGCGGTCGGGTGGTCAGGGAGTAGATTTGGAACGGGACGAACTTAAAGAGTACTTGTTTGCATTAGGTCAACAAGCGGCTAATCCGGTTCTTCGGATGTTGATCGACTCCACCCTAAAATACCGTGATCAGTTGAAATGGGAAGAAGGACGCAAGCTAACCGTGGGGGATGTCAAGATAGCCTTGCAGGCGCTGCAGGCCGCTCTGGATGGACAACCACAACCGGCTGATCTTACCCCGGCGCAATCACAACTGGTACAGGTCTGGATTAAAGCACTACAGGATGGTGTGGGTGATACTGATTCGTGATTTGTGTCTTGTGGTCATAAGTTAAAGTGATGCTTTAATGAAGATTGAATTGTTCGATTATGATCTTCCTCCTGAATTGATCGCCCAGTATCCGAGTCGCAAGCGGGATCAGTCGCGTTTGTTGGTGCTAAATCGTGCGACCGGTAAGACCGAAATCACTCATTTTAATGCGGTGGTTGATTTCCTTCAGCCGGGGGACGGGCTGGTAGTCAACCGCACTAAAGTGTTCAAGGCTCGCCTGAATGGTCGGCGTGCCACCGGGGCGAGAGTGGAGTTGTTTCTGGTCCGGCCCGATGCGACCGGTGATCCGCTGGAATGGCTGGCGCTGGTGTCGCCCTCACGGCGGGTGAAACCGGGAGAGTCGGTGTTGTTCGATGAAGACCGGGTTGAGTTGATCGAGTATTACGGCGACGGGCGCTGGCGGGTGCGATTCCGGTCGGACAGCTCGCGTCGAAGGATCATCAGTCGGTGCGGGCACGTGCCGTTGCCGCATTATATCCGCCGGGATGACCTGCCGACGGATATCCGACGATACCAGACCGTTTTTGCCGATGCCGAGCGAGTAGGGGCGGTGGCGGCGCCGACAGCCGGATTTCATTTTACCCGTCCGTTGCTGAAGAAGCTCGAAACTAAGAGGATCGAGCGGATAGAGATATGTCTTCATGTCGGGCCGGGGACGTTCAAACCGGTAAGTGTGGACCGGATTGAGGATCATACGGTCGACCCGGAAATGGCTGAGCTGGATATTTCAGCGGCGAAAGCGATCAATAAAGTACGCGAACGGGGCGGTAAAATCTGGGCGGTTGGGACGACTTCAGTCCGAACGCTGGAGTCGGCGCCGATCAAGAACGGTAAAATCCAGCCATTTGAGGGGATGGTCGATCTTTATATCCGGCCCGGACACGAGTTCCGGGTGGTGGATCATCTGATTACCAATTTCCATCTGCCAAAATCGTCGCTGATAATCCTGGTGGCGGCGTTTGCCGGGCGGGAGCGGGTGTTGGAGGCATACCGCGAGGCTGTGGCGGCTCAAATGCGCTTCTACAGCTATGGCGACGCCATGCTGATTCTCTGATTTTTCACGTTCACAATTACAGGGAGACGCGTTTGGTAGCTCTGATTTAAGGGGGAAAACCTTTTTTGCCTCGGAGACAAGCCCCATAATCAAGCGTTAAAGAGCTCTAAACGCGCATAGCAGGCGGTCAGACTTTGACCGATTTCTCCTGTTTGAGCGGCGGCGCCGAGACCATCTTTTTCCTGGCCTGGGTATTGTCCCATTTTTCCTGAACGTAAGCCCCGAGGGCTTCATCGATCAACTGGTGAATCGTTTTCCCCTCGAAATGAGACACGACCTTAAGTTTACCAAGAAGTTCCTGCCGCAACCATATCGGTTTACGCTCCCAGCCGACACCATCCCGGTCAATCTTGGCGTTGGAAACGAGGATTGATTTCTCCGGCATTACCTCGGTGTACCCTTTGCCCTTAACCGGTCGCAATACTGTACCCATGACAGCTCCTTTGATTGGATGGCGTGACTATTATAGTCCGCCTGATCTTGATAACGGCAGTCTGAGGGGCGGGCTTTATCTAAATCGCTGTAGAGAATTAGGACAGTATCGGCAGGTCTCGTGGGTCTTATCGCCCAACGGTTGGCTCTTACGGCGCGGGATCACGGGGAGCCCCGCGCTACGGGGCTTGTGTCAGGTTGCAAGGGGCCGGACCTGCGAAGATGGATTCTTTCGCGGGAAAGACGTTCTCTGGGAGGCGGCTGCTGCAGGGGCAGACGAGACGTCTGCCGCCCACGAAAAGTGTTACCCATGTCCCGGAACAAATGTAACCTATGTCTTGACATTGCACAAGACGTCTGCCGCCCACGAAATACTTGTAATGCGGGCGACACAAGGCCGCCCGCTACGCGAGGTTAGGTTTCTTTACGCGTAGCGGCGGGGCTTGTCTCCGCTGCAATGGAGGTTTGTCAACAATCCCGCGTAGGATTGGACTACCGGACGGGACTAATGATGGATCCGGAAAAACTTCAGGGTATAGGTTTTCTCTGAGGCTGTCGCAGGGCGAAGTTCAAACCGATGACAATCATCAGGGTCGAGGCTGCCATGATCAGGGTAATCGGTTCCTCGAAAAAGAGCAGGGCCAGAATCGCCACGAAAACCGGCAACAGGCTGTAGACCGATGAGGCAGTCCGGGTGGGGCCGATTCGACCAATACTGAGGTTGAACAAGAGATAGCCGACTCCGGAAGCGCCGATGCCCATGTAGAGCAGGGCCAGGATCGAAGCGCCGGAGATGCCGGTTAAGGCAGTGATCGGTTCCGTCCAGACCAGTACCAGCAGTTGACCGATACCGAAGAGGGCAGCGTAGAAGGTTACGCAGAAGCCGCTATAGCGGTTCATCAGGGTTTTGATCAGCAGCGAGTAGACGACCCAGCAGAGGACGCCAAGGAGCATCAATAATTCCCCTTGATTGAACTGAAGATGGACAAGAGCCTGGAAATTACCCCGAGTCAGCAAAATCAACTCCCCGATAAAGGCGATGACTACCCCGGTATATCCAAACCAGCCGAGTCTTTCACGGAGGAAAATCGCCGCCGCCGTGCCGGTTATGAGCGGATTCATGGCGTTGATGATGGCGCTGTTGGCGGCTTTGGTGTAAAGCAGGCTGGAAAAGAAGAAATAATGATAGCCCACCACCCCGAAAAGGCCTATCAGGAACAGTTTCACAAGATCACCCCGATCGACTCTGAGGCTTTTACGGCCGTGGTACGGAATCAGTGAGACTAAGAAAACAAAAGCGATCAGATAGCGAATCAGGGTGGTGGTGAGCGGACCTAGGTCGATGTTGGTGTATTTACCGGCGATGAAACTCCCGGCAAAGGTGAGAGAGGTGAAGGCGGGGAGGATTATTTTATTCATGGGTCGTAATCTACAGGGTGCTCCGGCGGTGGAGCAAGATCAAACGGGGGAGATGAAAACAAAACCCGGCGGATCCGAAAAGACTCGCCGGGCCGGTGTATCTGTTGGGATTTACTTAATCACACCCCAACGAACCTTGGAGGTCGTGACTAAGTAGCAGCCACCTCACATTTGTCATATTTCACTCGACCACCTCCTTTCCTGTGTACTAATAATAACGGATTGACGTCGGATTTTTGCAAGACAAAAGTGTTATAGAATGGGGCGTTGCGAGGGAAAGGGAGCGGATCAACGGGGATCCCGCGCTAAGGGGCTTGTGTCAGATTGCAAGGAGCCGGACCTGCGAAGATGGATTCTTTCGCGGGGAAGACGTTCCCTGGGAGGTGGCTGCTGCAGGGGCAGACGAGACGTCTGCCGCCCCACGAAATAGACGGTTGGCTCTTACGGCGCGGGATCACGGGGATCCCGCGCTACGGAGGTTCTACCGTGTCAGGTTACAAGGAGCCTGGCTTACCTGGTCTTCGTGAAAAAAACAGCCTGATTTGCCGATAATATAAGTAAAGGTGGGGTGGATTGGTGGACTCGTTCTTGAGAGAATGGAGAGCCTTACCGAATGGTAAAAATGCAGGGAGGGATTTGAAATTCTCGGTGGTAACATCGGGTGGTGTACTTCTTCCGTTACAGATGAAGCGTTAACACAGGAGATTCGGCTGATGAAGGGAACCATTATCAAATGTCTTCAGGACCTGGTAACAGACAAGTACGGTCAGGAAGAATGGAAGGCTGCGATCGAAGACGCCGGTCTCAGACGGAATACCATATTCATGCCTATATCGGATATCGACGACGAAAGCGTCCTGGCTATTATCACGGCAGTATGCACTCGGCAGAAATTATCCCTGGCGGAGATTTCAAATATCTTTGGTGATTATTGGGTCAATGTCTACAGCCAGGTGATGTACAAGCAGTTTTTCCAGAGACATAGTACTGCCCGGCAGTTTATTCTGGCAATGGATGATGTCCATGTCAATATGACCCGGACAATGGCCAATGCCCGGCCGCCGCGGTTTGATTATGAATGGAAAGACGATTGTACTCTCCACATGACCTACAAATCTCATCGAGGGCTGATTGACCTCATGGTCGGTTTGATCAAGGGAGTGGGGCGGTATTACGGAGAGTCTTTAGGGGTGACGCTTGTCAGCCGTAATATCGTACAGATTGTTTTCCAGCCGGAGAATCAGGAACCCAAATCGGCGGCAACGGAGTCAACCAAGGTCGAGGAAACAACCGTCTAATCCCCGGTTGTACGAAGCTATCAACATCGTTGCGACAGTGACCTGGGTCGACTATATTGCGAGCCATGAAAACGGCAGCAGTTATCGTAGCCGGGGGCAAGTCGGTTCGGTTCGGCGGTGAAGTCCCCAAGCAGTTTCGACATGTCTTAGGGCGACCGCTGTTGTCGTGGGCGGTCAGCCGGTTCGAAAAGGCAGTCTCAATAGACAATATCGTAGTCGTTGCTCCCGAAGAATATCTCCTGCATATCGGCGACCATATTATCGATCCCTTTTCTTTCTCCAAGGTGACCAAAATCGTGGTGGGCGGAGAGACGCGGGCTGAATCGGTGTTGAGAGGACTCAAATCGCTGCCGATCTCGACCGGTTATGTAGCGATTCATGACGGCGCCCGGCCGCTGATTCTTCCGCAGGATATCGACCGCGTGGTTGAGTTGGCTCATCGGGAGCGAGCGGCGATGATCGCCGTTGCGGCTACGGACACGATTAAGCGGGTGAAGGACGGTTACATCCTGGCTACTCTGGATCGCCAAAAGATATTTCAGGCTCAAACGCCGCAGGTTTTCCAGTACGATCTGATCATGGAAGCTTATCGCCGGGCTGAGCAGGAAGGCCTGGAGAAATACACCGATGATGCCTCGCTTTTGGAAGCCGGTGGATTCAAAGTGCGAGTGATGGAACCGAGCGGCCCCAATTTCAAGGTTACTACCCCGATCGATCTCAAGCTGGTGGAAGCACTAATGAAGGAAGAAATTGATGGCTGAAATATGTGTCGGTCATGGATTCGACGTCCACGAACTGGTAGCGGAGCGCAGGCTGATTTTAGGCGGGATTGAAATTGCGTTCGAAAAAGGGCTGGCCGGGCACAGCGATGCCGATGTCCTGACCCATGCAATTATGGATGCGCTCCTGGGAGCGGCGGGTTTGGGAGATATCGGTCTTCATTTCCCGCCGACCGATGTTCGCTTTGCCGATGCCGACTCGACCGATCTGCTGGCGCGGGTCATGGAGAAAATAACGGCGGCCGGTTGTGTCCGGGTAGTCAATGTCGATGTGACGGTCATGGCGGAACGCCCCAAACTCAAGCCTCATATCCCGGCGATGCGTGAACGTCTTGCTCCGATCATAGGGCTCGATGTCAAGCGGCTCAATATCAAAGCCACGACCACCGAGAAATTGGGATTTGTCGGCCGCGAAGAGGGGATCGCAGCGTCAGCGGTCTGCCTGATAGAACTGGTTGACTAAGGCGATCTCCATGCACTACGATCTGGCTCAAATTAACGAGTTTCTCGACTATATCTTTTCATTCGGACCGTGGCTGGTTTACAGTGTGATATTTCTGGCTTGTTTCGTGGAAAATCTCTTTCCCCCTTTTCCGGGGGATACGTTCATTCTTGCTGCGGGGGGGCTGGTGGCGATTGAGCGACTGAGCCTGGTACCGGCTTTTCTAACGGTGATAGCGGGAGGAATGGGATCGGTTATGATCCTGTATCTGCTGGGACGCCGAACCGGTCGGGAGTTTTTTATCCGCCACGATTACAAGTACTTTTCAGCCGAAGACGTCGTGGTGGTGGAGCAAAAACTGGCTCGATGGGGTTGGCTGATTTTAGTGGCCTCAAGGTTCGTGGTCGGTATGCGGTCGGTGCTGGCGATTGCCGCCGGAATCGGGAAGTACCCCTCGGGGCGAATGGCTTTGTTCTCTTCGATAAGCTATGTCATTTTTACTGCATTGTTGATGTATGTCGCGATCAAACTGGTTGAGAATATCGATCGCATTCTTTATTATGTCCGCACGTACAATATGATCGTCTGGCCGATAGTGGTGGTCGTGGTGATCGGCCTGGTAGTTGCCAAGGTAGTATCTGTCAGAAGGAAGAGTCTTCGATGAAAGTATTACTGCTGGCCGGTGGTGAATCGAGTGAACGAGATGTCTCGATGGCCTCGGGCGAGTCGGTGTATAAGGCGCTCAAGCGTCTGGGGCACGATGTCCTGGTCATGGATCCATTATCGGGCCGGTCGATGCTCGAAGCCGAACCGCTGTTTATCAGCCATGTGAAAACCGGAGAAACAGGGCCGATTCCTACCCGATCGATTACGATGTCGTTGACCGATGTCCTGCATCGTCCCGACTTTCCCAACATCGAATGTGTGTTTATCGCCCTGCACGGCGGCGCCGGAGAAAACGGATCGATTCAGGCTCTGTTGCAGTTGGCCGGAGTGCCCTTTATCGGTTCCAAAATGACCGCTTCAGCGGTAGCGATGGACAAGGCTATATCCAAACGGTTGTTTCAGTCGGTGGGAATTAAGACGCCGGAGTATCGTCTTTACCGACTCCAGGATGAATTTGTCCCTTATGGAGTGGTACGCGAGATAGCGGAAACGATGCCGTTGCCGTTGATCGTCAAGCCGAACGACAGCGGCTCCACGGTTGGATTGACGAAAGTTGACAATGTCGAGGATTTGCACCCGGCCATCGTGACGGCAGCCGAGGAGTCGCGCAATATCCTCATCGAAGAATATATTAAGGGCCGTGAGATGACCGTCGCGGTGTTGAACGGCAAGCCGCTTCCGGTGGTGGAAATTATCCCCAAGTCCGGGCTTTATGATTATGAAGCCAAGTATACCAAGGGGATGACGAGTTATATGGCTCCGGCCGAGATAGACTCGGAAATCGCCGAGCGGCTCCAGGATGCCGCCTGCAAGGCGTATGAAGTAATCGGTGCGACCGGACTGGCCCGAGTCGATTTTATCCTTCAGGAAAACCGCGATTTTTATTGCCTGGAGTTGAACACCTTACCCGGCATGACCGATCTTTCACTGGCTCCGATGGCGGCCAGGGCGGCCGGGATAGAGTTCGACCGATTGATACAGATGTTGCTGGATGCTGCGGTAGGAAAGAAAGAAGACTGATTTGGATAAACTGACACCCAAGGCAATCATTTTCGATTTCGGGTCGACGCTGGTAGAATATCCGTCGACTACCTGGGAGGAAGTCAATGTCGAGTGTGTCGAGAACACCCGATTATGGTTGATCAAGCAAGGCCGTGAAATCCCGGATGAAGCCACTTATTACGGTAAATTTCAGGCAATTCGGGAATCGTTGCAGGATACGGCGGCGAGAAGTCTGGTCGAGTGGACTGTACCCCAGGTGGCCGGGCGAGTGTTGGACGAGTTCGGTGTGGAGTACGACGAGGCCTTTATTGACGAATTCTTCGACGCTTATTACGAAAATATCGCCAAATATCTGTATGCAGTGGATGATGTCGTAGAAGTACTGGAGAAAATTCGATCCCGGTATGCTGTGGTCGGATTGGTGTCGAACACAGTGTTTCCTCCCCGGGCACATATTGCCGAGATGGAGCGGTTCGGCTTAGCCGGTTTTTTCGATTTCAAGATTTTCAGCTCGACGTTTGGAGTGCGAAAACCACACCCGGCGATTTTCTACGAGGCGGCCAATCTCGCCGGTTTCGCTCCGGGGGAGTGTGTTTATATCGGCGATCGTTATCTTGAGGATGTCCAGGGACCGACCGAAATCGGAATGCCTGCTATTCTTAAGGTTCACAAGGATCGAGAATATCCGCCGGATATGTCTTATAACATCCGAAAGATCAACAACCTGCCGGAACTGGACAGCCATTTCGAATTTTAAGACAATATGATTCCACGATCGGGGGGGCTATTTTTCCGTTTACCTGAACCGCCGGTCGTTTTATACTTAGAGCCTGTTGGAACCGCCGCAGAAGATGAATCATTTCACGATAGGACGGGTTATGGACCAAACCGAAAAGCTATTTAAGGAAATGACCGAGGCCGATGGTGTCCCCGGTTTCGAAGACGACATTCGTAAAATAATGGTTCGCGAGTTAAAAGGTAATGTCGACGAGATTCTTCATGACAAAATGGGTTCGACCGTCGGCCGCAAGAAAGGCACCAGCGATGAGCCTCGGGTGCTGGTCGAGGGACATATGGATGAAATCGGATTCATGGTGAAAGAAATCACCAAGGAAGGTTTTATCAAGTTCCTGCCGCTGGGCGGCTGGTGGGGACATGTGGCGCTCGGGCAACGGATGCGGGTGCATACTTCCAAGGGGATGGTGATCGGTGTAGTAGGTTCGACGCCGCCGCATCTTCTTGATCCGAAAGAGCGCGAGAAGGTGCTCGGGATCGAGGATATGTTTATCGATGTCGGCACGATGGAAGATTACGATATCACCAAGAAGTTGGGGGTACGGGTAGGCGATCCGATTACACCGGACAGCCAATTCACGATTCTCGGCAACAAGAAAAACTACCTGGCCAAAGCGTTCGACAACCGCATGGGTTGTATGGTGGCGCTCGATGTAGTCAAATCTTTCGGCAAGGTCAAACATCCGAACACGATCTACGCCGGCGGCTCGGCTCAGGAAGAGGTCGGATTGCGCGGCGCCATGACGCTGGCGCATCTGGTCGATCCGGATGTTTGTTTCACGATCGACGTCGGTGTGGCGCAGGATGTCCCGCCAAAGGATTATAAGAAAGTCGAGAAGTTGGGCGGGGGGCCCTCGATTTTTATCTATGATGCCTCGATGGTACCGAATCGGCGGTTCCGCGATCTGATTATCGACACTGCCGAAGAGAAAAAAATACCGTACAACTTGTCCTATATGGCTCGGGGCGGCGGCGACGGCGGCTCGATTCACAAGTCCCAGCTGGGTGTGCCGACGATCTACATCGGCCCGCCGACGCGGTACATTCATACCCATAATGCAATCATGAATCGTACCGATTATGATAATACGGTAAAGCTTGTTGTCGAGGTGATCAAAAAGCTCGACAAGAAGACGGTTAAATCATTTACGGAGGTATAGACGACCATGGCGCTCAGGTTCAAAAACAGTCTGACCCGACAGGTGGAAGAGTTCAAGCCGATCGAGGCGGGAAAGGTCCGGATGTACACCTGTGGCCCGACCGTCTACAATTTCGCCCATATCGGCAACTTCCGTTCCTACATCTTCGAGGACCTGCTGCGCCGGTATCTTGAATACAAAGGCTACGAAGTAGTCCAGGTGATGAACCTGACGGATATCGACGACAAGACCATCCGTGATTCTCAAGCCCACGGTGTGGCCCTCAACGATTGGACGAAGCAGTTTGTCGACGCCTTTTTCGAGGATCTGGATACGCTCGGGATCGAACGGGCGGAGTATTACCCAGCCGCGACCGATCACATCAACGAGATGGTCGAGATCATCAAGTTGCTCAAAGAGAACGGGCTGGCTTACGAAGTGGACGGCAACTGGTATTACAAGATATCAGGATTTCCCGATTACGGTAAGCTGGCCAATCTCGATATGGCCGGGTTGAAGCACGGCGCCCGGGTGGCGGCCGATGAATACGAGAAAGATTCGGTGTCGGATTTCGCGCTCTGGAAGGCGTGGGACGAAGCGGACGGCGACGTCTATTGGGAAACCGAGTTGGGCAAAGGTCGTCCCGGCTGGCATATCGAATGTTCCGCGATGAGTGTCAAATATCTGGGCAAGACGTTTGACATTCACACCGGCGGGGTCGATAACATGTTCCCGCACCACGAGAATGAAATCGCTCAGTCCGAAGGAGCGTTCAGGCAGAAGTTCGTCAACTACTGGCTCCACGCCGAATTCCTGATCGTCGAGGGACGAAAGATGTCCAAGTCGTTCGGGAATTTCTTCACCCTGCGCGACATTCTCGAAAAGGGATACGCCCCGCTGGCGATTCGGTATTTGCTCCTGGCGACGCATTATCGCCAGCAGCTCAATTTTTCGTTCGACGGCCTCGATGCGGCCGCGAAGGCGGTGGAGCGTTATAACGATTTCCTGACCAACCTCAAAGCGTACGCGGGCGGTGAGTCGGATGGTTCCGCCGACGGTTATATGAAGCAAGCTGCCGAGGCGTTCGAGACAGCTCTGGACGATGATCTCAACATTTCACCGGCGCTGGCGGCGGTGTTCGAATTTATTCGCGATATCAACCGCACTGAGGCAGCCGGTAAACTTTCGGTCGAAGAACGAGATCGGGCGCTGAAGCTGATGGCTCGCTTCGACAGCGTGCTCAATCTGACCGCCAAAGCGGCGTCGATTGACGACGAGATCGAAGGATTGATCGAGCAGCGTCAACAGGCTCGCAAGGCAAAGGATTTCGCCAAAGCGGACCAAATCCGTGATGAACTTCTGGCCCAGGGGATTGTTCTGGAGGATACTCCGCAAGGCGTGCGCTGGAAACGTAAGGCCTAGCAGGTCGTACTTGACAAGCGTCCGATAAAGCCTTATTTGACGACGAATCTTTGCAAAGCCGACGTAACTCAGTTGGTAGAGTAGCTGATTTGTAATCAGCCTGTCCTCGGTTCGATTCCGGGCGTCGGCTTTTTTTCTCCAAATACAAACTTGCGGAGATATATCGCGGAGGATAGACTGCTTCAAAGTCTGAGATATTAATCCAGGGAACCGGGGGGCGTTCCCCCCCAGGCAACCTTACCGGAGTTAGTTCGTAGAAAAGCCTATGACGATTGTTGACGTACAGGATCTGACCAAAGTTTACTCCACCGGGATGCGGAAGGGAGATATCGTGGCGCTGGACAGTGTCAGTCTCTCGATTTCCGAGGGAGAGATATTCGGCCTGCTCGGTCCCAACGGCGCCGGTAAGACGACGATGCTTAAAGTGCTGCTGGGTATTACCTCGATTACTTCCGGTACAGCTACGATCGACGGTTTCCCTCCCGGTAATCCTCGGTCGCGGGTTAAGGTCGGGTATCTTCCGGAGAACCACCGTTTTCCCGACCATTTGACCGGGCTGGGTCTGATGGAGTTGACCGGTCGGTTGCACGGCATGAGTCAGAAGCAAATGGATGAACGATCTGATGAACTGCTCAAGCTGGTAGGGATGGAACGATGGGCCAGTGTCAAGATTCGCAAGTTCTCCAAGGGGATGCTGCAACGTATCGGTCTGGCCCAGGCCATGATGCCGGATCCCGATGTGCTTTTCCTGGATGAGCCGACCGACGGGGTTGATCCGGTAGGCCGCACCGAGATTCGTGAAGTTATGAAACGAATCAGGTCCGAGGGGAAATCGATCGTTCTGAATAGTCATCTTTTGTCGGAAGTAGAATCGGTGGCCGATCGCGTGGCGATTCTTTCCCGGGGACGTCTGATAAAGGTCGCCACGGTGACGGAGTTGACCTCGCGGGCCAGTCAATACGAGGTCGAAGCTGATTTCGGGAATAAGATCATCAAGCTGCCGGAAGAGGTGGGGAAAGTAGTCTCGATGGCATCCCGTTTGATGATTGTCGAGTTGACCGATCCCGAACGAATCAACGATGTGATCGACGATATCCGTATGAACAAAATAAAGATCAAATCGGTCAAACCGGTTACGGTGACGCTGGAGCAGTCATTCATGGAGGCAGTGTCGAGTCATCCGGAAGGAGCGGCTCAATGAGAGGAATCCTCCACGACAGCCTGGCCGAAATGCTGGATCGCAAGATTATCTGGATTTACGCCGCAGTGACCGTGATCGGGATTCTGATCGTGATCGCGGCGAACTCGGCGGCTCTGAACTTCAACGGTCAGGAACTTGACCTTAAGACAATGGGAGAGGAAGTTGCCGGGCCGATCATGGTGGGTATCAACCGCTTCGCTTATGTGTTGGTGTTTCTCTCGGTGCTGGCAACGGCGGGCATTTTCCCTAAGATGATGGTAAAGGGCCGAGCGGATTATTTCCTGTCAAAACCGATCTCCCGCGGATCGCTGCTGATTTCGAAGATGCTCAGCATCTGGCTTGTTTATTCTTTGTTGGTAACCGCATGCGTGTTGGTGATCTGGGTCGTAACCGGAGCGGTTGTGGGGGTGTTCGGCGCCAAGCTGTGGATGTTGCTGATGCTTCATGTGCTGTCGCTTTTGATCTGGCTTTCCATCACTATCACAATCGGAATGGTTACCGGTTCCAATGCTTTGAGCATCATGGCCGCTTTCGTTACCTGGGTTCTGCAGCAGATTTTGGTTTTCCATGAGGAAATCGGATCGTTCATCGACAACAGCATTCTCCGGAACGCAATCAGCGGTTTGTATTACATCTGGCCAAAGACAATTCAAATCTCCGATATGGTCGAATCAGCGGTGATGAAGGGTGGTGCCGAATGGATGCCGCTGTACTCGTCGTTGATTTTCGCCGCCGCCATGACAGTGCTGGCGGTGTTTATTTTCCGTCGCAAGGATTACTAGCTCTCACACCTGCAACAGAATCATTATCGCGAAGTAGAGAAGGTTCCCCCGAGACCTGCCAAGGTCGTCGCGTAAGGTGAGTCCGTATTAGAACCCACCAATCATTGATGGTTGGTCAGGTTGTTTTCAATCTGATCTGCTCAAGATTACGTTTTCTATAAGATGAGAACGTAAGGACAAGTCATATTGAAGAGCTCTAACCTCGCGTAGCGGGCGGCCTTGTGTCGCCCGCATTACAGTTGTGTTTTACTGAATATCCGAGCGTATGACTTTTTCAACAGACCCCTCCGCCGGGGTGACGTTGAGTGGGGGATCTCGTTTTGATTCGAAGGTCCCGACCAATGGGTGGGGCACTGAAAAGACGAAGATGGATTCGCGCTTTCGCGGGAAAGGCGTTCTCCAGGGTGTGCTGCTGAAGAGGCAGACGAGACGTCTGCCGCCCACCAACACGGTTGGATTATTCGCGAGTTATTTTGCAGGATTCAGAGAGGACAGATTCCGCGGTTGCAAAGGGTAAGACACAAAGTCTGCCGCCCACCAACATCACCGATAGAAACGCTTTACAGCCGACAACAGCAACGCTATATTCTGCCTCAAATCTGGGATCAAAGACACAGGAGATAGATGATGACCGCAATTCAATATCTGAAGAAAAATGAAAAAAAGGCGCTCAACGAGTTGTTCGAACTGTTGCGCTTTCCTTCGGTTTCGGCCAAGTCAGAACACAAAAAGGACATGCACAAGTGCGCCACATGGCTTAAGAATCATCTCACGGAAATCGGTTTCAAGGCTCGGGTTATGTCGACCAAAGGACACCCACTGTTGTTCGCCGAATACAAGGTTGATAAGTCGCTTCCCACGGTGCTGTACTACGGCCATTACGATGTTCAGCCGGCAGAGCCTTTTAATCTCTGGAATTCCCCCCCGTTCAAGCCGGTCATCAAAGGCGGATATATCCTGGCGCGCGGTTCGGCCGACGACAAAGGACAGGTATTCGCACAAATCAAAGGCCTCGAAGCCATTTTGAAAACCGACGGCACGCTGCCGATCAACGTCAAAATGTTGATCGAGGGAGAAGAGGAATGCCATTCGGCCAATCTGCCGCGATTCCTTAAGGAGCACAGAGAAATGTTGGCGTCGGATGTCTGTGTGATATCCGATACGAGCCAGTTTGACCGGACTCATCCGGCGGTAACATACGGCCTGCGCGGGATTGCCTCGGTTGAGGTGTTCGTGCATGGCCCCAGCCACGATCTGCATTCCGGTTCTTACGGCGGTGCGGTCGGCAATCCGGTCAATATCCTTTGTGATATGATCAGCAAGCTGCATGACAAAAACGGCAAGGTTGCCATTCCGGGTTTCTATGCCGACGTCAAGCCGCTGACCCCCGCGGAACGCAAAGAGTTCAAGAAGCTGCCGTACTCCGAGAAAGGGTACCTCAAGGAAACCGGAGCGAAGGCGGTCCAGGGTGAAAAAGGGTATTCCGTTTACGAACGTTCCTGGGCTCGGCCGACTTGTGATGTCAACGGCATTACCGGCGGTTACCAGGGCGAAGGCGCCAAGACGATCATTCCGGCCTGGGCTTCGGCCAAGATTACGATGCGTCTGGTGGCCAACCAGAAGCCGATGGATATCTGCAACAAGATCGAGAAATATCTCAAAAAGATTGCCCCGGCATCGGTCACGGTAAAGGTAGACAAGCACGGCGGAGCCGGTGCGGTAAAAGTTCCGATCGATAGTATCTGGCTCGAAGCGGCCCGGAAATCGATCAAAAAAGGATTCGGTAAGGAGCCGGTTTTGATCATGGAGGGCGGTTCGATTCCGGTCGTGGGTGATTTCAAGAAGATTCTAGGTATCGACACGCTATTAATCGGTCTCAGTCAGCAGGACGACAATATCCATTCCCCGAACGAACGGTTCCGTGTTTGCGATTTCCAGAGCGGTTGTAAAACAGCGGCTGAGCTGCCGTTCGAAATCGTGGAAGTCGTGCGGTAATGGAGCTGGGGCTCAAGGGCAAACGGGCGTTGGTAACCGGTGCTTCAGCCGGTCTGGGAATGGCGGCCGCGATTGCTCTTACGATGGAAGGAGTCGAGGTAACGATCAACGGTCGTTATGGCGACCGGCTCAACGAGGCGGCTAAGAAGATAGAAAAAACAACCGGACACAAACCACAGACGGTGACCGGAGATGTTTCGAATATCGTTGATGTGAACAACATCCTGGCCTCAGCGGGTGAAGTTGATATTCTGGTTGCCAACGCCGGAGGTCCGCCTCCGGGGGCGTTTTTGGATCATACGGCCGAAACCTGGCGTGATGCGACCGACCTGGTTTTACATTCAGCGGTCGGTCTGACTCGCGGCGTGCTTGACGGCATGATCAAAAAGGGCTGGGGGCGTGTGATCTACATAACCTCAGTCGGGGTGTTTCAACCGGTCGATGAGTTGGTGTTATCCAACGCCACCCGCGCCGGGGTTACCGGCTTGTGCAAGACGTTGAGCAACACGTATGCCGATAAGGGTATCACGTTCAACTGTGTTTGCCCGGGGTATACGGCGACGGAGCGCTTGATTAACCTGGCGAAAAGCCGCGCCGAAAAAGCGGGGAAAAGTCCCGAGGAGATTATTGATGGAATCGCGGCCAACATCCCGGCGAGACGGGTGGGGCAACCGGAAGAACTGGCGGCGTTGATCACGTTTCTATCCAGTGACAAAGCCGCTTATATTACCGGGACATCGATTCCGGTCGACGGCGGTTATCATCGGGGGCTCCTGTAAGAGGGCTTTGGTGAAGAAATCCTAAGTGCGGATATTCTGCAAACTACAATCGTAATGCGGGCGACGCAAGGCCGCCCGCTACGCGAGGTTAAGGTTCTTTGAGGCGTAGCGGCGGGGCTTGTCTCCGCCGTAGAAGAAGTATTTCAACACTCCCAGAGGGATTTGGCGCGGCGGCGGTGCGTGAGCGAAAATAGTAAGTCATTCGGCCTTTTACTGGCGGCAATAGCTGTCCAGCAGTCGGTGGCGTCGTTCGCATACCCGGTCGCCAAGTACGGGCTGGCGATAATAGAGCCTTTTACATTCGCATTTTATCGTTTCGTGCTGGCCTCGGTGATTCTGCTCGGGCTGACACGCACGAAAAAATACGGCACGCCGATCGCACGCCGGGACTGGCCAAAAATCTGGCTGCTGGGTATCCTTATTATTCCTCTCAATCAGACACTCTTTTTGTACGGGCAATCGCTGACCGCTGCCGGTCATGGAGCGGTGTTGTTTGCCACTACCCCGATCTGGGTTTATATCCTGGCGATGATTCATCTTGACGAGAAGTTCCTGTGGCTTCGTGTTTTCGGAATCGCTTTGGCTTTGATCGGCGCGGTGATGGTGATGTCAGTGGGAGCGATCAAGGTGGGCACGGAGTATTTGATGGGGGATATGATTATCGTAGTCTCGGTCGTAGCCTGGGCATATTATACCGTTTTAGGTAAAACCATGGTGCGGCAGTATGGAGCGTTGCGTCTTACCGCCTATTCGGTCGCCTGCGGGTCGGTGCTCTATTTCCCGTTTGGCGTTTATCATGCAATCAAGTTCGATTACAGTCAGACCAACTGGGGCGCATGGGGGGCTGTGGCTTATATGGCTGTCGGTCTTTCATTGATCGTCTATGTTATCTGGTTCTGGTTGATCAAGTATCTGGATGCCTCACGAGCGGCGGTTTATCAAAATGTCCAGCCGATCATTGCCAGTATCGTAGCTTATTTCTGGTTAGGGGAGGGGCTGGGACCGATGTTTATTCTGGGGGGCGTGACGGTGCTGGTCGGTGTTGTAATATCCGAGATACAACGAACCCCGCGAGCGCTCGAAGCACCCGCGGGGCCGATGAAGTGATTCGGTCAATTTCGAACTACAGTTCGTCGGAGGAGTGTCCTTCCCAGCTCATGAAACTGGCGTAATTAGATGAAGCGGCATAGCCCTGTGGATCTTTGATGAACAGGATCATATTCTCGATCAGGTAGATGTGATTTTTCTCCTCATCGGCGATTGTGTTCAGGAGACCTTTCAGGACGGCGTCGTTCTCTTTATCGGCGGCATCGCGATAGAGCTTCTCGGACTTCTCTTCGACCCTCATCGCTTCCTGCCACGTTTCCAAAGCACCCTCGGCAGCGATTGAATCGCGCCCGGCTTCGGTGAGTTGTTTGAAGATGTTTTTGGCCAGCTTCGGGGTCTGGGTTCGGGCAGCCATGCCGGCCCGGGCTTCTTCGAGAGCACCGTCACGCATGCTCTTGAAGATGGTGAAGTGCTTGGCCTCTTCTTCGGCTAGAGTTTTGAAAATGTCCTTGATCGCCGGATCAACGGCGACCGCAGCCCCTTTCTCGTAGAAGGCCTTACCGTCCAGTTCCATTTGCATGGCGAACTTGATAACTTCAGTGGTCGATTGCATCGTATCCTCCTCTACTTAGAGGCCTAGAGCCCTTCGGCCTTGAGATTTTCCTCCGAGAACTGCTTCTCGAGGTCTTTATCGACGAATACGCCGTCCTTGCGGATCAGTTTGTCGTCGAAATAGATTTCGCCGCCGCCGTAATCCGGACGCTGGATCAGGACCAGATCCCAGTGGATCGAGGAATCGTTGCCATTGGGGGCCTCATCGTAACACTGACCCGGGGTGAAATGAAGCGAGCCGGCGATCTTTTCATCGAACAGGGTATCCTTCATCGGGTGCAGGATGAACGGATTGACACCGATGGCGAACTCGCCGACGTAGCGAGCGCCTTCATCACTGTCGAGAACCTCGTTGAGCTTCTTCTCGTTGCCCGAGCAAGTCGCTTTGACGATCTTACCCTTTTCAAAGGTGAAGCTGATGTTTTCGTACAGATTCCCCTGATACAGCGACGGGGTGTTATAGGTAATAACGCCGTTAACCGAATCGCGCACCGGGGCGGTGTAAACCTCACCGTCGGGAATGTTGCGATGACCGTCACATTTGACTACCAAGATGTCTTTCATAGAGAAAGTCAGGTCGGTGCCGGGGGATTTGATATGGACTTTGTCGGTCGCTTCCATGAGGGCTTTGAGTTTGTCCTGAGCCTTTGACATCTTGGCATAGTCGGCGCAGCAGACGTTATAGTAGAAGGTCTCGAACGCTTCCTGTGAGGTCTCAGCCAGTTGAGCCATGGCGTTGTTGGGGTAGCGCAGGACGACCCAGCGGGTCCGCTTGACACGTTCGTCGAGGTGCACCGGGCGATAAAAGAGCTTGGACTGCATCTCCATCTTTTTAGAGTCGATATCGGCCATATCGAACGGATTGTCGGAACCGCGCAGGCCGATATAGGCATCGGACTGGCGCATCAGCTCCAGATGCAATTCCGTCTGCCGTTTATATTGCTCTTCACTGGCGTGCTGGACCCATTGGCGCAACAATGATTCATCGTTGTAAAACCAGAACGGCGTAGCGCCGAGACGAGTGGCATGACCGATAAGTTCTTTACCCAGTTCGAGGGCTTCTTTTCCCTTGATCTCTATGTAGATCGTCTCGCCTTTTTTCAGCTCTACGGAGTATTCGAGCAGTTGCTTGGCGAGTATTTCGTTACGTTTGTCTTTCATGTGACATCCTTTCGTTTGCCGTCATTGTGGCAGATAATACAACAATTCGGGCCGGGGCGCAACGGGCAGGAATAAATCCTCTGATTTAGGATAATGATCACATCTTGGAGCTGTTTTCGTTTTGAACTTCCGGGAATGACGGCTGTTACAGGATTGTCATGAGCACAGGGAAATACAGGATAGGGACATCGGGCTTCAGCTATAAGGACTGGCTGGGTAATTTCTACCCGCAGTTTTGCCCGCAGGCGGATTTTTTGCGGTTTTATTCATCGCGGTTCAACGCGGTTGAGATCGATGCCACGTTCTATCGAATTCCTTCAGCGGCGGTGGTTGAACGCTGGTGTAAAAATACTCCGGATGATTTCGTTTTTTCCGCCAAGTTTCCGAAGGCCGTAACACACGAGGGGACAATCGAGGAACGTCTCGTTGTTGCTCGTCGTTTTATCGAAGTCATGAAAGGGCTGGGGGACAAACAAGGGCCGCTTCTATTGCAATTCGCCGCTGGTTTCGGGCCTGAGCGGTTCGATCTCCTGATTCGTTTGATCGAAGCGCTTCCGTCCGGTCCGCGTTATTCGATTGAATTGCGCAAACAAGCCTGGCTTGAAGTTCCGGCGTTGTTCGACCTGTTGCGTGAGAAGAATATCGCCCTGTGTCTGATCGAGCATCCCCGGATGCCTCGTATGGATATAGCGACCGCCGACTTCCATTACCTGCGTTTTCTGGGAGACCGCAGTAAAATCAGGGAGGACTTCTCATATCTCCGCGACGACCGGGAGTCCGACCTCCACTGGTGGCGCCAGACGATCAAGAAAATAGTCCGGGTTGACCAGGATTTGTTTGCCTTTTTCAACAACCATTATTCGGGACATAGTCCATCGACTGCCGCCCGGATGATGACCCTTCTATCCGAGTCGGATTGATCCGGCTCTCCTGCTCAAAATTTGAACAGGTAATCCGCTTATGCAAACCAACCTTCTTTAGCGGGCGGCTTTATGTCGCTTTTATTCTCTGGAGTATTGAAAAAAAATCTTCAGCGGCGGAGATAAATCCCACCGCTACGCGATAAAGAGCTCCAGACTTGTGTTTCCAGTTGCTTAATATCCCGGCGGTCCTGCCGATACAGTTGATAGCGATACTTGGGACTGTCTCCGGCCCGGCCGGGGATTGAATTGTTAAGGAAAAGCTGATGACCGCCACCCAAACCGAAATGTTGACCGACCTGCAAGCGGATCGGACCGATGATTTGATCCAGTTGGTTTCGTTCCGGATCGGCGCCGAAGAATTTGGTGTGGATATCCTGAATGTGCAGGAGATCAATAGGATGACCGAGATAACCCGAGTACCGAAGGTACCGGATTATGTCGAGGGAGTGATTAATCTTCGCGGTAAAGTGATTCCGGTAATCGACTTAAGGAAACGACTCGATCTGGATGCCGCCGAGTACGACAAATCGACCCGGATAGTCGTGGCGGATGTTCAGGGACGAACGATCGGTCTGATCGTCGATGCCGTGTCCGAGGTATTGCGTATTCCGGGCAGCGCCATTGAGCCGCCGCCGGAACTGGTGACCCGAATCGATCAGGAGTATGTCCAGGGTGTCGCCAAACTTGAGGATCGCCTTCTTATGTTTCTGGATCTATCGAAAGTGGTCGACCTTCGCGAGATGGCCGAAGTCTCCGAATGATCTAGTTACTTCGTTAGCTATTGTCTGATGCGGCCGGAAGCCAACCCGGCCGCATTTATTTTTGCCCGTCGCGGGCGTTGACGCCGCTCCCGGTGTCGCTTATCATGATTTCCGAAAAAACGTTATTCGTGAGGAAACTTCGTGATTCCCGATGAACCTCGGCCGGTTGTGCCGGAATCGAGAATGCTGGAACTGCTGTACACCGAAATCGGTCGGGGACATCCGTATTATCTGGACGGCATCGTGGATGCTCTGATCCGCTCGGCTCGGGTGCGTCTGGTGCGGCGTCAGACGAATGTTTTCGATCTGAGTCACGGATTATCCCGTCTGGCCTGGAAGACGGCACGCTGGTTGTACCGGCACAGCTCTCCGAGAAACCCGATCGGTTTGTTTTATGCGAGGCTGAGGAAGAAAGCGAACTACAATCACGGGAATTGGGGATTACACTTTCTTGCGCGAGACATAAGGTCTCAATTCATGGCGGAAGAGTCACCGCTGCTGGTCGCACACCCGGTGTTGGTGGCAGCCTTGAGAGGACGCCGAAATTTGATCTACCAGCATGGGGAAATGTCGGCGCCGCACGAGTCGCTTGTCCTGGGAGCGGAGCGTTTGATTGTCCCGACAAAAGCTGTAGCGCAAGCATTCCTCGAAGCCGGGTACGATCGTGAACGAATTCATGTGTCCGGTTTGTGTATTGAACCGGCTCTTGTGAGGCAGGCAACCGAATCTTTTGAACTCCGGCGGAAACGACTGGAAGGGCGGGGAGTTTTAACGGGGGCCTTTTATTCCTCCGGGGCGGAGCCTAAGGTTCACGTCGAGCGCCTGATTGAAGTCGCCTGGTCGACCGTAACGGCCGGTCATCGGGTTTTGGTGTTCGCTCGAACGGGTGGATTGCTGGCGGCACAGACGATTCAGCGTTTTGGCCGTATCGGTGCGGATTTTCTCGTGGTTACGCCCGAGACACCGATTGAAGGTGAAATACCCCGAGCCACTTTGCTGTTGTACCAAAACCGTCGCGAGGAATATGCTCTCACCGCCCGGCTTTTCTCCTGGTTTGATTTCGTTGTCGCTCCCGCCCACGAACGGAGCAACTGGGGCATGGGATTGGGCTTGCCGATGGTGATCATTGGACCCGATATAGGATCTTTTGCTCCTCTGAATCGTCGTTTACTGCTGGATCGAGGGGTGGCGCTGGAAGTCGGCACCAGACTCAAGGCCGAGTCGTTAGGTGAGAAACTACGTCGATTGCATAAATCCTCGGTCCTGGCGGCCATGGCTGAGGCCGGCTGGCAACGCCACGATATCAACGGTTTCTCTTCTATTGCGGAATGGCTGGATCAGCATTATTCATGATGGCCGCAGGCATGCTTTCAAGTCTTAATTTGCCTATTGATCACAACCGTCTATATTGAACGATATGTTACCGCGAAATCTTGGCAACCTGCGACAGTACGATCGTAATCTGTGGATTCTCGCGGCTGGTTGGTTTATTTCGGCCTCCGGGTTCGCGGTGTCTTTACCGTTCATCGCTATTTACTTCCATTCCAAATACGGTATGAGTCCTACCGATATCGGGATTTTCTATGGGGTGATGGCCGTGGTTCGTTCCGCCTTTCAGGGGATCGGCGGAGAGCTGTCGGATCGTTTCTCACGTCAGGGATTGATGATACATACCCAGGTTTATCGTGGGATAAGTTTTTTTCTGATGGCCTGTGCTATTTACTGGGATTGGGGTTTCTGGTGGCTGGCTGTGTTTCTGTTCATCATGTCGGCGTTCGGCGCGATCTTTCAGCCCACGGCCAATGCGATGGTGTCAGACATTCTTCCTCAGGAGCAACGTCTGGACGGCTATGCGATCACCCGTGCCGCCGGTAATCTTGGCTGGGCAGCAGGACCGGCGGTGGGTGGCTTCATGGCTAGTTCGTCCTATTCGATGCTGTTCGTCATTTCAGCCGTGGTGACGTTCGTATCAGCGGCGATTTTTCTCTTTTTCCTCAAAGCGCCGGATAATCGCCTCCCGTCCGATCGGTTTCATATTCGCGATGTCATCGCGGTCAAGGACGATAAATTGCTCGCGCGGCATTCGTTGCTTATTTTTCTACTGTATCTTGTCGTGGCGCAGTTAATCGTGCCGTTTTCTTTGTACAGTGTGGAGATGGTCGGGATAGAGGAAAACCAACTCGGTTATTTATATACTCTTAACGGGCTGATGGTGGTAGCTCTCCAACTTCCGATGACGCGCCTTTTATCGCGGTTTTCGCTGAGCGTCCAATTGGCTTATGGAGCGTTTTTATATGCCGTAGGATACGGCATGATCGGTGTGCTGGTAGGTTTCGAATACTTCATGTTTGCGATCATCATCGTAACTTTCGGTGAAATCGTTATGTCGCCGCCTTCTCTGACGTTGACCTCACGTCTTGCTCCCGAAGGCAGGATGGGGCGTTACATGGGGATATATGGATTTTTCGTGGCGTCGGGCTGGTCGTTCGGCCCGCTTTTCGGTGGGTATATTCTCGATCATTTCGGCCAAAGCCCGGCCCTGGCCTGGGCTCTGATATCTTCGCTGGCGTTGGTGTCGGGTATCGGTTATCTCCTGTCGAGGCATAAATTTGTCTCTCTCGATCGAGTCGAGCCAGAGACAACGCCTATTTCAGAATGACGACTTTACCGATGTAAGAAAAATCCTCAGCTTCCACGACATAGTAATACAATCCACTGACAACCGCCTGAGTGTTGCGCGTGATCAGGTTCCATGTTTCGTGCGAAGCGGTGGGATCATCGGCCGGAACGTCATGCTCGAGTTTTCGGACAAGATCGCCATCGAGCGAAAATATACTGATCGTGCAACGAGCGGGTAAATTGGCGAAGTGCAACAGGCGGGCTCGTTCTTCGGCAAGATCAGACTCTCGGTTTTCGAATCCTCGGCCGCTGTAATCGTCGTCGATACGATACGGATTGGGGTAGACGTAAGGCTCAAGTCGGCGAGCGGCTACTTCGTCCGGGGTGGGTTGGGCATAGACACGTTTGGCGCCGTATGAGACGGATGATTCCAGCGATTGAAGACCGGACTTAGGCGAACCGTAGTCGAACGCCGTAACGTTGACATAGTATTCGACTGAAGGCTGAAGGTCTTCGATCTCGAACTCGTATTCGTAGTATTTGAAATAACCATCTTCGGTTAACAGGCTGGAATCGGCGGTTTCAGGATTGAGGATGTTCGGTTCCTCGGCCGTCTCGTAGATTTTACGTATGGAACGTTCACCCCCGAGGGTAGAGACGTTATAATCCTGAGCTTCAAAGATGAAAGTGGATTCGGGAAAATCAGGATGTTGATAAGGCCGTGTCCGTGTGTAATCGAGCGGATACCAGGATTCATCTTCGCACGAGTCGGCGTAAAGACAACGGAGTTCTTCGAGTAAAAACGGACTGTCCTCCAGAACATACGAGCCGTCCTGGTAAACCAGCTTGTTGTAGTTTTCGCGATCGTAGGAAGAAATCATGGTGAACGATTGTTCGCGTTCATCTCGTCCCAGATAGATACGGTATCCCTCGAAGTCTACTTCACGGGAGAAGATATCACGGGTCGTTTCCGATTTTAGTCCGTTGAAGCGGATGCGGAGCTTGCCCTCTTCGGGGTAAACCCAGAACTCCGGCGGTGGGGGAGGACCGGCACCGCAGAAATCGGGAACGGCGTCCCCTTCGTACCAGATGGTATCGCAGTTTTCCAGCGTGTAGAGGGTGATTGTGGTATCCTCGCCGTTGATGATGGTATCGACCTCGGTCGTTAACGTATCGGCGCAAATAATCCAGGCTTTGCCGGAGTCACCATCGCCGTCGGTGTCTACGCCGGGATTGTCGTAGACCCAGGAGGCCCAGCGAGCGTTGGCGGCAAGGTGTGAAAAATCCAGGGTTCCATAGAACAAACTGGGATTATACGGATCGAACAGGTTGGCGAAATCGCCGGGGTGCGTGTGGAAATCCTCACCTCCGACCCAGGCGAACGAGATTGGTAACTTCTGACCGGGGTGAATCGTGAACGGACCGAACGACAGGAGATAGCGGCAATCGTAACCGGCGGCGAAAGTGGCCGCATTATCGGGGGGACGAAGCCAGCCGTCCTGAGAATGATCGAGAGCGGTGAAAAGCTGATCATAGTCGAATTCCTGGTGCCGCATGATATAGTATTTGTTGCGATCTCCCTCGGGTGTGCCCAGACAGGAACTAAAAGGTCGAAACGGATCTTCATCGGTTCCGGTGCGCCGTGGTCCGAAATCGGCGGCGGAGCTGGTATAATTCGTGATCCACCAGTTGAAGGAGTATTGCAATGAATCCGACGGAGTCCGCACCACTCGTATTCCGACTACATGGGGAATGGAGCGATAATCCCAGGCTTCGCCAACGGGATCGCCGTCGTTGTCGGCATGATAGGCGATATTGACGGTGTCCACCAGCCCATAACCCTCGGGGGCCGGGTGCGTATGATAAAAACCGACAATATCGTCGTCCCAACCATCAGAGGAGCTGCGAGAGGTATGCCAGGCATCACCATCGACCCAGATACCCATGTAGACGTCGTTGAGGGTTTTTGAACCGATGTTTTCAACCTGGTAATCGAAGAGGATAAAATCGTCGGAATAGTCGTAACTCCAGGCCATCGATGTCTGTTCTATCCTGATCCCCAGCGGCTGGTGGGGCGTGTTGGTAAATGGATCGGAGTTGACTACCTTCGGGTCGGTGATAGTGTCGGTATAGCTGCAATAGATGTCTTCTTCGGAACGGGCGGATTCGGAGTAAAAGGACGAGTAGGGATCGATCGAATAATAAGCGAAATTGCTGTTCGAGGGGGCATCCAGCGGTATTTCATCGGCCCAGAATTCTCGGGTAACATAGAAGTCTTCATCGCCTACCGAAACGAGAGTGTCGTGTCCGACCACGGCACCGATCCAGATAGCCGCCACATAGAGGAAAACCAGGTTGGAGTTGCGAGGATAGATACAAGAGGGAATAGGATCGCCGGTAAAGGGATCGGCAATGCCTGCTCCAAGGGTGCCGAAAGTTCCGTTATTGGCGATAGCCAGTTGGATATTACCGCGGTTATGGGCGGTATAATCAACGTACGGTGTCGATGTCGACAACGGCGCCGATCCGATTCGTTGATTCGGCAGACCTGTCTTGAGATTGATGCTGTCGCGCGACCATGAAATTTGCGCGACCGATAAAATTATAACCGCCGTCAGCAGCCAGAGACCGAATCCGAACCTTGAGCTGCATCGACCCGTTTTCGCCATTCTGATATATCCCTCTTAATTACGGGCGTGTTGAAAAACCTCTTTTGCGGCTGAGACAAGCCCCGCCGCTACGCGTTAAAGGACTCTAACCTCGCGTAGCGGGCGGCCTTGTGTCGCCCGCATTACAGTCGTGTTTTATTGAATATCCGAATGTATGACTTTTTCAACAGTCCCTTACATAAGAACTACAAACTTGCCTATTTGTACCTCGCCGCTCGGAGTTTCAACCGTCCAGTAGTAAAGGCCGGAGACGATCCGCTGCGTGTTGCGCGTAATCAAATTCCAGCTATCGTGCATGTGTGTGCCGTCTTCGGACGGTTCTTTATCGTGTTCGAACTCGCGGACCAGGTCGCCGTCGAGCGTGTATAAACGAATCGTGCATTTGGGCGGTAAATTAGCAAAATGAAGCTCGCGGGTGCGGTCGGAGGGACGATCCTGTTCCTCGCGGCCTTCAAGTCCGCGTTCCCGATAGTTTGCGTCGATGCGATAAGGATTGGGATAGCAGTATACTTTGAGATCCTGTCGTTGAATCTCATCCCAATTTGCCTGAGCGAAAGTTGTTTTATAACCGACCGTAACCGAGGTCTCCAACGAAGCTAAACCCGATTCCGGTGAGCCGAAATCAAAGGCGGTGACGTTGACGTAGTAGGGGACGGAGGGCTGCAGGTTGTCGATCGTGCACTCGTATTCATAGTATTTGAAATAGCCGTCCTCGGTCAATTCGGAGTCCTCGGCAAATTCCGGGCTGGAAGCGGTAGGCGGAATGGTGTCAAGCGGGTAGATTTTACGGATCGGATTATTGCCGCCGAGCTGGTTGACATTGTAGTCCATAATCTCGAAGTAGAAAATCGAATCGTCGGGGAAGTCCGGATGTACGAAGGGGTGGTTGCGTGTGTAAGCCAGCGGCTCGAAGGCCATATCGTTGGCGGTGTCGCCGTATAATATACGCAGTGAGTCAATGGTAAAAGGAATATCAATCAAATCGAAATCGGCATAAGGGCGATGATCGGGATTCCAGACGTAACGGTTATAATCTTCGATGTCGTATGAAGCGATCATGCTGTAGCTGGCAGCACGTATGTCACGACCGAGATAAACGCGATATCCTTCAAAGTCTTCCAGTTTGGAGAAAACATCGCGCGTGGTTTCGGAGCGGAAACCGTTCCAGCGAATGCGAAGCTTACCTTCTTCGGGGTAAACCCATAGTGTCGGTGCGGGAGGCGGGGAGGCGCCTAAGAAATCCGGTACGCCGTCTCCTTCGTACCAGAAGGTGTCGCAAACGGCGTTGTCCCAGAGGGTGTCGGTAACCAGCGGGTCTTCGCTCAAGGTATCTATGCGACTGATCGAGGAATCGTTACAGCAGATATGGAACTTACCGGAGTCGCCGTCGCCGTCGGTATCTACGCCGGGATTGTCGTAAATCCAGGAGGCCCAGGTAGAGTTGGTGGCCAGGTCCTCGAAGTTCAGATTGGCGTAATAGCTCTCCGGATCGTCAGGAAGGAATTGTTTGGCGTTATTGGGATCCTGATGGAAATTCTCGCCACCGACGTAAGCAAATGAAATTGGCAGACTTTGGCCGGGATGAATCTGGAAGGGTCCAAAGGACAGGAGATAGCGAGTGTCGTCACCCTTGGCGGTGCGACTAGCCACCTCCTGAATAGGGTAAAGCCAGATAGAGTCAAGGGGACCTATTGTCAATGTGAATACCTGATCGTAGTCGAACTCTCCATTTTTCATCATGGCGTACTTATTGACATCTCCCATGGGAGTGCCTAGCCCACCGGTGCGATAGTCTCGGAAGTTTTCCCGGTGTCGTGGCCCGAAGTCCCACGCGGCAGCATCGCTGATCCACCAGTTAAAAGATACCTGTAAACTCTCGGCAGGTGTTCTGACAATGCGCGTTCCCGTGACACCAAGGGCCGGTCCGGTTTCGACTTCTGCGAAATCACCGTCGGCGTCGGCTATCCATGCAATGAAGGTAGTGTCGATAAAGGAACAACCGCCGTAATCGTTCGTCCATGATTGCAGGAAGCCGCAAATATCGTCTTGCGCACGCTGATCGCTGCCTACAGTGCCAACATCGCCGTCTACGTATATACCCATGTAGACGTCTTGAAGGATGTCCGAGCCGATGTTTTCGATGCGATAGTCAAAGAGAACGAAATCCTCGGCATAGGCGTAGGACCAGGCGTATGAGTTCTGAGTCACCTCAATATATAGAGGTGAATGAGGTTTGCCGAAATAATCCGGGTCGATCCCTTCTGTAATCGTGTCGGTATATACGGCGATATAGTCCTGTTCAGAGACAGCATCCTCGTATTCGGGTTGAGACGGATCGATAATAGATCGGAATTGCATCTCGCCGAAAGGGGATTCATCGGGGAACATCTCAGTAGTAAGTGACCAGCCATCGCATCCCAGGGAAACAGTTGTATCGTTTCCGACTACGGCGCCGATCCAGAATGAGGCGGCGAATAGATAATCCGCGCCCGAGTATTTGGGGTACTCGCAGGAGTTAATCCCCTTTCCGGTGAAACAATCAACAGCGTTACACCGGTCAAATCCACTGCCCAGGGTGCCGTTGTTGTTAACTTGCAAGACGATTTTCCCGACATTGTGTTCCGCACAGCAGTGGGCCGGTGTGAAGCTGGACTGATCTCGATTATCGGATTTTAGTTCCAGTCCCGGAGCAAATCGGGCAATTGTGACACCAGCCAGGCCGGTGATAAAAAGCAATACAAGCGTTGAGGTGAGAAGATTACGCTTCATATAATATACATACCTGTATGTTAAACGGGCTGTTCTTTTATCATGCTTTTAGTAATTTCAGACACTGACCGCCCAATGCGAACGGGTCTGAAGCACAAACCTAAAGATTACAAAACTGCTCTGGTTCGAGCAAGTGATTTCACTTGAACGATCGGAGTCGGTTGAGCTTAGGAGTATCTGGTTGGGTGAAATAATACACTAACCGAGGTTGGCAAAGGCTGCGAACAACCACTGAATGTGCTACGGGAAACGTCGTCTTTCACTTGTTTCTTTGGACAATGAAGTCATTCTCGACCGCGTGTGCGAGTCCTCGGAGGGGGAGACATCTCTTGATTTCACCGTGTCGCTTGATCTCGAGACCGGGGAGTTCAGGTATGTCGACTCAGCGGTATCTCTCGCCAACTGCGGTGCTTCTGCTCTCTCTCCGGACGGTTCGACGCTCGCACTCTTATCGGACAAGGTGCTCTACATTGTCAAGCGGGAGTGGAAGTGATGAATAAACACGCACGGCCTATATCTGCCGTTTAATTATATAAAAACGCGGCCCGGATTGGACAGGCCGCGTGTGTGTATCAGTGTAACCGAAAGGATCAGAAGCAGATCGCCGGTTCGGGACCATCGTTGAACATGTAAGTCACGAGGTAGATAAGATCGTCAATCGCGATCTCTTCGAAAATGTCGCCGTTAACGTTGGCTTCTTTCATACAAGGCGGTACCGGTCCGCTCTGGAACATATACTGCACGAGATAAACCAAATCCGTAATGTCAATAATCTCATCCGGGTCATCGTTGATGTTCCCCCGGATCCCCTGACAACAGCTTGGCAGAATTACAGCGCCGTCGAATGTCCAGGGTTGGAAATCTACGAGACTTCCCTCGAAAGTCGGCATATAGTTGGTGCCGTAGCCGTCCAGGACGATCGGTGTTGTCTGGTTTGTCGAGGGAGTGCCGCCCAGGGTGAAGTAGATTTTCAAGATCGGTCCCACCCCCGGTTCCAGTTCGGGGGAAGTATGGCTGAGCGATGAAATCAGCCGGAAAGTCATGCGACCGTCGCCGGTGAAGTTGCTCTGATAGGCTTCCTCGAAATAATCGGTGCGGCAGCCGACGGTGGAAATCGAGTCATAATCCAACAGGATATCACCGAAATACTCGACCGGCACCTTAATGTCGGTCAACGGAACGCTGTTGGCGGCGTAAACGGTAATCACGACCGGTCCGGACAGTTCGTTGATATCAACCGTATCGGCCCATAGAGAGTCGGCCAACACGGTGATATATTTCAGACGATTGGCGGTGCGGATATCGCCGCCGGCATCGATCTGGATAGAGACATCGTACCGCCCGCGTTCGGTGTATTGGTGGGCGGCATTCTGAGTGGCGGCAGCGCTGCCGTCGCCGAAACTCCAGGACCAGGTGTCAACGCTAAGGCCGGAAGTGGCTTCAAAAGAGACATCGAACGGCGCCCAGCCGATAGTGGTGTCGGCGGTGAAGGCTACCCCCAGAATCTGGTCGGTCGAGCCCCGCAGGTCCGGGAGCGGTCCGATATGTTTAGAGGAGGTTTGTTGCGGGGTGGAATAATCGGTCAGGAGAGTGTGCATTTCATCCTCATAGAGGATGCGACCGTGGGTGGTTTTATGCAGTTCCTGCAATAAAGCCACCGCGCCGGTAATGATCGGCGAAGCGCTGGAAGTGCCCGCGAAAGTCCCGGTGTAGTAATCATTATCGCTCGTACCGTAGAGGTCGCCGTAGCCAAGGGTGTAGACATCCCAGGTCCCAAAGGCATGGACATCGACACGCTGCCCGTAGTTGGTGAATGAGGCGGGCCAGTGATCGCTGTCGGAAGCTCCAATCATAACCGCTCCGGACCAGCGATAGGAAGGATCGAACAGATAGCCGTAGATACTGGTATCGTCGTAGTCCTCCTTGCCGTTACCGGCTGCTTCACACACGATCCTTCCCAGCGAAGAAGCGTAGAGGATAGCGTCGAAAGTGTCCTGCCAGTATTCCATGGCGACATAACCATCCTGGCCGCTGACCGTTTCGAAATTGTAATGCGGTCCGGCCGCATGCAGCTCGATCAGAAAGACATCTCCGGAATCGGAGTTGTTGATAGCGGTGGTGAGCGCATCGGCGGTACTCATGGAGCCTACTGAGATAGTACCGAGGTCGACGTTAAAAGCGATTCCGGTCATGCCGAAGCTGTTCGAATCGGCGGCGATTTCACCCAGGACGGCGGTGCCGTGGTTCCACCAGTCCGCGTCGTTGATCTTGGTCCCGGCGATATGGAAATTGTCCGTGCCGCCGTGAAGGTCTTCATGGGTCTGAATCCAGTTCCCTTCGATGTCGATTACTTTAACCCCGGCGCCTTTGTTGCCAAGCGACCAGGCGTAATAAGCATCCAGCCCGGTCGGAGCAGGTTGCAGATAATACTGCTGTGATTCCCACATAGGGGTGAGCTTGACATCATCAACCGATGCCGGTTCCGGCACCGGCGGAAAATAAGCTATCTCGACGATCCCGAGGGTGTTCAGCTCCTCGATTATCTTTATCTTGCCGGGATTGTCGAGTGCATGCGTCAGTTCCAACCGATAATAAAGGCTAAGATCGGGAAGCGGTGTGCCGATGCGGGCCGAACCACGAGCGCGGAGATTATTCAAGATGTTGCGGTCCAACGAGAAGTGCGGGCGAATAGCGGCAGCTTTGTCGGAGGAGGCGATGATCGCGTTGAGTTTGTTCCATTCCGTCCCGGTGCGGTCGAACTGCCGGCCGTTGAGGTTGGGTTGACCGATTCCCTCGGCCAGTTTGAGGACAATATAGTCCGAGTTGATATTGGCGGTAAGTTTTTCGTATTTCGGTTTGGGCATTACCTGACGCTTGAGTGGAGCCGGTCCAGCAACGGCAACCGCTGAGGTCAGGGCAGTGAGGATAAGGGTGGTAATCGTCAGTAACATTGACGGGAGAATCTTGCGCGCGGTGGTCATGCTTGTGTCCTCTCTAAAAAGAACAAGGTCGGATTGGTACCAAAGTCTATGCCTTAAAAAAGATACAAAAAACATCTAATTATACAACGTGTTTGATTAACCCGTTGTGCCCGGATTTCATAATCCATAATAAATAAGGCCGCCCCGAGGGGCGGCCTTTAGCCTTTATCGGAGCCGATACTAACTTAGATCGGCTCTGTGATGAAAAGACTTATTCCGGTTTGGCGAATGTTCCGGCGGGGATATCGGTGTTAATCAGGCGTTCGGTGATTTCAACCTCCTGAATTACCTGACCCGCCTGGGAGGTAACCGACTTGATGGGGAAGGTCATGCCGTTGACCGTTCCGAAGGTCTCGATTTTGCGCAGCAACATGCCTTCACCGGTCATGGTTTGGCCCCAGTATTTGACACAACGAACGTTCTTGTCAGTGTCGAGGCCCAGGCGGCAGATGACGTTGTCGTCATCACCGACCAGAGCGATCCACTGAATCGGCTCGCCGTCAATGTCCTCATCCGCTTCATAAACAGCCCGATAATAAGGCTGATCGAGATGGGCAAAGATGACCGAAGTGGTACGAAGCAATTCTTCGTCGGAATCCTTGATGTCATCTTCGGTAAAGTCCTCTACGGCGCCGGCCGGCGGGTTCTTTTTCCAGCCGACAGCACCGTCGCGGATAGACACTATTTCGTAAGGACCGAGGTGAACAACCGACTTTGATTTGTCGGGAAGCAAGGTGATCTCTTCAACAGTACCCGGCATGCTCTGCGGGCCCATGTGAAAAACCAGTTTGCCTTTGATAGTCATATTCTCGATGTTTTTAAAGGCTTCAACGCCGCCGGCGGCGGCAACCGCTTCGTTCAAGAGGCCGGTGCCGACCTCGATATTCTCCGGTGTGATAGCCAGTTCCGAGTTGTCAACCGGAGCCGGAATGGTGATGTCCACGGTATCAACCGGTCCATAGTCGAGGTTCTCCAGCGGTTCGTCAAACTCAGTGCCTTTGCCGACGATCAGGATGACCATATCCTCAGGTTTAAGAAATGTTTTTGAGGCTTCAAGTACGGATTCGGCGGTAGCATTTTCGACTCCCTGTTTCTCTTTATCCAGGAAGTCATCGCTAATGCCGTAGAAATCGTAGGTCATAAGACGCTGGATTACTTCATCTTTCCTGTCGAATTTAAACACGAAGCTGTTGAGATAACCATCCTTACCCTTGCGCATCTCTTTATCGGTCGGGGGATCGGTTTGCATCGACCGGATCTGCTTGATCATTTCACGGGCAGCCTGAACCGTACTTTGTGGTTTAGTGGAGGCATAACAAAAGAAATAACCGGGATAAGTGTAGTTGGTGATGATATTACCCGCGGCTGAATAAGCCAATCCCAGACGTGTGCGAACGTTGTCGGTGATGCGGCTACCGAAAGTACCGTTGAGGATGCTGTTGATAACCAATGTCTGGGCATAGTCCGGATCGGTGTAAAGCCCGCCGAGGTGACCCATGCGGACGGTTGACTGAGCAGCGTCCAGTTTGGGAGCATAATAGACACCCGGTTTGGCTTTGAAGTCAACCGGCGGAAGCGATGGAACGGTTATGTCGCCACGCTGCCAATTGCCAAACAATTCCTTCACTTTGGCAATGATCTCATCGCGATCGATGTCGCCCCAGATAGCGATCTGCATATTCTCGGGATGGAACCATTGATCGTGGTAATTAACCAAATCCTCGCGGGTGATGGCGTTAATGGTGGCATACTCCGGCTGGCGAGCGTAGGGGGAAGCCGGGCCGTAGACGAGTTTGATCCACTCGTGACGAGTCAGGGTCATGATGTCGTCGTTACGGCGGGAAATAGCACTGGTGGCTTGTACCCGGGCCAGATCGATTTTATCTTCGGCAAAAACCGGATGGAGTAGTACGTCGGCGAGGACTTCAAGTCCCATGTCGGAGTAGTCGCTGAGCATGTTAACTCGGGCCTGACCCGAAGTAACATCTATCGATGTCTCCACCATACCGCCGACATCTTCCAGCATCTGATCGATCTCATCGCCGGTCCATTTGGAAGTACCACCGCTGCGAATCAGTGATCCACACATCTCGGCCAGTCCAACCTTCTCGGCCGGTTCAAGATAGCTGCCGAGGTTCATGCGGACTGCGACGTGGAAAAGCGGCAACGAGGGATCATCGAGCAGATACAGCCGGAGACCGTTGTCCAGGGTGATCTTCTCGATATCGGGGATGTTGACTTTATTGAGTTTGGGAAACTTCATAGCATCAACATCCACAGCGCCTGCCTGCCCGACCAGGATGGCCGCAAACAGGAGGCTAAGGATTAAAACGAAACTCTTCTTATTCATATCCTTCTCCCAACTCCTGGTCAGCTCTCTGTGGTGTAGAGCTTGGCTACAGTACGATTCTCTTTAGTGAAGTATTTCTGAGCGACCCGCTGGATATCTTCGGCCGTGACGCCGTTGATGCGATCGAGCTCTTTAAAGAGCATGTGCCAGTCACCCCAGTCGTTCTGATAACTGGCCAGGTTTTGAGCCATGCCCAGGTTGGAGGTGAGCTGGTTAACGAATTGAGCTTTGGCGCGTGTTTTTATCGCCTCGACTTCTTCCGGAGCGAGCAATTCGTTTTTCAGACGTTCCACTTCAATGAGGGTAAGATCGACACAGCTATCGGGGCTGACACCGGGATTCGGGAAACCGTAGGCGAAAGCCAGGCAGGGATATTTATTGCCGGGCCAACCGAGGAAAACACCTGCGGAAGAGGCGGCTTTGTTGTCTTTCACGAGGCTCTTGTACAGGAGCGATGTCCGTCCCTGACCGAGATAGTCAACGGCGGCTTCAAGGGCGGGCCAGTCCGGATGGATATATTCCGGTACGTGCCAGGCAACACCGAACAACGGCTGAGCCGGATCCTGGAGAGTGACGATCTTTTCGCCTTTTTGCTCCGGTTCGATCGTGGCAACGCGCTCCGGGGCGGGACGGTTAGGCAGTTTACCCCAGTATTTTTCGGCCAGCTTGAATACTTCCTTGGGTTTCACATCGCCTACGATGGCAACAATCAAGTTCGAAGCGACATAGTATTTATGGAAATAATCCTCAACGGCCTGACGGCTGTAATTCTGGATATCGGACATGTGGCCGATGATAGTGACGCCGTATGGATGAGCGCTGAAGGCGGTTGAAACCATAGCATCGATAGCCCGCATGACCGGGTTGTTTTCGAGGCTCTGGCGGCGTTCTTCGGCCACGACGTTGCGTTCCTGGTACATCTCGCGGAAGACCGGATTAATGAAACGATCGGACTCCATGGCCATCCAAAGCTCAAGTTTATTGGAGGGAAGGTTCATAATATAGCTGGTCTGATCCTTACCGGTACCGGCATTGATACCGACCGCGCCTTGTTCCTCCATGAGACCGTGCCAGGCATCATCCTTGACGTACTGCTTGGCATTCTCCTGTGCTTCGGCAAAGGCTGCTTCCAGTTCCTGCAGTTTGGCCGAGTCGGCACGAAGCCCCATTTTGCGTTCAGCCCTCAGGAGAAGCCAGATGGAGTCCTCGATTTTCATCGCCGCGAGTTCTTTGTCGATGTCGGTAGTACCGGTTGTGGTGGTACCTTTGAAAGCCATGTGCTCGAGCATGTGAGCGATGCCGGTATATTCCTTGGGATCATCGACTCCACCCACGTTGGCATAAGTCACACACGAAACGACGGGAGCATCGTGGCGTTCCATCACGATGATCTTAAGTCCGTTGTCAAGCGTCGTTTCGGAGACCGATTCCTCCAGCTTGCTGAAATCGAAGCTGAACGCGGTGGCGGTCGACAAAACGAACAGCACGGCAGTTAATACTGCCAGTCGTACGGTCGCATTACGCATTGAAAGCCTCCATAGCGGTTATCTAGTTACTTCCATAATTATTGGTCGAATAAAGACTTGGCCGATACATAAGTCAAGAGTTGACCCCAAATACTAAAAATATGGTAATACTGCAACCAGGTCGGTCAAGCCGACTTTAGTTAGCTTTAACGTGTTATGCGATGAAGAGTTGCAAAAAAAAGCAGCCGATGCTCGGCTGCTTTCTTAAGTCTCGTTGTCAGTTCCCGGGATTTACCACCATTGGATCAACTTGGGTTTAATCGTATGGGGTAGATTGGGATTTTCAGGAACGATACGGGCGGTAATGCCGAATCTCCCGGATTCACGACAGATCACTTCGCCGGTAAAGGCATAAACGCCGTCGGAAGAGCCGGCTGATTCATCGAGAGTCGCGCGGATCGGCTGACTATGCAGGATTTGTTCCTGAGAATTGAGTCGACCGGAAACGATCTGTATCTGTACGTCGCTCGGGGCAATTTCTCCCAGCCGAACCTTGATCGTCAGGGGGAAGCGCTGACCGACGAAAAGGGTCCCGCCCACTTCAGGGACGGAGACATCGACGATATTGATCTTATCCCAGTTGGCGTTTAACTTGTCAAGCCACTTGGTTACCTCGCGAGTCAGAATAAAATCGTTGGCCCGCATTCTCTCCGCAGCCTCGATGGCGGGACGATAGGTATCCCGGACATAGTCGACCATCATACGCTGGGTGGAGAAGCGTGATCCGGCCATTTTGATTGAGGCCTTCATCTTGGCGATCCACCGGGTAGGCAAACCGATTTCATTGCGATCGTAAAACACCGGGACAATCTCTCGCTCAATGGTGCTGTAGAGCATCTCAGACTCGAGGTGGTCCTGGGTTTCGATATTGTCGTATTCTTCACCGTTGCCGATTTTGAAGCCGGTCTCATCACTGTACCCCTCAACCCACCAGCCATCGAGAATGGACAAATTGAGAACACCGTTCATGGCGGCCTTCATCCCCGAGGTCCCGGAGGCTTCCTGTGGGCGGCGAGGGTTGTTGAGCCAGACATCAGCGCCCTGGACTAAATAGCGGGCAACATTAATGTCGTAATCTTCGAGGAAGATAACCCGATTACGGAATTCTTCCTGGGTCGCCCGTCCGATCAATTCCTTGATGATTTCTTTGCCGGGATTGTCCAGAGGGTGGGCTTTGCCCGAAATGATGATCTGGACGGGACGGCGCGAATCGTTGATAATGCGGGAGAGGCGCTCGACATCGCTGAAGAGCAGGTTGCCGCGTTTGTAAGTCGAAAAACGACGGGCGAAACCGATGGTGAGCACCTGCGGGTCCAGTAACTGGTCCGCTTGCTGAATCACCATTTGTGAAGCTCCCCGACGAATCAATTGCTGGCGAAGTCTCTTACGGGCGAAAAACACCAGGCGTTCCCGGCGTCGATTGTGAATTCGCCAGAGTTCGGCGTCAGGTATTTTATGAATTTGATCCCAGACGTTTACGGTACTGGTGGGGCTGGAGTAGGATGCGCCGAAATACGATTCCATCAGTTCCTTAATGTCGTGTGAGAGCCAGCTCGAGGTATGGACCCCGTTGGTAATAGCCTTTATAGGCACTTCATCGCGCGGCAGATTGGGCCAAATGTTATGCCACATATCACGTGAAACCTGGCCGTGCAGTTGCGAGACACCGTTGCTAAAAGCGGACATTTTAAGCGCGGCCACGGTCATGCAGAAGGTTTCTTTTTCGTCGTCGGGGATAATGCGCCCGAGGGCAAGGAAATCTTTCCAGGATATACCCAATTCGGAAATCAGACCAGCCAGGTAGCGATGGCAGAGAACCGGATCGAAACGCTCGTTGCCGGCCGGGACCGGGGTGTGGGTAGTGAATACGGTGGTCGACCAGACAAACTGTGAAGCCTCGGAGAACGACAGGTGTTGTTCCTGCATCAGGTTTTTGATTCGTTCAAGAGTCAGAAACCAGGAATGACCTTCATTGAGGTGGTAAACCTCAGGCTCGTGCCCCATCGCCTTCAAAGCTCGTACGCCACCAATTCCCAGTACGATTTCCTGGCGGATACGCATATCTTTGTCGCCGCCGTATAGCACTGAGGT
Source organism: Candidatus Zixiibacteriota bacterium (assembly GCA_035380245.1). Taxonomy (NCBI): domain Bacteria; kingdom Pseudomonadati; phylum Candidatus Zixiibacteriota; species Candidatus Zixiibacteriota bacterium. The sequence goes on along the minus strand of DAOSXA010000002.1, from coordinate 480,343 downwards.
GATCTCACGGCTCTTGGTGGAGTTTTCGGGGATATTGGCGTCAAGAAGGTAGAGGGGAATGACGCCTACAGGCACTTTCCAGACCTGAAGTTGAACGGGAGTTCCGTCAAGTTCGACTGAAACGCGCAACGGCCGTCCATCCTTATCCTTTACCTGTTGTACCGGCATGTGATACCAGTCATTTTCTTCATATCGTTCCTGTTGCCAGCCGTCGCTGGACAGGAACTGACGAAAATAACCGTAGCGATACATCAGGCCGATCGCTACTACCGGAAGCCCCATGTCCGAGGCGGATTTCAGGGTATCGCCTGACAGCACGCCCAGACCACCCGAATAAACCGGCAAACCCGTATCAAGGCCGTATTCCAGTGAGAAATAAGCGACGCGATCTCGTCTGCCGTTTTGCTGGTAGTTATGTTCATACCATTTTTTGACTTGTAGATATTCACGGAATCTGCGCTCGACTCGTTCCAGAGAAGCAACAAATCCGTCATCATCTGCAGCTCGCTCCAATGTCTCTTGTGGCAGACGAGCTAACATCTTAACCGGATTTTGATAGCACGCTTCCCACATGTCGGGATCGAGTCGGATGAAGAGTCTGACCAGTTCCCAGTTCCAGGAATACCAAACGTTTTGGGCCAATTCCTGCAGAACGCTAATTCGTTCCGGGAGTTTGGGGAGGACAAGAAATTGTTTAACTTGCATAATTCCCTTTGGCTAGCACCATTGTTAATGAACCCCTCTACTTATTTTTTATTATCGGGTAAATCAACAATAATTTAACGTCGGTGGCAGGGTTGCTTGTTGTTTGAGGCAAGTTGTTGTCGGGGAATCAAGTATATGCAGGAAATGCCGATAATGCTGATTAAACGACAGAGATGTCGGGTGCCTCACTTTTTTTGGTTTTCTTTTGCAAGGGAGAAATCTACATTAAGGCTATGCCTAAACAAATCAAGAGAATCGGTGTGCTTACCGGCGGCGGCGACTGTCCGGGGCTCAATGCGGTTATCCGAGCGATCGTGAAGACCGCAGATAATCTTTATGACATGGAAGTGATCGGTTTCCTGGATGGCTACGAGGGACTGATCGAGGGACGTCATCGGGTGTTAACCAATCGTGATGCCTCGGGTATCTTGTCTCAGGGCGGGACGATTCTGGGCACATCGAACCGTGCCGATCCTTTTCATTTCCCCGTGTTGCAAGGAGAGGATTACATCTATCTGGATCGTTCGAGTCAAGCCGTGAGGAATTTCGAAGCACTGGGACTCGATGTACTGATTGCCATCGGGGGAGACGGAACTATGGCGGCCTCGGCCGGCATGATTGAGAAGGGTATCCCGATCATCGGCGTTCCGAAGACGATTGACAACGATCTATGGGGAACCGATGTAACTTTCGGATTCGATTCGGCCGTAACTACCGGAACCGAGGCTATCGACAAGATTCATACCACGGCTCAATCTCATCACCGGGTCATGATCGTTGAGGTGATGGGGCGCTATGCGGGCTGGTTGGCGCTGGCCAGTGGTCTTGCCGGAGGTGGCGACATCATTTTGATGCCGGAGTTCCCGTATGATATCGATGCTATTTGTCAGGTCATCAAGTCTCGTAACGCCAAGGGGAAGAATTTCTCAATCGTGGTGGTTGGCGAAGGAGCCAAACCGTTCGGAGGAGACATGGTGGTCAACCGGCGAATCGAGAATTCTCCCGATGCCATTCGTCTGGGGGGCGTCAGCAATCAGATCGCAGCTCAGATCGAAGGACTAACCAACATCGAATGTCGTGTGACGATTCTCGGTCATCTCCTGCGCGGCGGATCCCCTAGCGCTCATGATCGTCTGCTCGCTACCCGTTTTGGTTGTGAGGCCGTTCATCTTGCAGTAAAAGGTGAGTCGGGGCGGATGGTCGCTCTTCGTGACAGCAAAATGAGCTCGGTTCCAATAACGGATGTAGCGGGGAAATTAAGGCTTGTAACTCCTGATTGCCCGCTTATGAAGGTGGCCCTGGCGCTTGATATCGGGCTTGGCGTACCGGCCGATGTCAATCTGAAGGAATATGCCGAGGAAGCCGCTGCCGCCAGAGCGTAGCCGTAGCTCCGTATTCAATCATCTCAAATGGAAGTGACGATGAGCAGGAAACCAAAGAAGCCTACAGAAAAAGAACTCAGACAAATGACCGAACGCCTTAAGAAATCCAAGGCGTATCGGGTTGCCTATAAAGATCTTGAATTTATGGATTTGGGCATTGCGCGGCCTTATCGTCTCCAGTTGGAGTTGATGAAGCCGGAGGTGTTGTTACGTCGCAATCGAATCCGCTCGACCATTGTCGTTTTCGGAGGCACACGGATTATCGAACCGGCCAAGGCCAAGGCAAGGGTGGAGAGCCTTCGTAAAAAGCTGGATCGGAAACCCAACGACAAAGAATTGAAACGTCAGTTGCGAGTAGCCCGATCAATACTTCGCAAATCGCATTATTATGACGAAGCGCTCGAATTCGGACGATTGGTTTCAACCGATTGCGCCGATTTCGACGGACATGAGTTTGTCATCACGACAGGCGGCGGACCCGGTATCATGGAGGCCGCCAATCGTGGTGCTTATGAGGAGGGGGCGAGCTCTATCGGGATGAACATCACCCTTCCGATGGAGCAGGAACCGAATCCGTATATTTCTCCCGAGCTATGTTTCAACTTCCATTATTTCGCCATTCGTAAGATGCATTTCCTGTTGCGAGCCAGAGCTCTGGTGGCTTTTCCGGGTGGCTTCGGTACGATGGATGAGTTGTTCGAGGCGCTGACGTTGGTACAGACGTTCAAAGTCCGCCCCTTGCCGATCGTGCTGTTCGGTGAGGCGTTCTGGCGGAAACTGATCAACTTCGATTTCCTGGTGGACGAGGGAACGATCGCGCCGGAGGATCGTGAGTTGTTCGTCTATGCCGACAAAGCAATCGATGCCTGGAACTACATCAAGTATTTTTACAGTACCCCGAACGCCCGGGGGACGGTCGACCTATTTACGGAGGAATCCTCGACCATTTAAGAACGACAAAAGGTGCGGTCTCACGACCGCCCTTTTTTTGCTCGCCATACGCCGGGCGGAGTGCTCCGACCAGGAATAAAGGCCTTTGAAGTTCGGGTATAATTCCGCTTCGACCTGATGTCCTTTTAAGTATCCGACCTCATCGATTGTACGATCGTATTCTGCGACGGCGCTTTCAAAGGCGCTATCGTCATATCTCTCTTTAAAGCAGAGTCCGGCCAGGGGAAGTCTCGGTTTAATCGTCGGTTGTCGGACCGGTTTGCCCAAAGACATGCCAAACACCGGGTAAACCAGCCTGGGCAGTTTAAGCAGGTTGGAGACGGCCTTCGGTTCATTGCGAATTCCACCGACCATAACACCGCCGAGACCGAGTGCCTGAGCCGCCTGCAGAGCGCGTCCACCGGCAAGAGCCGCATCGACCGTGGCGATGATAAATGATTCGGTATATTCTCCCGAGAAAGGGTAACCTCGGTCTTCGGTCAACCGACTCAGGCGGTATAGGTCAGCGCAGAAAATTAGGAACAGAGCCGAATCTGCCACATGTTGCTGTCCTCCGGACAATTCCGATAGTGACTTTTTCGTGGATCGATCACGTACTGAAATAATCGAGTAGGCGTGAAGGTTGGAGGAGGTAGGAGAACGTTCCGCTGTGGTTAATATGATATGTTCCTGTTCCTCTGATATGGGATCATCCGTAAAATTACGAACCGAGGCATGGCTGTTCAGGAATTCGAGAATATCATTCACTGGTTTTCTCCTGCTGATTCTTCGTTTTACTTATGAATGCATAAAGAAAAACAGGCGAGACATCAAGTCTCGCCTGTTGAAGATTCAAAGAAAGCCGGATCAGAAGCCGGGGAGGAAACTACGCTGAGCGTTCTTGGCCGCTTCTATCTGACGAATGACTTCTTTAAAATGTGCTACGGTCATATCGTCGATAACGGTGTTGTTGATTGCTTTCCTGGCAGCAGCTTCGAGGATGTTAAGGTCATTGCCGGCAAGGGAGCGAGCATCGGCCGGATAGCGGCTGCTCGGTCCAAGGAAAATAGTGATAATTGTCTGCAAGTGGGCTAATTGCAGTTGGCGGCGAAAACTGTTTACGTTTTCCGGCTGGACAATCTCACTCCAAATAGCGCGGCGGACGTCGGTGAACATGTCGTACATAGTGTACGTGGGATCGTTGGGGCCGAACCGCTCGACATTGTTGAGCAGACGGCCGAGGACATCCGGGCTGTAAAGGCGCGACAGAGCGACTTGTTGGGTATTGAGCACGGCCTGGTGTAACGGATAATCAACCTGTGAATTGAAAACCTGACCGGTGAAATCATAAAATCGCTCCGGTTGGAGGCGATTCAGCAGCGACGCCGGCAGGTTGAAGGCATCGGGAGCGAACAGCTCATCGCGAAGCATAGCCACGGCACGACGCTGATCTTCGGCCGGAACAACCTGAAAGGGAAGCCCGGCACCGGGATCACCGACATGAGCGTTGCTGTGAACGAGTCCCCCTACGAATTTCGGGGCGATCAGAGCCAGTTCACGATACCCCCGCCAGCCGTACTGGAAGGCCGTATAGATTTTTTGATAGCGATTGCCGTCTTTTTCGAAATTATCGATGGCATTGGCCCAAAGATGTTTGGTCTGCTTGATTTTTCGTCCCACGAACGCCAGCGGATCGGAACCGATATCATGCAGGTTGCAGTACGGATCGATGGAGCGAGTGCTCCAGCCGAAAGCGTCCTCATCGGTGCCGTAGATCAGATCCGGTTGTCCCGCCTTGGAGGCGATGCGTTCGAGTTGGTCGACTTCGTCGAGCGGATTCTTAGCTCCAAAGTCGGTGTAAGCGTATTCGATCATCCAGTCGTCGAACGGGCCGGGGACGCGAGAGTAGAAATCACCCTGCGGCTGATCAGGACCGGCAATGTTGGCCGAGGAGTAATCCATGATCGTGCCGATGAGGGCATGGTCGGCGGTGAAGGACTTGTCGTTAATTTGCTCCAGCGAGTAAATGGTCGAAGCCTTGAAATTGTGACGGAAACCGAGAGTGTGACCGACTTCATGCGCCAAAATCTCAATCAGGTAAGAATGCACGTAAGCTCGCTGCAGGGAATCCAAATCGGCGAGATCATCGGTGGCGGTAGTCAGTACAGCCATGTTGAAAGCGCCTTCAAGAGCGGCTTCGGCACCGTAGTTGCAAAGCAGGTGCGGTTCATAAAGGTTGTCGGTTTCGAATTCCGGCCGGTACCAGTCATGTTCTTCCGGCAGGGAGCCATCGAATGCGAGGGGATCATTGTAGTAGTCAATGGAACCATATATGTACCGGATCCAGTCGACACAGAAGCGAACGTCGGCATCGTATATCTGGCCGGTAAAGGGATTGGCGCGGCTCGGGCCGACAGCGTACGATTGTCCCGGATTGACAATCCAGCGAACGACGTTATAGCGGGTGTCAGCCGGATCCCAGTCGGCGGTGTCGGGCATCTGTTTGGCCACGATAGCGTTCTTGAAACCAACCTTCTCAAAGGCCGGATTCCACCATTCGATCGCTTCTTTAACGTCCTCGCGATATTCTTCCGGTACGGTGTTCTCAACCCAGTAGACAATCGGTTCGACCGGTTCGGACAAAGCGGAGTCCGGGTACTTCTTCTTCAGGTCCCAGCGATTGATGAAACGGACGTACGCAGTTTCGTTCTTGAGATTGGTGAAATCCTGGTACATGGTCATGAAATGCCCGATACGATCATCGGCCAGGCGCGGCACATAATCGGTTTCGGGCAATGAAGAGATCGAAAAATGCATAAGGTGGTAGACCGAGTATTGATTCTGCATCGTGACGCCGTTGATCGGTTTGTCGGTGGTGTAATGCAGGCGAACGTCGATCTCACTGTTTTCCGGGAATGATTTGATCGTTTCGTAATGGCTGTTGTTCTTATCCAGCCTGAGGCCGGTGCGATTTCCCTGATTAAGGAAAAAGCCGAGATTCTCCACATCACGAACGAAGAAATCATCGGGAGATACCAGGATGGCCCTGGTGCTGTCCTGTGGTTGAGACATGACTTTGGTCGAAGCGATAAGTTGATCACTCATGCCGGCCTTGATTGCCCGGGACAGAGCGGAACTGGAGTCGGCCCTCAGACGGAGATTTTTCTCCATCATCTGGATGTCTTTTCCTACCTGTTTGAAAAAGAAGGGATAGGTACTGCCCATCGCACCGTTGTCGGAAAAAGCACCCGATGCCTGTGATCGGGTTTCACCGCAAAGATAAACTGTCCCCAGTTGCTCCGGTTTGATGGCCATGAGCAGGTCATCTTTGAGGGTGTCGAGATAGAACGTGAAAAGACCTTCGATAACCACGCGATCTTTGATCAGTTCATCAAAAGGTTTCTCATCGCCGTTCTTGGCCTTGGGTTTATCCTTGTCCTTTTCTGATTTCGTGTGCTCGTTGTACATGCGCACTCGGCGACCCGCCTGTGAGTTGCCCGAGATCGACAGGACGAGTAAAAGCGCCAGGCCGATCGGCATCCAGTTCCTTAAGTGCATGGTATCTCCTTATGTGAGACGCTGTTAATTCTGAATATAGTTTTGAAACGCAATTTACTGGGGAATGTTCATCGGAGAAAGTGATTAATGATCTACCAATTCATTCGTTTTTTTCTCGATAATTGAGATAGCTACGGCCTTTGGCGGTCAGGTCGTAATAGGTGTGATTGCGGTGTTTGATCCACTTGTTGTCAACGATTCCCTTGCGATATTGGATAATCAACGGCTCTACTCGCTCCAGCAGGCCCAACTCGCGAAGTTTCTTGTGTGAATCAAAAGCCACCTGTTTCTCGATATGGAGGAGGTGAGCTATCTTGAGGGAGTAATCTACCCCGACCTGTCGATGCAGTTCCAGGACACGCCAATCGGTTTCAGTTAAATCGGCGTAGTCATCTCCGGGGAGGAAGTCCGGTTGGTCGAGAATATCGTTCCAGGAGAGAGAGACAAGCCGAGCCTGGTCGGCTTTTTTCAGGTTAGAGCAATCGGAGCGGTGGACCTTGATCTGGATACCGTCGTGTGAATAATAGCCGGTAATGGAGTTGTCAGGGGTGGGGGAGCAGCAATTAGCTAGAAGATAGGGCTCCTTAAGGCGGATTTCATCGCTCATGCGAGAGAATATAACAGATCAAGCCCTATTGCGCCAGAGGGTTACGTTGTTGCGTTTCGCATCGTATTGTGGTACTTTCGCAGGCAAAGACATTATCAACGAGAGGACCGACATGAACGATGCCCTGATCTCATCGCCGGCCGGTGTGATTGCCACACTAGCGGCGGTGACTTCACTGTTCTTTTTTCTCGAAAAAAAGACCGGCTGGAAATTCTGGAATTATTTTCCTCCTCTGATCTTCATTTATCTAGTTCCGGTGGCGTTGTCCAATAACGGATTTATTCCCAATGCCTCACCGGTCTATGATTTTATGGGATCCAATATCCTGCCCATGTTTCTCGTGATTATGCTGCTCGATGTGGATATCCTGGCCACCGTGCGAGTGATGGGGCGCGGGGTGTTCGTGATGCTGCTGGGTACGCTGGGGGTAGTGGTCGGTGCGCCAATCGGATATTTCATTGTCAAAAACGGTCTCGACCCGGAGGCCTGGAAGGGATTCGCCGCACTGGCCGGAAGCTGGATCGGCGGGACCGGGAACATGGCGGCGATGGCGGTGGCGTTTAACCTGGATGAGACTTCGCTTGATTTCGGTTATGCCGTAATCGCCGACAACGGGGTATACCTGGTCTGGTTGCCTTTGATGCTGGCTTCGAAGAATTTCGCGGGTTGGTTTGGTCGATTTACAAAGATGTCGGCTGACCGAGTTGAGAATCTGGAAGCCGCGGCAGCAGAATTGACCGCCGATAAAGGCAAACCGGAGATGCGGCATTATCTGTACCTCATTTTTCTCGGATTTGCGGCGACTTCGTTCGCGGCCTGGATTGCGGAGATGCTGCCGCCGGTGGAGCCGATTCTGTCGGCCTCGACTTATAAAATTCTGCTGGTGACATTTATCGGTATCGCGCTGTCGTTCACCGGAGCCAGTAAGATTCCGGGCTCGCACGGCCTGGCGATGGCGCTGGTCTACTTGTTCGTAGCTAGGATGGGAGCGCGGGCGGACCTGTCATCGTTGGATGCTTCGGTGTTTTGGTTTTTGTTGGGGACGTTCATCTGGATATTCATTCACGGGGCGTTTCTGATCGGAGCGGCGCGGCTGTTCAAGGTGGACATTCACACGGTGGCGATTGCCTCGGCGGCGAACATCGGCGGGGCGGCTTCGGCCCCGATCGTGGCGGCATACCATAATCCGGTTTTGGTGCCGATTTCAATTCTGATGGCACTGCTGGGGTATGCGATCGGCAATCCGGCCGCCTGGATCGCCGGAACTTTATGCCGGTTGGTGAGTTGAGGAGAACATGAGCAAGAAATACTGGCTACTGAAATCAGAGCCTGATTGTTTTTCGATTGATGATCTGGCCGGCGCGCCGAAACAGACTGACCATTGGGACGGCGTCCGCAACTATCAGGCGCGGAACATGCTTCGCGATGAAATCAAGAAGGGTGACGAAGCGTTCTTCTATAACAGCAACACCAAGGTGATCGGAATCGCAGGAGTGGTCGAAATTGCCCGTTCCGGCTATCCGGATCATACAGCCGAAAACCCCAACAGCCAGCATCCGGACCCGAAGCATACCAAATCGAATCCGATCTGGTACATGGTAGATGTGAAGTTCAAGCGGAAATTCGCCGAGGTTTTGCCAATGAAGGACCTGCGCGGTGTCCCGGGGCTTGAGGGGATGGTTTTACTCCAGAAGGGGAGTCGCTTGTCGGTGCAACCAGTGTCGGCTGAGGAGTGGAAAATAATTCTCGGTTTGGCTCAGAAGAAGGGATTGTAGGGGCTATTTCCCTTCGATTTCTCCAATCATCGGCACGAAGCGGACCTCGTAGAGCTTTTCCGAATCGTATCCGGACGCATGGCGAGTGACCCGATAAAGAAACTGTCGACCCCATTCGTCGGTCGCAAGCGGCAGTACCATTTTCCCACCGATTTTCAACTGATTGATTAGTCCTTCGGGCATTTGCGGGGCAGCAGCGGTGACAAGAATGCCGTCGTACGGTGCTCGTTCGGGCCAGCCGTGGGAGCCATCACCGTCGCGGAGGTGGATATTTCGATACTGCAGGTCTTTCAGCACCTTACGGGCTCGTTCCAACAGCTCCGGTACATACTCAATGGAGAAGACCTCACGGGCGATTTCGGCCAGGACCGCGGCCTGATAGCCGCAGCCGGTGCCTATTTCCAGCACACGTGAGGAGGCTTTCAGTCGCAGTTCCTGGGTCATAGAAGCGACAATATAGGGCTGCGAAATAGTCTGGTCACATCCGATGGGCAGGGGGCCGTCATGGTAGGCCATCTCCTGACGTTTAAGCGAAACGAAACGATGGCGGGGGACCGTCCCCATAGCTTTGAGAACTGCCGAGTCGTGAATATCACGACCCTTGAGTTGTTGCTCGACCATTTCGGTGCGCCGACGAGTCTGTTTTGCGTCCATGTTATGGTATGGCTTCTTCATGTCTTTACCAATGTAAGTCCGTGAGAGGATTAATTCCCAACAAAAAAGCTTTTCGGGTGCGCCGTTTGGCCTGAGCAGCCCGTTTTTCTTGACATTATTGTTGCCGAAGTATATATAAGGGGCTGCCGTAGAACGGCTTTGTTGTGCTGGGGTAGTTCAGTTGGTTAGAACGCCTGATTGTGGATCAGGAGGTCGACGGTTCGAGTCCGTCCCCCAGTACTTTATTTTTGTATAAAATCCCCCGTCCATGTGAATCATACTATTTCCTCAGAGGTGTTATAGTTTCATCCTTGACTCTGAGGAAATATACAACGCTCTGATAATTCTGATTTCAGTTGTGATACCCGTTTGCCAATGCTACAGGAAGTGTTAGTGTCCGCATTGTGTTTCGAAATTGATAAATTATACACTGCCAATTAGATACGGTAGCGATTGGACTCTGTCGATGCATTTTGTCCGGCGGATAATATCGATAAATGACATTGGAAGGTGACAACTCAGAGGATGATGTTGTCGGGTAAAAAGGGAGACGTTGAGAGTTGGAATGCGAGAAGGGGGATATCTCTGATGCGATGTGAAGTCGCATTCTTGTCGCATTAAACACTAAACTCGAATGAGTTACTGCCGATAATCAAGATAGGTCGAGTCGATCAGTTCGACTACGACTCATGTACGTTGCTGCGATACACCGACCGCGTCAATAAGGCTGTTTGATGGATTACAGCTGAGCGGACTCGGCTATGGCGCAAAGAGGAAGAATAGGAGTTACGGCCTTTTGTGCTACCGGATGATAATACCTACCGCCAAGTTCATCCATTTGGGAAACATATCTAACTTATTCTGCGAGTTGGTTCAGGAGTGAAATAGCATTGTTTTTTATGTTGACTTGAACTCGCATTAAGGCCGTTTTTTTTGTTAAAAGCATGAGAATAAGAGTAATAAACAGGAAATTGACACCGGAACGTAATTGAAGTCAGGGAAAGGAGTGAGGGCCGACGTACGTCCGAGAGGACGTAATTCAGATTGCTTACAAGTTATGGAAGACACGCGTAGAAACTGCGAGAAACAGTAAGGAGGTTTTAGTATGAGGCTGAAACTTTTGCCGATCCTTCTGGTGCTGTTATGTCTTATGGCTGGCACGGCACTGGGCTCAGTGGTCGGAAAAATCGTCGGGCAGGTGACCGACATGCAAACCGGAGATCCGATCGTCGGTGTGTCTGTCGCCGTGAAGGGGACAACTATGGGAGGCATGACCGACGCTGACGGTTATTACAGAATCCTCAACGTTCCTGTGGGGGATTATGTACTGACCCTCTCGGCGGTTGGATATGCCACCGTGGAAATAAGCAACGTCCACGTCTCGGCCGATCTGGCCAGTTATCATGACGCGGAAATGAGTTCCAAGGCAACCGATCTGGGCACGACTATCAAGGTCGTCGCTGAAGATCAGATGGTTGTCAAGGACAAGACGACGACCATCGATATCGTCAAGCGTGAGGACCTGCTGGCGATGCCGACGCGCGGTTTCGAGCAGCTCGTTGGTATTCAGAACTCAGTGGTTCGCATGAATGCCGGTGCTTTCGGCCAGCGTCAGCGTGGCGGTCGTACCGCAACGGCGTCCAACCAGGAATTGAACCTGCGCGGCGGTCGTCCGAATGAAGTCGCCTATTATGTTGACGGCTTCTCACAGCAGGACGCGTTGACCGGTGTGTCAACGGCTAACATCAATAACAATGCGATTCAGGAAGTTTCCGTAACCTCGGGCGCTTTCTCGGCCGAGTACGGTCTGGTAGCTTCCGGTATCGTTAATGTGATTACGAACTCCGGTGGTGATGAGTATGCCGGTAATCTCGAACTCCAGACGGACAATGTGCTGAACGAAAACTGGGATCAGAATTTCTACGCGGCTGATTTCGGTGGCCCGATACCTGGACTCGATAACGGCTATTTCTTCTTCTCCGGGGAGCGCCGCTTCCTGCGTGATCGTACGCCTTCGTCAAAAACCGAAGAGATGATCACGAATTACGGCGCGGCTTACGGTTTGGACACGCTGTATGGCGATGACCCGCAGCGCTTGCCGCAGAACAGCCTGAGCGGCTGGTCCTACCAGGGCAAGATCGACTACGAGTTCAATCCGAACCTGAAGATGCAACTTTCCGGCAACGGTTCGTGGGATAGTTGGCGTGAGTATCGTCAGGAATGGCTGCTCAATCCCGACCACGGTCCTCGTTACGAAGATGAGAACCTTGGTCTGAACGCCAAGATCACCCATACGCTTAATGCCAATACGTTCTATAATTTGAGCGCATCCTACTTTATGACGTCCCGGACACGCGGCGACGCTCAGATTTTTGACGACTATGAAGCATATGATCGTACCTACACATTCGAAAATGGTAATGTTGAGGATGTGACCAATCCCGAGTACGATGAGTTCAATCTCTTCTGGCAGGAGTCAGAGGAGCAGACGATTACCACTGCCGATACCACCTGGTACTACACTGATTCAACTGGAGAGGGCAGTAGCTGGGTTTATACGGACTCTGCGATCAGCAGCACTCGTGATACGGTGGTTCTGAGTCCGGCTTCGTACTATCCGTCATTCGAAAAGCGTAAATCTTCTTATCTCGGCCTGAAGGGTGATATGAGCACTCAGGTCGGTGAATATCATACGCTTAAATTCGGTTTTGACTTACAACGCCATACGTTGCGGTATTTCCGCAATCTGGATGCTACCCAGGGCTACAGCGTGAACCGTGTCAACCGGTACGGTTACGACGTGTATGCCGAGGAGGAGGATCCTGACGGTTTCTGGAACAGTACGAAACACCCGTTCAATCTCGGAGCTTTCCTGCAGGATCGGTTTGAATGGCGTGGAGTTGTCGTCAATGCCGGTTTGCGCCTTGATTATTTTGACTACAACACGGAGAGTCTCAAGAGCACTTACGATCCGCTCGGCGCCAACGGAACACTCGACGAGAGCGATCTTGAAGACAGCAAGGTGTTCGCTCGTGTCTCGCCGCGTCTCGGTATCTCGTTCCCGGTTTCCGACAAAACCCAGATGCATATCAACTTCGGTAAATTCTGGCAGCGTCCGGACCTTATCCGTCTGTATACCGGCTATGATTTCTACGAAGCCCGTATTACGGCCGGATCGTATTACCCGTTCTCGAGTCCTAACCTCGAGCCGGAGAAGACGACTCAGTACGAAGTAGGTATTACGCACCAGTTGGGTGAAAATGTTGCCTTCTCGATTAATGCCTACTATAAGGATGTGCAGGATCTGGTTCAGATCGAGACGATTAACCAGACTGCCTCGACAATCACGATTTACTCGATCTATGACAATATCGATTTCGGTACCATCAAGGGCGTTGATTTCTCACTCAACATGCGGCGCACCAAGAACATGCGTCTTGAGTTGAAGTACACGCTTAGCTATGCTACCGGTACCGGCTCGTATGCCAATACGGCGTATGTGATCAACTGGTCGAACCCGGAAGGTGATCCCAAGACCACCAATCCGCTGGATTACGATCAGCGCCACAACATTTCCGCTCTGTTCGATCTGCGCTACGGCAAGCAGGAAGGTCCGCGTTTCGGCGATATCTTCCCGCTCGAGGATCTGTCGTTAAATGCGATTCTCTACGCCGGCAGTGGAACTCCGTACACTCCTGCCAACTTCTACGACGAAGTCACCGAACTGGCGGTTCGTCCGAATCCTCGGGCTGCCGTGAACTCGGCCAACAAGCCGTGGTACTTCAATATCGACGTTCGTTTGGAGCGCAAGTTCACCTTCTCCGGAGTCGATGTGAAGCCGTTCATCCTGATTCGCAACCTGCTCGATCGTGACAACGTCATTGGCGTTTACGAGAGCACCGGTGAACCGGGAACGAGCGGTTATCTCAACACCGACGCTGCGCAGACTACGATTGCCGATTCCGAGGCCGAGGGCACCGACTACGAGAGTCGCTATCTGTTGAAAGAGTACAACGCGACGAACTGGTCGAACCCGCGCCAGGTGTTCTTTGGCGTCAGAGTGTCACTATAGGAAAGTGGGGTAATAGATTATGAAAACTAAGCTGCTTACAATAGCCTTGGTCTTGTTGGTGGCACTGCCCCTTTCAGCGGCACCGCCTTACCATGCGAGGATGGATCGTCCGATGTCACAGGTGATTGACAACGCGACGTACATCAACGCCAACAAGATCCTGATGTTCGTAACCAACCACGGAAGTTTCGCTCGTGATTTGTCCGGCGTGTTCGGCTATGACGCCGGTACTTTCTTCCCATACGTCGACAACGAGTCGATTCTGGATGGTTCTTTAGGCAACTACATCGTCTATGCAGCCGGTCTCTGGGTCGGAGGTATGGTTGATGATGAGGTACGGGTGATCATCTCAGAGTATGACGATGAGTACGTCCCCGGTCCGATGAACGTACAGGTATCACCTGGGGTATGGACTTTCGATCCTGATAACGGATCGGATGCAGGATACCGTGTCTACAAGCTGTACTCCGACAGTCTGGCCGATAATCCGAACCAGGATTATTTGGACTGGCCTGCTGACGAAGGTGCGCCCGTAGATGAGTACGGTGCTCCGGCGATGATGGGTGACCAAATGCTCTGGGCGGTTTACAACGATGCCGATCCGGATCAGCACCTGAACAATGCCGGTGAAACGGAACCGCTCGGACTTGAGGTGCGGCAGACGACCTGGGCGTACAATCGCAGTGGCGCTCTTGGTCAGTGTATTTTTGTGCGCTACCAGGTGTTCAACAAGGGTGGGAATACAATTGAGGAATGTTATTTGTCCTCATGGGCCGATCCTGACCTGGGTGAGTATACCGACGATTTGGTCGGTTGCGATACTTCGCTGTCCATCGGTTATGTATACAATGCCGACAACGACGACGCCAATCACTATGGCGCTACTCCACCGGCAGTTGGATTTGATTACTTCCAGGGTCCATTGATTGAAACCGGTGACCTGGCTGATACTGCCAAGGCTTGGGGTGAGCTTTGGCCAGGTTATACCAACATGGGCATGACCTCGTTCAATAAGTACATCAACGGCACCGATCCCAACTCCTACAATGAAACCTATAACTATATGCGTGGACTCGATGCCGGTGGTGGTGACTACACCTACAACGGCGAAGTGACTCGGTTCATGCACGCCGGTGATCCTGTGACTGGTTCGGGCGATCTCGATTCCGATCCCGCCGACCGTCGTTGGATGCAGACCACCGGCCCGATCACCTTCGAACCCGGTGATTCAGTTGAGATTGTTCTCGGTATTGTTGTAGGTCGGTCGACGAACCGCCTGACCTCGATTTCTCTGATGAAGAACTACGATGTCGAAGCCCAGAGAGCCTACGATGCCGATTTCGTGCTGGACTCTCCTCCGGCCACACCAGTTGTTACAGCGCAATGGAAAGACGAAGGTATTG
The DNA here is from genome assembly GCA_035380245.1 of Candidatus Zixiibacteriota bacterium. NCBI lineage: Bacteria > Pseudomonadati > Candidatus Zixiibacteriota > Candidatus Zixiibacteriota bacterium. The sequence continues at coordinate 465,257 of DAOSXA010000002.1, read as the reverse complement.
CGCTTTCATGGACTGACGTCTCTGAAACAGATCACGGTACCTACCCGTTCCAGGGTTATGTGGTTTGGCAAGGAGAAACCTCCGATGGTGACTGGACGGCGATAAAGGCCTATGATATTCAGGATGGTGTTGTAGCTATTCAGGATGAGGTGTTTGATCCCGTTACAGGTCAGCAGGAGCGTCGTCTTCTCTGGCCGGGTGAAGACCTCGGTGTTCAGCGCTACATTTTCATCGATGAAGATAAACTCCTTGGTGGCGATCTTAACAACGTCACACAGTATTTCTTCAAGGTCAGCGCTTATTCATACGATGCTAGTTCTGACCCGGGCTTTCTCACGCTGAACTCTGAAAAGGTTGTGTCTGTGCGTCCACAACGTCCTGTGACAGATATCGACTTTGAATATATCATAGGCGATACCCTTCCAGTGACCCACACAGCCGGTGGTTCCAACGGAGTCATAACTCCGATTGTCGTAGATCATGCGGCTCTCAATGGCCATACTTACCAGGTATCGTTTGAGGACACGCTGATCGATATAGGTGACGGCACAACTGCTGATATCGCCTGGCATCTGGATGATATTACTTCTACTCCCGTAACTCGTCTTTACTCATACGAAACCAACCAGTCGGGTGACGAATTGTACCCGATTGTGGATGGTATGCTGGTGAAAGTAGCGGGACCGGACTTCGGCGTTGTCGCCATTCAAGAAGTGGCCAATGCCACCGGCACGATTTCTCCTGACAATGTTATGTATTCTCTTAACTCGACTAGAGAGTGGTATATAACAGCTGACGGAGGTACCAACTGGAGCCGGCTGAACTATCGTGGTATCATTGGTACCTATGACTGGGAGATCCGGTTTACAGAGGATGGCTCTGAGTATTATGATTGGAACACCGAAACCAAGTACGATCATAATGCCCCATTTGAAATCTGGAATATCGGTATTGGAACACCTGATGACGCTTCTGACGATATCAGAGTCCAGATCGCTATTCTTGATGATGACGAAAGCGGTGGTTGGTCTTATGGCGACCGCATCTATGTCTCTGAGCGTGAATACTACGAGCCATTGCCGGAGGCTATGGATTATACTTGGCCGGACGATTTCCGTATCGGACGAATTGTTATAACCGACTATTCCGAAACAACTACGGCACCGGCTGTGGGTACGATTATTCGTTTCACAACTGCCAAGGTGAATACTTCCGATGACGTTTTCCAATTCGTCGCTACAGAAGGTCAATCAGTAAGGAACGAAGATGTTCTCAACAACATCAAGACCGTACCGAACCCGTTCTATCTGAACGGTCCGTACGATCCGGCTGTGGGTAACTACCAGTTGAAGTTCCAGAATCTGCCGACCCAGTGTACGATAACTATCTACAACCTGGCCGGTGAGTTCATTCGTGAGATCGAGAAGAACGATGCCACCACGAGTATTGCATCCTGGGATTTGAGGACTGAAAACAACCTGCCGGTTGCTTCAGGAATCTATATCTATGTCGTTGATGCGCCTGGCATCGGTCAGAAGATCGGCAAAACCGCGGTCTTCATGCAAGAAGAAGTCCTGTCGACTTACTAGGCGAAAGGAAACAACGCAATGAAATCAAAATACATTATTTTAGTGTTGGTTCTCCTCGCCGTAAGTCTCAGCTCGGTTTACGCTGGGAACTCGCGGCGAATCGGAACAGCAGGCGCCGCTGAACTCCTGATACCAGTCGGTTCCCGCGGAACGGCGATGGGCGGCGCAGTCGTCTCCAACGTCGTGGGCGTGGAGTCGATCTTCTGGAATCCGGCCGGTTTGGCGGAGCTGGATGGAACCGAAGTGATGTTCACGCATCAGCCGTATCTGGCTGACATCGATGTGAACTACTTCGGTCTCGCAACCCGGATATACGGTTTCGGCACCATCGGCGCCTCGGCCAAGATCGTCTCAATCGGCGACATGGAAGAGACCACTTATGACGAAACCGAAGGAACCGGGCGTAAGTTCAATCCGACTCTTTCGGTGTTGTCGATGTCATACGCCAAGATCCTGACGGCCAATGTGTCGTTTGGTGCTACGGCTATGTTCATCCATGAGAAGATCTTCGAAGCGCAGGCGACCGGTCTGGCTTTCGATGTGGGCTTCAAGTACGATCCGCGCTGGAAGGGTGTTTCGTTCGGTGTGGCGATCAAGAACTACGGCCCGACAATGAAGTTCACCGGTGATGGATTCTACTACACGGTAGACGGTATCACCGTGGCCGGTAAGTCCAAGGACTTCGAGTTGCCGTCATCGATCAATATGGCGGTTTCGTACGATTTCCTGGATAACGGTCCGAACTTCGCTTCGATATCCGGGAACTTCCGTTCCAACAACTTCTATGAAGACGTTTATTCGACCGGTTTCGAGTATGTCTACGACGGTAAGTACTCGATCCGCGGCGGTTATAACTTCACGGAAGACGACAACTATCTGTACGGTGCTTCGGTCGGAGCCGGGATTTTGTTCGAACTCGGTTCGACGCAGATGTCAGTCGAGTATTCCTGGACGGAAACCGATGTGTTCGACGACAATCAGTACTTCACCTTTAAGATGCTCTTCTAAAAGACCATCGACAAGGTGGAGGATTCAAGGGTCGGTTGCCTGGCAACCGACCCTTTTGTTTGAGTCAGTTGGTAATAAGCGGGAGGAGATAACGGACGGCGGCAAACAACAACAAGCCGGTCAGGACGATTTTTATCAATCGCTCCGGCAGATAACGCTGCATGCGAGCGCCCACATACGTTCCGACAGCGCCGCCGATACCGAGCATGAAACCAAGGAGCCAGTCCGGACCGACATTGGCGGTTTCCGAGATAACGAGGCCGTATAACCAATAAAACAGCACCCCTACGACTGAAGTCAGGAAGGTGCCGAAGAGAGCTGCCCCGGCGATTGTGTAGACCGGAAGGCCGAAGATTGAGACGAAAAACGGGGCGATGATGGCGCCGCCGCCAATGCCGTAAGTACCGCCTACGATCCCTACGATGAAACTCAACGCCATGATGGCCGGGGTGGAAGTCCGATAGTGATCTCCCTCAAAGTCGTACTCGGTCGTTCTGAGCGTGAAGATTTGATTGGTAACGCGAAACGTACCGGCATGTGAGCCTTTTGCGGACGGTTTCACGATCGTTTTGACCAGGCGCAGGCCGATATAGAGCAAAACCGCACCGGCGAAAGGCTTGAAATGAGCCGGATCGGGCAGCCAGTAGATGCGGATCAGACCGCCGATGATAACACCGGGAAGTGTTCCGACAGCGGTAGCCCAGGCCAGCGACCAGACCATACGCCGCTCACGCAAATAGCGATATACTCCGCTGGGGATGGCGACAATGTTGTAAAGGAGATTGGTGGGGCTGACGCCGGGGCCGACATAGCCCAGAAACGATACCTGAAAGGGGAGAAGGAGAAATGCTCCGGACAGTCCCGCGATCGAGGATAAAGCCGAAACAACGAAAGCAACCAGCGGAGGCAGCCACCAATAAGTCTCGACGCCGCTTATCGGGAATTCAAACATCTATTCACTTGCCTTTTGTCCGTTCATCGAATGAAGAATAATACCGTTGTCGTTGGTTTATGCCAGTTGTTTTTTGGCGACCCAATGTTCGCGAGTTCTGTGTAAACGGTTATCTAATCGTCTCCTAACGCTGTTTAGAGTTGACTCACGGCCTTCCGGCGGATTATTTCCCCCGTATGAAATTGTCCACGATTATTTGTCTATTAGTCGCCGTTCTGGCTGACTTCGTCTATGCCGATGCCCCGAAACTGGAGGCCTCGAGCACCGTCACCGACTACCGCAGTCTGGGAGAAGTACGCGTCTGGACCTTCGAGCTCAAAGATACGACCTCCGGGCGATTGGCTTCGTTCGTTAGTGAGAAGACCGAGATTGACGGTGTTGCCGGTGTCGTGTTCAATGAAACGCTCAGGCTCGATTATAACAAGGTAGGACAGGACCTCCTTTATGAAATCGAAGGGGATCATTACGTTGCTCTGGATGGATCATATCTCGGTGATCTTATCAACCTGAAGGTCAACGGCGGGGAGAATGTGATCGATCTAAAGCGGAACGGTGAGTTTATTCGTGGAAAGATTGGCCAACCGGGGAAGGAGCGTGAACGCGAGTTTCGTTTCGACCGAGGTGGCTTTGCAGCGGATAATCTCTTTATCGACCAGCATGAGTTATATCTGGCGATGCACGATTTGGTGGTCGGCGACACGCTGCTGGATACGGTGTTCGTTCCGCAGATAGTGCTCACCGGTCCAATTCAAGCAGTTGTGGAACGATTCGGATACGAACGTCTTTATAACGAAGTGTTCGATTCGGTTTATGTAATTCGCTATCTTATGCCGTTTGTGGGCACCGCTTATTTCACTCCGGACAAGCGCCTGGTTAAGATGGATGTTCCGGGACAGCGCTTCCAGGCTTACCTGGATGTGGTGCGCCAGACGCAACCGGCTGTTGCAGAAGCGACAACCGAAAAGATTGCCCCGGTGCCGGCATCGGACTCGGGTAAGAAGATGTCGCGCATGGTGCTCTATCTTATAATCAGTCTGGTGGCCTGGTCGTTTTTTATCGGACGCAGCTACCGTCATCCGGTCACATTTCTGGCGTTTCTTCTGGGGTGTCTGGCTGTAATCGTCGTGATTCTGATTCAGATGCCGATTCAAGACTGGTTGTTCGAAAAGATTCTCCTGCCGCGTGTTCAAGCGGGAGATTCGGGATATCTATGGGCAATCCTGCCTGCATTAGCCGCCGGTTTGATTCAGGAACTGCTCAAAGTGGCTATTCTGATCGGGCTGCTGCGCATGGCTATGGCCAAAGCGGTCAAACCGCGCCACCTGGCGGCGGCAATCGGCGCCGGCTTCGGACTGGTCGAGGCCTGTTATCTGGCATCTTTCGCGGTGTCGGGGCAGGTGTTTGGCTGGCATCTTCTCGAACGCGGTTTCACGATTCTCTATCACGTTACCGGGGGAGCTTTGTTAGGATATTTAATTGCCGCCGGGACTGAGAGCCGAGGCTGGAAAATCTGTCTGGCCTGCCTGATTGGATTTAATACGATTCTGCATTATCTGCCGGTTTTCGTTCAGAATCGTGTTGTCAGTGTCGAGGTTATGTACCTGCTGATGCCGACCACCGTTCTGGGGCTTTTATTCGTGACCTTGATGCTCTTCAAACAGGGGTATGTGCTGGGGTCGAATCGTTCGGACTGAACCGCAAAGAAAGACCGCCGGTCAATCATGACAGGCGGTCCATCAAGAATCCTTAATTCTATTGCTCAGGCTTAAGAAGTAAGCCGCCTCCGGCGCGCCCGTCGATCAGAATCTCCATCGGCTTTTCCAGCACGATATGACGGACGAAATCCGATGAGGCCTCGACGCGTTGTTCCATCAACCAGGGCCAGTCGAGGAAGCCGTTTCCGGCGGTCGGATTGATCGTCATATAACCAACCTGCATAGAAATCAGATTCTGGAAGAAGTGAGTTCCGAATGATGGGTCCGGGGCGAAATCGCCGTAGGCGGCCTCAATAATTACCTTTGCTCCGGATATCTGATTCCAGTTGGCCGGTACTCCGAGCCAGCGTTCGGAAGTGCCCCAACGCCCCGGTCCGAGCAGGAGATAAGGATGCCCCGCTTCTTTCAAGACGGAGTTGAATTGTCCCACTTGTTCGGCGATCTCGACCGTTTTGCCGCGGTCGAATTTATCCGGATCAACCAGAAGAATATCGGATATCGCCGTCAGGCGCATATTGCCGAGAGCGTTATCGCTTTTCCCGATCACACGGGAACGGTCGACATCGTCCAACGACACCGTTTCGAAGACGGCGTCCTTGACCATGGGGCGCACCTGCAGGAAATAGAAATCATCGGGTTTGCTTTTATCGTCAGACAGTTTCACGGCAAACTCGATTTCAACCGGGCAGTTGAGACCATGGCTGCCCAGATTAAGCAGGTATCGAGCTATCTCCGGAAGTGGGAAACGATGATGTTTCAAAATCGGAGCAAACGAGATTATCCGAGTTCCCTCTCGTCCCACGCCATCGTAGACGCGATCGTTTTCGGCCACATAGGTGGAGGCGATGGAGGTCAGGGTGCCGTGACGTTCGGCATCATCCAGGTCGAGTCGGATAAGCCCTTTCTCACCGCCGGGTTCGGGCATCACCCGGCTGTTGGCCAGGTCGATGGCGTAGAAGGCCCGTTGAGAATTCCTGAGCATGTCTTTGGTGGTCGCGAATTGCGGCAGTCGCTCCGGATAAGTGGGGGAGAAGCGAAGGCAATTCATGCCGTCGACAATCGTTTTCCCGAGACCGAGAGCGGTGTAGATGACACCGTCTTCGGGGAGAATTCCCTCGGTGGAATAGTAGTTGTAAGACAGCGCGACACCTGAGAACGACGGATAAAAGGTCTCTTCATGCTGAAGGCCGATTGCCTGTTGCACGATAACGGCCATTTTCTCTTCCTCGACGCGATTGCCTACCGACTCATGGTAGACGCGAGCGTTGGAGAAAAAGGTCGAAGCCCAGGTCAGCTTGATGGCCCGTACGAGTTGACGCAGGCGTATTTTCGGGTCTTCATGGCAGTTGGGCAGCATGTGGGTGTCGTAAACACCAGCCGCCGGTTCGAGGTGCGAATCCTCGAGCATCGACGAAGACCTTACCGCCAGAGGGTGTTTGACAACCTCAAGCAGGGCCCGCAGATCACTCTTGATCGGGCGGGGGAACTTGGCCTTGAGGAACTTGTCGGTTATTTCCTCATCGCTGTATATGCCCAGGGCACATGATACCAGATCGTTGGTGTCAACGAAGGCGTCGAAAATATCGGTTCCGATGATCACCGAGCGCGGCACTTTTATCCGAACGTTGTCGAACATCCCGCTGTGGTCGCGCTGGCTCAATAATGCATTCACGAAAGCCAGACCCCGGCCTTTGCCTCCGAGCGAGCCACCCCCGACGCGGACAAAATCAGATTGGAGATCGAACCGCCGACGTGAAAAATCGCTGACCACGCCCAATTGACGTTCGTGACGGAAATTCTTGAAGGTGTTTATCAGATAACGACGCAGTTCCGTGGAACTCTTAAACTCGCTGGCTTTTTTGGGACGAAGACGGCGCGCCAGGTCGAACTCGGTGCGAGCCATCAACCAGTTCGAAAAATGGTTACGGCCGGCATGAAAGAGAAGGGCGCGTTCGTCTACATTAGCCAATACGGCTTCCATTTCCTGGAAGTCGGCTGCTTTGGCGACTTCGGTGCCGTCCGGGAGAGTGAAAACGAAATCTCCAAAACCGAAATAACTGGTGATGAACCGGCGAATATCCTGATGCAGGGTGGGCGAGCGCTTGAAAATGAAACCGACGTCGTTGGCGAAGGCCAGTTTGGCGTTGTCCAGATCAGAGGACTGTAATAAAATGGGCATATCCGGTACTCGGGCGCGGACGCGTTTGGCTAGTTTGATACCGGCTTCGTTGTCTTTAACACCGCCGACTTTATAGCGAACGTCTGAAATCACGGCCAGGGTGAAGTCTTCGTAACGGTCGAAAATCTCGCAACCCTGTTCGAAATCGGTGGCAAGCAGAATTTTCGGACGTGTTCGCATGCGCAACATCTTATCCGATATGTTCATTCCTTCTTCCATCAGGGCATGCGTCTGTTGCATTATCCCGGTATAGAGGAGAGGGAGGAAGGAGGAATAGAATTTCACGTTGTCTTCAACAACGATGATGACACGTACCCCGATCAGAGCCGTGTCGGCGTCGATGTTGCGTTTATCCTCGATTAACTTGATGATAGACAACATGATGCGGACGTCGCCGGTCCAGATGAAGACATGATCGATAGCGTTATGATAACCGGGGTCTTCCATGATGGTCAACTCGCGTTGATGATAGGCCAACAGAACCACCGGCATTTTGGGATTGATCTGTTTAACCTGGAGGCCAAACTGGATAACGTCGATATCGGAGACCCTCTTAAACACGATTACCAGGTCGATATCCTGTTCCTTGATGATCTTCAAGGCTTGCTCGGCATTGTCGGCGCGACGAACATGAGGAGAGACGGTCAGATTGAGTTCCAGGAACTCGTTGTAAATCAGATCGGTAATCATACCGTCTTCTTCAAGCACGTAGGAATCGTAGGGGCTGGAAACCAGGAGTACGTGCTTTACCCGGAATTGCATCAGATCGTCGAATTTACGATTTAGCGGATTGACTTCATGTATGATCGGTTTGTCGCTCATTGTGGATTGCCTGTCAAAATAGTTTAGACGGCCAATATATCGGAGGGGACAATGAGGGTCAACGAAAAAAGGCGGAGCAGCCGGGCTGCTCCGCCTTGGAAGATCGAACTAAAAGAGATCAGACAACACCCTGATCCATCATGGCATCGGCGACCTTGATGAAGCCGGCGATGTTGGCGCCCATCACGTAGTTACCGGGGTGACCGTATTTCTCGGCGGCCTCGATAGCGGCAGTGTGGATGCTCTTCATGATACCGTGCAGGCGCTGGTCCACTTCCTCGCGGGTCCAGGACAGACGCAGCGAGTTCTGAGACATCTCCAGACCGGAGGTAGCCACGCCACCGGCGTTGGCTGCTTTACCCAGACCGTAGAGAATCTTGGCATCCTGGAAGACCTTGATGGCTTCCGGGGTGGACGGCATGTTGGCGCCTTCGGAAACGCAGAAGCAACCGTTCTTGACGAGCGTCTTGGCATCTTCGCCGTTGACCTCGTTCTGAGTGGCTGACGGCAGAGCGACGTCGACCGGGACGGTCCATACGCCGGTACCTTCGTGGTACTTGCAACCGAACTTGTCAGCGTACTCTTTAATGCGGCCGCGCTTGACGTTCTTCAGGTTCATGATGAAGTCCCACTTATCACCGGAGATACCGTCGGGATCATGAATCCAGCCGGAAGAGTCGGACATCGTCACGACTTTACCACCAAGCTGGTTGACTTTCTCGGTGGCGTACTGAGCCACGTTACCGGAACCGGAAACGGAGCAGGTGAGGCCATCAAATGACTTACCGCGAGTCTTCAGCATTTCCTGAGCGAAGTAGACCTGGCCATAACCGGTCGCTTCCGGACGAATCAGAGAACCGCCCCAGTTGAGACCTTTACCGGTCAGGACGCCTTCGAAAGCATTGCGGAGCTTCTTGTACTGGCCGAAGAGGAAACCGATCTCACGGCCGCCAACGCCGATGTCACCGGCCGGAACGTCAGTGTTCGGACCGATGTGGCGGAACAGCTCGCTCATGAAGCTCTGGCAGAAACGCATAACTTCGGTGTCGGACTTACCCTTCGGATCGAAGTCCGAACCACCCTTGCCACCGCCCATCGGCAGCGTGGTGAGGGAATTCTTAAAGACCTGCTCGAAGCCCAAGAACTTCAGAATGCCAAGGTTAACACTCGGGTGGAAACGAAGACCGCCCTTGTACGGACCGATGGCGCTGTTGAATTCAACGCGGAAACCACGGTTGACATGGACCTGACCCTTGTCATCAATCCACGGCACCCGGAACTGGAAAGCGCGTTCCGGCTCAATGATCCGTTCCATTATTTTGGCTTCCTTGTATTCCGGATGCTTCTCGAACACCGGCTCAAGGGACTCGACGACTTCATGAACTGCCTGATGGAACTCCGGCTGTGCCGGATCCTTGGCTTTCACGATGCCCATGATGGTATCAGCGTAATTCGACATGACCATCTCCTAAGACATTACAAGTTAATATGGTTCAATTACTTAATGTTTCCAAACGTCTTTCGTGAAACATTTCACATATTAAAGCGCTAAATTACACGTGGAGAGCCCTTTGTCAAGACGTTTTCAATCGAAAAGGAAACTTTTTTTGATTTTTTTTACGATAGGTTAACCTAACGTAATTCTAACAACTTAGCTGTCTTTACTGCCTGGAGAAAGCCGTAGATAATGGCTATATATGCCGAATAAACGATCAAAAGACGGGTATCCTTTTCGAGAGGATTAGTTAAAGGAGAAGTACTCATGATAAAGGAACGTGAAATCAAGATGGGCTCCGGGATAGGGATGCTCTTTTTACTCCTGATTCTCCTGTTGATGGCTTTCGGTGTCGTTGTTTTTCTTCCGCCGGTAGCCAAAGTAATAGCCCTAATCTGGATCCCTTTTAACCTGCTTCTGTTCTTCGGGCTGTTCTTCGTAAATCCAAACGAAGCGCGGGTGGTGCAGTTATTCGGCAAGTATATCGGAACGACCAGGCAGGAAGGTCTCCGTTGGGCCAATCCGTTTTATACCAAGAAGCGGATATCACTTCGTGTCAGGAATTTCGAAACGGGCAGGATGAAGGTGAACGACATTGACGGCAATCCGATTGAAATTGCATCGATCGTGGTTTGGAAAGTGGTCGACACGGCTGAGGCCTGTTTCGTGGTCGATAACTATGTCGAGTTCGTCGCGATTCAATCCGAGGCGGCAGTGCGAAATCTGGCCACGCATCATCCCTACGATACTTCCGATCATGGCAGGGTATCGCTTCGCGGAGATACCGACACGATCTCCGAGCAGTTACGCAATGAGATTCAGGATCGTCTGGATCAGGCCGGCGTCGAGGTGATCGAGGCTCGGATCAGTCATCTGGCTTATTCGCCCGAGATTGCCGAGGCGATGTTACGTCGGCAGCAGGCGGGTGCGATCGTGGCGGCGCGTCAGTTGATCGTTGAGGGAGCGGTCGGGATGGTTGAAATGGCGCTGGAGGAACTTCGCAATAAACAGATAATAGAATTGGATCCACAGCGCAAAGCGGCCATGGTTTCGAATCTGCTGGTTGTATTGTGCGGTGAAACCTCGACTCAGCCGGTGATCAACACGGGTAATATATCGGTGTAACAACATCCTTTTACGAATAGAATGGCAAAAAAAAGACGGCCGACTAAAACTTAGTCGGCCGTTTTCTTGAGTTTAGTTTTCGTTCAGTCTTCCCAGACCGGATTGGAAATGCGTCCCATGAACAGGATTGCGCCGGAGTTATCCTCGTGAATCACGGCGAGGAAGGGGCGGTTGAAGATGAATGAGGGGGGAAGGGCGTCGACGAAAGTCACCTGAGTGACGGCGGCCGCCTCAGTTCCTTCCTCGTCAAGCTGAATGAAAGTTTTCTGTTTGACGTCGTCTATCCAGCCGACTCCGTCGGTGAAAAGATTTGAGAAATCCGCTGCTTCGGTGAAAGCGATTGCCATTCCCATGGATTTCAGCAGTTCGTTGAGAGGCAGATCGCAACCGAATTTGAATTTCGGAAGGCTCAGATACATTTCGTAAGCCATGTGACGACCCTGCCAGCTTGACCACATCTCCGGGGTGAGTTCGGCGATAATATCGTCTATGGTATGATCCGGTTCCTCTCCATAGCCGGAACTGGCGGGCAGCACGAGCGTCATTCGGAAATCGCCGTTGCCGTAGGGAAGGCCAAGGACAAGCACGTCGTCGTCCATGTAGCTCGTGACGTTGGTATCCATGAGTGGATATTCCTCCCCTGGATACTCGACCAGGAAATCATCCGAGCCGAGATGCATCATATCGCATTCGGTGTTGGAGCCGTCAGCCAAATAAAAAGATTCCTGTTTGGTGTGGGCGGTATCGAATTTGATGGACCAGCCGCCCTTGAAATAGATGGCGTTGAATAGTATGGCCGCTGTGAACGGGTCGATCGGTGGTTGCACCATCTGGGTAATCAGACCGTTGGTAGCCCCATTGACCCAGGCGTTGATCGTATCGGCTGCCCCGGCTGCCTGGAAATCGATCTCTTCGACGCGGGCGTCATGGTAGGTTTGAGCGAGTCGTATGAACTCCGGCTCGATCTCCTTGCCCTGGCGCGACCAGAGGGAGTTGGCGACGCGAAAGTCAACCGCTTCGTCGGCCTCGATGAGAATCTCGGTCGCAGTCTGATAAGCCTGGTTTAGTTCCTCAAGCGACAGGTTGGCCAGTTCCAGAGTCGAACCAATGGCTTCGCGCGTCGTGCCGTCGGCTCCGTTGTAGCACAGGCTCAGGGCGTACGAGGCCGAGAGGGGAGAGAAGAAGACGTTGTCGGTTGCGCCGGCCTCGGCGATGAGCGCTTTGAAGGCTTTGATCCCGAACTTGTTGGAGGACTCAAGCACGGTTAATTCCTCGGCCGTCATTTCGGCGGTGGTGCGGACAACCGATGGTGTCGGATCGGGACTGGTTGAGTCTACCGGATCATCCGAACAGCCTGGAAGCAACATCATGAACACAATCAATAGAAACGGCATAATATATTTCATCAATGCCTCCCTATTAGTATTAAAGAACTCAGCCCTGAAATTAAATAAAGTCAGTATGTTTTTCTATTCTCAAGATAAGGGACGAGGTAACGGTGTCAATTGTTAAATCGAAAGGAAACTAAGGGGAGAACGCCAGGTCACATCGCTGCGATTCATCTAGTTAGTTTTCGTTATAAACTGAAAAGGCCGACTCGATGGAGTCGGCCTTAAGGTAACGCATCTATAATCGTCCGATCATCCGCAGCCAGAACAGCCACCCGAACAATCAGATTTTGGTTCTCCCACCGTGATCATATAACCGGCTCCTTCGGGACGAGTTATGTGATCGATCTTAATATCACCGAACTGTTTGAGGTACTCGTTGACCTTGGGGTCGATATAAGCCTCAATACCGTTCGATTCCAGCTTTTCCAGATTTTCCGTCGACTCGTCCAGAGCCATCCCCATAGAGGGGCCGCTTCAGCCAACGCCCTGGAAGTAGATGATCAATTTTTTGTCTTTGTACTGTGGCGCCTCGAGTACTTTTTGGAGTTCAGCGCTGGCGCTGTCGGAGACTTGCAGCATTTATAATGGTCCTTTCGTCTCTATTATTATTTTCTTCGTTAGATCGGAAGATAGGCGAAAACGATTCAAAAAAAAGCCATTTTTGGTTCTGCTATGCTGTCGGGTTGCTAGTGATCTTTTCGCTGATCCGATTACGTACAACTTTTCTCATGCCTTACAACAGGATAGGCGATGTTTTGATCCCGGGAAACGATCCGAAAAAGGAATTTTTGCCCCCTTCTTATACTATTATTGAGAACCTTTTTAATTCGAAATCCATGTGTAATGAACATAAAACTTGCAACTGGCACAAGTAGTTAACATTTTAGTAGTCCTAATGAAGGTGGCTGAGGTGACCGACCATACAAAAAGACTAAACACACCCTATTAACAGGACTCATAATGTCCCTTCAACTATGCGTATACGAAGATTCCAAGTTTGCCCAGTTTAACCCAATCGCTCATACACGGCCGGTCTTTTGCCTGCGAGCGGGTATAGGCCAGCTTTTCGAGCGGGCACTGACGAAGTTCAAAGCCGACGGACTGGCTCTGGCCTGTCGCAATCATCTGGCCCCGTTAGTAGCCGATGAACAGAGAGATTACCCGGTCAATATAATCAAACGCGGCGATGGTGACTTATTGCTCCTCAACGGTCGTCTTCGCAGTTACGGCAACTTACCACAGTTAGTGAAGGAAGCCCGAGTATCCACGCGCTTTTTCGCCGGGGATGAAGTAGCCGCTGTTTTTCTCACGATGGTTGCTCTAAAGGATGCCCCGCCAATCGGCACTCCGGATCAATTTGCGGCTGTGGTTGAGAATGAAGGTGAGCAGGTGACGCCGCAAATGACAACGGCAACCCTTTACAATCATCTCTGGGATATCGTGGGGGATGTCGAGCATCGCGTGACGGAAGATTTTCGTCTGCATCGTCCCAACTTGGGACCAGCGCCGGTCAAGCTCGATCCGCGAGCGTTTTTAGTCAATGACTCCGACATCTATCTGGCTGAAAACGTGGAGGTATGTCCCGGGGCATTGCTGGACGCCTCTCACGGTCCGATTTTTATCGACCGGGGGACGCGGGTTGAATCTCAGGCGGCGATTTACGGTCCAACCTACGTGGGACCAAATTCCGTGATCGTTGCCGGTAAAATACAAGCCTCGTGTATCGGCCCGACCTGCCGAGTCGGCGGTGAACTGGAGGAGTCGGTGCTGCAGGGCTATGTTAACAAGTATCACGCCGGCTTCATCGGACACAGTTACGTCGGCTCCTGGGTGAATTTCGGTGCGATGACCACTAATTCCGATCTGAAGAATAACTATTCGAATATACGCAGTAGTGTTAACGGGCAGATGATCGATACCGGTTCGATTAAGGTGGGATCGTTTATCGGCGATCATACCAAATTCGGAATAGGTACGTTACTCAATACCGGGATCAATATCGGCGTTTGCTGCAATATCTTCGGGGGGACATTGATTGTCGACAAGGAAGTCCCCTCATTTAGCTGGGGGGGCATGATCCCCTGGCATAAATATACGATCGGGAAAGCACTTGAAACGGCTCAACGTACGACCGAGAGACGTATGAAACTGCTTAGCCCATCCGAAATCGAGGTGTTGCAAAAACTGGCTGCGGGAGAAGAACCGACGGAAGGGTATCTGGATTTGTAAACGAGGCGTAAAACGCTATCGATAAAGGTAAATCCCCGAGGCAGAATATCAGATTGCGGGGTAGCCGTTAACCAAGTACAACGGAGAATTAGGTTGCCAGAATTGCGAAAAGATCCGATCACCGGCCGCTGGGTGATCATTAGTACGGAGCGCGGCAAGCGTCCGACATCGTTTTCTTCGGTGCCGAAGCGGAGCGATGCCCGGTTGTGTCCGTTCTGTCCGGGTCATGAAGAGAACACACCGCGGGAGATTTTAGCCTATCGTCAGCCTAACACGGAGCCGAATAAACCCGGCTGGAGACTTCGGGTAATGCCCAACAAGTACCCGGCTCTGAAAATAGAAGGGGCGCTTAATCGCGAACCGCACGGTATCTACGATAAGATGAACGGTATCGGCGCTCACGAGGTGATAGTAGAGACGGCCGATCACGCCAAGGATATGGTGCAGATGACCGATGAGGAAGTCCGTGATGTTTTCTGGGCTTATCGAGAGCGGATGATGGACCTCGAACGTGACCGGCGATTTCAGTACATTCTCATTTTCAAAAACCACGGTGAAGCCGCCGGAGCCTCACTCGAACATTCACACAGTCAGTTAATCGCTACGCCGATTATTCCCAAGCGAGTGTTCGAGGAGATCAAGGGAGCCAAACGGTATTTCGAGTTCAAGGAACGCTGTATCTTTTGCGATATCGTAAGACAGGAGTTGACCGACAAGGAACGAATAGTCAACGATTACGATGCTTTCATCGCTATCGAGCCGTTCGCCGCCCGTTTCCCGTTCGAGACCTGGTTGATCCCCAAAACCCACCAATCCAGCTATCTGGAGTTGAGTGACGCCGAGGTGATGATCCTGGCCCGGTCGGTTAAGGATGTGCTGGCGCGACTTAAGATAGCCCTGAACGATCCGGCGTTCAATTTCATGCTTCATACCCGTCCGGTATCACGGGAATACCATGAGTATTACCACTGGCATATAGAGATTATTCCGAAACTGACCAAAGTAGCCGGTTTCGAGTGGGGGGCGGGATTTTATATCAATCCGACTACGCCGGAAGAGTCCGCTGCATATTTGCGAAGCCTGGAGCTGGATGCCCACGGCAATCGAGTAGATGAACCAAATGTTATAAGGAATGACACCTGATGCGTATCGTAGTGGCTGCCTCCGAAATGGCGCCGCTGGCCAAGACCGGCGGTCTGGGGGATGTGCTGGGGGCTCTCCCGAGGGCTATGGCTCGGGAGGGACATGATGTTAGAATGTTTCTGCCGCACTATTCGTCAATCGATTTGTCCGAGCGTAAGGTAACACGCATCGGCAGCAATCTGAGCATAGATGTCGGCGGGACGGCGCACGAGGTAACACTGAATGTTGTCAAGGACCGACAACGCGGATTAGAAATAATCCTGATTGGATGCGATCACTATTTCAAACGAGCTTCTCTCTATATCGATCCTGAGACCGGCAAGGATTATGCCGACAACGACGAGCGGTTTATTCTTTTCAATCGCGCGGTGCTGGAAGCGTGCCGGGCGATCGGACTCCGGCCTGATATTATCCATGCCCACGACTGGCAGGCCGCGTTGCTCCCGGTATATCTAAAAACCCTTTATGCCAACGATGAGGTTTTTTCCGGCGCTCATTCGGTGCTGACGATTCACAATCTGGCGCATCAGGGACAATTCCCGGGTGAGCGGTTCCGGTTGTTGAAATTACCTGACAGGCTTTTTGGCGCAGGAGAGGCGGTTGAGTTTTACGGTCAGGTTAATTTCCTGAAGGCCGGGATAAGTTTCGCGGATAAAATTACGACAGTCTCCAGGCGCTATGCCGAAGAGATTCAAACCGGTAAATTTGGTTGCGGTCTCGAAGGTGTGCTGGTAAATCGCAAGGATGACCTGTCGGGGATCCTTAACGGGGTAGACTATTCCGTTTGGTCACCGTCTCGGGATAAGAATATCCCATATCGCTATCATATCAACAATCTGGCCGGCAAGCGAATGACGAAAGTCGAACTTCTCAACGCCGCCGGTTTGCCGGTTCGGGAGTATGCGCCGTTAATCGGCATGATCGCCCGTCTGGTTCAGCAGAAAGGTTTGGACCTTATCGCCGAAGCCGCCGACCGTATGATGGCTATGGATATTCAGTTTATTGCTCTTGGCACCGGAGAAGAGAAATATCATAAACTGCTGACGATGCTTCAGGAGCAATATCCGGATAAAGTCCGGGTATATCTGAAGCACGATGAGAAAATCGCTCATCAGATCGAAGCCGGCGCCGATGCTTTCCTGATGCCGTCGTTGTTCGAGCCCTGTGGATTGAATCAAATGTATTCACTCAAATACGGCACGGTGCCAATTGTCAATCACGTCGGCGGCCTGGCCGATACAATCGAACCGTTCAATCCTGAGAGAGGCACCGGTACCGGTTTTATCTTCAATGAAGAATCTCCGGAAGCGATGCTGGAGGCGATTGAAAAGATGGTCCACACCTATTCACGACGCCGACTGTGGACCGGTCTGATGAAGAACGGCATGCGCCAGGATTATTCCTGGGGCCGGGCGGTTGCGGGGTATATTGAGCTGTTTCGCTCGCTAAAAGATCAGTGAGGAAAAATCACGCAGCCATAATCGAGTGGTGGCCGGTATTACCGGCCGTGGCGATCTATCTTTATTTTGCTCACTCGATCGACTTCATCCAGGATGACGCCTATATCTCCTATCGCTATGTGGCCAATCTGCTGAACGGCCATGGGCTGGTGTTTAATATAGGCGAGAGGGTGGAGGGGATTACCAATTTCGGCTGGGTGATCTACATGGCGCTTTGGGGATTTCTCCATGAGGGGTACATTCTCGCATCGCGCCTGACCGGTCTTTTGTTCGGAGCGGGGATCATCGGATTGACCTTTGCCATTACCCGGCGGGTGGTTGACGAAGACAATAACTGGTATGCGGCGCTGGCAACGTTGTTGGTCGGAGCCAATATGTCCCTGGCTTATTGGTCGCCGGCCGGATTGGAAACGGCCGCGTTCGCGTTTATGGCGATGCTCTCGCTGTATTTCTATCTGACGCGCAATTGGCTGCTTATCTGGACGTTGACTTTGGCCGTATGGCTCCGGCCGGAAGGCGCTCTGGTGACCGGCTTGCTTATCCTGGTGGAAGTAATAGGCACTCGCCGTTTGCCGCGCTTCACCGGGCTTTGTGCTCTTGTCGCTCTCGTGCTCTCGTTGCCGTTCGTAGGTTTTAAGCTGGCTTACTACGGCTCGATCCTGCCGAATCCGTTTTATGCCAAGACGGGATTCCGTATTGAGAATTTTGTCAGCGGTTTCGAATATGTCTGGGAATTCCTGAAGCATTATGGATTCTTTGGACTCACTTTGCTGGCCCCCCTGTTACTCTATAAGCGATTATCTGCCTCAGCCCGGGTCGTATGGTTGTTCGCGGTGCTATATACGCTGTACATCGCTCTGGTCGGAGGCGACGTGCTTAAAGTGCATCGGTTCTTCCTGCCGCTATTCGGGGTATATGCCCTGCTGACGGTTTTGATCATTGCCGAGTTTACGGTCGACCTGGCACGCAACACCCGTTTACTTGTTGTCTTCGTAATGACTGTGGTATTGATCGGCCTGACGGTTTACATGCCCCGGGCGACGGTTCATCAGTTCGCTTATTATGAGAAGAAATTCACGCGTAAAATGAACTTCATGGCCGACAATATGGCCGCCGCCGATTCGACCAATTTCTCGGTAGCGCTTCCGACGATCGGGATCTTCGGTTATAAGCTCCTGGGTCATGATATAATAGATATGGTTGGTCTGACCGACTCGACCATCGCCCGCCATGCCGAGGAACCCATCCCGGGCATGACCACCACCTGGAAGGAACGTAATCATAATTCGAAATACATCCTCGAAAGAGCACCCGATTATATTCTTTTCTCGACCGGTATCAAGCCCTCGGCGCCGGCTGAAAGAGCGCTTTGTCTCTATCCGCAGTTTCTCGATTCGTACCGTTCCGTGGGATGGTTTTATCGGGCAAGCGATGAAGACCGTCTCGGATCACTGTCGGCTGTGTTTAAAAAGGTTCGCCCGATAGAAGGGGAGTTGCGGCCGACTTACCCGGTCGAATATGTCCAGCACTACAAGAAGGGGCTGGATTATTATGTGGCCGGACAGGATTCCAAGGCAATCGAAGAGTACGATCGTGCGATTGAAATATCGCCCCCCCCGCCGTACATATACCTGCTTTACCAACGGGCTTTCAGTTTGATCCGAACCAATCAGACCGAACAAGCGGTCGCGGCGCTGAACGGAATCATCGCTCGTGATTCTCTGGTTTACGAAGCACACCGTGACATGTATCTGATAACCTACGTTCAAGGGGACACGGCAAGAGCTGCGATTCATGATCGCTGGTTGAATAAGCTGGTTCCCTGGCTGGTTCCCAAGGTTCATGAAGACGCCAGAGTCATGCGCCAACGCTTCCTTGAGCGGATAGGCGGGTACTGACGCAAGCCAATTGAAGCTTTCAAGTTAGCACCGTAATCGTCCGATAACATTTGTGTAAATAACGAGTTGACAAACTCAGGGCGGCGACATATAATACCCGCGCTTTGCATTTGAAAAAGCGGGAATAGCTCAGTTGGTAGAGCACCACCTTGCCAAGGTGGCTGTCGCGAGTTCGAGTCTCGTTTCCCGCTTTTTTTTCGTAGGCGGCTTAGCCAAGTGGTAAGGCAGAGGTCTGCAAAACCTCCATTCTCCGGTTCGAATCCGGAAGCCGCCTTTTTTTTATGCCCGCCTCCTGCATAATTCTAACCGTCAAGCGGCGTTTTTCCCATGGGAAGAGTAATCGGATATTGTTCGGAAGATACTCCCTCTTGAATTTAAGTGCCACCTGAGTTGTTCTTAAGTACATCCGGAGGCGAGAAATTGCACTATTTATTTTGTTGCCGTATAAAGAGTTGCGAAAAATACCAAAACCCTTAAATTAATTATTAGGGGTCGACGAAAGCCGAACTCTGATCGCCATACTATGCTCTCTGAGTTATCAGAAGGAAGAGATTGAGTTACTTTGGAGAGCCATTGAACGACAATCTTGAGCATCTTTGGATCCGTGTTTTAGACGGTGACCGTGATGCCTGGCGGCAACTCGTCGAGTTACTCACGCCGCTGGTTATGGCGGTGGCTCGTCGCAACGGCCTGGATCAGGCCGATGCCGAGGATTGTGTTCAATACACCTGGTTATCGCTCTATCGTCAGAGGGAGTCGTTGAAGGAGCCGATCGCGCTGCCGGGCTGGTTGATCAGAGTGGCGGTACGACGATCACAACGAATGCTCAAATCCACTGCCGCCGAAGAACGGCGTTGGCGTGAATGCCGCCAGCCGGAAGAGACTCCATCCCCTGATCTTGATATCGAGAGACTCCAGCGAGCCGGACAGGTTAGACTGGCGATTGAGAATCTGGATCGACGCTGTCGAGACCTGATGTGGGCGCTGTTTTTCGAGTCGGATGAAATATCCTACCGTGATATTGCCGAGCGCCTGGGCATTCCGCTCAACAGCCTGGGACCGACCCGCTCCCGGTGTCTCGAAAAACTCAGGATGATACTGGAGGATTATGAAATATAGCGCGTACTTGAGAGACGTCTTCGGCCACCTAATACAGAGGTGGTTATCGATAGAATCAGGCGGTTTGGAAAACTTGTTTATGGTTGCCTTGGGAACCGGCATCCCGGAGATGTAATGAAAGAGAAGAAAAATAACAGCCACCCCGATCGTGACGACTTGATTCGTGCTGCTCGTTCCGGTAGTAATAAATTAAGTAAGCACCTGAAATCCTGTCCCGAGTGTCGTGAATTGTACGAACTGCTGCAGGAAACGAAGCCTTACCGGGAGCTGGTTCAGGAACCGGCCGATGGTGATCTGGTCGCCCGTTGTGCGGCGATCCCGGCACTGGAGCAACCGACAGTGGGGCTTCCCGTCAAGCGCGGTCGGATTGCCCATGACTCCTGGTCCGAGGTCTCGGCGATGGCCCTGCGCGATATCGACCAGGGCGGCGAGCGACGGTTGCGGTTGTCGTTCGGTACGTTCACACTCGAACTGGTGGCTCAACGTTATACCGAAGGCTGGCAGATGTCCGCTCGTCTGTTCGGGGGAGAAGAGTTCGACCGGACGGCGTATATTCTCAGAGTGGGACGGCGTAAAATCGCCTCAGGTGAACATTGCATGTTCGTCTGGAGCGATCTTCAGCCACCGCGTTCCATCGAATTGATCACACCGGGAGAGCGTTATCGATGTCCGGCGATTAGTTGGAGAGGCGCTGTGAGATAATGAAGGAAGAAGCAGCAAAATTCCTGCGTACCGGTAAGATTCCGGATGGTTGTGATCCGGCCGAACTGGCGGAAGCTTGTCGCAAGGAAGTGCATGCGGTCGTGCAGCGGTCGACAAGGGAGGCGATAAAAATCGCACGCCGGTTCGTACAGATTGCCGAAAAGCAGGATCAACCGGTGCAACTAGCCGCTTATCGAGCACTCGGTTGGGCGCTGCATGTGGCAACCCGAACAACCGATGCTCTGAGGGCTTATCTTCAGGCTCGCCGACTGGCATACAACAAGCCGTTGATCCGGGCGGGGATTGATCGCATTCTTATCGACATCTACATGTATTTAGGTGATTTCGAGCAGGCCCGCCGATACAGCCGTCTTTCAATGGCGACATTCCGCCGTCATGGGGCGATCACGGAAATGGAGAAAACGCGGGTTAATTTCGCCAATTTGCTGCATCGCCAGGACAAGCATCGCCAGGCGCAACACCATTATCATCGGGCCGGTGAACATATGGCCAGGGTGGGGGAAAAGCTGGTGCTGGGGCTCTGTCAATACAACGAGGCGAACACGCTGGTACAACTGATCGAGTTCGACCGGGCGCAAAGCCTCTACGAGTCGGCCGAGAAGATATTTATTGATCTGACTTACGATCTTTATGCGAATGAAGCCCGTTACGGCAGAGCCTGGCTGGCGATGCTGCGTGGTGATTATCATGGTTCGCTTAAATTATTGGCTGAGTGTGATGATGCTTATCGTCGGCACGGTCAACCGCGAGGACGAGTCTTGTGCGATCTGGACCGAGCGGAGGCATTTATAGGTCTTAATCTCATGACCGATGCCCGCGATGCCGCCGAAAAGGCCGAGCGTTGTGCAACCCGTTTGAAAATGACTTATGAAGCAGCTAAGGCTGCTTTATTCCTGGCTAAAGCCGCCTATGCAACCGGTCATACGCGGACGGCACGAACGGCTTTGAAGCGAGCGACCAAGGGATTCCGCCATGAAAATAATCGACCCTTTACAGCGACTACCCAATTCACTGAGGCGCTAATGGTGCAAGGGGTTGATAAAGTTCGGTGTCTGGCTCGGGCTCGTGATCAGTTCCGCCTTACGCAACTGCCTGTCTGGGAGGCTGTTTGTGATCTAACGCTTATGATTTATCCGGAGCATGAGGAGGCAGCCTGTCGGAGACTCAGGAAAAACGCTTCAGTCAGAACGATCCCCTATCTGATGGCTCATTGGGAGACAGCGCTGGGTGATCGGGAGGCGCGTCGCAATCACTGGTCGCAGGCTCGATCTCACTGGACGCGAGCCGCCGATGTTCTGGACGAGGTCAGAGCCATGTTGCCGCCGGTAGAGATGAGAGCGGCTTTTCTGAAGGGGCGGACCGAGCCGTATCAGCGATTGGTCGTTAACTCTATTGACAAGAATCCTGCCGCGGCTTCCGCCTGGTCGGAGCGTTTCAATACCGCCGGTCTTTGGGCGCCGCTGGCCGGAAATTCTGAAGCCCTTGAATTGCGAGATCGGGCTCGCGAAAAACTAACCGATCTGGCGCAGCAGGTAACCGCCCTGGCCTCGGTTATCGAACGAGGCTCAGGACAGCGTGTTCTCGGCACGATTGAGAGCGACAGAGCTTTGATCAACCTGGAGCGAGAGGTGCGACGGAACCTGGCGGAGATAGAATCTCGACCTTTAACCCAGGGTGAAAGCATAGAGCGGCTGATCGAACTTTTCCGATCAGAATCACGATACATGACGATCGTCCAGTTTCATCTTGATCTGGATGACCTGATAGCGTTCGTACATCACAATGGAGAAGTAGCGGTTCACCGCTATGTAATGGGACGCCGTCGCCTGGGTGAATATGTCGGTTGGTGGCAAACTTTGTTGTCGCAACAATTATTCGATTCGAATCGTAAATCGTACCGGGAAGAAGATGAACTGTTTGATGCTCTCGGCGGCTGGTTATGGGAGCCGTTGGAGATTCCTAAAAATACCGGATCGGTGTTGATTCTCCCGACCGGTCAGTTGGCCGATTTGCCGTGGCCGGCGATAAGAATCGGGGGGGAAGTATTATCGGAGCGATATCACCTGGTTCTCGCCCCGAGCCTTCGTCATCACCGGCGTGCCGCGCGATTACAGGTCGACTCGGAACGAGTTGAAGTGCTGGTAGGTCGTGCGGATGATCTCCTCGGTGTGGATGAAGATATCGCGGTCCTCAGGAAACTGGCCGGTAACAATCTGAAGGTGTACAATCCAGCGCACCGGACTGACTGGCCCGCTGAAGGAGAAAGTCGAATTTTACATTACAGTGGTCATGCCCGTTTACGACGCGATAATCCGTTCTATTCATCGTTGCTGCTCGATGACGGTCCTCTCTTTGCGGCCGATTTCAGATTGTTCAATCACCGGGTTGACCTGGTTACCCTGGCGGCCTGTCGTACCGGCGTGCAGTCGTATTTACCGGGGGAAGAATCCTCGGGATTGGTGCGGTCATTGCTCGAGATGGGGGCCCGAAACGTGCTGGCCGGTCTCTGGGCGGTTGATGATCGTTCAACGGGATTTTGGATGAAGGAATTCTACAGTCGTCTTTTTACAGGCGAGTCGATTCTCGAGGCGGTGAGATCGGCCCGCCGGGCTACGCGCCGACGATTTCGGTCGGCTTATCATTGGGCGGCGTTTGGTATATTTGGTGCTTGCAGAGGAGATAATGATAATGACTGAAGCCAGAGTGAAACGAAATCATAGAACGTTGCTCTCGGCCGGGTTGCTGATACTTCTGTTAGTGTTGTGGGCGACGCCGATATCGGCCCAGTTGTATGATCCGGAGCATCTGGTAATCGAGATGTACGACGGCTATGATATCGGGTGCATTCACGATGCCTACGGTACTTCCACGGCTCAGTATTTGCCGAATCTCAATATGTACCTGGTCAATGCGCCCGCCGGTTCCGATCTGCTCGTTCTTTCGTCGGAAATCGAATCCCGGACCGGTGTCCGAACCTGTCATCCCAACTACATGACCGATCCGATGCAGGCGGTACAGGGATCGTTGCCGGTCTCGGACGACATCGATCAGGAGTTGTACATAACACAAGGCCCTCTTTCGAGTCTCGATCTGTCCGGGGTGCATACTGTTTCTACCGGAGCAGGAGTGAAAGTGGCCGTGATCGACGGTGGGGTGGATTTCACACATCCCGGACTGGAAGGCTCCGTAGTATCGGTTTATGATTATGTTGACGCTGATTCTGTGGCGTTCGATGAGCCGGGAGGTGAAAACTCCGGTCACGGTACATTTATCGCCGGAGTGATTCATTGCGTGGCTCCGGGGGCACAGATTTATGCTTACCGAGTATCCGATATTCACGGGCTGAGCAATGGTTATGTAGTAGCCGAAGCGATGAAACAAGCGGCCGACGACGGCTGCCGGGTAATCAATCTCAGTCAGGTTATGACCGGTTATCATACCGCCATCAGAAATGCTGTGGCGTATTGTTTGCGAGTTGGCTGTGTGACAATCGTCGCAGCCGGGAACGGCGGTGACAGTCGGCGACACTATCCTGCTTACGATTACGGCACGGTAGCGGTAGCGGCGGTGGATTCCAATTTTGTCAAGGCTGACTTTTCCTGTTACGGCAGTTATATCTCCGTATGTGCGCCGGGAGTAGATCTGATCTCGACATTTAACGACGATCTCTACGCTCGTTGGTCCGGTACCAGTTTTGCTGCGCCGGTGGTGGCGGGGCAGGCGGCCCTGATAATTGCGGCCAGACCCGACCTGAGTTCGTATCATGTGGCGACAGCGATTAACGCCAGTGCGGTCAATATCGACGATCTCAATCCCGGCCTGGCCGGTATGCTTGGCTCGGGTCTGATCGACATCGCGGCCTCACTGGTTTACGATCCGGTCGTGTGCGGTGATGTCGACGGCGACGGCGGATGTGATATCGCCGATGTGGTTTCGTTGATGTCCTACATCTGTTTTTACGACACCAGCCAGGAACAGATCACGCCGTTATATTTATCCGCGGCCGATGTCGACAGCGACCCCGGTATTACGTCCAACGATGTAGCCCATCTCTGGCAGTACATGTTCGAGGGCGGGATACCGCCTTGTGATCGACCCGAAGCGCCCGTATTCGAGGTCAGCGGTGACGTTTGGTTGAATGAGGTCGAAGGGCAACTCCGTCCTTGCACTCTCGCCGTCGGAGTACCTGTCACCTTCCGGATCAGGGCCAGTATTGACCAGGCGGATGGTGTCAGGTATTTCTCAAACGGATTCCATCTGTGGTCCCCCGACGGCGCCACCTGGAGTGCCAGGCAGGCTACTTACAACGGCACGGTTTACGACGTTCCGGCTAACCGGGCGTTCTTTGGCATCGATCGTGAGTTCGCAACGGCGCACGAGTTGTCTTGCATCGGAGCTTCATACGACACGCTCGAAACCATGGGGGCGTTCAGTTGGGCTTTTCCCGTAACACCGTCCGGCACGTCAGGTGATATATACGAGATTATGATTGGAGCGTTCGACGAGAACGATGTGGGCAAGACGATAATCCTCGATTCCAGTTCGTTCGGAAATGCCGGGACCTGGGAATGGACCGCAAACGGCACGAACCGTTTTTCGCCCCGTTGGCCGGGACCGTATGTGTTTGTGATCGGAGAGACGTCATACACTCCCGGTGATGTCAATGGTGATAGTGAGTTAACCATAGACGATATCTTATACCTGGTGCAGTACATGTTTCACGGTGGTCCGCTTCCGGTTAACGTACAATCGTGCGATGTGAACGGATCCTGTGGTCCGATAGACATCGCCGACCTGACCTTCCTGGTGCAGTATTTCTTCGGTGATGGCCCGGAGCCGGTTTACGGCTGTTCACAGGTAGTCTCTCCCTGAAAATCATTAATCTTCTCCAATATAAAGAGCCGGTCAGGTACTTATGATCGGCTCCTGGTCACTTAATGGCAGACAACCGACAGTCATTAAGTTCGTCGCTTTGCTGAGAGTCGCAATGTGAGTGCGACACGCCGCCGCGAAGAGACAGAAGTAAGGAGAAGAAGTATGAGACAAGCACGGAGCTGGACCGCCGTTCTGCTAACCCTGGTACTGCTGGGGGGAGCCTCAGTATGGTCGCAGATGTGCGGTGATGTGGACAACAACGGCATCGTCAACGATCAGGACGTCGCCGCTGTGTACGACTATGTAACCGGGGTGATGCCTGCTCCTTCACAGGCATGGCTCGATGCCGCGGCGGTGGACCACCGTACCGGTGTCGACTACGGTGATTATCTGCATCTGTATCGTTATGTCAATATGGGGACCTGGGCCCCCTGTTATGGTTCATCGTACGGTGACACTTTATTCTCTCAGGGCGTGATCATGTTGGGTGTTTCCGATATTCTGCCCGGATACGGTGTGAAGCTGCCGATAAATACCGAGATTACCGTAACCGTAAATGTCTGGAACACCAACATCGAGAGAAACATTTTCGGATTCGCTGTCGGTTTGGATTTAGTCAGCGATAACGGCCTTACCGTGACCGTAAATAATCCGACTGCCTATACCGCTTTCGGGGCGCCGTTCGCGGACGCCTGTCTGGGAGTCGATGTTCTTGCTGACGGCAATATGTTCGGAGTGACCGGTCGTTTTCAGTGCAATCCCACTGACGGTATCGAATACGACGGCAACTACACTGTGGCCAGTTTCACCATCGGCCCGTTCGGATCTGAAGATGTCGGAAAAACGTTCTACATCGAGCAGACGGAGTTCGGTGAGTTGGGTCAGAACGCCTACTATGCTTACAGCAGCTCCTTCGTATTGCCGTACGCCCCGATTGTCTTCGGATTAGACAGAGTATTCGAGATCGTAGACCCGGCTCTTGAACCGGAATGGGTGTGCGGTGACGTCAACGGAGACGGTACTACGAATATCACCGATATTGTTCAGTTTACCAATTACGTACACGTACCCGGCGCGACCCTTACGCAGCCGCAAGCGGCCGATGTGGATCAGTATGCGGGAGTCGATGTCGGTGACCTCGCTTATATGTGGGATTACATTTTCGAGGGTGGTCCCCAGCCGTGCGAGTACGATGGGCTCGACCAGATCGGTACGGGTGGTTTCCTGCAACTGGACAGTGCGCATGGTTTGATCGATCCCAATACGGTCGCCACCGGTGAACCGGTAACGTTCTACATCGGTGTGACCAACAACACCAGCGGCAATTTCCTGATGATGGCAGCCGGTTTTTCGGTTACCTCACCTGACGGTGCAACGATTCCCGATACCGTTTCCGTGAATATCATCGGTGATTTGTCCGACGTTCATGGCTTCTGGCCGTTGGCTCAGACGGAACAGACCTGGCCTGATCGCTTTGGGTGTTTTTCCATGACCACTCAGAATGGTGCTTTACCGCCTGATTATACCGGCGGCGCCTGGGCGTTGACGGTGGGACCGTTCGATGCCGCCGATGTGGGGAAGACCATCGTACTCGACAACGGTGTGTTCGGTCAGGCCGGCAGTACCCGGATGTTCTTTGACGGCCATACGCCGGTCGTACCCGGATGGGGTGGCCCGTACAGCTTCACAATCGGTCAGCGTATGTACACGCCGGGCGATATTGACAACAGCGGCCGGCTGGATATCGCTGATGTTGTCTTTATGGTAACGTATATGTTCCAGGACGGTATCGCCCCGGCATATATCTCCGCTTGTGATGTCAACGGTGATTGTGCCGACGTGGATATCTCCGACCTGATTCACATGGTGGATTATTTCTTCAATGGTGGTCCTGAGTTGGAGTTCGCATGTGCCGTTTCCGGTGCGGCCAAAGTGCGTCAGGGAGAGGTAACCCTTTCGTCCGAGTTCGACGGCGAGCAGACAATTATCACGATGTCGTCCGATGTGGCGATTCGCGGTCTTCAGCTTGATTTGGTCGGCGGCGATCAGGCTTCGGCCCGTTTGTTGGTCAATGCCGGTCTCGATGTCCTGGGTGGGACCGGTCGCGGGCTCTACAGTCTGGGGTTGGCCGACCTTGACGGTTCAGAAGTAATCGATGCCGGGACCCATGAGATCCTGACTATTCCCGGTGAATGTGAAATTGTCGATGCCCTGGCTTGCGATGAGCATCGTGTTACCAATCAGGTGACACTGGCGGCTAAGGGTGCTCCGGTTCCGGAGGGTTTCGGGCTTTCTCAGAACTATCCGAACCCGTTCAACCCGGTCACATCGATTCCCTTCTCGCTGCCTCAGAGTTCACATGTCAAACTCGAAGTGGTCAACATTCTGGGGCAGTCGGTTGAAGTGTTGGTTAACGAGGTGCTCGATGCGGGTACGCACGACGTCCAATTCGATGGTGACGGTTATGCCAGTGGCATCTACTTCTATCGCCTGAGCACCGACAGCTTTACGCAAACGCGAAAAATGGTCCTCATGAAATAGCTGTGATGACATCCCTCTTCCTTGAAGGACAGGTCGGTTCTCCGACCTGTCCTTTTTGTTAGGTATGCGTACATTCGTTTACATTAGCTCAACCGAACAAAGAAATCTCTGGAAGATTATGTGTGGTTGGTATAGCGAGAAGAGGGAGCTTATCTCCCTTGGTGGAAATTTTCAATATCCTCATTAGTGAGCCGACATGCCTTTCGTAAGCGATTGAACAGTTATGACTTGACGCTTCGAGGGGAGAATGTTATCTTCTAACTGTAGCCACTAACTCTACGTTTTTTCGGTTAAATTCACGGTCGTATTACAAGCCTTTTTACGGTTACGTATAAGAACACGTTTCAGGCATGCTGTGCTCATACGAAAGAACGGGCATGGACAGCCTTTGGAGGGAGCATAGTGAGTGGTTTGATGTGATACGTAGAGGACGAACGGAATGGCGGCCGCAAGGTCAAGGAGGATTAGGATGTTTAACAGGTTTGCAACAATAGCACTGGCATTGATGCTCTTGACGGGCGCATCGCTCCGGGCGGACTGGGTTCCGGAGGATGGCCACAAGATGCACTATCCGCAACTGCCGAACGAAACAGGTTGGGCAGTCAATGCCACCTCACCTAATGCCATCGCCGACGACTGGATGTGCTCTGAGTCGGGGTATGTGAAGGACATTCATTTATGGGGCGCCTGGATGGGTGGACTGGAGACGACGATTGATTCGTTTACCCTGAGTATCTACGATGATATCCCCGCCGAAGAGAGCCCGACCGGATTCAGTATGCCGGGCAATCTGCTATGGTCGAAGACCACCGCTACGTTTATCGTGGCTGAGATCGAAGACCTGACGAATGCTCAGGGCTGGTACGATCCTGTTTCCGCCGCGTATTATGCCGACGATCATATCGGGTATTTTCAATATAACTTCTTCTTCGATCAGGCCGACTGGTATTGGCAGGAAGAAGGGACTGTCTACTGGCTCGTAGTCTCGGTTTGGGTCGATCAGAACGATACGTATCAATGGGGGTGGGTATCTACTGAAAATCATTGGAACGACGATGCCGTCTGGCCGATAGACTTGCCTACGTATTGGCAGGATATTTACGAGCCGCCGGCGATCTGGGACTATATGCATGGAGATATGAACGGAGACGGCACAGTCAATATCTCGGATGTAGTTTACTTCGCGAGTTGGTATGAGTATGGCGGGCCGGCGCCGGAATGTGATCCCGTACCCGGTACCGATCCCCTGTTTTACCCTTGTGCCGATTGCAACGGTGACTGTGTTATCAATGCGATAGACCTGTCGTGCTGGCAGGGATATTATCCCTGGAATACCTGTCCCGACTATCCGCCAAAATCAGAAGGGCAATCGCTCAATGTGGCTTTTGTCATAAACGGCAGTCCGTACGGTCCTGAGTTAGGGGCTTGCTGTGAGGCGGAGACCTATCTATGCTATCAGGCTACGGGGGATGATTGTGTGGCCGCCGGGGGTACTTTCGCCGGGGCCGGTGTTTCCTGCGATCCAAATCCGTGCGACACCTGCCTGTGGCAATATCCCGGCGATGTTGACAACGACGGCTCGATCGACATCGGCGATGTAACCTATCTGGCGCAGTATTTGTACCTGGACGGTTCGGAGCCGGAAAACATGGCCAACGCCGACGCCAGCGGTGACTGTTGCATCGATTCGTACGACTTGTTCATGATCTGGCAATATCTCTATTATGATCTCCCGCAATCGTTGGTTGAATGTACCTGCCAGGAGCCTCAAATCTGTTTCACGGACCCGGTTCCCAGTGGAGCGGGGGATGTCTGGTGCAATATTGGCACCTATCAGCCCGGTGACGGCAATCCGATCGGCACCGTTTGGGACGATTGGGGTGATGCCATTAAGCTCTACTATACGATACAATGCTTTGTGGATCAGGACGGAGATGGGAATCTGAGCGCTCTCGATACGATCAGCGTGCTCGATCCCATGCTGCGGATGTCTCATCATAAAGTGGTGCAGATGCGGACGGCCGCTGTGTTTGAAGATGTCGGGAGTGGTGACACGGTGTATATGTCAGCATACGGCAGCACACATGGCAACGTTTACAGCATTTTTAATCCATGGGGATCATTGTGGGTTGAAGCATTCCCCGAGAGTGGCCCGACCTATGAGTTGGTTTACTGGTATGATTTCCCAATAACCTTCTTTGCTGTAGGACAACGGGTTCTCATGCAGCACCTGGATGGCCCGGACTCGTTGGGAGTCAGAGAATTACGAGTTCTTACGCTTGATACCGGAGCGCTTGTCCAGGACGAGGAGAGTCCCTCCTGTTGCGTTTTGGTCGGTGATGTTAATCATTCCGGAACCGGACCGGATATTGCCGATTTAGTATATCTGGTCAATTATATGTTTAACGGTGGTCCGGAACCGCCGTGCATGGAGGAAGCATGGGGCATCGGGGGAGGAGAAGGAATCGATATCTCCGACCTGGTTTATCTAGTGGGTTACATGTTCCAGGGCTTCGCACCACCACCGCCATGCTCGTGCCCGTGGTAGTTCTATTGTCTGCTTCGGAATAATCTATTCAGAGGAGTCGCATTGCCCGGCAATGCGGCTCATTTAATATGATTGATACAAAACTTCTTGACCTGCTTAAGGTCGGTTGGTATATTTTTATAGTCCTAATCGAGACATTATTAAAGCGCTGAGAACTTCGGCCGAAGCACCCTTGATTAACTCCCTGCCAGATCGGCTGATGGAGTTTTTTTATTATGACATTTGAATAACTAACCCTGGGGAGCAGGAGGAGTATGCTCATGTTCAGGAGAATCTCTGTGTGTGGGGCTGTCGTCGCAGGCGCCGTAGTAATTCTGGCTATGGCAACAGTGCTGGCCGATTGGCAACCGGGGGATAGCCACAAAATGCACTACCCGCAACTGCCGGATGAAACCGGCTGGGCAGTGAATGCGACACAACCGTTGATTCTGGCCGATGATTTCATGTGCTCAGAAACCGGCTGGATCAAGGATGTTCATTTCTGGGGAGCCTGGATGGGAGGTCAGGAGGGAGTGATCGATCATTTCGTCTTGAGTCTTCATGCCGATATTCCGGCCGAACAGAATCCGGACGGTTACAGCATGCCGGGGGAGACCTTACGCGAATGGGAGATCTATGAATGGGCGATAGTCCCGATCGACCCACCGACCGCCGAGGGCTGGTATGATCCGTTGACGGGTGTAGTTATCTCTGAGGATCATGTCGCCTACTATCAATACAATGTGATTCTCCCGCGTGAGGACTGGTTCCATCAGGATTCCGGAACGATCTACTGGTTGAATATATCAGCCGTCGTTCAGGACCCAACTTCCACCTGGTGGGGATGGAAATCAACCCTGAACCACTGGAATGATGATGCGGTTTGGGCTGAATGGGGTGATCTGAGCTGGGTTGATATGTATGAGCCGGCTACGGCCGATACCACCATAAATCCCTTTCAGATCACCATTGACCCTACCGGCCAGTTCATTCAAGGCTATGGCGGGGGAGCTTACGGCAACGGTTGGTATTACTATCCGGAGGAAGAATGGTGGAATGTCTGGTTCTATGATCATCCTCTCGACACGTTGCGCTGGAAAGAGATTTTCCTGATGTACGATATCGTCCCCATGGACCCTGGGCAGGAGAGTTACATTGAGGTGGCGATAAACTGGTCGCTGGAAACCTGGCCGAACGAGGAAGAACCTCCTTTGCCGGGAGCTGATCCTTTCATCGGACGAGCGATTGTCTACGCCGGTATGGTAGAGGCGGGACATTACGAGTTTCCCTGGGAGATACTCGAGTATAATCCGGTTTGGGTCTCGGTCGATGTTCGGGGATATAACTTCGACATTCCCTTCGGAGAGATTACTCACATTTGCGCGACCCGTGACCCGATCTCACTTGACCTGTCCTTCGTCATAACCGGCGGTGGTGATACCTGTGAATACTACAAGTCACCTTACGGTGATTACGCGCCGCAGGGGATGCCGGATTTCGACATGAAGCAAAACGGTTTCATCGATGGACAAGGGAATTGGTCCCATGACGGTCCGGCTGCCTTGGCCAACTGCCTCTGGTGGTTCGATTCCAAATTCGAACCGTTACCGGTGGACCCGCGACCGTTCTGGCCGGCTTCGAGTCACATCCACAACGACAACTACCCGTTGGTCAACTCGTACGATCCTTCCCTCAATTGGGATGACCATGACACCAACAACGTCTGGTGGTTGATAAACGATCTGGCCGCCAACTACGTTAACACCAACGGCAACGGCGGCATCGGCGGCACGGCTCTGTGGGATATGCAGAACGGCTTGCGAACCTACCTGGCGGCCAAGGGGCTGACCGGTAAGTTCCGGGATACAATCGTAGTTGCGCCTACCTTTGACTACATCAAGAAAGAGGTGCTCGACTGTCAGGACGTTATTCTGCTGCTCGGTTTCTACGAGGACTTTGGGGCAAATCTGAATCCGATCGGCTGGCATTATATAACAACGGCCGGAGTATGCACGACCCAAACTCAGATTTGCATCTCCGATCCGTGGATGGATGCGCTAGAAGGCGAACCTCCGGCAGGATCGGCCCACGGCGGTACGATTCACAACGATGCCGACAACATCAGCGGGCCGCACGGGCAAATTCAGCACGATCCTTACTATTGCACCAGTACCTTGTTCCCGGGTTTCACCCAGGCGGTGGAAGTCCTGAACTACCCGACCACTTCCACGATGTTGACCAACTTCGGAGGTATGAACAACGTCCGCGACTGGGCTCCCTGGAGCGGCGGAACGGTGTGGACGATTATTGAGTATGCTTTCGTGATATGTCCCGACACGGTGATCGATACCTGTGACTATTACAAATCACCGTATGGAGACTACGCTCCGAACGGCATGCCCGATTTCGATCAGAAACAGAATTCATGGACCGATCCGACATACGGTGGATGGAGTCATTGCGGACCGGTCGCTTTGGCTAATTGCCTCTGGTGGTTCGATTCGAAATTTGAGCCGAGTCCGGTTGATCCGCGTCCGTTCTGGCCGGGACCGGGCAATCCCGCCGCCAACGACGGCTATCCGTTGGTTGTGAGTTATGATCCAACCGGTGGTTGGGACGACCATGACACCAATAATGTCATTCCGTTCGTTGACTCACTGGCTATCTATTGCCGGACCAATACTTCCGGATCGGGCACGAATGTATTCGATCTGGCGCAAGGAGCCCAGGACTGGATCGACAGCACCGGTCTTACGGGGCGTTACAATATCCGGGTGATGCCGATTGATCCTGAGTTCGGTTTCGACCAGATCCGAGAGGAAGTTCTGATCAGTCAGGATGTAATCCTGCTGCTTGGTTTCTGGGAAGAAATATCGCCGGGATCTTGCGAGCGCATAGGCGGACACTATGTGACCGTAGCAGGGACTTGTTCCGATATCGCCGACTCGTTCCTCTGTATCAGCGACCCATATTTCGATATGCACGAGGGCGAACCCCCGGCCGGATCAGCGCACGGTTCCAGTGTTCATAATGATGCTTATTACATTTCCGGACCGCACGGCACTATTTACCACGACCGCTATCAAGTAGTGACCAATACCTGCCAGCCGGTGACCGGCCTGGTATTCGTTACGGAACTGGCCGGTTATCCCGTCAACTCGGGTAATGTGCCGGTGTTTTATGGACTGAATCCCTTTGATCCATCAATCGATCCGATACCACCGCAGGGCGGGACGATTCATACGATCATCGAGTATGCCGTGATCATTTGTCCCGATTCCTCCGGTTCCGAAACCGGCGCTTGCTGTGATCCGACTACGGGAGCCTGTTATGAAACCGATTCACTGACCTGCGTCAATGCCGGTCACGATTTCCAGGGATCCGGAACGAGTTGTATGCCGAATCCGTGCGATACCTGCGATTATCAAATGCCGGGGGATGTCAATGGAAGTGGCGCGATCGATATCTCCGACATCACCTTCCTGGTTAACTATCTCTACCTGGGTGGTTCGGCTCCGCCGACACCGGCCAACGCCGATGTGAACGGTGATTGTTGCATCGACTACCGCGATGTTTTGTACCTGATCGACAACCTGTACTCAGGCGGGCCGGCGCCGGTGTCGTGTACTTGTGTCAATCCGCCGGTTTGTATTCCGGCAGCGCCCGATCATACCCTGGGAGTGGTTCGCCATAATACGGACGGATATTCAGGCGGTGATCCGACCGGCACACAATGGCACGAGCTGTGGCCGGATTACTGTCAAAACTGGTCGATCATCAACTGGATTGACAACAGTGACGGAACTTTGAGTTGGTGCGATACGGTTGATTTTTCATATCTGTCGGCGCCGTATTTCCACAGCATCGAGCACGTGGAGCGGGTAACGACCACGCTGACTCTGTACAATGCCGTGCAGGCGGCAACTATGTATGTTGACCGGATCGACACGTTGAGTGCCACGGATGCCATTGGTACGTTCTGGCACGAGGTCTATCCGACCTATTGTGAGAAATACTGCCTGGTTTATACCTCGGGAACGGGAGCCGGTCCGGTTGCGGTTGGCGACAACATTCTGATGCAGAGTCTGCCGTCCGGCACGGCCGTAAGTTGGCAGGTAACAGGAGTCGATACGGACGTTGTTTCCACTCCGCTTCCGGTTGTGGGGGATGAATACGACCATAACCTCAATGATTGGGAGTTGGGCTCCGATCCGGTCGGTTCGGAATGGAAGGAACTCTGGCCGAATCTCGACGATCTCTGGCGGATCGAGGAGTGGCGCGACAACGGCACCGGCATTCTTGACTATTGCGACACGATCATGATGCGCGGTATCGATATGACCGATTCGACGATCTGGAAGCATATCGAGGATGCCACCACCACGATCGAATTGTTCGACGGAACCGACACTCTGCTGTTTGACTACATGCGAGTGAGTCCGATGTACAACTACCTGAATTCTCCAATTGGAAGTTGGTGGTTCCAGGTCTATCCGAGCCAGTTGAACCGCATGACGATCGTCGGCTGGATAGACAACGGTAACGGATATATCGATTCGTGCGACTGGATTGATCTGGAATGGATCGATGGCGTCGACTCCGGGACAGTTGTTGCCTATCACGTCGATGGTGTCCGCGCCGATATCATATCCACCATTATCGAACCACCGGACTGCTGTCAAATCCGTGGTGATATTAACCATAGTGGGAGCGGCCCCGATATAGCCGATCTGGTTTACCTGGTGACCTATATGTTCCAGGGAGGTCCGCCGCCGCCCTGTATGGCTGAAGCTAACATTAACGGCTCGGCGGGGAGCGACGTGCCTGATATAAGTGACCTGGTCTGGCTGGTATCCTACATGTTCCAGAATGGACCGGCTCCTGTTCCGTGTCCGTAGCACCTGACCAGGGATTGTTCCTCAATACCTCAAACCCGGCTGCCTTATCCTTCATAAGGCGGCCGGGTGAAAAAACCGAACTGGTTTGCCTTTTAAGTGATGATCGGGTAGAGGGTTATCTCGCATGATTGGAATCTGTTTTGAGATAATTATTCTCTTGTGCAATTAGTTCAAACGTATATATTGGCAAACCAAACGGATGTGATAACCGTTATATTGAGGAGACAATAACATGGCGATGAAGATTACCGATGAATGCACAGCCTGCGGACTTTGTCTGCCGGAGTGCCCGACTTCTTCTATCGAAGAAGGCGACATCTATACGATCAACCCGGATACCTGCAACGAGTGTGAGGATCAGCCGAATGGTTCACACTGCCAGGAAGTTTGCCCGGTAGATTGCATTGAGAAAGCCGACTAAGAACAGTCGAAAATGATAATAAAGGCCACTCCTGACGGGGTGGCCTTTTCATTTTATATATCATTTTCAGTGAATCGGTTAGCAGTCTTGTGGGGGGTAAAAAAGAGGGTGCTCGTCTGGTTGGGTAGAGGGGGCTAGGAAACTACCCAGGGACAGCAGAGAGTCACCCTCGTTATCGGTTCACTTAACCTAACAAGTATTGTCTTGTCAAGCTTTTTATCTTATCGGCAGATCTGCGCGAAAGTTGATCAGTACTTAACTATTTTCACGGGAATAGTCAGGGGAACCGGCTTTTGCAGACCTTCACCGGAAACCGACAAGGTGAAGCTGCTGTAGTGTGTCCCGGGTTTCAGATCCGCTTGTGGATACACCTTTATCCTGAGGTTCTCACCCCGTTTTGCAACATCTTTGGTAATATCCACATCGAAGAAATCCGATGCTTGTTCGGTCAACTGAACTGACAATTTTTGGTAAAGCGGATTGGCTATGACAACCTCCTGCTCTGTACGACCGGGGAGAAAGAAGACCGACACCGGATCCGGTTTGATGCCTTTAAGCCAAACGCCGATATCGCTTACGTAGTAGAACTTGAACTCAGGGCGGGGGGCATTGTCAAGAAATACCGTAAATGACCTGGTTACCGGTCCGTAAGCATCTCGGGTATTAAAATCCAGATAGAAGTAGACGGTATCACCCGGTGCTACGGTTGAATCGGATAATCCTACTGCGGAGCAATCGCATGAAGCATCGACACTCGTGATTCGGATTTCTTTATCGGTTTCGTTAACCAGCGAATAGGTGCGGAAAATTCGAAATTCAATGGCTACATGGCCAAAATCAAATACCTGCTCACTATAGGTCAGGCGACCGGCGTCTTGAGCCGTTAACGTGGCTGCTGTCATCAGCAGGATCATTGCGGCCCCAACGGCTCTCTGTCTGATTCCGCTCACTTGCTAAACTCCTCTTGGGGCAGAAAACCCATTTCTCTCATCCATTCGTCATTATAGCATTTGCTGAGGTATTTAATACCTCCGTCTGCGAATATCCCGATAATAAGCGCTTCCGGTCCGACTTCTGCCGCAATCTGTTCCATAGCGCAGGCTACGGCTCCCGAAGATCCGCCACCGGAGATTCCCTCTTCACTGCTAATGCGTCGAGCACGATTGAAAGCATCCGCATCCGAAACCGTGATCAGGCGATCTACATATTTCATGTGCATAGCCTTAGTCGGGACATCGGAACCGATTCCTTCTATTTTATACGGTTCCGACGGTGGATTCGTATCGCCGTGATACATCCCGGCGAATACCGATCCTTCAGGGTCTACCGCTACGGCCACCACCTCAGGATTTTGCTCTTTGAGATATCGCGCCGCGCCTGAAAAAGTACCGCCGGTACCGATACCGCATACGAAGTGAGTGATCTTACCGCCGGTGTCGTTCCATAATTCCGGGCCGGTAAGATAGTAATGTGCTTCAACGTTATCCTGACTGTCGTATTGATCCAGATCAAAATAGCCGTGCTCACGAGCCATACGGCGTGCGACGGCATAGAAACTGTGCGGATCATCGTGTGGCGCTTCCGGGGTAACGATGACCTCGGCGCCGAATGATCTCATCAGATCTATTTTTTCTTTGGAGGTTTTAATCGGTGTCGTGACTATCGCGTGTACCCCGAGCACGCTGGCGGCCATCGCCAGGGCCGAACCGGTGTTACCCGAGGTATTGTCGATGACGGTATCGCCCGGTTTGATTTTACCTTCC
Source organism: Candidatus Zixiibacteriota bacterium (assembly GCA_035380245.1). Taxonomy (NCBI): domain Bacteria; kingdom Pseudomonadati; phylum Candidatus Zixiibacteriota; species Candidatus Zixiibacteriota bacterium. The sequence continues at coordinate 427,384 of DAOSXA010000002.1, read as the reverse complement.
CGGACAGCTTTTTGCAAAACATAAGCAGTCATGCGATCTTTAACCGAACCGGTAGGGTTGTAAAATTCCAGTTTCACATAAGCCCGGGGACCGTTTTCAGGTATGCCTGTTCTCAGTCGAACCAGGGGGGTATGACCAACCAGATCCAAGACATTCTCGTACATTGCCATAGGTGCTCCTCGTAAAGCCGCATTGTACGCAATCATTCGCAGCTTTTCAACGTTTTTGTTCGGATAAGGTTCGGTAGATTTTATGTTGACACTTTATCGCCGGTTCGGTTATAAAAACACAAAGAGTTATGGTTGGATTCTCCCGTCGGCACGGTGTGTGACTCCGGAGGGCGTGGAGACAGCGAGCTTGGAGGTTGAATGTATTTCTGGAAGACAATAATAGTCGTCTTTGCGTTGCTTGCCCTGACATTGGCCTGCGCCGATAAAAAGGAAGAAGCCGAGAAACTTGAGCAAGAAATGATGGCTCAGGAACAACCGGTTGATACCACTCCGGTTCAGGAGGTGGTTTCCGATACGACCAGCCCCAAACCGGCTATGGACTATTCCGCAACTCCGGAAGAGGAAACGACCTATCAGGCCGATATCGTTACCGGAACCGGTTATACCGTTCAGGTAGCCTCGTGCGAAGACATGACTTATGCTCAATACCTGAAGAAGAAGTACACGAGCCGTGGGTATGAAGCGTTTGTGACCACATTTATGTTGGATGGCCAGACGTATTATCGGGTGCGTCTGGGCAAGTTCGACGGTTATTCTCAGGCGAAAGCACTTCAGGAAGAAGTTATCGATAAGTACTCAGTACCGGCGTGGGTAGGCAATTTGGGTGAGTAATCGGAAGTCTCGGTAAGAAGTAATAACTTCTGAAGTCAAAAAGATACATGTCAAGGCCGGGCATAATAAGCTCGGCCTTTATATTTTGATGTATTTCGGTATGAATGCGACCGTACGAATATCGCAGAGAAGAGCTTCTCAGTCCTGAAAGCAATGGCAGAGTTGTAAATGCTCCAAACGGCGACGATCCGGCAGCGACAACGGTTCTATGGCGAATCCGGCTGCGAAGTATTCCGGGTTGATATCCCGCCCGCACCAGATTGATTGAGCCCGGCAGACTACTTCCGAAGCTCCCTGCACTGATATGGGCAATTCCATTCTCAGATCAAATCTTCGGTCCGGGTCAATAACCTCATTGCACAACAGCCGGAAACCTTCGGTGGTGAAATCTACCACCCGTCCCAGAACCTCACCGGACTGTACGTCCGTTACCGGGAAATAGGTCAAAGGGTGCCGGCGACGACGGCTGCGAGAGTTTTGCATATAAGTCCTCCTTTTACAATCCGCATCAGCGGATCGAAAATGTCCCTATTTAATATATCGGAAAGATCGCGGCTAAAGCCAGTGGCGGAGGTTGACCGTGAAGTTCGCTTATCTAGCCGTGACGAAAAATAACTGTGTTAAGAAGACCCGCCTGAGGGTAGTTGGGAGGGTCATATTGCCAGGAAAAAGGCGGAAGCCGATTACGGCTCCCGCCTGAATGTTCTCTTCGATGATAATCAATCTTTAACGGTTTTACCGTCTTTCAGGTACTTGTCAAAGAACTCTACCTGTTTCCGGTATTCAATAATAGTATTGTCGCGTTTGCCGGTGCCGTGTCCCTCGTTTTGGAAAATCAGAGAATCGACTTCGCCGCCGCGTTTTTGGATGGCGGCGATGATCTGGCGAGCCTCACCGATCGGGACGCGGGGATCGTTGGTGCCGTGTATGACGAGCAGCGGTGTCTCAATCAGGTGTGCCTTGTGAATAGGGGAAATGGAACGCAGGAATTCTCGATCGGTCAAGGGGCCGTATTCGGCTTCGCGCAGCGCCCGTCGATAATCACTGGTGTTTTCGAGAAATGTTTCGAAATTAACGATTCCGACATCATCGACCGCGGCATTGAATAGTTTCGGATATTCGGTAATCATACCGGCTACGACATAACCGCCGTAGGATCCGCCTCGAATGCCGATCATCCCCTGTTTGGTGTAGCCGTTCTTAATGAGCCAGTCAACTCCGGCTTTGTAGTCCTTAAGAGAGTTCTTGCGCAGCTTATAATTGTCAAGGTTCATGTATTCCTTGCCGTAGCCCGAAGAACCGCGTGGATTGGGGGCGAAAATGCCATAACCGTTAAGCAGGAAATACTGAATGTTGCGCTGGAAATATGGCTGGTATTGGCCTTCCGGACCACCGTGCGCATTGACGATGAACGGGATCGGTGAACCCTTTTTATAATTCGGCGGTAAATAAAGGAACGCCGGGATTTCGAGTTCATCAAAGCTCTTATAATGAATCAACTCCGGATCGGTGAATATCGTGCGATCGATTCCGGCGTAGATGGAATAGGTCAACTGTGTGAGTTCTTTCGAAAATGGATTCCAGCGCCAGACATCGGGGGCGTAGGTCGGTCCCGAATAAGAAAAGACAACATCGCCGTGCCGATCCATATAGCCGCCGCTGAATATGCCTTCAAGATCGGGTGTCGGGAGTTCTTTACGAGTCTCGAATTCGATCAGCTTGGGTTTGACATATCCGTCCATGTTCCAGGTCACGAGGAGGTATTTGAAATCGCGAGAAAATCCGAACGATTCCACTTCCCATTTGGGCTCGTTCCAGGATTCATCCACCCAGTGGATATTCTCTTCACCGAGCTTCATCGTGGCGAGGCGGTGCATGCCGTCTTCGTTATCGTTACAAGTCAGCCAGATTGTCTCGTCGTCCGGAAGGATAACCGCACCGTAATAAGTAACACTGTCGTCACCATGAGTGATTTGTTCGTATTCGCCGGAGGTGAGATCGAGCAGGAAGAGGTGATTCTTGAAGTTGCCAAGGGCCTTGCCCAGGATCATTCTGGTTCCATCCTGCGAAAGGTCCACTACGTAGTTGTAGCCGCTGCCTAGTGTGGTATCGCTGAAAACCAGATTGGATTCGCCGGATATGATGTCCATTTTGTAGATGAAGAAGTCGCGTTTATTTTCTTCGTTGGAGCGGTAGTAGATCGCTTTATCGTCGGGAGTCCAGATCACCGAACCAATTTGTACCTTCTCGAAGAAGGTGATTTGCTTTATACGCCCGGTGCGGGTATCCATGAGATAAAGCTGTGATTGCTCGCTGCCACCCACGGAGGCGCCGACGATAGCCAGTTGCCCGCCGTGTGAGAGAACGAAAAAGTCGACACCGTCTTCAAAGGTGGTTAACTGGTAGGGCCAGCCGTGCTCATTAATACGGTAAATCTGGCTTGCTCCGGACATTGAATTCCGTATATAAACATCCCTGCCGTCCCAGCTTAAACCGGCCGGAGAGTTGCCGCCGATTTGCAGGAAGGTGGCGATATCGGGAATGTATTCTGCTTCCGTGAGGAGCGAAGCAACCGTTCCCGGTTCATCGCTGGTTGACTGGTCGGCACGGTGGCCGCAACTGAGGATTGTAGGCATCAGTGCGATAATGATCAGACATAACAATAAATGTGACTTACGAGGAATCATGAAGCCTCCTATGGCAGGTGTATTAACTCTCTCAGTAGTAATTGACGAAAATAGGCCGAAAAGGTTCACCGCGCAAGCGACAAAAGTCTGTCGTCGCCTGCGCGGTGGTCGTAAGTCATTGATAGATATATGATGATCTTGAAGCTCGTCAACGCATAACCGTCGTGAGCTTGCGTCGGTATTCCCGTGATGGGACTACCGGTTTCGATCTTCCGAAGAAACGATGACAGATCTGCTCCTGTTCCTCGTAAACTACTCGCAGGTAAAAGTCGCAGTTCTGACATTTGGTGGTGGACCCGGCGCTGCCAATTTGTTCGTGGCAGGCGTTACCGCCGGCCATCCAGCAGGTTCGACCGCCGCCGATGCCGCCGTTCTGTCCATCGTATTTCATAGCCGAAGCGACCGGGCATTCACCTAATAAATCCACCAACAGCCCGCCCTTTTCCCGTCCACAATTCTTGAACTCCCAACAGTTGAGCTTGGTGGTCATCGATAACCTCATCAGTTGTTCTGTATAATTTCCGATACCGAACTATATTCGCTACTGGTCAGAATTTCTTCGATCTGTTCGTTGGTTGCGATCTCACGGAACTTCTCGAAGCTTTTCTTGACTTTCTTTTCATCATCCATGGCCGCATAGGAGAGCATCAGGTATTGATAAACGTACGCATTCGAGGGATCCAGATCTCGTGCTTTATCGAAATGCTTGGCTGCTTTTTTGTAATTTCCCTGATCGAACCTGGCGCGCCCCAGACCATAATGTCCTCGAGGATTGTCATCGTTGATATCCACGGCCATATCGAAATCGGCCAAGGCGGCGATTTGCTGCCCCATTGCGAGGTATACATCACCGCGACCGAGATAAGCGTCGATTGAACCGGGATCGATTTCTATGGCGCTGTTGTAGGCCGAGATTGCATCATTTGCATTACGCTGAGCCAGATAACACTTCCCGGCTCGTACGTAGTCATTATATGCCTGCTGATTATTCCCCTGTTTCTGCTGCAGGCCGGCCCGAGCCTTGTAAGCATCGGCAAAATTAGCGTCCTTGGTGACGGCGTTGCTGAAGTCGGTGACTGCCTGGGTAAAATTGCCTTCTCGCGCCGCGTTCTGGCCGGCAACATAGAAATCCTGTGCCGTGTAATTGTTGCGAAGCTGTTCCTGGGACATTGTCTGTAAATCGAGAATCAAAGCTTCGGTCTGACCTGCTTTAAGGGTGATTGTCCCTGTCGAGGGATTGTAGCCCTGAGCATCCACGACGTAGCTGTAGGTCCCGGGACTGAGTTTCGAGAAGGTCATATTGCCGGCTCCGATGATGTCGCCGTTAAGTTTCAACCGAGCTCCTTCGACGTTGGTCTGGAGACTTAGCTTGGCATAGGTGTCGGTCTTCGATTTGGATTTTTTCCGGCCGGAGTCACTCGATGATTGGTTGCTTGATTTGGGCTGACTGCTTTGGGGAGCAGACATATCAGCCCGGTTCTCGGATGACGGTATTTGAGCTTGGGGCCTGGTTTCTTCGGACGGCATCTCTACGGTTTCCTCGGTCGGATGGAGGACCAGCAAAGATGACTCGTTGTTAACTACGGTAGCATAGTCAGTCCCAACTACCGCACCGTCGACTCGGTATTCGAGTTGATGAGTACCGGCTGGTACGTCTTCGAATATGAACACACCCTGTGGATTCGTTCTGATGGATTTCCCGAGTTCGGCCAGGCGGACGGTTGCTCCCTGGACATACGGTCGCCCGGCATCATCCAGGACAACACCGAAAATTTGTCCCTGTCCGGTATCTACGGCCACAAACTGAGAAATAATGACAATCAGCAAAAGGGCCAGGACACCGGCGGCCGATCCGATCAATACCTTGCTGTCTATTTTCTTCGGTTTCAATTCATAAGTGCGGTCCGCCAGGGTTATATCATCACCGGCATGAATGGTCTGGCTTCCGATTATCTGAACATAGTTCCGGTAAAAATAGGCAACCCCACGTCCACGTTCTGATATCTGCGGTGCCGGCAGGTCAGCCACTGAATCAGGAAGAGGATTAATGTCGACCTCATTTGACTGAGTCGATTGCCCGGATGCCGTTGCAGTCATGGGCTCGGCTACAGGTTTGGGAGCGAGAGGTGGTGTCGGCAAGGTGCCTTCAGCCAACTTCTTAATCAGTTGTTCTTTCTCGTCGGCACTGAGATAGTTACCCGTTTCTTCTTTTACGGATTGCGGTTGCTCCACCTGTTCTATGGCTTTCGGTTCTTCGATTGGCTCCGGGGGCGGGGGGAGAGGTGGCTCGGATTCACCGATCGGCTCCATGAAGTTATTAGAAGTTGCTCCCAGGTCATTCTCTCCGGCCAGGGAAGCAGCTTCCTGCTCCATCAGATTGGAATTCGACTCAATGCCGAGGTCTTCCTCAAATGACGGCTTCGATGGTTCACTTCCCACAAAAGTGGGATCGCTCATCGGGGCCTCGCTGACAACGAAATCCAGGTCGTCTGCCTGTTCATCGCTGTTGGTCGCGGATTGATGCAGAGCTTGCCCGCAGTTAGGGCAAAATCGGGCATCTTCATCCGCTATTTCGGCGTTGCAGTACTGGCATATATGCAAGGTAGTTTTCCCGTTTCAGGTTATGACTATTTTATCTATGATATCGACGTTATGAGCTTTTTTCTTTAGACAGGCGGGGGGCTGGAGACGTCTGGTAAGTGGTTGTAATTAGCTACGAAATAATGGCTTGAAAAGGCTTGACACCCCCGGAAAAGGGTCGCTATATTTGGCACTTGTGATTTTGAGCATTGGTGCCGCATAGGAAAATGGCAGGAGGATTAAGTTAATGTTGAAGCGCCCGATAAAAGCTCTGTTTGTGGCTGTTGTCATCTGTGTAGGAATTACTCTCTGGTGGGGCTGCAGCCAGCCCGACGACATCATGCTGGAGAAAACTCAGACGGTTCTTTACCTTGATGCAGAACGTCTGCCCACCAACCCGGACGGGATGATCTATGAATTGTGGGTAGTCGATGAGTCCAGCAGCGAGGGTCTCTCCGGCGGTCATAGCATCGAGCAGTTTGGCTACGACTTTGCGACCGGGACCTACTACGATGCCTCGGGCGCTGTCAGGGAAGAGTCCAACCGGTTCGTTATTGACGACGATATTTATAACTATGCTGTCCTTGCAGTTACGGTACAGCGTACCGATGGGACCGACGATGATATGGGACCGGTCATGCTGATGGACACGATTCAGGATGTCTGGTATGATCCGATTATTCTGAGTTTCCCACATTCAACCGGCGATACCTCAGGATCGGCCGTAACTTATTATCACATGATGGTTACGTCCGATATCGGTTCACAACCGACTGAATATCAGGGCAGCGCTCTCTGGTTTAACTCGGTATACCGTGACTCTTCGGAGATTGAGGACACTTTATCGATTCAGGATTTTACTATCGACACAGTGTATCTTGACACGTTGGGTGATGATGCCATGCGTACGTCGGTTACCAACATCTACAACATACGGCCGGATACAATCTACCGTCACTTTGGTTTGGATTCCATGCAGCAGGTCCGAGTCCTTTATGATCCGGAAGAGCATATAGCTTATGCTAATAGTCCCGACTCGATTGATCCTAATACGAACAAGGCCTATTGGCTGACTACACGACTGGAAATTGATTTCGAAACGGCTAATTATCGTCCGATCATTTACTTTGACCATATTCAAATAGCCCAGATGCTCTATGATATGAGCGCTTATGGTTGGAAGTATGAGGGCTGGGTCCTGGCTTCATCGGTTGGACAAGCCTCACTGGGCACCTTCACTCGCCCGGCCTGGTTGAGCTACAACAATCCCTATGATTCCCTTATTCACGGAATTGACGGCGGATTGATCAGCACCGGCCGGTTTACCGATGTCTTCTTGCCCGATGAAAGTAATCCGTATTCATTGAACAACCATGTTCCGCCGTATCCGGGTGAGGATTTCCTGCAGAATCTGCCTAACGCCGCTACCGCTCCGTTGACACTGGTGCCTGATAATAATGGCCCGCACGGTACCGTGTTCATTTCGCTGGAACCGAACAACCGTGTTTCGGGTACTACTAACTTCCCGCTCATAGCGATGATTGCGGCTCTGCCGGATTCTATCAATCAGGTTCAAAACGATACCCAGAGTTTTGCGATGACGAACATGTTCAAACAGGTTGAGTCAGACCTGACGGGCATGCCAAGGATTAAGGTAGAGATAGAGAGATATTAAACGGATTATTATCCTGCTTTTGGCCGACCCCGGTGGGGGTCGGCCTTTTTCTTGGTTGATAGGGCTGGTGAAAGATTTCACTTGCCAACGTGTGGGGGAGCCGATATATTCAGCGAGATTTGCAGAGGCATTGAGATTAGCAACTAACTTTAACGGTCACATATACATAAACAGGAGTAACTGTTCATGGATACTGGTTTGTTAGCAGCGCTGATCGGAGTGGTAGGGTTTATTTTCGCTCTGGCGCTGTTCTTCTGGATCAGGAGCAAACCGACCGGCACCGACCTCATGAAGGAGATTTCTGAGGTTATTCACGACGGCGCCATGGTTTTCCTGAAACGTGAGTACTCGATTCTGGTCATTTTCATCGTTATCGTGTTCGCTTTGCTGGCCTGGAAGGTTCAGCCAAAGACAGCTTATGCGTTTTTAGGCGGTGCGATTTGTTCGATGCTGGCCGGTTTTATCGGGATGAAAGCCGCAACTCGAGCCAACGTCCGTACCTGTGCGGCGGCCAAGGATCTAGGTCAGCCGGCAGCTCTCTCGATAGCCTTCTCGGGTGGTGCGGTGATGGGTATGTCGGTTGCCTCACTCGGTCTTATCGGTGTGGGTATCGCCTATTTCTTTTTCGGTGATCCCGAATCACAGTCGATCATCAACGGCTTCGCGATGGGTGCGTCATCGATCGCGTTGTTCGCTCGTGTCGGCGGCGGTATCTATACCAAGGCTGCCGACGTCGGCGCCGACCTGGTCGGTAAGGTAGAGGCCGGTATTCCTGAAGACGATCCGCGCAATCCCGCCGTGATTGCCGACAACGTCGGCGACAACGTCGGTGACACCGCCGGTATGGGAGCGGACTTGTTTGAGTCTTATGTCGGCTCCATCATTGCCACGATGGCAATCGCTGCAACGATTACCGGTGTCGGTATCGAGGCCAAGATTGCCGAAGCGCGCGACGCTTATATGCAACTACCGATCATGATCGCCGCTTTTGGAGCTTTGGCTTCGATGCTCGGTGTTCTCTCGGTCCGTTTATTCTCCAAGATGAATCCGGCCGCAACTCTCCGCCTCGTCACCTACGTTGGCGCCGTGGCTATGCTGGTAGCTGCCTGGATTATCATTGATAAACTCGGAATCGATCACAATGTATTCTGGGCTATTATCGGAGGTAATGTAGCTGGAATTATCCTGGGTTTGCTGACGGAATATTACACCGCGGCCGGTCCTGTCCGCAAAATTGCGGAAGCTTCGAAGACGGGCGCGGCGACCAATATCATCAACGGTCTGGCTGTTGGTATGGAATCCTGCCTGATGCCGATCATCGTGATCTGTGGCGCCATTTACGTTGGCTACAGCTTCGCCGGCCTGTACGGTATCGGTATTGCCGGTGTCGGTATGCTGGGTACGATCGGTGTTACGATGTCGGTTGACGCCTATGGTCCGATCGCCGACAACGCCGGTGGTATCTCGGAAATGTCCGGCCTTGGTCCGGAAGTTCGCAAGATTACCGACCGTCTCGATTCTCTTGGAAACACTACTGCGGCCATCGGTAAAGGTTTCGCCATTGGTTCGGCGGCTTTGACCGCTTTGGCGCTGTTCTCCGCTTATTCCGCCGCGGTCGGATTGAACGGCATTAACATGCTTAACGTTCGTGTCGTTCTCGGTTTCTTCCTCGGTGGTGTGTTGCCGTTCTTTATCGCTGCTATGACCATGACTGCTGTGGGTAAAGCAGCCCAGAAGATGGTAGAGGAAGTCCGCCGTCAGTTCCGTGAGATCAAGGGTCTCATGGAAGGAAAAGCCAAGCCCGATACCAAGACCTGCGTTCACATTGCAACTACCGGCGCTTTACAGCAGATGGTGGTTCCGGGTCTCACGGCCGTTCTGGCTCCGATTATCGTTGGCTTGATTCTTGGCCCGGAAGCTCTCGGTGGTTTCCTTGGCGGCGCCACTATGTCCGGTGTTATGATGGCTCTCATGATGGCCAACGCCGGCGGCGCCTGGGACAATGCCAAGAAGTATATCGAAGCCGGTGCGCTTGGAGGCAAGGGATCCGATGCCCATAAAGCGGCCGTAGTCGGTGACACCGTAGGCGATCCTTTCAAGGATACCTCGGGTCCGTCGATGAACATCCTGATCAAGCTGATGGCGATTGTTTCGCTGGTCGTTGGTCCGGCGCTGTTTAACTAGATATATAGTTTTTAGAATTTGTTGATTTCGGGGTGATCGCCAACCGGTCACCCCGGTTTCTTTTTGTATCGAAGTCGTGTCATTAATCTTACATTGTCGGGGAGCGGTCTTGATATGTGATGATACGACCGCCTTAAAAAATCGCAAGCTTGCCTTTTTGTCTATAAAGGTGAATAATTCGAGGCCGGGAAGGTACTCATCACGATTATGCTGATGAAACTTTTGTGTTGAGCCTTCGTTAGTTCTGGTATGGATGATTTGGAGCTAAGCAGAGGAAAAGAGACAACGATTTATCGGTCGTATTTATCAGAACCATCGCATTCCCGGTAATATCAAATAATGAAAAACGGAATGAACAAAGCAACATCTGATCGATTTACCGGTCTATTGAGGGTGAATCGTCGGGTGTTAGATTCAATGGAACATAACGGAGTTGCTAGATGAAATCGGTACTAGTAAAAGCTATGGTTGTGGCAATCCTGCTCCCGTGGGCGGCGGCTTTCGGGGCCGATAAGTTGACATTAGACGATTGCATAGAACTTGCCCTGAGGCACCGTTCATCGATTATCTCGGCGCGCGGCAGTGAGGATCTGGCTAAGGCCAATCGCCTGGCGGCGTTGGGATCGTTCCTGCCTAATGTGAGTGCTTCTTACAGCTATTCTAAAGGAGAAACTCGAGATCAGGAAGTTCGCGTTCCCTATAATGCATACGAATACACGGATTACGAGTATTTCGTTGATACGATTGAGGTCGATGGTACACAATTCCCAGTGCTGGCACAGCGGGCGACCGACTCTCTGTATTTAGTTGATATGGTTTCGGAACAGCCGGATCAGTCGCGTACGAGCAAGGGATACGGTCTCAGCGCCAATCTCTCACTCAGCGGTGCGACTTTCTTCGATTACTTTTCAGCCCGAACCGCCGCACAGCGAGCCAGTCTTAACGTGATCGCATCCGAGCAGGATCTTATCTATGAGGTTAAGGGCGCTTTTTATGCTTATCTCGCGGCAGTTGAGAATGTCTCGGTCCAGGAGGATGCCGTCGAGCGCAGCAAGGAACAGTTAAAGCTGATCGAATCACGTTTCGAACTCGGTTCGGCGGCCAAGTCCGATGTTCTCAAACAGAAGGTGCAATACGGCAACGACCGCCTGAGTCTCCTTGAGGCGAAAAATTCGGTAACCAGTTCCAAGGCTGATTTGGCTTATACGGTAGGTCTTGATCCCCACTCTGACGTAGAGTTCAGCACTGATTATATGCAACGCTCGTATGACGGAACGATGGATGAAGCCATTCAGTACGGTCTGGATAACCAACCGACTCTTCTTTCGGCGAAGAAATATGAAGTCGAAACCGGCCATGATCTGCGGGCCGCTCATATGAGTTATCTCCCGTCGTTTTCAGCGTACGGCAATCTGAACTGGTCCGATGGCTCCAGCGGTGATACGGTTTTGTATAACAGTAAATCAAACTCGTGGACGCTCGGCTTCGGTTTAAGCATGAACATCTTCGATGGTTTTTCGCGTGAGCGGAATGTGGCCAGTGCCAAGATCGCGAGGAATAATGCCCGGGCGGCTTTGACCGAGGAGAAACATCTCGTTTCGCTGCAAATCAAGCAGGCGTACCTGGAGATCGAAAAGACCTCCGAGCAGGTGAAGGTTAACGAGGAGAATGTAGCCGCGGCGGAAGAGGATCTGAAGATAACACAGGAAAAGTACAATCTGGGAGCAGCGACGATTCTGGATTTGCTCGATGCTCAGGTGTCGTTGAAGGAGGCCCAGATGTCCAAGATAAGTTCGGAGTTCGACTACAATCTGGCGGTGGCCGCCCTGGAGCACGCTACCGGCAAAATGTAGGAGACAATTAGGCAGAGAAGAAGATTTGAGGAGTATGGGGTAGCCAGAGTATGTCCAAGAAGAAACTACTAATTATCGTGCTCGCGGTGGTTGTTGTCGCGACGTTGGTCGGGTTGAATCTCGGTCTGTCTCGCAGTTCCGGTGTTGATGTTCAAGCGGATACCGTGCAACGCCGCGATTTGACGGAGATCGTGTCGGCCTCAGGGCGCGTCCAGCCGGCTACCAAGGTTGATATCACGGCCGAGGTGACCGGTGAGATAAGGGCCCTGTTCGTTCGTGAAGGCGACCGGGTAATGTTGAATGATCCGTTGTTGATTCTCGACACGGTTCAGTTGCGCGCCGATGTCGATCAGGCCCGCTATATGCTGAGCGAGATCAACGCTCGTCTGGAGGGTTATAAGTCCAGTCTGGATCAGGCCTCGGAAGATTTCGAGCGAATGAAGCGTCTTTTTGCATCCGGTCTTGCTTCTGAGAATGAGCATAATTCGGCGATGTATGCTTATCAAAACGCCAAGTCCTCTTATGATGCGAGTCTTGCTCAGGCGAAGCAGTACGGGGCTCGTCTCGATCAGGAGCTCGATAATCTCAGCAAGGCTAAGATCGTGGCGCCGATGAGCGGTGTGGTTACCTATCTCGATTGTGAAGTGGGAGAAATTGCCCCGGCTCAAACAGGATACACGACCGGCAAAACACTTATGACGATTGCCGATCTCGACATCTATGAGGTGGAAGTCGATGTGGACGAGACCGAGATCAACAAGGTTGAGTTGAATCAACCGGTTGATATTGAGGTGGATGCTTTCCCCGATACGGTGTTCGCCGGCACGGTAGTCGAAATAGGCAACACGGCTATTCAGTCGAACTCCGGCACGGAGAGCCAGTCGACCAATTTTCTTGTCCGAGTAGTGTTCACCGATCCGGTTGTCAAGCTGCGTCCCGGGATGTCGGCTACTGTGGATATAACGACAGCTACGGGAGAGAATGTACTGGCCGTGTCATACAGCGCCGTTGTAATGCGCAATTACGATATGGATTCTTTGCAGAAGGCTCACGAGCAGGATCCCCTCAGTAAGGAGACTTCCGACAACGCCGTACATGCTGCTGAGATCGAAACGCAGGATGATTCCACGAACCACGGCAAGGGTGATGAAACGCGTAAGGAAGTCAAGGGTGTTTTCGTGGTGTGCAACAATCAGGCTAAATTCGTTCCAATAGAAACCGGTATTGCAGACAAACGACGCATTCAAATTCTGCACGGTCTGACGGAGTCTGATACGGTTGTCACCGGTCCTTATCGGATTTTAAGAACGATTAAGGACGGCGATGAGGTCAAGGTAACACGTGTCGGTGAAGTTAGTGCCGGTGAGGAAGGCAAGGACTGATGGCACTGATCGAAACCCGGGATCTTTGGAAAACTTACCAGATGGGTAATGAGGAAGTGCATGCCCTGAAGGGGGTGTCCATTACCATCGAGAAGGGCGAATATGTAGCGATCATGGGACCGTCCGGCTCGGGCAAATCGACCCTGATGAATCTGATCGGCTGTCTGGATACTCCGACTTCCGGTGAATACATTCTCAACGGAAAACCGGTCAGCGCTATGAACGACGATGACCTGGCGGCGATTCGAAACCGTGAGATAGGATTCGTTTTTCAGACTTTTAACCTGCTGCCCCGAGCGACCGCTTTACATAATGTCGAGTTACCCCTGATTTACAACGGCACGAATGCGGGGGATCGTCAGCGCCTGGCGGAGGAAGCTCTTGCGATGGTGGAGCTGAGGGACCGCATGCTGCATAAACCGAACGAGCTTTCGGGCGGACAACGTCAGCGTGTTGCCGTTGCTCGCGCCCTGGTCAATAAACCTTCGCTGTTGCTTGCCGATGAACCGACCGGCAATCTTGATTCGAAGACGTCTTTGGAAATAATGAAGCTGTTCAATGACCTGCATAATCAGGGGAATACCATAATTCTCGTAACGCACGAGCGGGATATCGCCGATCATGCCCATCGTGTTCTCTCGATTCTCGACGGTGAAATTGACAGTGATATCCGCAACGGAGCGCACCGAGTCAGTGCGTAAGTTACCATGATAGGTATTTCGATTCTCAAAATAGCCTTCGAAGCCATCTGGGCCAATAAGCTGCGTTCCGGATTGACGTTTCTCGGAGTAGTCGTTGGATTTACCTCGGTGATGACGATTATCTCGGCATTGGAGGGGATGATGGGGGCTATCGAAGAGGATCTGGCCTCGCTCGGTCCCTCGACCTTCATCGTGACTCGTGTCGGTGGGGTTATTACTTCCCATGAACAATGGCTCGAGATGATCAAACGCAAGCCGTTCACTATTGATATGGCGGATGAAATCAGGGACGGCTGTGAACTGTGCGATAAGATGTCGACCCGCACCAGTTCATCGGCCGAAGTTCGTAGAGGCAGCGAGCGAGTACGTGATGTTGCGATTGCCGGTGCTTCGCATGAAATGATCGAGATTGTCGATATGGAAGTGGCGCAAGGTCGTTTTCATTCTGCCGAGGATGACCTTTATCGTCGCCAGGTAGTGTTCATCGGCGACCTGATCCGTGAGAAGCTGTTCGGCCCCAACGATCCGATCGGCAAAGATATCCGTATCGATGGAGTTAAATATACGGTTATCGGAGTAGCCGAACGACAGGGGACGTTATTCGGAGAAAGCCAGGACAACTTCGTAGTTATTCCGTTCAGTGCTCATGTCAAGCAGTTCGGAAATCCCGACTGGCGGTTACGGTTCGCGGTGAAAGCGGTATCGGTCGAGGCATTGCCCGATGCCATGGATCAGGTTCGTCAGGTCTTGCGATCAATTCGCCATGTCCCTTACGACAAACCGGATGATTTCGAGATATATACCGCCGACAACATTCTGGAGACGCTGAACGCTTTCACGAAGATATTTCGTTTCGGCCTCATAGGGATTTCATCCATATCGGTAGTGGTCGGCGGTATCGTGGTAATGAATATCATGATGGTTTCAGTTACTGAGCGAACTCGAGAGATAGGTATCCGAAAAGCAATCGGCGCCAGACGTCGACACATTCTGCTGCAGTTTCTTTTCGAGGCATTAGTAACGACTTTGTCGGGAGGTATTGTCGGTATTGTCGCCGGCTTCCTCGCAGCGCGGTCCCTGGTGAGTATGATCGATATGGACATTTCGCCGTCGGGGCTAGCCATTACGCTTGGACTGGTGATATCGACCGGCATCGGTCTGGTTTTCGGTATCTATCCGGCCTGGCGAGCGGCCAAGCTGGATCCTATCAAAGCTCTGAGTTACGAGTGAGTATAAGAATATGCTGCTGACTCCAACCGAGATAAAAGATGCAATCGAGATGGCGCTCGACTCTCTGCGGATGAACAAATTGCGCTCGGGATTAACTATCCTGGGTGTTATGATCGGAGTCGCATCGGTTATCGGGCTTGCTTCGATCATTGACGGATTGAACGGCGCTATGGAAGAAGAGATCGAGTCGATGGGCTCGACTACGATTATTTACATCGATCGCTTCGCACCGGGGACCGACTGGGATGATCTTACCGAAGAAGAGCGCAACCGACCTTTTCTCACGGCCGGTGAAGCGAAAATGATAAAAGAAGCCTGTCCCGCGGTGGACGGTGTCGCCCCTCAGAACCACTACTGGGCTTCGGGCGGCAATGTAATCAAATACAAGAACCAGAAGGTTTCCAACACCCGCTATCTGGGAACCTGGCCCGATTATCAGCGGGTTTTGGACAGGTCAATACAATCCGGTCGCTTTATCTCTGAAGTTGATATTGAATTCCGGGCATCAGTGGTCGTGTTGGGTGACAAAGTGGCGCAGAACCTCTTCGAAGATGAAGCTCCCGTAGGTAAAGAGGTTCGTATCAACAGCAATCCGTTCCAGGTAATCGGTGTCCTGGAACATGTCGAGTCGAATTTCGATGAAGACAGCCAGAACAATGTGATGATCATACCGCTCAGTACCTTCGAAAAAATTCACCCCTGGGATGAAGCCCTGACGCTGACGGTTAAGGCCGCTTCGCGAGAACAGATTGAGGAAGCTAAAGAGCAGATCATCAGCGCACTGCGAATCTATCGAAGCGTACCTTTCAACAAGGACAACAACTTCGCTCTTTCAACGCAGGATACTTTCAAAGAGCAGATTGAGAACATAACGAAGTACATTTACATAGCCATGATTGTGATTACTTCGGTCGGTCTGATGGTGGGTGGTATCGGGGTAATGAACATCATGCTGGTATCGGTAACCGAGCGTACTCGCGAGATCGGTGTCCGTAAAGCTATCGGAGCCAAGCGCTCCAACATCCTGTTGCAATTTTTGACCGAGGCCATGACGTTGTCCGGCGCCGGTGGAGTAATCGGGATACTGTTTGGTATTATCCTGGGACTGAGCATTAACGCCTGGGCCGGTTTCCCGATCTCGGTGTCGCTTTTCTGGATCGTAACCGGCTTTGTGGTATCAGTCTCGGTCGGTTTGGTATCAGGAGTGTATCCGGCCTTTAAGGCGGCTCGACTGGATCCCATCGAAGCCCTTCGCTACGAATGATACAAAGGGCCTGAGGGCCCTTTTTTCTTGCCCTCCTCTAAACATTCCCCTAAGTTGAAACGTTTGAAGTAGCAACAGGTTATAAATTACAGCATGCGGTTCATTAAGTCACAAATAATCCTTATCGCTTTGTTGGTCGGTTGCTTTTTCATCACGACCGGCAACGCACAGGTCGATTCGTTCGATCGCCTTGAAGCGCCGTCCAGAGTGGGCTTGCTCATGGATTACTGTAGTTTCATGGCCGGACATCCTGACACGCTGCGTCTCGAGGTATACTACCAATACTATAACTACCTTCTGTCCTGGGAGGAGTATGCCGGTCAGTACCGAGCTGAGTTCGATATAACTATTCGGGTTAAGGACGATGACGGTCGTCAGGTTCAGGAATTTACCGAAGAGAAGCAGCTAACGGCTGAAAACAAAAGACGAACTCGTTCCGGATCGGATTTTCGCACCAACCAGGTAAATTTCATCCTACCGAAGGGCAAGTACGAAATAGACCTGATCCTGCATGACCAAATTGCGGATGTCTCGCATAAGCAGGAGATGAAGGTCAATCTCCGGGAGTATAAACTAAATCGCCCCAGAATTTCAGATATTGAATTGATTACCGCTATCGGCCAGGCGGGGGAGAATCCGTTGCCGTTCGATAAGGGGCGATTTACGATTATTCCATCTCTTACCAGAGAATTCGGTGATGAAGGAAACAGCCGAGTGTTGTTCTACTTCGAGGTGTACGCCGGTGAAAAGGAAGAGCACAAGGAAGTACTGGTAGAGACGGCTATCAGGCGCCGTTATGGAGCGTTGTTGTATCGTGACTCAGCCACGGAGAAAGTAGACGAGTCGTTTCTGCGCCAGGTGCGCGAAGTTTCCATCGCCGATTTAACCCCCGGTGAATACGCGGTAGAAATCCGTCTGAGGGATACAACGAAGAAGAATCGTGAGCTTGACAGTGAGGAACATAGTTTCTACGTCGTTTGGTCGCTCGCGAGTCTTCTGCGTAACGATATAAAAGAAGCCGTGCGTCTGTTGGAACTCATATCCGAACCACATGAGTTGGACTCACTGGAAAAGGCGAGTACATACGAAGAGCGTGCTCGTTTGATGGACAAGTTCTGGAAAGGGCGAGATCCGACTCCGGGGACGGCTGAAAATGAGATTAAACTGGAGTTCTTCCGACGCATCCAGGTAGCCAACCGTAATTTCGCCTTTATGGGGCAACCGGGCTGGGCCACCGACCGTGGAATCATTTACGTAAAACACGGAGAACCGGACCAGGTCGATGACTATCCGCTTATGCCGTCCCGAATGCCTTATCAGGAATGGCACTATTATCGAGGAAATCAATATCTGAAGTTCACATTTGTCGATCGAAACGGAGACGGTGACTACCGGCTCGTTTATCCCTATGACGGGTTGAATCAGGAACCGGATTTTTAGGAGTAGCAAAATTAAGATGCAGTTTATGCGATACATTTGGTTGGCTGTCGTGATCGGCGTGATGACTACGATGGCGGTTATGGCTGAAGATGATCCCAACAAGATGACTGTTTATGCGGGAGCTACAGCCTATCCCAATCCCAATCTGGATTCGGTGGTGTTGGTTGAGTTCCCTTTCTCGATCAAGCGGCACGAGTTGGAGTTTTTCCACACGGAAGAGGATAAGGACCAACTGGAATCAAGGGTTCTGGCACTGGTTAGAATCGCCAATCCCATGGGGCAGGCAATAGATTCCGCGTATACTTACTTCTCGGTTCGCGTGAACAGCACGGAAGAGGCGAAGATAGAAGGAATTCGTCTGTTCAATAAGATCAACATGCTGCTTCCACCGGGGACCTACTCCGCCAGAGTAACCGTGATTGACGCCGTCAGCCGACGTAAAGGCGACTACCTGATTGACTATATCTATGTCCCCCCGCCGAAGACCACGGTGACTATCGGGGGACCGCAATGGGCTTACAGTATTCATTACGTTGGGGATTCCACCTCGAATCTCAATCCGCGCCTGATTAAGAATGGTTATGAAGTGATACCCAATCCGAAGTCGATTTACGGTACGGACGATACTACTGCTTATGTCTACGCTGAAGTTTACGGTTTGACCGTCCCTGAAGCGGATTCCGGTCGTTATTTGCTGCAGTTAACCGTTCTGGACGAGGATCGTGAGGTTTACCGTGAGTTGGGAGGGCGGTCCGGTGCTAAGCCGGGTGCTTCTCTGGTTATCACCGAACCGATTGATATCTCCGACTGGCCCGATGCCCTGTACTGGCTTCGCTTGAGTGTACTCGATATGGATAACAACCGGGCTGATACCACTGTTTCACCATTCCGTATCGTGTCGCCCGAGAAACTCCTGGCCGCTTACAATGAGGAGCCAAGCTTCGGTGCTTATGATCGTCTGCTGCCCGAGGAACGGATTAGATCGGCTAATTATCTGTTGACACCGGATCAGAAAAGAACTTTGAACAATCTTTCCTGGGTAGGCAAACGGAATTTTATGGACCAATTCTGGACCGAACGGGAACGTGGTCAGGGACCGGATGAAATGCCGATGCGAGAGCAGATGGCCGAGCGCTATTTATACTGCAATCAGTACTTCTCAACCAATCCGGAGATGGATGACGGCTGGTTGTCGAGCCGGGGGAGAATTTACATGATTTATGGCCAGTATGATGATCTGGTCGATGTCCAGGCTCCCCAGGTAGCTGATCCTTATCAGATCTGGTATTACTACGATATCGAGCAAGGACATTATTTCATTTTCGAAGATCCCTACGGCGATGGAGACTACAAGCTCGTTCATTCCAATGTAACTACCGAGGTACATAGCGATGAATGGGAGCAATGGATCAGCGAAGGAACAATTGACGTCCAGGGTTATTGAACGGGCACGCCAAATATCGGAATAAAAAAAGAGGCCGCCTGATCGGGCGGCCTCTTCTGCGTTACTGCTAACAAGATGCTTTATTGGTGCGAACTCGTACTGGCGTTATTATCCGGTACATTGACGTTACGCACCGTACGTTTTACAGGAATCGTATACCGGGTGTTCTTCTGATCGTTGACTTCGAAAGTCAGAGATTTGGTGAAGTTCTCCTCCAGGGCGGCGTCTTTGAGAACGATCTTGCCGCGCACTGTCTGATCCGGTTTAATCGATTCGGGCATATCGACTTTGAAATACTCATGAGCCCAGTCGATGAGTTTAATCTGCAACTCCTGGTCGGAGATATTGTGCAGTTCGAACTCCTTCTCGCTTATCACCTTGTCGGTATATTGCGAGAGGTCCAGCTTGTACGGACCGATGATTATCGGATACGTCGAATCCGGACGCGGCGTAACCTGGGCCGTGATCTCTACGAAGCTGGCTTCCTGACCTTCGTTGGTGGTGATGCGCGGGCGCTTGGTCACCCTGGTCCGATAGGTCTTGGTACTAAAGATAATTTCTAACCGAGTGCTGTCACCGACAGCAAGCACATCTTTTTCAAGAGGCGCTTGGGTGCAGCCTCAGCCAGGTTTAACGCTGACAATTTTAAGCGTGTCGTCTCCGGAAGAGTGCAACCAGAATGTATGAGAAATCTTGGCGTTCTGGGGGACATATCCGAAATCGAACGACTTCTCAGGAACTGTCAGCAACGGACCTGCCTGCACCTGGCCCACGAGCAGAAGCAGGACGAGGGTCAGGGCCATAGCAGTAACAAGCTGTTTCATAGGATGAAAATATCCCTTCGGTAATATGTGGGTATTCCTGTTATCCAATTAGTTATAATGCTTTCTCCGTATCGGAATGGTCATAATGGTCGGTTTATCCTTGTCCGAGCTAGATTTCACCTTCGCCATGGAGAATGTTACCGAGGCCACAAAATCCTCTTCGGCATACTCCGGCTTGACCTTGACCTTGATCCAGGCATCGCCATTGGCAGGGATGGTATCCGGCAGATCTACATAACACCAGGCGACATCCCTGGAAATCTGTGTTACTGTCAGGAGATGGTCGAGGTAATTGTGTAGTTTTATCATGACCGAATCGACTACAATGGGTTCTGCCACGGATAATTCTGCTTTATAGGGTTTAGCCGATACCGGTCGGGCCGTGTCAGCGGCTTGTACCGCAAGGGCTTTAATGGTCATTGATGTCGGACTATGGGGAGCGTTATGGTAAACGCGGGGGTACTGACTTGTAAAGCCGATACGACGATCAAGATCCCATGAAATTCCAACCAGCATGGAATCACCGGGGGGGAGGACATCATGATCGTAATCCGCCAGAGTACAATGACAGCCGGTTACAATTCGCTCAATCTTCACCGTATCGTCTCCGGTCGACTTGAACCAAAAGTAGTGCACAACATGCGAATTCTGTGATACCGTCCCGAAATCGAAAATTTTATTCGCTATCTCAAACTCCGGACCGGCCAGGACCGATGTTGCCAGGAGCAATAACAAGGTGACGGCTAAAGCAAGTTTCATAATGGCTTATATTTCTCCGGTCGAAATTACGTTCCAGTCTAATTGGATAATATAGCCATCAAAACGTAACCCGTCAAGGCAGAGGCCATCTTATTACTCCATATCAATATAAGGACGCTCAGGAGGTAAGTCCGGTTATGGGCTACATATCGAAAATTTTACCGGGATTAAGGATATTATCGGGGTCAAACTGAGCCTTAATCCGGCGCATGAGCTTAACCGACTCGCCGTGTTCAAGACCGAACAGGTTTTTGTGCCCAAGGCCTATGCCGTGTTCTCCCGAAACAGTGCCGTCCAGTTCAACCGTACGTCGGATGATTCTGTCGCTCAACTCGTGAGCTTTTTTCCATTCCTCGTTGTTGTCGGATCTGGCCAGGATCAACGCATGCAGGAGTCCCATTCCGACATGACCAAAAGTATGGATTAACAGACCTGCTTCCTCCCCTAAATGGTGGCAGAATTCGACCATTTCCGGTAAACAGGAGATAGGGAAGGCAACATCGTTACGCACGATCGAGTAGCCCGGACGCCGATGTTTGATGGCATCGGTCGCGTAGTGTCTGATTTCCCACGGATTCTGCCTCTCTCCAAGAGTGAGCGGCTGACCACCCTGTTCGGCGCAGACCTCGGCTGCAAGTTCGTTGTTCGCGGTGAGCGTGGCGTCGGGCCCGTGGAATTCAAGGAACAGACAAGGTTTTTCTTCTAAGTTATAATCTTTTAATGCGTTGAGGGCTTGAACAAGTGCTCTGTCTAAGAACTCGACGGCTGCTAAATCAAGTCCGTACCGACACATTTCCGAAACCGCTCTGGCGGCTGCGACATCATTTTCGAAGCTGAATGCAGTCTGAAGGCGGCCCTCCGGGAGGCCGGCCAGGCGCAGAGTAGCCGAACAGACAACCCCCAGGGTTCCTTCCGAGCCGCAGATCAGGTCAACTAGATTATAGCCGGAGGATCGTTTGATCGCCCGGCTACCAATATCCATGATATCACCGGCGCCGGTGACTACTTTGAGTTTCAGGATGTAGTCACGAGTACCGCCGTATTTGACCGAGTAAATACCGGAAGCATTAGTGGAGATCATGCCGCCGATCGTGGCAACATCGCCTGAACCACCTGGAGCAGGGGGGAAGAATAAGGCGTCGTTCTTCAACATACGGTTTAAGTCATCGTAGATAATGCCCGGTTGTACAGCGACTTGTAAATCGTCAGGCCATAGTTGCTCGATCTCTGTCATGCGACTGACATCAAGCACAAGGCCACCTTCGGAGGGGATCGTAGAACCCTCCAGGGCAGATCCGGCTCCACGGGTGGTGACCGGGATTTTATATTCCCGGCAAAGGAGGATCGTACGTTGAATCTGTTCGGGATTGCTCGGCCAGACTACCACCAACGGCTTTACGGGAGCGAGGGTGGATTCATCATGAGAGACAACCTCTAACTGGTCGGCCCGAGTCGAACGCTGATCGGGGGCATAAATATCTTCAAGTTGTTTCAGTAAATCTTCGGTCATAGCTAATATGGCTCTCTAGTCCAGATTTCTTGCGGACAAAAAGAATGGTTCCCAAGGTTTGATCCGGATCGGTTTCTGATCCAGCAGGGCGCGGTCCTCATCGGAAAGGAGGGCCTTGTCGATGACGACTATCAAGACGTACTCCTTGAACCAGTCGTTGTACATATACCAATTGCCTCCTTGTCCGGCTTTGGCGCCCCAACTGTTTTCGACAAGCCATTTGGTGGGTTGTTCGGTGTCGGAGGTGTCGAAGCCCATGAAGGTCATGGCGTGGTTGGGGGAGATGTCCCAGAAGTCGATCATTTCGGCTTTAGTCAGCGAGAAATCCAGATCAAAAACATCGTTATAGTTATAGATGCCGGCTCTGAAAATGCCGCTGTCGCCGTAATTATCTTTGTCGACATCGCAGGCGAACCAAACTGCCTGGCTGTCCAGAAGAGATTTATGGGTGTAATCCATGAGTTTTTCGATCGGCATGTTTAAAACCGTAACGTCACTGTCGTCCCAGATATTACGGCTTCCTTCAAGCAGAAACAGCCGTTCATAGTCCTGGGTGGGACAGTTGGAGATCAGAATATAGTCTTTTATGGATTCCGCGACATATTTGTCGTAGAACGACTGCGGGGTATGAGTTTCAGAGATGTATACATCCTTCTTATCCTCATCCTTTTTGTCGTCTTTGTCCTCTGTGGTCTCTTCGTCTCCTTCAGCTTCGGTATCGTTGCTCTCCTCGACTGTCACGGAATCGGTATCCTCAGCGTCTTCTCCGTTTTTATCATCCTTTTTGGGGTCCGGTTGTTTGTAGCGGAAAACGAATTCCTCCGGTGGTTGACCATAATTGAGAACGAGCATCTTATAAACATCAGCCAGCATTTCTTCTTTGCGGGAGCGGAGTTGCTTCTCGTTTTTACCTTCGGTGTTCATCCGGCGAAGTTCCGAAGCGAAACCGCGCAGAAGAGAGGTAGTCAGGGCGTTTAGTCTTCCGGTGGAGGAGGATTGTTTCGTTTCCGGCATGGCTGAAAGCGGTACGATCCCGTACTTCTTTATTAATCCTGAGAAATTTGGAAACCAGCCACCGTCGCCAAAGGCATACTCCAAATCGAGAGATAACTCGCGATCATCCAAAGACCGGTCACGCAGGCGGATAATCTCTTCAAGGTAATAGTTGGCCTTTTCGAGCTTATCGTAGAACGAGAGGTACGGTTGTGAAAGCTCGAACGATTCGATGTCGAGCTTATCGAGGATCGGAGGGGTAATAACGTTAAGTCCGGCGAACATCCAGCAGCGACCCGAGGCTTGCTGATTGGTGATGCCGTTGGACTTGAGCTTGAAAGCTATGATGCGGTCGTGTTCGATTACTTTATCGCGGTCTAGCGCCAACGACTTGATCGAGTTGTTGGTAACGGCGTTAATCTGGGTTTTCAAGCCCGGCATGGATGCGGCTTGTTGTTTGTATCCCTCAATCAGTTTGTCGTTGATTCCCCCCGGTTTGTCCCCTGCGAAAACGGAACCGACGGCGAGTGCCAATAAGGCTGCGGTCAGTACGATGGCGATTGATCTCAAACGACTCTCCTTTCCACCAGTCTGGTCATAGCTCTGCTCATGCTCATTTGGTGGAATTTACGAAATACCGACAGGGAAAGTTAGGAGAATGTTAAACCATAGCGGTATTTTTCGGTCAAGCGTTTGGATTTGATTCTGACGATATCTATTTGCCCGCCCTGTAAATACCGATGGTGTACCGACTGCTGTACGAGGTTTGTACGTCAAAGGTAGTAGCCTGATAATAGCTCGAACCGACAGGGCGACCGTTAACATCGATTTCAACCCAACTTGTTTCCTGAGGGGGGATAAACTCCGGGAAGCTCACGTCTACACGGCTGTCGGGGAGCAACACCGGAGTGATCCAGGCGGTGTCCTCGGTTGTATTATAAAACGGCACTAATGAGGTCAGTTCATCGGAGCTGCCGGTGAACGGGAATTCACGGCGAAGTGAGTCGGTCTCCAGCGGATGCTCGAAATATTCTAGCAGGTAACCGGCAAGGTTGAAGACAATCGAGAGATCGCCGTCGTTGAAATAGACGGTTATCGGTCTGTATCCCGTAGCGTTGTAATCTCTGCTTCGGTACCAACAAACCAGTTGCAGGCTGTCTCCCGGCAGAATGTTGCCGTTGCCGGGAGTTTCACCCAGTCGCGACCAGGACGATCCGCTCGCACTATAGAAGGTCAAAGGCAGGGTGCCTGTAGAGTGAGCGTAAAAAGGGTATGGAAGAATCGTGTAGGGTTCAACGAAACCGAAGTCGAATTCCGACACTGACGTTGTAACCGCCGGTGACTTGGCTGGTGAAGTGGACGGCGACCAGTTATCGAGGCAACCCGATGAAATCATCATGAATACAACTAATGTTAACAGAATTGCATGCCGTGCTCTCATGGATAAACTACTCCCGCTGTCAGGGCTTAACATTTCCTATAATATACGAGCAAAAGTTGACTGGTCAATCATGAATGAATGTAACCCCGGGGGAGAAGGGGGAGGAATAGGGTAAAAAAAACTGGCGCCCCGCAGAGTCGAACTGCGGACACACGGATTTTCAGTCCGTTGCTCTACCAGCTGAGCTAGGGCGCCGAGTTATTCTAACTCCATCGCTGCGATAGCGATAGAGTGTGCCAATTTATCATCTTTTCGGCTGATGTCAATTGAAAATTAGCGACGATTGAACAAATAGTTCTTAGTCTGTGACGAAAATAACGCTGCCAGGGCGCCGACTGAAAGGGCCAGCATGATAAAATTCTCGTAATGCTGATAACCGATAATCGCCAGCAGGATGATAAGAATGTTCACCGCAATCAGGCCATAATAACCCCAGGGACGATGATCTTTGAAGGCCACCGCCGGGGCGAGCAGGACTAATCCAAGTACTAGAAACATGATTGAGGTACTCATCGTGCCGTAATCATGATCGAGGAAACTCAGAATAATTTTTACAGAGCCGTAAATCAGAAGAACCGATGCTACGGTATAACCCCACCAGCCGGCCAGTTTGAAAGGCAAAGGGCGATCATCGACAATCACTTTCTCACTCATCTAAATCTCCTAAGGTCTAAACTCATCCGGATTCACCCAGGACAGCCGCTCCGATAAAGCCGGCATCATTGCCGAGTCGAGCCCGCGCCACGCGCAGTTCCCGGGTGGCCGAATCCCAAGCGCGTTCCTTAATCACGGCTGCGACCATTTCCACGAATCCGCCGCCGCCATCCGCAATTCCACCCCCTATTACTACGATCTCGGGGTTTAAAAGGTTCACAACTCCGGCCAAACCAATACCAAGATAGTAGGCTGTTTCGCTGAGAACCTCAAGGGCGGTTTCGTCCTGTTTCCGAGCTGCGGCAAATAGCTTTTTGATGTTAATCGAATCGATATCCCCGTTGAGAATCTCATTGAAAACCGGTGAGAGATTCTTTTTGAGTTTGGAACGGGTTCGTTCGATGATCGCTCGGCTAGAACAATACGCTTCGACACAACCCCGGGAGCCGCAGGCACAGAGAGGACCATCCATGGAGATGGGGACATGACCCACCTCGGCGGCGGAACCGGTTGCACCGCGCCAGACCTTGCCGTTCAGGATAATACCGCCGCCGATCCCGGTGCCGACCGTGGCGCAGACAACGGAGTTGGCTCCGATCGCCGCTCCGAATTTAGATTCGGCCAGAGCCATGGCGTTGGCGTCGTTGTCGACATAAACCGGCAGGTTGATACGTTCCGAAAGGGTCTCGGCGATTTTTGTACCGGTCCAGCCCTCAATGTTGGGACAGGGGCCAATTACCGTTCCGGTTTTGAAATCCACTGCTCCCGGTGAACCCACTCCCACATGGTCAACCGTGTATTCTTCCTCGGCAGCGTAATAGAGAATGCGCTCTGCTATGTTCGTGATGAGATGGAGAAGGGGAACAGGTCCCTTTTCGGCCATGGTTGGCCGCTGCTCACGGTGAATCACCTGACCGTTGCGGTCTATTAAACCAAATTTAACATTGGTCCCGCCGATATCGATACCGGCATAAGCGCGTTTGGACATCGGTTTCCTCAGAATGCGGGTCTTTGTAGTTGCCGGCGGCGGCCCTGTCCGATGGGGCAGTCGTCACGCTCGAAATAAGGCAGTGTGGTTGAGAGTGTCAAGGCTAAAGAATTATGTGACACAGCTCTGTTTTTACTGAGGATTAGACTATAGGTAATGGAACAAATCACCTCAGCGTTATTGAGAGTTTCGCACCCACTCCAACAGCTTCGCTCTGGGGATGGTCTCTTGGATATCTTCGGCCTTGAGCCATTCCTCGCGGTCGTCGGTGACACGGGCTTTCTCGCGCCCGGCCTCCAAATTCTTGACCGTAATCGTGCCGGCTTCGAATTCCTCGGAGCCGGCAATCACCGCGAACGGGATGCCGACTTTATCGCCGTACTTGATCTGTTTGGTGAGATTTTTCGTGTCACCCTCAAATATCTCGGCCGGGATACCCGCCTTGCGCAACTCACGCAGAATTTCGAGATAATCGGGGAGACGTTCGCGGTCCATGACGGTGACCAGCACGCGTGAAGTAGACTGTTTCAACTCAATCGCCTTCAGCTCGATCAACGCCGCCAGCAGTCGATCGACACCGATCGAGGTGCCCACCGCCGGGATAGACCGATTCAGGAACCGATCGACGAGATTGTCGTAACGGCCGCCCGAAAAGACCGAGCCGTACTCCGGCAAATCGAGCAGAGTAGTCTCGAACACCGGTCCGGTGTAATACCCCAGACCTCGGACGATGGTCAGGTCCACGCCGTACCTGGTTGGATCAACCTTCATCTCGTGCAGCAGCGACAAAATCTGACGCAAATCCTCGATACCGGCCTTTGATTCCTCAATATGTCCGAGGAGCTTTTCGACCTCGTACAGCGGGTCTTCGTCACCTTCACCGGCGATAGAAAGAAACTTGTCAATCTCTTTGATCTGACCGTCTTCCAAATGCAACCCCGGGATTACATCGCCCGACTGGTCGGTGCGTCCCGGTCCCAACTCGAGCAGGACTGCCTCGCGTCCCTGTTTTTCGAGCTTGTCGATCACCCGCATGACTTCCGGACCGCGCTCGGCCGGAATCCCGGCGTATTCGACCAGACCGTTGAGGATGCGACGACTCGAAAAACGGACCTTGAATCGCTTGACGCCAAGATGGGTCAGGGTCTCAACCATGGTCTGGATAATCTCGGCATCGGCGAGCAGGTTCGAGGTCCCCACGATATCCATGTCGCATTGCATGAACTCACGATAACGTCCCGGACCGGGTTTATCGACACGCCAGACCGTGCCGTATTGATAACCTCTAAAGGGGAGCGGCAGGTCCGGATTGCCGGCTACGAACCGAGCGAGCGACAAGGTGAACTCGTAGCGCAAAGACATATCGGTTTCTTCGGGGCCTTCGAAACCGAACAACTCTTTCAACGAGTCCTGATTGTAATGCGACCCGAGCAATGTCTCGGCCAATTCCACCGAGGCGGTTCGGAACGGAAGAAACCCATGCCGTTCGTAAACCTCGCGAATTTTGGTCAACATCGCCTCGCGGGCTATTTGTTCTTCGGGAGTGTAGTCTTTGAACCCCTTACAAAGCTGGGGTTTTACCTTCTGGCTTTTTTTCTTGTCTTTGCCCATTGCCAATGCCGTATCGCTCAGGTCCTTATTTCTACGGTTGTTTTGCGGCTGTCAGGTTGCAGCCGATTCGGTCGCCAATATACGAATTTGGCGCGGTCGAGAAAGTTTTTTGTTGGAAGCTGCAAAGAGTCGATCATCTCCAGAATTCTGTTGTTGATACCGGGTGGGTGTCATACTTTGATAAACGGAAAAGGGATATACTATGGCTGCCTCAGTTCGAAAAACGCTCAACGAATTGCTCTCCCGGCGCATTCTTATTCTCGACGGCGCTTCCGGCACGCTGCTGCAATCGCACGAGCTGACCGAAGCGGATTTTCGCGGCGAGCGATTTGCCGATCATCCGAACTATCTCAAGGGGAACAACGACCTGTTGAGTCTGACGCAACCCGAGGTGGTGAAATCGGTCTACCGCGCTTATGTCGAGGCCGGAGCGGATCTCGTTACCACCAGCAGCTTCAACGCCAACGCCGTTTCCCAGCGAGATTACGGGACACAGCAGTACGTCTATGAAATGAACGTAGCGGCCGCCCGATTGGCTTGCGAGGCAATCGATGAAGCGGAATCATCGACACCACGTTTTGTGGTCGGGTCACTCGGTCCGACCAATCGAACTTGTTCGATTTCGCCCGATGTCAACGATCCCGGCGCGCGCAACACCGATTTCGATGAAATGGCTGCGGCCTATGGCGAACAAGCTCGGGGTTTGATTGACGGCGGCGCCGATCTGCTCATGGTCGAGACCGTCTTCGATACACTCAACGCCAAAGCAGCCTTGTTTGCGATTCGTTCCATCCTCGAAGAACGTGGCCTCGATATCCCCCTCTGGGTTTCAGGCACGATCACCGATGCCTCCGGTCGCACCCTTTCTGGTCAGACGCCGCAAGCGTTCCAGATATCGGTCAGTCATGCCGATCTGTTCTGTCTCGGTCTCAACTGCGCCATGGGCGCGGAAGCTATGCGGCCTTACCTGATCGAGTTGTCCCATGTCACACCGTTACCGATATCCCTGCATCCCAACGCCGGACTTCCAAACGAGTTGGGTGGCTATGATGAGTCGCCGGAGAGTATGGCCGGAATTCTGGCCGAATACGCTCGTGAAGGTTTGCTCAACATCGTTGGCGGTTGTTGCGGCACCGTACCGGAACATATAAGAGCGATTAAGCAGGCCGTTGAAGGGTTCAAACCACGAGTAGTCCCTGAGAAGAAGAAACGAACCTTCCTGAGCGGTCTGGAGCCGTTGTCAATCGGGCCTGATTCTCTTTTCGTTAATGTCGGCGAGCGCACCAATGTGGCCGGTTCATCCCGTTTCAAGAAGCTGATCAAGGAACGTGACTACGAGAAAGCGGTCAAGGTTGCTCGTCAGCAGGTGGCGGCCGGGGCACAGATAATCGATGTCAACATGGACGATGCCATGCTTGACGGTCCGGCCGAAATGAAGCATTTCCTTAACCTCGTAGCGTCCGATCCGGATATCGCCCGGGTGCCGATCATGATCGACTCCTCCAAGTGGGAGATAATCGAAACCGGCCTCAAATGTGTCCAGGGGAAAGGGGTGGTCAATTCGATCAGCCTCAAGGACGGTGAGGCGGAGTTCCTGAGACGTGCGAAGTTGATTCGTCGTTATGGCGCCGCGGCTGTTGTCATGGCGTTCGATGAGGAGGGCCAGGCGACGAGTTATGATAAGCGAGTGGCGGTTTGCAAAAGGGCTTATCACCTCCTGACGGAACGAATCGATTTCCCACCCGAGGATATCATTTTCGATCCCAATGTGCTCACGGTGGCGACCGGCATCGCCGAGCATGATTCCTACGCAGTCGATTTTATCGAAACTTGTCGTACCATCAAAGCAGAACTTCCCGGAGCGCTGGTTAGTGGGGGGATCAGCAATCTGTCGTTTTCTTTCCGGGGCAACGACACCGTACGCGAAGCGATGCACGCGGTGTTTCTTTACTATGCCATCGAAGCGGGATTGGATATGGGGATCGTCAACGCCGGACAATTGGCAGTGTACGATGATCTCCCCGAGGACCTTCGCCAGGCGGCCGAGGATGTGATCCTCAACCGCGATCCGCAGGCAGCGAACCGCCTGACGGTGCTGGCGGCCAAAGCCACCGGTCTGACACACAAAGAAGCCGAGGATCTGTCCTGGCGCGAAGTCCCGGTCACGGAACGACTGTCGCATGCATTGATCCATGGTATCGTAGATTTTATCGAGGAAGATACTCTCTCCGCTCATAAGGAACTGGGATCGCCGCTGGCGGTGATCGAGGGGCCGCTCATGAACGGGATGAACGAGGTCGGCAACTTGTTCGGCTCCGGGAAAATGTTCCTGCCCCAGGTGGTTAAGTCGGCCCGGGTGATGAAGAAGGCGGTGGCGGTACTCACGCCGTTTCTTGAAGCGGAGAAGGGGCGGGGTGAAAGGCATAAGCGCGGGCGACTCCTGCTGGCGACGGTCAAAGGAGACGTGCATGATATCGGGAAAAATATCGTAGGTGTGGTAGTTGGCTGTAATAATTATGAAGTGATCGATATAGGTGTAATGGCGTCGGCTGAAAAAATCATTGCCACGGCGTTGGAGAAGAAAGTCGATATTATCGGATTAAGCGGGCTCATTACACCGTCGCTGGAAGAAATGGTTCATGTTGCGGACGAAATGAATCGTCGCGGTCTGAAAATTCCTTTGCTCATCGGCGGCGCTACCACCTCCAAGCTCCACACGGCCGTGAAAATCGCCCCCGCGTATCACGGACCGACTGTTTATGTGCCGGATGCCTCCCGTTCGGTCGGGGTGGTGGGGGCGCTGGTCAGCGAAGAGAAGCGTGATCCGTTCATTAGCCGAGTTCGTGAAGATTATGAGCAAACCCGTGAGCAATACGAACGTCGCACGATCGAACGGGATCTGATACCGCTCGAAGAGGCCCGCCGGGCCAGGCTGTCAATCGACTGGTCGGCATACTCTCCCGTTAAGCCGGCGCATCCCGGTATCACGACTCTGGAGAATTATGCTCTGAAGGAGTTGTGTGACTACATCGACTGGACACCGTTTTTCCAGGTCTGGGAGTTGAACGGTCGCTATCCGAATATATTTGACAATCCCACTCAGGGAGAGCAGGCGCGGCAATTGTTTGCCGATGCCGGACGGCTGCTTGATCGCATCGTTTCCGAAAGGCTGCTAACGGCAAAGGCCGTAGTGGGGCTTTTCCCGGCGGCGAGCAACGGTGACGATATTCTCCTCTATCCGGATGGGTCACACCGTGAGACTCATGTTCGTCTATGTCATCTTCGGCAGCAGCTTCGTTCGCCCTCGCGCAAGGCGAATCTTTGTTTAAGTGATTTCGTGGCTCCGGTTAAAACGGGTATCACGGATTATATCGGAGCATTCGTGGTCACGACCGGTCTCGGGGCGATTGAAGCCGCGGCACGATTCGAACGCGAGCATGACGACTATCATGCGATCATGCTCAAAGCGCTGGCGGATCGTCTGGCCGAGGCTATGGCTGAACGCATGCACCAGTTGGTGCGAAGCGAACTTTGGGGATATGCCGCAGGGGAGAAGCTGAGCCACGAGGCGTTGATTGCCGAGAAATACAACGGCATTCGTCCGGCTCCCGGATATCCGGCTTGCCCGGATCATTCAGAAAAAGGTAAGTTATTCGAACTGCTCGATGCTGAGCGGCGCATTGGCGTACGCTTGACTGAGAGTTTCGCCATGTGGCCGGTTGCATCGGTCTCCGGCTGGTATTTCGCGCATCCCGAGTCGCGTTATTTTGCCGTGGGGCGGATCGGTCGGGATCAGGTCGTTGACTATGCCGCTCGCAAGGGCTTGACTCTTTCGGAAGCGGAGCGCTTGTTGCAGCCCAATCTTGGCTACGATCCCGCGGGCGTGAAGGAATGAGATTGCATTTGAGGGAAAGGACCTGACGAGCCTATGTACGTTACGGAACACCTGGAGCGAGCCCGTAATCCGCTTTTCAGCTATGAGATTATTCCGCCGCCTCGGGGTAAAAGCGCTCGTGAAATTCTCGATATCGTCGAGCGTCTCATGCCGTTCGAGCCTCCTTTCATCGATGTGACTGCCCACTCCGCCGCCGCCAGCTACGACACCAATCCGGATGGAACCGTCGTACGCAAGATACGCCGCAAGCGACCGGGAACGCTTTCCATTTGCGGCATTATCCAGAACCGGTACAATATCGACACCGTGCCGCATTTGCTCTGCCAGGGATTCACGCGCGAGGAGACCGAAGATGCGATGATCGAGTTGAATTTCCTCGGCATCCATAATGTGCTGGCGATCCGAGGGGATGAACCCAATTTCAAGGTTGATATCCAGGCCGGGCGGACGGTCAACGAGCACAGCCTCGAACTGGTGGAGCAGTTGGACCATTTGCGCGACGGTTATTATCTCGATGAACTGGAGGAGAGCGAGGCGATCGATCTCTGCATCGGCGTCGGCGGTTATCCCGAGAAGCATTTCGAAGCTCCGAATCTGTCGTCCGATATCGCATATCTGAAGGAAAAAGTCGACGCCGGAGCGGATTATATCGTAACCCAGATGTTTTTCGACAATATGCACTTCATTGATTTCGCGGATCGCTGCCGCAGGGCCGGAATCGATGTCCCGATCATTCCCGGTATCAAGGTAATCAACTCCACTCGTCAATTGACGTTACTCCCGAAACGGTTTCATATCGACCTGCCGGATCGGCTGGTAGATGCCGTCAACGATGAACCCAAACGTGTGCGTCAGATCGGTATTGACTGGGCCGTGCAGCAATGCGAGCAGTTACTCAATTACGATGCTAAGTGCATTCACTTTTTCGTGTTTAACGATGTCAAGTCGGTCGAAAAAGTGGTGACGCGGTTACGGAAGTAGTTCTCTTGACGATCAGGTGACAGGTTTTAGTTGATCCTTCTCCGTGCACTAGCTATGCAACAAGCGGCGTATCCTGAACACGGGCAAAAACAAGGTTAGACATGACGCAACAAGTCCATAAGGGTATTATTCTCGCCGGCGGCGCCGGAAGTCGTCTTTATCCAGCCACTCAGGTGATGTGCAAGCAACTCCTGCCGGTCTATGACAAGCCGATGATTTACTATCCGTTGTCGACCCTGATGATGTTCGGGGTGACGGATATCCTCCTGATTTCCACCCCGGATGATCTCCCGCGATTCGAAGTATTACTCGGTGACGGCTCCGCACTCGGCCTGCGAATCAGCTATAAAGAACAACCGCGACCGGAGGGGATTGCCCAGGCGTTTATTCTTGGAGAAGAATTCATCGAAAACGACCCGGTGGTGTTGATTCTCGGGGATAATATCTTCTACGGTAAATTCGATTTCCTCCGTGCGGCGCGTGATTTCCGCAACGGCGGACTGGTGTTCGGTTATTATGTGCGCGACCCGCAACGTTATGGGGTAGTGGAGTTCGATCGCGATCGGCGGGTGAAATCAATCGAGGAGAAACCCACTCAACCCAAATCGAACTATGCCGTAACCGGACTCTATATTTACGATTCCAGGGTGGTCTCAATTGCCCGGAGCCTGAAACCCTCGGCCCGTGGCGAACTCGAGATAACCGATATCAACAATGCCTATCTTCGCGAAGGGCAACTCCGCTTCGTCGAGTTGGGACGGGGAATCGCCTGGCTCGATACCGGGACTCACGAGAGTATGCTCGATGCCTCGAATTTTATCGCCACTATCGAAAAAAGGCAGGGGCTTAAAATTGCCTGTCCGGAGGAGATCGCTTATCGCATGCGCCTGATTAACAAGGAACAGGTGTCGGCATTGGTCGAAGGTATGGTTGACAATTCATACAAGGCTTACCTGCGCGAAGTAGTGCGGGAGATTGAGCATGGCGGTTCCTAAAATCCTCATCACCGGCTCCAACGGTCAATTGGGACGTGAGTTGATGGACTATTTCGGCTCCTGCGCCGATGTGACCGGAATTGATTTGGAAGATCTCGATATTCTCAACCCGGAGGAAGTGCGTAGAACGTTTCGCAGTATTGCACCTGATGTCGTTTTGCACACTGCCGCCTATACCGATGTCGACCGTGCGGAGTCGGAACCTGATCGGGCGATGGCGGTCAATGCCGATGGCTCCCGCAATGTGGCGCTGGCTAGTCGTGAGGTGGGGGCTCGTCTGGTTTATTACTCCACCGACTATGTGTTTAACGGTAAGAAAAAGAAATCGTATGTCGAGGATGACCGACCGGATCCGATAAACGTCTACGGCCGCTCCAAGCTGGAGGGGGAGCGGCTGGTAAGCGAGATTGCAGATAACTCCGTGATCATGCGTATCGCCTGGCTGTATGGGCATAACGGTAAGAATTTCGTAAATACAATTCTCAAGGTGATCAACGAAAAAATCGAACAACTCGTCCCCGGCGAATCTCTCGAATGGCTTCGTGTCGTTGACGATCAGACCGGTAGTCCCACCTGGTCACGTGAAGTGGCGCGCCAGACAGAGGCGATCCTGGAACACGAATTGGTTGGAATCGTGCATGCTTCGGCGGAGGGACAAGCTACCTGGTATGACTTCGCCGTGGCCATTGTCGAGGCTTGCAGGCTCCCGGTTATGGTTTCGCCTTGTGCCACCTCGGTATACCCGCGTCCGGCCGAACGTCCTTTTTATTCCGTACTTGAAAACGCCCGTCTCAAAGAACTCGGTATTAATCGCATGGCCGACTGGAAGGATGCCCTCAACGAGTTCTTCGCTGTCGAAAACCAAACGATCTGATCCCTTGTTATTCCAAATCCGATTTTTAATTGACTGCCGGTGTTTACCGGATTAGCCTTCAAATGCATTGAAACTTAAATCATTAGAGTTGATCAGACCGTGATGCATCAAGCTCGCTGTATAGCCGTGACCGGCGGCGCCGGTTTTATCGGATCGAACCTTTTACTCTATTTAGTGCCGAGACATCCCGAGGTTAAGTTTATCAATATCGACTGCCTCACCTATGCGGCCAACCTGACTAATCTGAAGAGTCTCGAATCATCCGCCAATTATGTCTTTGAGCGAATCGACATTCGCGACAGCGATGCGCTCCGGACTTGTTTTGACCGACACGAGGTTGACGGAGTTATACACCTGGCAGCAGAATCTCATGTCGATCGATCGATTATCGGTCCGCAGGCGTTTATCGAGACGAATATCAACGGGACCTTCAATTTACTCGAACAGGCACGGCAACGAGTCGAGCAAGGGCAACCGTTTCGATTTCATCACGTTTCGACCGATGAGGTGTTCGGATCACTCGGGACTGAGGGCTTTTTCAACGAACAAAGCCCCTACCGTCCGAATTCCCCGTATTCCGCCTCAAAGGCCGCGGCCGATCACCTGGTGCGCTCGTATCATAGGACCTATGGGCTTGACTGTGTGATAACGAATTGTTCCAATAACTACGGTCCATATCAATTCCCGGAGAAACTGATCCCGCTGATGATTCGCAACGCACTTCGACGGATGCCGCTGCCGGTTTACGGTGACGGCGGTAATATCCGTGATTGGTTGTATGTAGACGACCATTGCCGAGCCCTCGAACTGGTTTTTGACCGGGGAGAAGCGGGTAAGACGTATGTAATTGGCGGTCACAACGAAATAACCAATATCGAGCTGGTGCGTAAGCTCATCGCCTTGATCAGAAAAAATACCGATTGTGAACCGTTGGATGAGTTGATTCAGTTCGTTGCCGACCGTCCGGGGCATGATCGTCGCTATGCGATCGATGCTTCGTACATCGAAACCGCGTTAGGCTGGAAACCGCAGTTGTGTTTCGAGGATGGCCTTCGTCACACGGTGGAGTGGTACCTGAATAATCAGGATTGGATAGAATCCTGCATCAGCGGCGAGTATCGACAGTATTATGAACGAATGTACGGTGACCGTTGAAACGTGCGCCGGAGAAGATGCCATGAATCAGGAGATTTTTGAAGGAGTCATTGTCAAGCGGTTGACGCGTCATACCGATCGGCGCGGCTGGTTGATCGAATTGTTCCGGTCCGATGAGATCGAGGCTGATTACATGCCGGTAATGGCTTATATCTCCATGACCCATTCCGGGGTGGTACGCGGACCGCATGAGCACCGCGATCAGGCTGATTTCTTCGGATTCATCGGACCATCGCGCTTTCGTCTCTATCTTTGGGACAACCGTTCCGATTCGAACACGTTTGGCAAGCGTATGACTCTCGAGGCCGGTGAGGGAGATCCGGCGGTAGTGATTGTCCCGGCCGGAGTGGTGCATGCCTATAAAAACATCGGCGATGTTGACGGTCTGGTTTTCAATGCCCCTAACAGATTGTATGCGGGGCAGGGGCGAGGCGAAACGGTCGATGAAATTCGCCATGAAGACGATCCCGCCTCGCCGTTCCAGGTTGATTGAACGAGTCGAAGCACCGATGCGACCATGAAACACGGGGCCATGACCATCACGCATAAATCCGAATCAGACAAAGACAGCTCGACTCCGGTTCGTACCGGTTCGATTTGGGCTTTGTTGACCCGCAATACGGTGTTCAACCTGCTGGGACGGATTTTGCCGATGGGGATTGCGGTGGTCTGTATTCCGGTGGTGGTCGACGGGCTCGGCACGGAGCCTTTCGGGGTGCTTACCCTGGCGTGGATGGTAGTCGGTTATTTCGGCATTTTCGATTTGGGGGTGGGGCGAGCGACCACCCAGTTCGTTGCCCGCGCGATTGAAAACAATCGACAAGGGGATCTTCCGACCGTCGTCTGGACCTCGCTCATGATGCTCATCGTACAGGGGATAATCGGCGCCATTGCCGTTGCCGCCGCGGTTCCCTGGCTGGTCAAGGATGTTTTTACGATCCCGGCCGGTTTACTCGATGAGGCCGAGCGCTCGTTTATGGCGCTGGCCCTGTCGATGCCGTTCATAATCGGCGCCTCGGGTGGCCGGGGCGTGCTCGAAGGTCATAACCGATTCGGTTTAGTGAACGCGATTCGCATACCGGCAAGCACGTTTAATTTCGTTTCACCGGTGGTCGTGCTTCTATTTTCACAGAGCTTGTTTTATGTCGTGCTGGTGCTGGCG
This sequence comes from Candidatus Zixiibacteriota bacterium, assembly GCA_035380245.1. Classification (NCBI taxonomy): domain Bacteria; kingdom Pseudomonadati; phylum Candidatus Zixiibacteriota; species Candidatus Zixiibacteriota bacterium. The sequence goes on along the minus strand of DAOSXA010000002.1, from coordinate 390,260 downwards.
ATAGGGCGTGCGGCGGTGTTCATCGCGTTTACGATTGCGGCGATCAAATCACTAGGTCGCGACTGGCGACCGCGAACGCCTCGCGGCGCATTGGCCAAAGAACTGTTGGGCTATGGCGGTTGGATTACGGTCACCAACATGGTCGGGGCATTGATGTCGTTCGGTTACATAGATCGTTTCGTGGTCTCTTCACGTTTGGATATGAGCGCCGTGGCTTACTACAGCACGCCGTTCGAGATGGTTACCAAACTGCTCTTTTTGCCGGCGGCTCTGGTTATGTCGTTGTTTCCACTTTTTGCGGCTTGTGGTATGGAACGTTTGAACGATCTGCGCGATCTTATGCGTCGTTCGCTCAAAGCCTTGATGGTAATAGTGGCCCCGATCGTGATCCTGGTGGTGGCTTTTGCCGGCCCCGGTATCGATCTCTGGCTCGGAGCGGAATTCCGCATCGAGTCGACTCTGTTGTTGCAGTTGATGGCGGTCGGTATCCTGATGCTGGCTCTGGGCACGATTCCGAGCGGGGCGATCCAGGCGGTGGGCCGACCCGATTTGACGGCCAAACGGCACATTGTCGAGTTGCCTCTGTATGCGGTCGCTTCCTGGTGGGCCGCCGGGGCATACGGATTGACCGGGGTGGCTTCGGTCTGGCTCGGATATGCCACGGTTGATGTGATCGTGCTCTGGATAATTTCTGCTCGCCTGATAGACTATGATCGCTCCATTGTGAATCGTGACAATGGGTGGTTGTTGTTTTCCGTCATTGTCGTAACCGGTCTTGCGTTCGGTCTCACTGCCATACCGGGGATCGTGTTGCGATCAACGGCGGTTCTGGTTACACTGGTTCTGGTTACGACCGGATTCTGGCGGGGACTTATGACCGATGCCGACCGGGCCGGTTTCATACGATTGCTTGGCCGTCTCAATCGCCGTCGATCCGAAAGCGGGGTTGAAGTATGAGATTGATTCTTGGCGCTGATTTGCTCGATGATCGCCGGTGCGGCATGCGAATCTGTCTGGAATCATTCCTCGATGAAGTGGCCCGACAAAAACGACAGGATGAACTCGACCTGCTTCATGGAGTTCCACTCGGCCATGACTCACCTCAGGGATTTCGCAGTCGCCTGGTTCCTTATAGCGACGGACGTGGAGCGAAATTGATCTGGTCGCAGATAAGGCTTCCGGTATGGCTTAGGCAGACGGATTATGAAGTAATCCATTGGCCGTATCAGATAATGCCGCCGGGACGTTCGCCAATTCCACTGACGGTGGCGGTCTGGGACCTGGCGCCGATGTTACATCGTGAACCGGGCTGGGGGCGGTTTTCCACAGCGCTGAAATACGAAATGATACTCGGACGAGCGTTGCGCAATGCCGCTCACATCATCACGCACAGTCGGGCCGTAGCGCATGATATCGTCGAGAAATTCAAAATTGCCCCGGAAGCGATCAGTGTGATTTATCCCGGTTTATCGTCTCGTTTTCAAACGGAAGCCGAGAATGAAGTCGTTTCTCCGGCCGGACACGGAATCCTTTATGTCGGAACCGACACTACCCGCAAAAATTTGAATCTGCTGCTCGAAGCGTACGGTTTGCTCGTGAAGGACGGCTGTCGGGAACCGCTTCGACTGCGTGTTACCGATGATGAAAAACACCAAAAAATCATCAGAGAGCGTGCCCGTAGTTTCAAAATCCCGAAAGAACTGCTCCTCTTTGAGTCGGCAGTTAATCTGGAAGGATTGATTGCGCTGTATCGCGATGTCCGTCTGTTGGTGTTTCCTTCGCTTTATGAGGGCTTCGGTCTGCCCATGATAGAGGCGATGGCCTGCGGTGTGCCGGTAGTGGCGCTAAATTGTTCCACTATGCCCGAAGTCCTTGGGGATGCCGGTCTGCTTGTCGATGAACCCAAACCGCGACCTTTTGCCGACCGTATCGCGGAATGTCTTGCCTGGGACAACGACCGTCGCCGGCAACGAATCGAAGCGGGTCGGAAACAGGCCCTCCGTTTCCAATGGTCAACCTCTGTCGAACAACATTTCCAGGTCTGGGAAGCGGTTGCCTGCAATACCGCCCCGACCGATGTGGGAGAGCCATGGGCGAACGAATAGCGGCATTCTCACAACGTCTGAGCGGACTCCAGCGAGCTTTGTTGTTCCTGTTGGTCGGAGCGATGTTCATCAATGTCGCCAAGGTAGCATTGGGCTCGCGTTATTGGATCCTTCTGGCCGATGTCGTGACCGGTGTGCTTTTCTTATGGGTAACGATCACCGGGTTGTTACAGGGTCGAAAATGGCTTCGGATAGAATGGCTTTTCCTGGCTTTCATAACGATAGGTTTGGCGGAACTTTTCAATCCGAATGTGCCGTCGATGGTGGCGGGGATTGAGGGATTTCGGAGACTGATATTTCAGATGCTGATCTTTTTCGTGGCGGTGGCGGCCGCGACGAACCGCGAGTATGTAATTAAGACCGTCCACTTGATAGGGCTGTGTGCTATCCCGATTCTCCTGTACGGTATCAAGCAGTTTTTCTTCTTATCCGGTTTCGATTATGCCTTGATCTCCGCCAACACGGCCTCTATCGACACCTGGCAGATTTTCGGCAAGACGCGAGCCTTTTCGATTTTCAACGGACCTTTTCATCTCGGGCTGTTTTCCGGATTCATGTTTTGGGTGGCGCTGACTCTCTATGCCGAGAAGAAAAGAGCCTGGCCGATAACCCTGGCCGTTTTATCCGTGCTGGCCTGTCTGGCGAGCTTAACGCGGTCTTCAGTCGTGGCATTAGCCGGTTCGATCCCGATCGTGTTGTTTTTTATTTACCGACAACGGCGCATGAAAATCGTCTGGATTACTCTGATAGTGCTGGTCGTGCTGATTCTGATTGGCTGGATACTGACCGGCCTTTTCCCCGAGGTGGGCATGCTGTTCGGGAGTCTTTCCAGCCTGGACGATATGTCGCAGGGGACTCGTTTCACGAGTCGTTTTGAGGGTTACGCCCACGGCTGGAGTCTTCTTAAATCACACCCGGCGGGACTCGGGATGGGTTCGGCGGCCGATGCGATGGAGCAGTATTTCGAACCGGCCAACAAAATTCACGTCACCAGCCATAATTTGTTTCTGCGAGTGGCGCTGGAAACCGGCTGGCCCGGTCTGATTCTGTTTCTGCTGATGGTGTTGCTGCTGGCGCAGGCCGCATTCCGTCTGCGCGGCGAGGGCGATTTGCCCGCCGCCATGCTTTTATCCGGACCGCTTACGGTAATCATGATCGCCGGTCTGACCGGATCGAGTCTCGGTGCTTATCCGATCAATCTTCTGTTATGGGCGTTTTGTGGTTTGCTGTGTGGATTGGCCATGCTGCTGGGGGGGACGACGCATGGTCGCTGAACCCCGGGACCTGGTTGTTATCCCCTATCATTCCTGGTCGAAAGTCCAGGCCGAGGGTGCTCGTACGCGTGACGCCCATTTGATCGTGCATCTGTCGGAATTACCGAACGTTCGGCGCATTATGATTATAAACCGACCGGTTACGGCCGCAGAGTGTTTGGTTCGTACCGGCGCCGGGCGCACAAAAGGTGAGGTTATCAAAAAGAAGGTCTGTCGTGGAGTTGTGCGTCTAAACGAACGGACGGTGGCGCTGGATTATTTTTCGTGCGACTTATTAGGGCCGCTGCTTCTGCGCAAGAGCTGGTTCGCGAGGGCGTTCGGTCGGAGGCCGTTCGTTTCGTTCGTTATCGAGGCACTGGCTGCGGAGGGATTCGTTGACTATGACTGCATCAGCTTCAATCTGTTTGCAGCGCCTCTGGTGCGACATTTGAAATGTCGGCGATGCCTGTTCGACGGCTGGGATAATTTTCTCGAATTTCCGGAGCATAACTCGCATAGTTGCCGTTTACATGACTGCTATGCCGATTGGGCCGATATGAGGGTGGCCTGGACTACCAACTCAGAATCGAACCGTGATTTCTATTGTTCCGAGTTCGGGCTCGATAAGTGTGAAGTGGTCCGTAACGGCGTCGATGTTGAGCGGTTTCGGAAAAGGTATGCTGCTCCCGAGAAGTTGGTTGATCTGCCGAGACCGCTTGTCGGCATTGGAGCTAAAGTAACTCATCTGATCGATACCGATTTGATTAACTATCTGACAACCGCGTTTCCCGAAGTTAGTTTCGTGTTAGCCGGTCAGATACTCGATGCCGGACAGTTCCATCGTATCGTACAACGGCCGAATTTCCATTATCTGGGTGATATTCATTATCGTGATTATCCGGCGTTCGTTCAGCAGTTCGATGTCTGCCTGATTCCTTATGTCCCGGAGGAACGGCAGCACGGCGGGGATTCGATAAAGTTCTATGAATACCTGGCGGCCGATAAGCCGATCGTAAGTACTCGCATGGCAGGAATCGATGACTCCTACGAAGGAGTGTTTACGGCACAGGACAAGGAATCGTTTGAAGCTGCCCTTCGCCGGGCGCTAAAGATTCGCCCGCAACCACGCATGATCCCGGATGAATTAACCTGGCGTGCTCGTGCCGAAGCGATTTGGCGCGTTTTATCCTCCCGATAATTTCACACCGTTTCGTGCACCCGATTTTCAGTCCGTCTCAGGACGAGACGGCTGGTACGGGGGAAAGTCTCCTCAAGTTGGTGTCGCAGATTTTGCAGGGAGGCATCATTCGCACGGTTGGCTTTAAGGCGAAAGGCTTCCAGAACGAACGCGATTAAAACCGCCGAGAGTAATGTCACTGCCAAAACGGCCAGCAGGATCGAGAGCCGATACGGACCGGACTTGACGGTCGGCAACGAGGGTTGATCCAGCACCGAAACGATCGGAATATCTTTTTGGGCATCGAGCCGAGCTATTTCCAACTCACGCGCCAGATAAAGGTAAGCCGTATTCTGGATTTCCACCTCACGTTCCAACTGAACGCTTTCAGCCAGAATGTCGGGATTCGCGCTCGCTGCCCAGTTACGATTCTGGGCGCGGAAGCGGCGAACGTTTTCTTCGGCAACGGTGAGGGAGTCCTTATGCCGTGCCGCCTGTGACGCCAGATAGCGCACGTTTTCCTGAGCTTTGGAGGCTCGTTGGTGGAGATTAAAATGCTCCAGTGCTCTCAGATATTGCGATAGAACTGCCCGGGAGAGCACCGGGTGCTCGGTTTCGACACTGACGGTGATGACACCGGTCAGTTTATCGGTAGCGATCGAGGTGATGCCGTCCAGCGCTGCCCGAAGTTTATCAGGATTATCCTCATCGAGATATTCGGCAAGAGTTACGGTTGTCGCCGCCGAACCGTGGTCGAGTACGTACGAATAATTCAGCACCGAATCCTTGACAAGTCGTGAGCGCAAAATGGTTGGGAACAACTCCGAAGAGCTTTCCGCGGCTTGGTTGGCGCTGCCGAATCCGGCCAATGTTTTCAACTCGGCCAGTTTATCGGCGGGTGCGGTTGGCAATAACGTAGCGCTTGAGCTATACCGATTCGGCAACAGCAACAATATCGCAAGGGCGGGAATGACCACGATTGCCACGATCGAGGCGATCATCCGGCGCCGCGATAGAAGGATGCGAACCAGATCGAATAAACTGATGTGGTTCAGGTCGTCGTGCGAGGTATTTTTGTCTGAGAGATGCTCTTTCATACTCCAAAGGCAGTTTTTTAGGTTCCTGTCTGATTCATTATATGGCAAGTGGTGTGCCGAACTGAATGGGGACTGTTTACGCGACGTAATCGTTTCAAAATGAACCAGTTAACACGGCCCGGCAGGATCTGCGTGAGGTGGCTGTCCGTGATGAAGGGAAGGCATTTCCGGTGCGATGCGGACCTTTTTTCTTGTTCGCATCAGCCTGTGGGCGCATCCAACGAATGCTTTACCATGCTCTTGAGGAAGGCTATATTGGTTGCGAGAAATGAGGAATATCTCGGAATAGAACAGCATGAGTGCGACAGAATCAGGCTCGTCACAACCGCGTCTTGAACCGACGCCGCTTCACCAGCGTGATATGGCGATGCTGCTTGCCCTGATCGGGGTGGCGGTCGGTTATTGGAACAAGGATCTGCGTTGGGTGCTAGGCGCCGGTGTTGTCCTTGTGCTGGGATTAATCGCTCCGATTCTGTTCAAACCACTCGCTGCCGTTTGGCTCACCGTGACGCATTTCGTCGGCTTGGTGGTTTCTCGCATTATCCTCAGTTTGATCTATTTCCTGATCGTGACGCCTATCGGCCTATTCCGACGCTGGACCGGCCGGGACACGCTGCATGTCGGTCGCTTCAAAAAGGAAGACGGATCGGCTTTCAATAAACGTGAGAAACAGTTCGGACCGGATGATTTGGAAAGGCCTTATTGAAATGAGTTCATTCGGAGATCTGATCGGCTTTTTCAAGCATCGTAAGAAATACTGGCTGGCTCCGGCTATCGTAGTGTTGGTGCTGCTGGGAGTGCTCATCGTATTAGCCGGCAGCAGTGCTCTGGGTCCGTTTATCTACACGCTTTTCTAAGGTCTCCCCAATGGCTCGCGCGATTCTTGGCATCTCCGCTTACTATCACGACAGCGCTGCAGCGCTCGTGGTTGACGGCAAGGTCGTTGCCGCGGCTCAGCAGGAGCGGTTCTCGCGCATTAAATACGATCCTCGTTTCCCGGCTGATGCGATAAACTTCGTTCTCAATTATGCCGATCTGACTCCCGATCAGATCGAGGCCGTCGTTTTCTACGACAAACCGATGCTCAAATTCGAACGACTGCTTGAGACTTATCATGCCTTTGCACCGCGTGGATTCAGCAGCTTCGTTAAAGCAATGCCGGTGTGGATAGGGGAGAAGTTGTTTATGCGACGACTCCTGGTGCGCGAGTTGAAAAAGCTGGGTTTTAGAAAACCCCGATTACTTTTTCCAGAGCATCATCTTTCGCATGCCGCGGCCGCTTTTTATCCTTCGCCGTTCGAGTCTGCCGCTGTGCTTACAATTGACGGTGTTGGAGAATGGGCTACGGCAACGATCTGTCACGGCCAGTCGGCAGGCATGCACCTTCTGCGCCAGTTGGATTTCCCGCACTCGATAGGTTTACTCTATGCCGCGTTTACGGCCTATTGTGGTTTTAAGGTCAACAGCGGCGAATACAAACTGATGGGGCTCGCACCTTATGCCGACCGTGACTCCGGTGATGTCCGCCGTCAGGTAGAACGTATCCTGAATGAGTTGGTAGACCTGCGCGATGATGGCTCTCTGCGCCTCAATATGGCTTATTTCCCGTATGCAACCGGTATGACGATGTTCGACGAATCCCGCTGGCGTGAGTTGTTCGAGGTCGCTCCCCGTTTGACCGGGGGGGAGATTCAGACGGGGCATATCGCATTGGCCGCGGCGATTCAGGTTGTCACCGAGGATATCCTTCTCCGTTTGTCTCGTTCCGCCCATGAGTTGACGGGCGAAAGGGACCTTTGTCTGGCCGGCGGTGTGGCTCTGAACTGTGTTGCCAACGGCCGGTTGCTTCGATCCGGTTTATTCGACCGTGTCTGGATTCAACCGGCGGCGGGTGATGCCGGTGGTGCGCTCGGGGCAGCGTTGGCAGGGTGGCATATTGCTCTGAGACAAGAGCGGAATATCCATAAACCGGATGGAATGGAATACGCTCTGCTCGGTCCGGGATATTCGAAAGGAGAAGTCGATGAACGACTATCACCCTGGAGACCTAAGTACGAGAAGTTTTCTGATTTTGAAAATCTCTGTCGACGCGTAGCCGCCCTGCTCGATGCCGGTAAGGTAGTGGGATGGTTTCAGGGGCGTATGGAATTCGGTCCGCGTGCTCTAGGAAATCGGTCCATTCTGGCCGATCCCCGTTCGCCCGGAATGCAACGCAAGCTCAATCTCGCTATCAAGAAACGTGAGGGATTTCGGCCGTTTGCACCGGTCGTACTGCTCGAACATGCTCGTCGGTGGTTTGATCTGGATGTCCCTTCGCCGTATATGTTGTTCACGGCTCCGGTCCGGCAGGCAAGACTTAAAAATTCCTCTGTAAATCCTTCGGGATCCTTATCGGAGCGATTGAACCAACCACGGTCGGAGATCCCGGCGGTTACGCATGTCGATAATTCCGCCCGTGTGCAAACTGTTACATCGGATGCGAACCCGCGTCTGTATCGGTTGTTGGAGTCGTTCTATGATATCACCGGCTGCCCGGTGTTGGTCAACACCAGCTTCAACGTCCGAGGCGAACCGATCGTATGTACGCCTGAAGAGGCCTATCGCTGTTTCATGAGAACCGAAATGGATTTCCTGGTGATTGGTGATTACTTGTATGACAAAACCAGCCAACCATTAAAGGACAAAGCCGACCTGTGGGAGGAGGCGTTCGAAAATGACTGAAGCGACTGTCGGCAAAAAACTACCGTTGGCGGCCGTGCTGTTTAATCTCTTGCTGGCGTTTTCCACCTTCCTGATCTGTACGGTTATGTCCGAGCTGGCTGTCCGCTGGTTGTTCGGCGATTCGATGTACCTGTTCCCGCGTTTTCAGACCGCGGCCCATTATGGACCGGTATCTATTCCGCGTCTGCGTTCAAATGAGACCTTCCGTCACAAGTCCGCCGATGGTTCCTGGGAGTTCACGACCAACAACTGGGGATTTCGTGATTACCGTGATTACGATTACGAAAAGGCCGATTCTGTTTATCGCATTCTCTGTCTCGGTGATTCCCAAACGATGGGATATGAATGTGATCAGGATTCAACCTGGCCCGCTGTGTTGGAACGGGAACTTCGCGTACGAAGTGTCCGCTTCGAGGTTCTCAACTGCGGTATCGCCGGATTTGGAACAGCTCAGGAATTGGCTTTTCTGCATTATGAAGGACTCCGCTATCAACCTGATTTAGTAGTATTGGGATTCTATGCCAATGATTTCGAGGATGCCGAACATAGCGGATTGTACGCGATAGAGCACGATTCGCTTGTACTCAGTAAAACTACTTACCTGCCGGGGATCGCAGTTCAGGATCGTTTACTCGGCATTGGCCTGTTTCGCTGGTTGATCCAACACTCCTTTTTATTTTCAATGATGGTCAACGTGATCACCTCGGAAACGGATCAAGAAGCGGTTGAGGCTCGCGCGGTCGTGGATAACGGCCCGACTTCTTCACAAGAACGGCTGGCGGAGGCTTTGATTCTTCGCATGAAGATGCTGTGTGATTCATCGGATACCCGCTTTATCGTTCTGGATCTGCCGCATCCGCTGGAAAAACTTACCGGCCCCTCGATGCCGACGGCATTGATCGACAGTCTTTCGGCACATGATGTGAGAGTGCTTGAGGCATCGTATATAGTAAACGAAGAACTACCGCCCGGGGCGATGAACCGTCCACATGGATTGAGACATCTGACACCTGCGACACAGGAAGTGATTGGTCGTCGTCTGGCGGAACAGCTTACCAATCCGTGAGTATTGACGGACTCATCATCTTTTAACTTGATCCGACTCCAGTATTTTCTGATACCTGTCGATAGGTGTGGTAAAGAGGGCAGGTTATCACACTCTCAAGAGAACGACTTGACATGACAGATACCAAACTCACGTTCAAGCGCAAAACAAGATCAGCCTCCGATAAACCGCGAGTGGCATTCTGCGGCACGCGCGGACTCCCCGCCAACTACGGCGGTTTTGAGACCGCCATCGATCACATCACGGCGCATTTTATCCGTAACGGTTTCGAATGCGAGGTGTTTTGTCGTGAATCCAACGGTGATGTCCGACCTGACCGACACGAGGGGCGGATGCTGCGATATGTTGCCGGAAGTCGTCATCGCGTGCTGGATACGTTCATCGCCTCGATTCAGACCGGGAGAGCAATCCGGCGCGACCGTCGCCGCTATGACTGTGTGATGTGGTTTAACAACGCCAACCTGCCGGGGATTCTGCTTACCGTCATGGCGCGAATCCCGATGGTGATCAACACCGACGGACTCGAATGGAAAAGGGCCAAATGGAGTTGGCCGTTCAAGCTGTACTACTATCTTTCGAGTTGGATAGTAAGCCGTCTTCGAGCAACATTGGTGAGCGACAGTGTGGGGATTCAGAATTTCTACCGGGAGCAATTCGGCGCCGAGTCGCAGTTCATTCCCTATGGAGCGCCGCGCAAATATGATGTCTCCCCCGAGAAACAGGCAGATATCCTGAACAAATACGAGCTTGAGTCCGGGAAGTATTTTCTACAGATCACCCGCATCGAGCCGGATAATCTTCCGTTTGAAACAGTCAGTTCATTCGCCGCGACCGATTTGTCCCGGAAAGGCTTTCGGATGGTTGTGGTAGGATACCAGCAACCGACTCCTTATGCTGAGAGACTGCGAGCTTACGATGGCGTCAACGGCGTTAGGATTCTTCCGGCCAACTACGATGCCGATGAGTTGTATGCACTTCGCCGCAACTGTCGTTGTTACGTGCACGGCAACTCGGTCGGCGGCACCAATCCGGCGCTGCTCGAAGCGATGGCGGTTTGTCCGCGCGTGGTTGCGATCGACATTGACTTCAGCCGTGAGGTGCTGGGGGAGAGCGGGTTCTTTTTTCAAGTGCATAATTTGGCTGAAGTCCTGGTTTCGGCTGCGATGGATATGCCCGATCAGTCCGAGGCGATGCGGCGTCGTATTGCCGAACGTTATCGCTGGGACGAGGTGGCTCGCAGTTACATGAATCTGGCTTTGGGACATCCTGCCGCCTATCTGGAAACCGATAGAGAATTACCGATAATTGAGCGAGAAGCACTTCGAGAAGTGATGAAATCAACCGTTAACAAAGACCATGAGGCGGATTAAATCCCCGAGGCAGGTATGATCAAGGCACTGATTACAATAGTGTCGGTTTTACTGATTGCGACAAGTGTGTCCGCTGAAGTGGCCCTGCCGCTTAACGACTATGCATTTCGCCTCGAATACGACCTTCTCTATCAACAGGCCGTGCGCTGCGGCGAAGTTCAATCATGGCCGGCTCAAGGGCCATTCTTGTCGTGTGACTTCGAGCGTCTGTTGTCCGACTCGCTGTCGTCGCCGATTCTCGATCTCTTGTATCCGGTCTCAGGCGATCATGTTCGCGGCTTCGCGATCACTCAGGAGAAACTTCAAACCGGACAGTCCCGCAAAAGTGAGGACCTGACCAAACTGACCGGTGGCTTTATCTATCGTCCTGTTCGCTCATTGGGTGCGCTGGTCAGTTTTAATCTCGATCGGGCCAAAGCTCTCGATCCGGATTATACCGGCAAGAAATGGCGCGGTCTGGCCGGAGAAGTCGAGACGGCAGCGTTGTTCTTCGATGTCGGTGCGTTCGACTTCAGCTTCGGTCGGCAGCACTTATTCTGGGGACCGCGTGAGACGAATCTCGTGCTGTCTGCCGAGGCTGAGCCGCTCGACATGCTCGGGGCGCATTTCTCCAAGGGACGGTTGGATATAGCTTTCGTATTCGCCCGACTGGATCAATCGCGTCCGGACAGTATCGACTATATTCGTTTCCCCGTCGACTCGTTTGACGACAACCGCTATCTGGCTATGCATCGTTTGTCAGTGCGCCTGCATCGTACGTTGCGGGTATCATTGTTCGAAACAGTCATATTCGGCGGCGCGGGGCGGTCGCCGGAGTTGTACTATCTCAATCCGCTGCAGTTTTTCCACACGGCTCAGATCAATGAGAATATCGACGACAACACCATGCTCGGCGGCGATTTCACCTGGTTTTTCCGCAAGGGCTGGTCGTTCTACGGCCAACTGCTGATCGATGACATCCAGGTGGACGACAAGGAACAAGCAGACGAGGAACCGGCCGAGGTGGGAGGGATGGCCGGACTCTATCGCGCCGGGCGAACGGCGTCGTTCGAGCCCGACCTGTTCGTTGAATATACTCACATCACCAACCGCACCTATCATCAGCGCAAACCGCGAAACCGTTATCTCTATCGCAACAAGCTGTTAGGGCATCCGCTCGGCCCGGACGCCGACTCGCTTCATGTCGGAGCTCGGTTCTGGCCGACCGCCTCGTTCTCCTGTGAAATAGGTTTAGCCTATTGTCGCCATGGCGAGGGAACTATCTACAGCCCCTGGGATGAGTCTTTCCTGCTGGTCGACGGCGACTACGATGAGCCGTTCCCGACCGGGGTGGTTCAGAAACAGTTCGGTGCGGTGCTGAAGGTTTCCGGTTTTATCCCGGTTGCCGGTTATGTCGGACGCCACTTCATGCTCGATTTCGCGGCCGGTTATAGCGACCTGAGCAATGCCCAACATGTTCTGAATTGTGATGTCGACGACAGCTTCCTGGACATTGCTGTTGCCTGGTTCGGTTCGTTCGATCTGTTCGTTGGAGACTGATAGTCTCCGCATCCCTCTGATAAATCCTTGACCGTAACAGCCTTATTTCCTCTATTGATCCGGATTCGTGAACGGTTTCCCGAAATATGAGGTGAATAGCAGTTTGGATTTCTCCGGAAGAACGAAAATTGTCGGGATCGGCTCGGCTCTGGTCGATATGATCTCACACCAGTCGCATCAGCTAGTGGAATCGCTCGGTCATGCCAAAGGGGGGATGACTTTGGCTGAGGTCGCTTTTATCGAGGCGACCGTGGCGAAGTTACTGGAAAACCCGGCACAATCACCGGGCGGATCGGCCTGCAACACGATCGTCGGTGTCGGTCAACTGGGCGGTGAGGCGCGTTTTATCGGTAAATGCGGCCGGGATGAACTGGGGGAGAGGCTGGAGAGCTCATTGCAGGAAGCGAACGTCGAGCCGATGTTGCTCCGTTCACACACCCCCACCGGGCAGGTCTTGTCGCTGGTTACGCCGGATGCCCAGCGGACCATGTTTACCTTCCTGGGAGCATCCTCGGAAATTGTCCCGGAAGAGATTATCGTGGAACCGCTGGCGGAAGCTGCAATCGTTCATCTTGAAGGTTATCTCCTTTTCAACTGGGACCTGACCGTACGCTGTTTTGAAGCCGCGTGTGAGGCCGGGGCAAGGATTTCACTGGACCTGGCCAGCTACACGGTTGTTGAAGCGGCCGGTGAGAAGTTACATGAACTGGTGCGCGAGTATGTCGATATTCTCCTGGCCAACGAAGATGAAGCCCGCGCCTACACCGGTCTGACGGATGAGAGCGCTATGCTCAGCGCGCTGGCCGAGGAAGCTCCGATTGCGGCGCTCAAAACCGGCCCCAGGGGAGCTCTGATTCAGGCCGGGGACGCTGTTATAAAAATAACTGCCGTGACTGGCGGCGATATCGTTGATACCACCGGCGCCGGGGATCTCTGGGCAAGCGGACTCCTTTACGGTTTGGTGCAGGGTTGGTCTTTGGAGCAGGCCGGAACTTTAGCGGCGCTATGTGGCTTTGAGGTCTGCCAGGTCGATGGCGCTCAGATTCCGGACGAGGGTTATGAACGTATTCGAGCCTGGATGGAGCGGTATTAGCGAAACTTTTGGCCGACAAGAGCCTCCGCGTGCATTTTTCCGTTGATTTTTAAGGCTTAACTCATTTATTAGGGCTTTGTGTTTCGGACACAGTGCCGATACATACCATATTCCAAAGTTGGTGGGGTTCCCGAGCGGCCAAAGGGAACAGACTGTAAATCTGTCGGCTCAGCCTTCGAAGGTTCGAATCCTTCCCCCACCACTTTTTTATTGCGGGCGCCACGCCCGTTTTTTTGTGCCCGGGATCGGGGGGAGCTGGCAGACCTGCTAGGCACGGCACGTCTCAGATAGACCTGCTCGGCTATGATATTCACGAAGTCCGAAGGCCGGGATCCCCGCGATCCCGGCCTTTGTGCCGCGCTGACTGGTGGCCCACCCGTCCACGGGTGGGATTGCAGGATCTGGAATGCCGGTCCTTCATCTGAGCCAAGGCCCACCCGTCCACGGGTGGGATTGCATGTTACCTATGTCCGGGTTGTACAGTTCTCCGGGGGCGGCTGCTGCAGGGGCAGACCAGGAGGTCTGCCGCCCACATAGAATCCGTGGCAGTTTTCGGGGAGACGTTTCCAACGATTCATCCCAAGATTGGTGTTGACAGCGCGGGATCGCGGGGATCCCGGCTGGTGGCCCACCCGTCCACGGGTGGGATTGCATGTTATCTATGTCCGGGTTGTACAGTTCTCCGGGGGCGGCTGCTGCAGGGGCAGACCCGGAGGTCTGCGGCCCACATAGAATCCGTGGCAGTTTTTGGGGAGACGTTTCCAACGAGTCATCCCAAGATTGGTGTTGACAGCGCGGGATCGCGGGGATCCCGCGCTACGGCCGCCATACAATTCGACAATATGGAAGATGCCAGAATGGCGCACATGGCTGCCGCAATGGCAAGCGTGGCTGCCGTCATGGCGGTGTGTACTGCCAGTATGGCGGTCTTTTTCTGCCAGTGGCTGTGAGGCGAATATGCTATGTGTCTACTATCCATCGTGTTACGAGTTTTGGCACGCCGTTTGATTATAATCCAGGCGAATGACAAAAATAAACGAGACAAAAAGAAAAAGAACTGGATACACGGAGGTGTTAAAATGACTTACCTGGTAAACCCAAGCAGAATCTCGAAAGAGGTTGATCAGATGTTCAACCGGATGTTCACCCGCAACAATGTCGTTGACTGCGACGATTGCGCGGATTTTGTCCCAAGGGTCAACATCAAAGAAACCAAGGACAACGTTGTGCTGACTTTCGAATTGCCCGGTATGGACAAGAAAGACATCAACGTCACGGTCGAGCACAAGCTCCTTACGGTTCACGGTGAACGGAAGTTCGAATCGGCCGAGAACGAAAACGGCATCGTTCGTAACGAGATCGTTACCGGGTCTTTCAGCCGGTCGTTCACGCTGCCGGATTATGTCGACACTGAAAACGTCGCGGCCGACTACAAGAACGGATTGCTGACCGTCCAGCTCTCGCGCAAGGAAGAAACCAAGCCGAAACAGATCGATGTCAAGGTCAGCTAACAAGGTGGCAATGTCCGGCCTGAAGCCGGTAGCCCTTGAATGAAAAACCAGGAAGGCCGGTCGCCAACGACCGGCCTTTCTTACGGAAATAACGAGGTGAGAAAATGAATAAAATTATCGGAATAGATTTAGGAACGACCAACAGTGTCGTATCGGTGATCGAGGGTTCTCAGCCGAGCGTGATTGCCAATTCCGAAGGCGGTCGCACGACGCCGTCGGTGGTGGCGATCGACAAGAACGGCGAGCGGCTGGTGGGCACCGTGGCCAAGCGTCAGGCGGTAACCAACCCGCTCAACACGGTGTTTTCGATCAAACGTTTCATGGGGCGTAAGTTCGATGAGGTCTCCGAGGAGATCAAGAACTTCCCGTACAAGGTCAAGGCCAACAGCTCCGGTGAGCCGGTCGTGGTCATGGGAGACAAGGAGTATGCCCCGGCCCAGATATCGGCCATGATTCTGGGTAAGATGAAAAAGACCGCCGAGGAGTACCTTGGCGAAAAGGTCAAAAAGGCCGTGATTACGGTCCCGGCTTATTTTAACGACCGTCAGCGACAGGCCACCAAGGACGCCGGCAAGATTGCCGGGCTTGAGGTTGAGCGAATCATCAACGAACCGACCGCGGCGGCGCTGGCTTACGGTCTCGATAAAAAGAAGACCGGCAAGGTCGCGGTGTACGACCTCGGCGGCGGTACGTTCGATATCTCCATCCTGGACCTCCAGGACGGGGTGTTCGAGGTACTTTCCACCAACGGTGATACCCATCTGGGCGGTGACGATTTCGATAAGCGGATTATCGACTGGCTCGTTGACGAGTTCAAAAAATCCGACGGTATCGACCTGTCCAAAGACCCGATGGCGTTGCAGCGGCTCAAGGAAGCGGCCGAGAAGGCCAAGATCGAACTGAGTACGACCATGCAGACGGATATCAATCTGCCGTTCGTGACGGCCGATGCTTCCGGTCCGAAGCACTTGAACCTTAAGCTGACCCGTGCCAAGTACGAGCAGTTGGTCGACGACCTCCTGCAGCGAACCATGGACCCGCTCAAAAAAGCGCTCGACGACGCCGGACTCAAGATCAACCAGATGGATGATGTTATCCTGGTCGGCGGTATGACCCGTATGCCGAAGGTGCGTGAGATGGTCAAGAACTTCTTCGGAGTCGAGCCCAACAGCTCGGTCAATCCGGACGAGGTGGTGGCGATCGGTGCGGCCATTCAGGGCGGTGTTCTGACCGGCGATGTCAAGGACGTGCTGTTGCTCGACGTAACGCCGCTGTCGCTCGGCCTGGAGACGCTGGGCGGGGTGACGACGCGAATTATCGAGCGAAACACGACGATACCGACCAAGAAATCGCAGATATTCTCGACCGCATCCGACAACCAGCCGCAGGTGGATATCCACGTGCTGCAGGGTGAGCGTGAAATGGCGGTTGATAATAAGACGATTGGACGGTTTATTCTGGATGGGATCCCGCCGGCGCCGCGCGGCCTGCCGCAGATCGAGGTAACGTTCGATATCGACGCCAACGGCATCCTGAACGTCAGCGCGAAGGACATGGCCACCGGCAAGTCGCAGAATATCAGGATTGAGGCTTCCTCCGGACTGTCGCAGGCGGAGATCGACCGTATGGTCGAGGATGCCAAGAAACACGAGTCCGATGATAAGGAGAAGAAGAGCCGGATAGAAACGCGAAACCAGGCCGATGCCTCGCTGTTCCAGAGTGAGAAGCAGCTCAAGGAGTACGGCGACAAGCTGACTCCGGAGACGTGCTCGAAACTCGAAGCGGCCCAGGCGCGGGTAAAGGATGCTCTCGGCGGCGACAATGCCGAAGAAATCAGATCCGCGGCCGATGCGCTGAACCAGCTCTGGCAGAATGCCTCGGCTGAGATGTACCAGGCCGCCGGAGCGCAACAGGCAGGACCGACGCCGGGCGGGCAGCCGTCCGACAACGGCAATGCCGAAGCGAGCGGCAACGATGAGAATGTCGTGGACGCCGATTTCGAAGAAGTGAAGTAATGCTAAGGCACCGGTCCGAGCTGCCGGGACGGCAGCAGGATATAACAAAGAGACGGAGGCGGAGCGATTCTCCGCCTTCGTGGCTTTGTTGAAGCCCGCATGTGGTATAAACCGGTGAGGTTAATTCGATATATCCTGTCGGACGGTGACTCTGAAATAAACGAGGTGATGCTTTAGTGAGTGAAAACTACTATAAAACTCTTGGTGTGAGCGAGGATGCTTCTCAGGACGAGATTAAAAAGGCGTTTCGCACCCTGGCAAAGAAGTATCACCCTGATCGCAACAAGGGAGACAAGGCGGCGGAAAGCCGTTTCAAGGAGATATCCGAAGCGCACGAGACGCTGGCCGATCCGAAAAAGCGCGCAGAGTACGACACCATGCTCAAATACGGCGCCTTTGCCGGACAACCGGGCGGTTATCCTGGAGCGGGCAGAGGTCCGGGCAGCGATGATTTCTCGCAGTTCTTCCGCCAGGGACCCCAGGGACGGGGCGGTTTTCAGTCGTTCCGGTTCGGCGGAGGAGTAGACGGTCTCGGCGGGCTGGAGGATATTCTGTCGTCGTTTTTCGGCGGCGGAAGCGGAACCCCGTTTGGGAAAGCGCAGGCGGGTGGTTTCAGACGCCAACGACCGCGCCGAGGCGCCAATGCCAAAGCTGAATTGACGGTCACGTTCCGTGAAGCGATTGGCGGGACTAAAAGAGTGTTGGTGTTGCAGCCGGGAGACAGGAAAATCTCGGTTAAAATCCCGAAAGGAATCGAGAACGGCGGCAAGATTCGTCTGGCCGGACTCGGTGCTCCGGGACAGATGGGTGGCAACAACGGTGATTTGATAATAACGGTGAAGGTGATGACAGATCAACAGTTCGATCGTAAAGGAAACGACATTCACACTTCCGTGGAGGTGCCGTTCACGCGGGCGATCCTCGGCGGCAAGGTGGAGGTGAAGTCGCTGACCAAGACGGTGGCTTTGAACCTGAAGCCCGGCACACAGCCGGGAACGAAGATGCGGCTGAAAGGACTCGGGCTGGAACTTAACGGCAAGACCGGTGATCTGTTCGTGACGATTAATGTCACGCTGCCGACCTCGCTCTCCGACGAACAACGGGCGTTCCTGGAGAAGTGGGAGGGGTGAGGTTCTCGAATGAGAAGGTCCCACCCGAGGGGCGGGGCACCGCAGACCGTGGATGGGTGGCCCGAGGCTTGCTCGGATTTTCTGAAGATAGCTTGAGTAGGTCGAAACTCCTGTCCGCCGAAGGCGGATCGCGAAGCGAAGTTTCGACAATATATTGGGGACAGACGTGGACGTCTGCCGCCCACGGAATACGAAATGGCGCGGAGTGCCCGAAGAACGCGTTCCGCCGCAAAGCGACGGAACGAGAAGATATGGAGTCAAGGAGGGATAAGATATGAACCTTAACAAATGCACACAAAGATCGGTGGATGCGATAAACTACGCGCAGCAACTGGCGCAAAGTCAATCGCATCCGGAAATCACGCCGGTACATTTGCTGATCGCTCTGCTCAAGCAGGACGAAGGGCTGGTAGGACAACTGCTCAAGAAGCTGTCAGTCGATACCGTGGCCCTTGGCGATGAACTTGACGAAGCGATCAAGATGATGCCGCACCAGCAGGGGGGGCAGGTTTACGCCTCACGTGAGTTGAGTGACCTGTTCGTCAAAGCCGAAGCGGAACTCAACAACTTCAAGGACGAGTATGTTTCGGTCGAGCATCTGTTGTTGGCGATGCTCGAGGTAAAAAGCAAAGCTCGTGATCTGCTCAAACAACACGGCGTCAAGCGGGACGACCTGCTCCAGGCGTTAACGTCGATCCGTGGCCATTCACGGGTGACCGACGACAACCCGGAATCGAAGTACGCCGTACTGGAGCGTTACTCGCGCGATTTGACCAAAATGGCGCGGGAAGGCAAACTCGATCCGGTAATCGGCCGTGACGATGAAATCCGACGAGTGATCAAGATCCTCTCGCGTCGTACCAAGAACAATCCGGTGCTGATCGGTGAACCGGGTACCGGCAAGACAGCGGTGGTCGAAGGTTTGGCTCAGAAAATCGCCGCCGGTGAAGTCCCGGAGACGTTGAAGGATCGGCAGTTGGTGGCGCTCGATATCGGGGCGTTGATCGCCGGATCCAAGTTCCGAGGTGAATTCGAGGAACGACTCAAGGCGATTATCAAGGAAGTGGAACAGGCGAACGGTCGTATCGTGCTGTTTGTCGATGAAATGCACACGATCGTCGGCGCCGGCGCGGTGGGCGGTTCGCTCGATGCCTCGAACATGCTCAAACCGGCGCTGGCCCGAGGAGAACTTAGATTCGTCGGCGCTACTACGCTCGAAGAATACCGGCAGCATATCGAGAAGGATGCCGCTTTCGAACGACGGTTCGCGCCGGTAATGATCGAACCTCCCTCGGTCGAGGAGACGGTTTCGATCTTGCGAGGCCTTCGTGACCGCTATGAGGCGTTCCACGGGATCAAAATATCCGATGCCGCCATGGTGGCGGCCGCGCGGTTGTCCGACCGTTATATCGCCGACCGGTTTTTGCCGGATAAAGCGATCGATTTGATCGATGAGGCCGCGGCCGAGTTACGAATCTCTATTGACTCTATGCCCGAAGAGTTGGATGCGATCGAGAAGCGAATCCGGCAGCTCGAGGTTGAGAAGGAAGGGATCAGGCGTGAGAAAGATGCCCCGGAGCGGTTGAAACCGATCGAGGAAGAACTCTCCGAGTTATACGCGCAGCGTGATGATCTCTCGACCCAATGGAAGAAGGAAAAAGAGACGGTCGACACGATTCGTGAGATCAAGCTCGAAATTGAACAACTAAAACATCGTGCCGCCGATGCCGAACGCCGCGCCGACTATGAAGCGGCGGCCAAGTTGAAATACGGCGAGATTGCCGAGGCTGAGAAGAAATTACAGTTTCTCACACATTCGCTCGCAGCGATCCAGGAACACCGTAAGCTCCTCAAAGAGGAAGTCGATGATGAGGATGTCGCCGAGATCGTTTCGAAATGGACCGGAATCCCGGTGGCGCGTTTGACCGAGTCGGAACAACAGAAACTGCTTCGTCTCGAAGATGAATTGCACCGGCGGGTGATCGGACAGAACGAAGCGGTCGAAGCCGTGGCCAACGCCGTACGTCAGTCGCGGGCCGGTTTATCCGATCCGGCGCGACCAATAGGCTCGTTCATTTTTCTGGGACCGACCGGTGTCGGTAAAACCGAACTGGCGCGTGCCCTGGCGGAGTTTCTATACGGAACCGAGGATGCGATGATTCGGCTCGACATGTCCGAGTACATGGAAAAGCATTCGGTTTCGCGTCTGGTCGGGGCGCCCCCCGGTTATGTCGGTTACGATGAAGGGGGCCAGTTGACCGAGGCGGTGCGGCGGCGGCCTTATGCGGTCGTATTGCTCGATGAGATCGAGAAAGCGCATCCCGAGGTGTTCAATATCCTTCTGCAGGTGCTCGATGACGGTCGTTTGACGGACAACAAGGGGCGCACGGTTTCGTTCCGGAACGTGATCCTGATAATGACCTCGAACTTCGCCGGCGACTATATCCAGAACGAATCCCGTAACCTGGGTGAGTTCAACCGCGAGGTGGTTTACGAGAATATCAAGACCAACGTTATGGAGCGGTTGCGCCAGACATTGCGACCGGAGTTCCTGAACCGTATCGATGAAACGATCATTTTCTCATCGCTGACGCGCGATGAAATAAAACAGATCGTCAGTCTGCAATTGGTACGGCTGGAGCAACTGCTGGCGGATAAAAATGTCGAGCTGGAAGTCAGTGATGCGGCTCGGGATTATATCGCTGCTACGGGTTTCGATGAAACCTACGGAGCGCGTCCGATTAAGCGGTTCATTTCCAAGCACCTCTCGCAACAGGTGGCGAAGATGCTTTTGTCCGGCGAGTTGAAACCAGGACAGAAGCTCTTGATCGACGTTGCCGACGAGCAGTTGCGTATGACGGCCGAGTCGACTAATAACGACCAGCCGAAGGAAGAACCGGCCGGCTAAATCTATCCTCCTGATTGTTATCCATTAAAAAGCGGGTCGATGCTAAAAACACCGGCCCGCTTTCTGTTGTGCGCAAATGTCACAAAATAGCGTGCTGGGCTGAAAAGTGATTGCATGTTTGCTTTCATATTTGAGATACTTATAGAAACGCCTGACAAACGGCGAAGGGAAGGCTATCTCGGTGGACGAAACAAAGAGAGTGATCTATGATACGTCGGTTGCTATAGCCCGTGACCTGTACAAACTTGTGGGATCAGTGTCAACAGGTTTACTCGGCGCGGCTCTCCTGATTGTCACGAGCGAGCGCTGGACAAGTGATGCGGAATCCCTCTTGCCTGTTGGAGTCTCAGTGCTCTTGGCACTACTGGCAATACTCACGGTGGGTTGGACACAACTTCGAATAACGGCTTCCTGCAGGGCTGCCATCAAAGGAGATTGGGATGTCTCTGAGAGGATTGATGCTTCAACGAGAAAGGCTTCATGGATTGCTCTTGCTGCAATAGCCTTCTCAATGATTGCCCTTACATGGGGTGCCATCATTGGTCTGAACAGTCATTCAAGAAAGGAAAGTAATATGACTGACGAGAGAGTTGAAAACCGAGTGCAGGTAGATGTCATTGAGAAAGCGATACCCGTTTCTAGCCTTCGACCGGGCAGCGGTTCGGCGGATACGAGTGCCGCGGGGGGCCAAGCGCAGTCCTCCAGTTCGACTGCCGGATCGGGTGATGGGAAGTCTACGGGAACTGATCAAACCGGGAGTGCGTCGAAGGAAGGGAAATAGACGGGCGCTCGTAGGCTTCTGAGCCCGGTTCATGTGATTAGTGCCGGTTGTCGGCCCACTTGCGTTGATGCATACTCTTTAAGTAGCTGAGGTGGTCATTGTGGAGGCCCTTAGCTGCGTAGCCGGGGGACTTGTCTCCCCGGCGAGGGGCCGGTTCGTTTCATTCTATAAACATAGCTGATGCAGCGGGTCGGTGTTGATTCACCGGTCCGCTTTCTGCTTGCCCGATCCCCTGAGGAGGCGGTATTGTTGAAGCATGGATGAAATATCGAAGCACAACGAGAAAATCTGGTCGGAGTGGGTGGACAACCAATCGGAGTACACCCGACCGTGGATTGACCTTGATCCGGGCCTGGTGCGGGACTTTGCGGCCGGCAAGATCGACCCGATGCCCCGGCCCTACATGTATGCCTATCCGCAGTACGTCTTCTCGGACGTTTGTGGCAAGAAGGTGCTGTGTCTTGCTACCGGAGGCGGCCAGCAGTCGGCCGTGTTCGGACTGCTTGGTGCGGATGTGACGGTGGTGGACCTGACGGAGGGGCAGTTGTCCGGCGATCGCAAAGCGGCGGCCGCGTATGGCTTTCGGGTGACTACGATCAAGGCTGATATGCGGGACCTGTCGGCTCTGGCGGATGATTCGTTTGATCTAGTTTACCAGGCGATCTCAATCGTGTTTGTCCCGGACACGCGGCCGGTCTACCGGGAGGTGGCGCGAGTCCTGAAGCCGGGCGGGCTGTATCGAGTGGGGCACATGTTACCCAACACCTACGGCGCGCAGGAGACCGATTGGACCGGCGCGGGGTATTCGCTCAAAGGACGCTATCGGGGTGGTCCGGTCGAGGATGCCGACGCGCGCGAGTTCCGGCATCTGCTGCCGGATATTTTCACGGCGCTCGTCGAGGCCGGTTTCAGAATCAAATCGGTACATGAAGACCCACGGCATCTTCACCCTTTGGACGGAGCCGTGCCCGGCACCTGGGATCATATGTCGGGACAGATTGCCCAGTATTTCTGTATCGTGGCAGAGCGGGGCTGATCAGTTGTCGGCCAGCTTGCGGTTGCGCATGACCTTGAAATAGCCGATGCATTCGTTGTAGAGCGCCTCGGCCATGAAACGGGGGAGGCCGTTTTCTGAAATGATCAATTCGAAAATGAGAATCTCGCTGCCGCCGTTATAATACGACAACTCCACCGTTGGAATGAACCGGCCGGGTTCGGTTATGAAAAAGGTCGGGACTGATTCACCGGCGAAGTTAAGGACGGAATCGACCGGATGAATAATCAGGTCATCACCGTAGAAATCGCGCAAACCAACGGTGTCGGCTGTCAATATCTCTCCAAAAGGAAGTTCTCCGAGGGTGTAGATCGTTACCGCGATAATTGTGGAGGCCTCGAGGTAATCTTCACCTTCGGGAATGAAAGCCAGCGAATAACCATCGACGGCGATTTCATCGGTTACCAATTTGAAATTAGCCGGGGGAGGTATCAAGTAGGTCTGTTTGGCTCCTTCATATACGGCCGTGCTGCTGTCCAGGACATAACCCGGTTCCACCTCGGCAGCGTACGTATTTACGGCCCAAAGGATAAGTAATAACAAAAGCAGGGGCAGTAGTTTAACTCTTTTATTGACTTTAAGCATTGGCTATATTATCGGCTTAAAAGTTTGGGCGATAAAGCCGGTTTAACAGTTTGTATATATTTCGACCGGCTTGCCTATTAAAAGTCTGTTTAGGAATCGTTTAGCGACCTGGTCAACTCCCAGGAAAGGACTTACACGATGTACAAAGAGGTCGATTCGGTGTTGAAGGCAGGCGCTTTATTACTTCTTATTTCTTTCATGACAATTTCTTCGGCTTTCTCACAGGTTGATAGCAGCGATTCCCGACGGGCCGGCGATTGGGCGCTTCAATTTCAACTGGCCGACGATTTCGACATACAGTCCTTTCAGGGGACGACTATTTCTCTCAAGAAATTCCACGGGATAAATCAGGCAACGCGACTAGGCTTGACGCTGAGCGGCCGTTATCTCGATTCAGACGGAGTTACGGTCGAGGATGATACTCTGACCGCAACCGGCACCAATGAATCCAATAACTTCGAGATCGGTCTGCGACTTCAGCGGCTCTGGTATCGTTCGACCGCAGATGTAACCAGTTTCTACTTCGGACTCGGTCCGGACATAAGTTTTTATCGCAGCAAGACCAACAGTGTTACCGTTAACTCGGATGGTCGTATTCGCGATTCCAGGAATCTGGTGCGTCGCTGGGGAATGGGGGCTTCGATGGTTGCCGGGGTTGAATGGTTCGTGCATCGAGCGGTGAGCATTTCAGCTGAGTATAATCTGCTGGCTCTTTACAGTCATGAGAAGCAGGAAACCGATTACACTATTTACGGCGATGACGGTTCGGTGCAGGATATCTCCGAAAGCGACAGCAGCAGCGACAGCTTCACGCTTGACAACGCCGAGGCCCTTATAGGTCTTTCGTTTTTCTTCTGAGCTTGTGCACGGTGTGGAGGGGATCTCATGCCAGGCGAAGCTAAGGCACTCTATTGCATAGCCGGAGGGCCTGTCTTCCCGGTGATCAGGCCCATGCAGAGGTTTTTCAACACCCCCAAAGGGGGTGTTGAAAAAACTCCATCGCGGCGGAGACAAGCCCCGCCGCTACGCGTTAAAGAGCCATATAACCTCGCGTAGCGGGCGGCCTTGTGTCGCCCGCATTACAAACGTGTTTTGCTGAACATCCGCGCGTACGGCTTTTTCAACATTCCCCAAGCACCGATCTACAGCTAACGCAAGGGAGGACGCAGAGCGTCCAAACATTACGTGCGGCCGCAGAACGACCGCACGAGAATGTCAGGTCTCTCCGCCGGGTGACTCCATAACCGGCATTTCTATACAACAATTCATGGGACAGAATCGACAGCAGCGGATTCGAAGATGGACCTGCCCTTGTATATCGGGGTGAATGAGGTGCCTGTAGGGCTCGCATTCCAAGAGATCGCATCCGGACATTTTATCTCCTAAATGCTTGTCTTGAGACGTCCGGGAACGTATAATGAATAATTGCGTCACATGACGTATTCGGATTGACAGCCACTTTTTGAGCACTAACCACATAAGCTACGAGGTTTCGTATGGCAGGTATTGTCGGATACGGCGCCCATTTACCCCGCCACCGCATCAAGGTCGAAGAGATCGCCAAGGTGTGGGGTGCGGACGCTCCGAGTTACAAGAAAGGCCTGATGCTTCGCGAAAAATCGGTTCCTCCGCCCGACATGGATACGATCACATTGTCGGTCGAAGCAGCCCGTCGCGCTCTGATTAGAGCCCAGAACGTTGACCCCAAAGATATCGGCGCTATTTATATCGGCTCCGAATCACATCCGTACGCGGTTAAGCCCTCCGGCACGACAGTGGCCGAGGCTATCGGCGCTACTCCCGACATTCACTGTGCCGATTTCGAATTTGCCTGCAAGGCCGGTTCCGAAGCGATGTTCGTGGCGTTGTCGCATATCGACTCCGGTGCTATGCCGTATGCGCTGGCTATTGCCGGTGATACTTCACAGGGTGCTCCCTCGGACGCCCTGGAATTCTCGGCGGCTGCCGGAGCCGCGGCCTTCATTATGGGCAAGGAGAATCTCATCGCGGAATGCCTGTATACTCATTCATGGATGAATGATGTCCCTGATTTCTGGCGTCGTGAGCATGAGTTCTATCCGCAACATGCCGGTCGTTTCACCGGTGAACCGGCTTATTTCAGGACTACTATGGGCGCTTCCGAAGCGATCCTCAAGAAAGCCGGGATGAAGCCCTCCGATTTCAAATATGCCATTTTCCACCAGCCGAACGGGAAGTTCCCGCAGCGCGTCTCGCGTATGCTGGGATTTACCCAGGAGCAAATCGATCCGGGCTGGCTTGCTCCGAGATTAGGCAACACCTACTCCGGCGCTTCCCCGATCGGTTTGACGGCGACTCTCGATGTCTCCGAGCCGGGCGATCTGATCTTCATGTGTTCCTACGGCAGCGGCGCCGGTTCCGATGCTTTCGTCTGGAAGGTGACCGAGCGCATCAACGAAGTGCGCGATCTGACCATACGAACGCACAAACTGTTGGACGAAAACCTGACTTACGTCGACTATGGCACTTATGCCAAGTTCCGGCGGAAGATCAAAAAGAACTACTGAGGAGGTGATCGCACGATGAGAGATGTTTGTTGTGTTGGCGTCGGCATGAGCAAATGGGGCGAGGTCTGGGAACGGAGCTTGCGCCAGTTGTTCGTAGATGCCGCAACCGCCGCTATCAAGGACTCCGGCGTGGATCACCTGGATTCACTTCACGTCGGTTGTATGTCCGGTGGCATGTTCATCGGGCAGGAACATATCGGTGCTTTGTGCGCCGACTATCTCGGCATGCGCGGTCTTCCCGCAACGCACGTGGAATCAGCCTGCGCTTCGGGCGGTATTGCCGTACGGCAGGGCTATATTGAAGTCGCTGCCGGTGTCGCCGATATCGTCATGGCGGCCGGAGTCGAAAAAATGACCGACTGCTCCGGCGATGATGCCACCGCCGCGCTGGCCGGCGCCGCCGATAAGGAATACGAGGTATTCCACGGCGCGACTTTCCCCGGTTTGTACGCTATGATGGCGCACGCCCATATGCACAAATACGGAACCACCCCGGAAATGCTTGCGACCGTGTCGTCCAAGAATCACGAAAACGGTTCGATGAATCCGGTAGCGCAGTATCCGTTCAAGGTCTCGGTCGATCAGGTGTTGAGTTCGGTAATGATTGCCGATCCGCTGCATATACTCGACTGTTCGCCGATCACCGACGGCGCTTCAGCGATTATTCTCACCACTGAGGAGATTGCCAAAAAACTCGGCAAGCCATATACAAAGATAACCGGGTCCGGGCTTGCGACCGATGCTATCCAGCTTGCCGATCGTACCGATCTGGCCTCGATTCCATCCGCTGCTCTGGCGCTGGAGCGGGCTTTGAAAATGGCCGGAAAGAAACTCAGTGATATTGATTTCGCCGAACTTCACGACTGTTTCACGATCGCTGAGATCATTATCATGGAAGAGATCGGTCTTTATGAACGCGGTAAGGCCGGTCCGGCCGTGCTGGCGGGGGAGACACGACTCGATGGCAAGTTCCCGATCAATACGTCCGGCGGTCTCAAGGCCAAGGGACATCCGGTCGGTGCGACCGGGGTGGCTCAAATGGTTGAGTTGCACAAACAGCTACTGGGGCTGGCTGAGAATGGCCGCCAGCTCAAAACCTCCCCGAAGGTGGGTATGGCTCAGAATATGGGCGGTACCGGGGCTTCATCGGCAGTCCATATCATGGAGGTGGCGTAATGAGTATGTTCAGCGCACGTAACTGGCGGGAGTATCCTCAACGCTATCGTATGGAGGCTTCCAAGTTCAAGAAGAGCGGCAAGACCTATTTCCCGCCGCGCGACATCGATCCGGAAACGGGCGACACCGAATATGAAATCGTGCGTTTACCCGATACCGGCAAGCTGGTGACCTATACCGTTATCCGCGTAGCTCCCAATATGTGGGGCGACGAGGGGCCGTACGCCCTCGGTATTGCCGAGCTGGCCGACGGCACTCGGGTGATGGCTCAGATCACTGATTGTAATATCGATGATGTCAAGATCGGTATGGAGATACGGGTGGAGTTCCGCCGTATCCAGACCGAGGGGCATTCCGGTGTGTTGAGCTACGGCTACAAGTTCACACCGAAATGGTTCTAGTAGGTCCGTATATTCTTATTTCTTCGTAGGTCAGGTTCCTTGGAGCCTGACAATGAATTCGATCAATTCTCAGGCCGGGATCTTTGCGATCCCGGCCTTTGTGTTGGGATAAAACGTGTGGGGGAAGGGACCTGTCAGGTCAGGTTGCTTGCAACCTGACAAAAGGAAAAACGCAGAGCATCCAATCATCTCGCAACGACGCAGAGCATCGGCGCGAGGAAATAGGTGTCTCTGTCTGATTGCTTCGTGACAACAGTATCTCAGGTTCAAAGGGACCTATATGACTCACAGTCCTCGCAGGTTCGAAGACGGATCTGCGCTACGGGAGCTTTGCTGTTTCTTGTATATCTCTGCCGCCCAACAGACGATTTAGTTAGTATCACTTAAGTTCAGCAACCGCCTTCCGATAATACAGGCAATGGAGGAAACTGATGGCTGCGACTCAGTTGGCGGCGAAATATGTCGACCAATTCATCCCTATCTATTTGGAATCACTTCGGATAGACAGCGTCCTTGGCTTTGATCTCTACACCCTGCGCGCCGACAAAATGGTTCTTTACCGATCCCGGGAGTTGCCGTTCGATGAGGATAATCGTACCGGTCTGCTCGATAATAACGTCGATCGATTATATACACCGATAGAACAACGCCGGAACTACCAGGATTATCTCGAAAAGAACTTGTTAATGATTGCCCGGGATTCAGCGATCGATGAAAAAACGAAAACCTCCATTATCTACGAAACAGCCACTCGAACGGTTCAGGATGTCCTTAGTAATCCAACTCTGGGCGACAATATCCATCGCGGAAAAGCGGTGGTGGAGGGTACCGTTACCCTGCTGATGTCCGGCCAGGAGACATTTCACAGTCTGTTGAAGGTGATGTCCTTCGACTATTATACCTACACTCATTCGCTCAATGTTTGTGCTTTTGCGATAGCTCTGGCGCAATTCATGGGTGAAATGTCCGATGAGGAAATGATAAGTCTGGGAACCGGGGCTTTGTTTCACGATGTCGGGAAGATCTGGGTCGATGAACGCATTCTCAACAAGCGGGGGCCTTTGAGCGAGCGAGAGTTCGCAATTATTCGCAAGCATCCGCGCTGGGGCGTCGAGCTGATGCGGGAGACCGGATTAATCGGAGAGGAATCCTATTTCCCTATCATCCAGCACCACGAACGAGAAGACGGCTCCGGCTATCCGCGCGGTCTTACCTCGATAGATATTAATCCCCACAGCAAGATTGTCGCGGTAGCCGATGTCTTCGATGCCATGACTACGCACCGAGTGTACCGGCAGGCGGTGGAGACATTCCCGGCCCTGATGGTCATGTTCGGCGACAAGAACATTTTTGACCTGAACTTACTCGAAAATTTCACCCGCCTCATGGGGCCGGCATCTATCACAATGTGATCCCGTTACATTATTCCGAGGCTTTCTTCAAACCACTCGATCGGTTCTACGTACAAACGTTCATAAGCATGTTATTCGTTAAGGAGTCCTATGCCTGATGTAGTTCTGCGTAAGAGCCTTCCCAAAGATATCGAACACATCGTCGGTATCGAGCGCGATTCCGCCAACACTCCGTATATTCGAACCTGGTCTGTTGAACGTCATTTACACGCCGTTAACGATATCGATCACGGTCATTATATCGTTACTCTCGATAACTCCGAGGAGATTTTAGGTTATGCCATTCTGGTCGGACTCGATGATCCGGAGGGGAATATTGAGTTCAAACGACTGGTAATCGACTCCAAGGATAAGGGATACGGCCGAGCCGCGTTCCGAAAGGTTGTGGAGATGGTGTTCGAGGAGTTGGGAGCGCATAGAGTCTGGCTCGATGTCATGGAGCACAACCAGCGCGGGTATCATATTTATTCGACCGAGGGATTCATCAAAGAGGGCGTACAACGTGAGGCAGCGGTGGTGGACGGCCGTCGGGTCAACCTGATCACGATGTCGATGCTCAAACGGGAGTATTGGTCACGCAAGTAGGCGCAGCGTAGCGATTTGGGCTTGCGCCTGATATCTCGGATTGGTAGATTCCTCAAGACATCTTGATAATCGTTAACGATCTCGAAGAGGAGGGATCTATGAAACACCTGATTACCGTGTCCCTGTTTGTGTTGTTTCTTGTGTCCGCAGGGCAGCCCTGTTATGCGAAGGGCAAGGCGCTGTCAAAGCCTTCAGAACGCCACTTCACCGTGAAACAGACAGACTGGTTTATCGGTATTAAAGGAACTGGCGGGAAGCTGGTTGGCGATGCCACTGAGAGGATTCAAAGCACGAAAGACGAGTTCTGGTTCGGTTGGGGATTGGAGGGAGAGTATTTCTTCTCCAGCCGTATCGGTGTGGGAGGTGGGATCGGTTATACCAGGTCTGTAGCGGGTGGCGGAGATGCATTTTCCTACTCTATTCATGGGATAGCCCGGTTCACTGGTGGACAACGGTCATTCTTCTTTGCCAAACCTGAGTATGGAAAGATTCGCCGTGACTCGGAGTATAGCTACGAATACTCTTTCCTCGCATTCGGTATTGGTCACAATCAATACACAGGCCCAACGACATCAGTCCGAGCGGAAATCTATGTGAATCACTTCTTCAGCAAAGAATCGAACCTGTATGCCATAAAAGGGGTGGATGTTACCGGCGTCGGTATTACGCTGGGATTCTACCTGGGATTCAACTAGTATGTTATCCCGTTGATCATCTGTATCCAATCCCATATTATGAAGGGGACTTGTTAGCACAAGGATGATTGACAATGATTGTATATAGCTCAGATTTTCAAGGTGTCGACCCATCCCAACTCGCCGGCTTCTTTGTCGGTTGGCCTAATCCACCCGATCAGGAGACGCATCTGCGCATCCTGAAGGGAAGCAGTCATGTGGTGCTCGCTCTGGACGGTGAGCGGGTGGTCGGGTTCATCAACGCGATCAGCGACGGCGTCCTGGCTGCCTATTTGCCGCTGCTTGAGGTCCTCCCCGAATATCAGGGGAGAGGAATCGGCGGAGAGTTGGTTCAGCGTATGCTCGCGCTCCTCAAGGACTACTACATGGTCGATCTGGCGTGCGATGAGGCTCTAATCCCGTTCTACGAGCGGTTCGGCCTCAGACGGCTGACCGCGGCCGGGCGTCGCAACTACGAACGACAGTCGGGTATGTCTGAAGCTGATTAGTCGTTCGGTCATGATCGCGTTCGATGCGATCATATTTTTTCTTCTTTGGGGAGAGTTTTATCTGAGCTTTACAAACTGTTACCGGGGAGTTATATTCATCGTCCAAATGGATGTATCTGCCACCCAGTTAACAATTGAATCATCACTATAAATCGAAGAGCCGATAATGTTTCGCATTGAATCGAAAATCGACGTCAACTCCGATCTATTCAAAGAAAACCAGCGGCTGAATCAGGAGCAGCACCGAGTTTTCAAGGAACGCCTTGAACAGGTCAAACTGGGTGGTCCGGAGAAGTCGCGCAAGCGGCATACCGACCGGGGCAAGCTCCTGCCGCGTGAGCGGCTGGCCAAATTACTCGACCGAAATACACCGTTTCTGGAGCTAAGTCCGCTGGCGGCGTACGATATGTACGACAACGATGCTCCCAGCGCCGGGATTATCACCGGTATCGGTTCGGTGCACGGCCGCGAGTGCATGATTGTCGTCAACGATGCCACCGTTAAAGGGGGCACCTATTACCCGATGACGATCCTCAAGCATGCCCGTGCCCAGGCAATCGCCGAATCGAACAAGCTGCCTTGTATCTACCTGGTCGACTCGGGCGGGATATTCCTGCCGCTGCAGAGTGGAACGTTCCCGGACAAGGACCATTTCGGGCGCATATTCTACAACCAGGCACAGATGTCGGCGCAGAACATTCCCCAGATTTCGGTGGTGTTAGGCTCGTGCACGGCGGGTGGGGCTTATCTCCCGGCCATGTCGGATGAAACGATCATTGTGCGCAAGCAGGGGACGATTTTTATTGGCGGACCGCCGTTGGTCAAGGCGGCCACCGGTGAAGTAGTGACGGCCGAGGAGTTGGGCGGCGCAGACGTGCATTGCCGCACCTCCGGTGTGAGCGACCATTATGCGCAGGATGATACTCATGCTTTGCAACTGGCGCGGAACATTGTTGAGAACTTCAACACCCCGGCTAAATTCCCGCTTGACCGCGCTACCCCGGAGGATCCGTATTACGATCCCGAGGAACTTTACGGCGTCGTTTCGGCCGATATCCGCAAGCCGTTCGATGTCAGGGAAGTAATCGCACGTATTGCCGACGGCTCCCGGTTCCACGAGTTCAAGGAACTTTACGGCACGACACTCGTGACCGGTTTCGCTCGTATACACGGTTATCTGGTCGGGATCATCGGCAACAACGGCGTACTGTTTTCGGAGTCCTCGGTCAAGGGGGCGCATTTTATCGAACTGTGCACCGAGCGCAAAATTCCGCTGCTCTTTTTGCAGAATATCTCAGGATTTATCGTCGGTCGTCAATACGAGGCCGGCGGTATCGCGCGCGACGGCGCGAAAATGGTCCATGCCGTGGCTAACGCCGACGTACCCAAGTTTACCGTGGTGGTGGGTGGTTCTTACGGAGCGGGCAACTACGCCATGTGCGGGCGCGGTTATTTTCCGAGGATGCTCTGGATGTGGCCCAACTCGAAAATCTGTGTGATGGGCGGCGAGCAGGCGGCCGATGTCCTCGCGACGGTCAAGATCAAGCAGCTCCAGAAAGAGGGGCAGGAGTTGTCGCAGGATGAGATCAACGCCATCCGCCAACCGATTGTAGAAAAATACGAAAGTGAATCCACTCCGTACTATTCCGGGGCGCGACTCTGGGACGACGGCATGCTCGGTATGACCGAAACCCGCGATGCCCTGGCATTGGCAATTTCCGCCTCGCTCAACGCGCCAATTCCGGAGCAACGTTACGGTGTGTTCAGAATGTAGGCCAAAGACGAGGGAAAAGAGATTTCTATGAATTATCAAACGGTTGATTTCTCCGTCGATGGTCGCATTGCCAACGTGACCTTCAATCGGCCGGAGATTCACAACGCCTTCAACGGTACCGTGATCGAGGAGATGAGCGATATCTTCGCGAAGATCAAAGCCGACGACGACATTCGCGTGGTGCTGCTGACCGGCAGGGGGAAATCGTTCTGCGCCGGGGCCGATCTTAATTGGATGCGCGGTGTGATTAAACAGAGCTTCGATGAAAATCTCGCTGAGTCCAACGCCCTGGCCGATCTGTTTTACAGCATCTACACTTGCAAGCGACCGGTGATCGGTCGTATCAACGGAGCCGCGATTGGCGGCGGGACCGGTTTCGTAGCGGTGTGCGATATTGCTATCGCGGCTCGCTCGGCCAAATTCTCGTTCTCCGAGGTCAAGATCGGTGTCGTTCCGGCTTGTATCGGACCGTATGTCGTGAAGAAGATGGGCGAGGGAAAGGCTCGTGAATTGTTTATCACCGGTGAGCGTATGAACGGCGACCGGGCTTATGAAGTGGGTTTGGTCAATCGGGTGGTCGACGACGACCAACTTGATGCCGAAGTGAATAATCTCGTCAAGAGTGTTTTAACCTCCGGGCCGGAAGCGGTGGCGATGGCCAAGCGGCTGGTCAGTGAGGTACCCGGAATGACACCCGAGCAGTTCAAACCGTTCACGGCGGAGATGATTGCCCGGCTGCGTGTCTCCGATGAGGGACAGGAGGGGATGGACGCCTTTCTGAATAAGCGCAAGCCGAACTGGGTCACAGATTAGCAATAAAATTAACGGAAATAAATCGATGGAAAAGCTGTTCAAAAAAATCCTGGTGGCCAACCGCTCCGAGATTGCGATTCGGGTTATCAACGCCTGCCGTACCTTAGGTATTCCCTCAGTGGCGGTTTATTCCGATGCCGATGTCAACAGCAGACATCGCCTGACGGCCGATGAGTCGGTTCATATCGGCGCATCGCCGCCGCGTGAGTCATATCTCGATATCGACAAGTTGATTGCCGCCGCCAAAGAGACCGGGGCGGATGCGATCCATCCCGGTTACGGTTTTCTGGCTGAGAATCCGGTTTTCGCTCGTCACTGTGCGGAGGAAGGGCTCACCTTCATCGGTCCGTCGCCGGAAGCGATCGAGCTGCTCGGCAACAAGGTAGCCTCACGCGTCAAGATGGCCGACGCCGGGGTGCCGCTCATTCCCGGCATGAAAGGGAGTGAGACCGATCCGGCGGTTTACAAGAAAGTCGCCGATGAGGCCGGTTATCCGGTTATGATCAAAGCTGCGGCGGGGGGAGGCGGCAAGGGAATGCGTATTGTCCGTAACGCCGAGGAGTTAGTCCCCGCTCTCGAAGCGGCTCAACGTGAGGCCTTGAACGCCTTCAACGACGACACGGTCTATCTTGAAAAATACATCGTCAATCCACGCCATATCGAATTTCAGGTTCTTGCCGACCAGCATGGCCATACAATGCATGTCTTCGAGCGCGAGTGCTCGATTCAGCGTCGCCATCAGAAGATCATTGAGGAGACTCCCAGCGTGGCGGTGAGCGATGAGTTGCGGGCGCGTATGGGCGCGGATGCGGTCAAAGTTGCCCAGGCTGCCGACTACACCAACGCCGGGACAGTCGAGTTCCTGCTCGACGAAAGCGGCAGGTATTACTTCCTCGAAATGAATACCCGTATCCAGGTGGAACATCCGATTACCGAAATGGTGACCGGAGTCGATCTGGTAGTCGAGCAGATTCGCATTGCGGCGGGACTCCCGCTCTCTGAACAGTTTATGAATCTCACCCAGCGCGGGCATGCCATCGAATGCCGCATTTACGCCGAAGACGGCGACAACAACTTCATGCCCTCGACCGGTAAGATACACCATTACTCCGAGCCGGTCGGTCCCGGTATCCGGGTCGACAGCGGTATTCAGGCGGGGCAGGAGGTGACGATCGACTACGATCCGATCATGGCCAAGCTGATCGTGCATGCTCCGAGCCGGGAGATAGCCATCGAGAAGATGATCGGCGCCCTGAACGATTACAAAATTCTCGGCGTGAAGACCTCAAAGCGGTTCATGATCGAGGCGATGATGCATCCGGAGTTCGCCGCTGGCCGCACCTACACCGACTTCATCGAAAAAAATATGGCCGACCGCGATGTCGACTACAGTCCGTTCAGGGAACTGGCCGCCGCTGCTGCCAGTGCGGCTACGGTTCTGAGCGTGCGTAAGGCGATAGTCGCTCCCGGGGGAGAGACGACAGTGCCCTCCCCGTGGCAATCACTCGGAGCCTGGCAGATCGGAGAGACTATCCATGAGTAATCACGAATTCATGTTCGACGACGAGGCGGTGGAAACGGTCTGCGAGAGGACCTCGGACGGCGTCAAGGTGACGGTGGGGGAGAAGGTCTTCGAGTTCGTGCCGGTGGGGGAGAATCGGTTTCGTACCATGATCGATGGTCGCTCCTGTGTGATAGGAGCGGTCGGCAACAACGGCAAGTATTATCTCGATATAGACTCGCGACTGATAGAGCTGCAAGAGCCCTCGGAGGATGGTTTTGCGGGTGGAGCCGGAGGCGCCGCCGGAGAGAAGGACAAGATTTTCGCGCCGATGCCCGGTAAGATCGTGAAGATCATGGTTGCAGTCGGCGATGAAGTTACCGAAAAGCAGCCGATGGTGATCGTCGAGGCGATGAAGATGGAAAACCAGGTCAACAGTCGTGCCAACGGCAAGGTGAAGGCGGTCAATTTCAAGGCCGGCGACCAGGTCGACACCGAGACACCGATCATTGAGCTGGAGTTGGAGGAAGAGAAAACCTGATTAGGTGGAAATCCTCACGAAATAGAAAAAGCCGGAGCGAAGGCTCCGGCTTTTTTCGTCTATTCGCATTCGTCGATTATTGACCGAACGTGAACTTGATGCCGCCGCGAATCGGCAGGTAGGTGATCGCGTCGCCTTCGGTCGAAACGTACATGTACTGAGCTTCGGCGAAGAGAGCCGTGGTCGCGCCGATCTTGATGTCAACACCGCCGCCGACGCCAAATGAGAGCTTCGACTCGGTTGTCTCAGGCGTCGTCTCGGACCCGTATTCACTTCCGTAAGAAATGGTCGCTTCGGCGACTTTCATGGCCGTGATACCGACCGAGCCGAGCAGGTATGGGCGGGCGGGAGCTTCGGGGAGTCCAAGCGAATACTTGAAAACACCCATGATCTCGATAGCAGTCATCTCGCCGCCGTCAATTTCCAAACCGGAAGCATCGATGCCGTACGCCTCTTCGATTTCTTCAATCATGCCGTCTTCATCAACGTCGAATTTGTTGTAGAACAACATGGCCTTCAGCTCCATGTTGGCCGACTGTTGGAAACCGACACCACCGCCGAACGATATCCCGGATTTCCAATAATCCTTGAAGTCATCCGGGCCCATCGGCAGCGCCATGCCGCCGCCGGCGTAGAAGTTGATCTTGGGACCCTGAGCCGATGCAATACCTGCTAAAACCAAGGTCAGCACCATCGCGAAAAGAACCTTTTTCATCTCTCTGTCTCCTTAGGGAATATATTCTTCGGTTCTCGGATGGCCGAATAAACTCTTTGTACAATTCCGTTTCAACAAAAAAAGAGATCGAAGTTGATACTCCGATCTCCTGGAATGTTCGGATTCGTAGTTTTTTATAACAGCTTCACTCCCGCGGTCAAACTCCAGAAACTGGAGTTGTCGCCGTCGGTAGCGATCGTAATCCAGGTAGCCTGGCCAAAAGCTGATACTGCGGGCATGAGTTTCCATTCCAGTCCGCCGCCAATGTTGTAGTAGAACTTTGTCTGATCCTCGAGGGCGAAATCTATATCACCCTCGGTAAGTCCGCTGATATCGTATGAAGCCAGCTTCACGTTGGCCAATCCGATGCCGCCAAAAACTATCGGCTTAATCGGCATCGTCGGAAAACCGAGATCGACACGAGCATCGGCGCCGAACATGGTCACCTTCAACTCACCACCGTCAACCTGGTCCAGATCGTTCGAGAATTGGTTGTACATAACCTTACCCATTGCCGATACGCGCGGGAACACCAACATCGAGATTCCCCCCATGCCGTGCCAGCCGGTTTTGAAATTGTCGCTGAACTCATCCGGTGTCTGCGGAAACGAGATGCCGCCACCGGCATAGAGTTTAATTGGGCTCGATACCTGGGCTGAGGCTGAAACGGCCAGTAGTACTACCAGGGCTGTTGCTATCATGAGTTTCTGCATTTTTGTCCTCCTTAGGTGAATGGACTCTTTTTTATTCATATCGGTAATTTTCATTGATGAATTCAGGCAATCAATAACAACTCGGAATTTATCTCGGCCGCTGTTCGGTCTATCCGCAGACGTCGCCGATGATCCGTAAGAAATTGCCGCCAAGTATCTTACGGATCTCTCTCGCTCGGTAACCGCGACGGACCAGTTCGGCTGTAAGGTTAGGCCATTGACTGCAGTCAGCGAGACCTTCGGGAGAACGAGCGATCCCGTCGAAATCGGAACCTAGCCCGATATGGTCGGCGCCGACCAATTTGTAGATGTGGTCGATATGATCAACCGCCTGCTCTATTGTTACCTGTACCTTGTCGGTGGTATCCCAGAACTCCCGGTAAACCGGTTTGATATGATCGTGTGGTTTGATCCCGGCGTCGAATAAGTCATCGACGGAATCGATCTCATCTTTTCGTGCCTCGTAGAATTCTCGGGCGACATTTTCCCATTCCTGGTTGATGAAACCGGTGGAGAGGTTGAGGCCGATCATCCCGCCGTTGTCGGCGATGGCTCGGATTTGCTCGTCGGTCAGGTTGCGATCCACGCGGCAGATTTCGTGTACGCAGGAATGAGATGCGACAATCGGAACGGTAGTGGTCTCAAGCACATGCTCGGCCGCTTTCACGGAGGCATGGGAGATATCAACGATCATTCCCAACCGGTTCATTTCGGTTACTACCTCGCGTCCGAACTCCGACAATCCTGAAATCTTTGACTCGGAATCGGATGATGACTCACACCATTCGCTGGATTTGAAATGAGTCAGGGTTATGAGTCGCACGCCGCGTTCATAAAAATGTTCGAGATTGGCGAGATTGTTCTCGATGGCCGTGCCGTTTTCGATCGACAGCAGGGCTGCAATTTTACCTGCTGCCCCGGCCGTCAGGACTTCATCCTGATCGTGACAGATAACGATCCGATCAGACAGGGGAGAGAAGGTTGTTTCGAGCAGGTCGATCAGGCTGTCGGCTTCGGCCCGGCAACGGTCAGCCGGAAGCTCATTGTCGATCCAGGAAGCGAAAACTTGTAATCCTACGCCGCCTTCCTGCAAGCGAGGGAGATCGATATGACCTCGTTCGTTTCTGACACTAAAATCCCGTCCCTGACGTATACGCAGGACCGTGTCGCAATGTAAATCGGCTACGAAGGCGGAGTGATGCAGTTCAAGCGGGTCAATCAACGATAGTATTCCTAAAGCTCACAGCAGGCGTAATCCGAACGCGATGCTGAAGGTCCGCATGCCGTTGTCAAAGACCGTGTCGATTTGCTCGGTGAGAATCTCGTTCATGATTGCCTGGCCGAACAAGCCAACTTTGGAGAATAGCTGGTATTGCATACCGATCCCGATGGAGTAAGAGAGTTTTGTCTGGTCCTCGATAGCAAGAGAATAAGCGATAGCCTCCGTCTGGCGATCAACGCCCTCCGGCAGGACGATCGTTTCCATATTCACCCGGGTAATTCCCAATCCGGCCAGGGCGTAAAACTCCACCGGGAATTCCGGATGTTGAAGATGCGGCTTCAGAAAAAGACTGCCGCTGAATATGCTGATGTCGCCGTTTTTGTCGCCGAACAAGTTGTTGTCGAACCGGTCATAAGTTCCCTGAAGTATAACCTCGAAATTGGTCGCTACTCCAACGCCGACGCCGACCATGCCATGCGGAGACGCGTCATATTTGGAATCAAACAAACCCGGTTTGTCGCCTAAACTCACCCCGCCGCCTAAATACAGCTTCACCGGAACCGGCGACTGAGCCATCGCTGATACTGTCAGAAATAAAACGATACCAAGGCTCGTAATAGCTTTGTGCACGGGCATACCTCCATGTATGCGATTGTGTTTCCTGCTTCAAACTAGGTCGTGACGTTAATCAAAACAACAAGATTCGCAACTGTATGCCAAAAAAGAAGACCGCCGCAAGAACGGCGGTCAAAAGAATCTTTTATCGTAGGGCGTAACGACTAGAAGCGGAACCCGAGTGAAATCGGGATGTAAATGATCGAGGCATCCTCGTCGACTTCTTCATCCAGTTCGCTGAAGTTAACATCATCGGTCATTTTCATATAACGGGCCTCAAGGTACATACTCCCGAAATCGATACCGGCGCCGATAGTGAGGTATTCCATATCGTCGATATCAAAATCACCTGAAGAGTATTCCGAGGTGCCGTCAGATACCGTTATTTCCTTCATGTCGACTTTCACGATACCAAAACCGGCCAGAGCGAACAGTCCACTTGATTTCCCCGACATTAAATTGAGTTTAGCTTCAAGGCCATAGGTAAGCATGGTTACTTCACCACCGTCAACATCATAGCTATCAGGCAAACCCCAGGCATCATAGTCCATCGGGAAGTAGTTATAGGACACTATTGCGCAGGGCTCTAGCAGAGGAAGTATCGCCAGACCGATTTTACCGGCGCCCTGATAGCCCATTTTGTAGCCGTCCTTGAAGTCAGACTGCGGCAGTGCCACGCCGCCCTGTATATACAAGTTAATCAGTTTCGTGCCTTCGCCCGCGGATACGGCCGAGGCCAGCATCAGTGCCAGTACTGTAATAAGCACGATTCTCTTCATCGTTGTTCCTCTCTCTCCGTTAAGAAACGCAGGATATTTCGCTTGCTTCTTTTCTTATCATCTTAAGTGGATCGGTTCATAACAACTAAAAATGAACCTGTTTGGATCTTGGAAAATTCCCATAGCAACACCCATATATTACCATAATCGGCGGGATGACGCGAAAACCTTCACCTTTTCTTGAATGCGATGTATGTGAACTGATTCACTTGCGCCGGCAAGCGGTTTTTTCTATATATAGATTCGAAATGCAGAATAATGTGAAACTTGGAGGATAATCAATGTCTGATCGGAACGAAGCTTACATCATTTCGGCTTGCCGTAGTGCAATCGGAACTCTGCACAGTGGTCTTGGCCAACTCACTGCGCCTCAGTTAGGTTCTCTGGCTATCAAAGAAGCGATCAAAAGAGCCGGAGTGGATGTTGCCGACATCGACGAAGTCATTATGGGACAAGTGGTTCAAGGCGGTTGCGGGCAGGCCCCGGCTCGGCAGGCGGCTATTCATGCCGGACTTCCGGGCGAAGTTGCCGCAATGACCATCAACAAGGTTTGCGGCTCCGGTCTCAAGGCTGTCATGCTGGCGGCTTCGGCTGTTCGTGCCGGTGACGGTGATGTTTTCGTTGCCGGTGGTATGGAGTCCATGTCCAACACACCGTATGTCGTCCACGGAGCCAAGCAGGGGCTTCGCTGGGGACACAAACAGCTTACCGACATTATGGTCACTGATGGACTCTGGTGCAGCTTCAACGATTGGCACATGGGTTGTGCGGCGGAATTTATCGCCAATGAAGAGAAGATCAGTCGTCAGGAGCAGGATGAATTCGCTCTGAACTCCCATCTCAAGGCTCTCAAGGCTCAGGCGGAAGGGAAGTTCAACGAAGAGATTTTTAACATAGAAATCCCCCAGCGCAAGGGTGATCCGATCATATTCAACAAGGACGAAGGCCCGCGTCCGGGCATTTCGATAGAAGGTCTGGCCAAGCTCCGTCCGGCGTTCGTGAAGGACGGCTCGGTGACGGCCGGTAACTCTCCGGGTCTCAACGACGGTTCCTCGGCCACAGTCGTCGTATCAGAATCCTACATGAAGGAAAAGGGACTCAAGCCGCTGGCTAAGATCATCAATTATGCCGTCGCCGGTGCCGAACCGAAACGGTTGTTCTGGACACCGGTCTATGCTGTCCAGAAGCTGATGAAGAAGATGAACGTCGATATCAACCATTGGGACCTGATCGAGGCTAACGAGGCATTTTCGGTTCAAGCGGTAGCCGACGGCAAGCTCCTCGGCTGGGATTTTGACCGGGTCAATGTGAACGGCGGCGCGGTGGCGCTGGGACATCCCATCGGCGCATCCGGAGCTCGTGTTCTCACCACCCTTATTTACGCTTTAAAAGACCGCGGCCTCAAGAACGGTATGGCCACTCTCTGTCTGGGCGGCGGCAATGCCGTGGCGATGGCGATTGAAATGGTATAACGAGTTTGTGAAGGAGTATATACGATGAAAGTTGACGACATCAAACAAGTCACCGTGGTTGGCACCGGTACGATGGGAAACGGAATCGCCCAGGTTTTCGCGCAGTGCGGTTTTGACGTAAATATGGTCGATATCAAGCAGGAATTTCTCGATCGCGCCATGACTATGATAGATAAGAGCTTCGACCGCATGATCAAGAAGGAGAAGATCTCCGAGGACGATAAAAAAGCCGCCATGGGTCGTTTGAAAACTTCTACTGATCTAAATGTCGCTAAGGATTCACAACTCGTAATCGAGGCGGTCACTGAGAATCTTCAGATCAAACTCGATATTTTCACCAGGCTCGAAGAAGTCTGTCCGGACGAAACCTATTTTGCTTCCAACACCTCATCATTGCCGATCACACAGTTGGCCGCAGCTACCAAACGCCCGGCCAAATTTATCGGTATGCATTTCATGAATCCGGTTCCGATGATGAAATTGGTCGAAGTGATCCGTGGCATCGCCACCACCGATGAAACTTTCGCTTTGATCGAAGGACTGGCCAGGAAGCTGGGTAAGGTGCCGGTTGAGGTCAACGATTTCCCCGGCTTTATCGCCAACCGCATTCTCTTGCCGATGATCAACGAGGCGGTGTTCGCTCTCATGGAAGGAGTCGGCACGGTCGAGGCGATCGATGAAGTCATGAAACTCGGTATGGCGCACCCGATGGGACCGCTTACCCTTGCGGATTTTATCGGTCTCGACGTATGTCTTGCGATTCTGGAAGTAATGCACGAGGGTTTGGGCGATCCTAAATATCGTCCCTGCCCGCTGCTCAAGAAAATGTGTCAAGCCGGCTATCTGGGTCGCAAGACCGGACGCGGCTTCTACGATTACAGCAAGTAAGGAGCTGTTATGGATTTCAGGCTGTCCGAAGACGATCTCGAATTGAAAGAGATGGCGCGTGACTTCGCCGAAAAACGTCTCTATCCCGAAGCGGAGAGATTCGACGAAGAAGGCACCACCCCGCCGGAATTGATCGCCGAGCTGGGCGAATTGGGTTATCTCGGTTTCACCGTAGCCGAAGAATACGGCGGCTCCGGACTTGGAGCGGTCACGTTCTGCGGTGTGCTCGAAGAAATCTGCGCCGCTTCCGCCGGTGTGGGGATTCTTCTGTCGGTTCATTGCTCGCTCTGCTGCGAAATCATTAAGCAGTTCGGCTCCGAAGATCTTAAAAAGAAGTATCTGCCGATGATGGCCTCCGGTGAGAAGATCGGCGCCTATTGCATCACCGAGCCCAACGCCGGTACCGATGTAGGTTCCATCACTACGACGGCCGAGGACAAGGGAGACCATTACCTGGTCAACGGCACCAAGACGTTCGTTACCAACGGCGGTTTCGCCGGGGTGCTGATCGTATTCGTCAAGACGAATCCCGAAGCTGGTTCCCGGGGGATGAGTTGTCTCGTGGTCGATGCCGACTCCGAGGGTATCACGGTCGGTAAGCCGGAGAGGAAATGCGGTCTTAAAGCTTCCGATACCCGTGAGATCAGTTTTGCCGATGTCAAAGTTCCGAAAGAGAATTTGCTCGGTAAGGAAGGGGACGGATTCAAGATGGCCCTGACTATTCTCAACTCGGGTCGCGTGGGCGTTTCGTTCCAGGCTATCGGGGTGGCGCAGTCGGCGCTTAACGAGGCGGTCAAGTACTCGAAGGAGCGCAAGCAATTCGGTCAGCCGCTGGCAAATTTCCAGGCGTTGCAGTTCAAGATGGCCGATATGGCGACGCGCATTGACGCCGCTCGTCTGCTCGCCTATCGCGCCGCTCAGTTGA
This sequence comes from Candidatus Zixiibacteriota bacterium, assembly GCA_035380245.1. Lineage (NCBI taxonomy): Bacteria > Pseudomonadati > Candidatus Zixiibacteriota > Candidatus Zixiibacteriota bacterium. The sequence continues at coordinate 347,594 of DAOSXA010000002.1, read as the reverse complement.
AGGACGAGGGGGCGCCGATGGCTCGCGAGGCTTCGATGTCGAAAGTGTTCGCCACCGAAATGGCCAACTTCGTGGTCAACGAAGCGGTCCAGATTCACGGCGGTTACGGTTACATGAAAGAATACGCGGTTGAGCGGTATTTCCGCGACGCCCGCGTAATGATGATCTACGAGGGCACCTCCGAAGCTCAGCGTATGGTTATCGCGAGAGACCTGTTAAAGGAGTAACGGTTGCTCGAAAAGAAACATCACGAGTTCAGAGAACGAATCAGGGCCTTTGCCCTCGAGAAGATCGAGCCGAACGCCGTCGCCCTCGATGAACAGCAGCGATTCCCGACCGAGTATCTGCCACTGCTGGCGGAAGAGGGATTGATGAGCATGCTCATTCCCGAGGAGTACGGCGGAAAACCGGTCGACACGATCTGTTATTCGATCGCGGTCGAAGAGCTTTCGCGTGTCTGCGGTTCGACCGGGATTACTATCGCCGCACATAACTCCCTCGGGACGTTCCCGATCATCGGTTTCGGCAACGACACCCAGAAGAAGAAGTACCTCCCGCGCGCCTGCGAGGGAGAGTTGCTGGCTTTTGGGCTGACCGAGCCGGACGCCGGTTCGGATGCAGGCGGGACGAGGACGATGGCCATCCGAGACGGCGATGAATGGGTGATCAACGGCAGTAAGTGTTTTATCACTTCCGCCTCGTACGCGCTCGCCACGATCAGCACGGCGCGGACCTCCGACAATCCCGATGACCCGACCATCACCTGCTTCATTCTGGAGAAGGGGATGAAGGGCTACGAGACGGGGAAGAAGGAAAACAAGATGGGGCTGCGCGGGTCCGATACCGCCTCGCTCCATTTTGACGACCTTCGCGTCAGCGACGACTACCTCCTCGGCAAACAGGGGGAAGGGTTCAAGCAGATGCTGATCACGCTCGACGGCGGCCGCATTTCTATCGGCGCTATGGCGCTGGGACTGGCTCAGGGAGCGTTCGACTGCGCTCTCAAGTACAGTGCTACGCGCAAGCAGTTCGGTAAGCCGATCGCTTATAATCAGGCGGTCCAATACCAACTGGCCGACATGGCGACTGAACTCGAGGCGGCGCGGCTGTTGATTTACGAGGCCTCGCGGATGAAGGATGCCAAGGTGCGGTTCTCGCAACAGAGCGCTATGTGCAAGCTGTACGCTTCCGAGGTAGCCAACCGGGTGACCTCGAAAGCGATCCACATCCTGGGCGGCGTTGGCGTGCTGACCGGTCCGCACGCGGCTGAACGTCTCTGGCGCGATGCCAAGCTGTGCGAGATCGGTGAGGGCACCTCGGAGATCCAGCGCATGGTGATTGCTCGCGAGTTGATCAAGTCGGTTAAATAAGAATTGTAGACTACATTAGTTTATCATAGGGCAGTCTTTTGTAGGGCAGGTCTCTCCGAATGAGAGACCTGCCGTCCTGTGAATCACTTGCTTTCGAGTTCGGCCAAGCGCTGTTTGAGCCGCTCAAGCTCGGCGCTCAGATCAGAGATCTGTTTCGTCACGTCGGTGTTCAACACAGCCGCTGCGTGCGGTTGCCGGTGGGAGCGAATTATCTCCTCTTTTATGGCCCGATCGGTCGCAGCGCTGCCGCCGAGGGCCTCGGTCATCTCCGCACTGGAGCTGGAATAGGAAGTTGGGAGGTAAATCAGATTGAGATAGCGGTCGTAGATGGAAGCCGGGTTATCGGCATCGCGTTGTGCCACCATGTAGTAGGTATAGGTACCGGCCGAAGGGCAATAGAACACCTGCTGAGCGCCCACAGTGAAAAAATACACTCCCGAGCCGAGAGCTCCGTCCAGACCGAAGCTGCTTTCCATACCGGAGGCAGCGTCGGGGACGTCTGAGATGGCCAGGGAGAACCCCGAGCGTCCGGTAACACCATGATCGAAGTAGACGCTCGCCTGACCGATCGCCATAACCCACCCGGCCGCCGGCACGGTGATTTGCCGCTGAAGATAGCTGGTCCAACTGGTCGACAGGCCCGTCCAGGAGGTGCTGGAGGCGCTGGACAAGCCGGGCTCGTTGCTGATGTTGGCCGAGCTGATGGCGTTTGCCTCGAAGTTGCCGGAAAACAGGCCGGCGCTCAAGGTACCGCTCACGTCGGCGTTGCCGTTGACATCGAGCGTCTGCACCGGATTATCGGTGCCGACACCTATCTTTCCCGACACGGCGGCGTTGCCAACGACGTGCAGCTTCTGAGCCGGCGAGGTGGTCCCGATGCCGATCTTACCGTCCAGGGTCCAGACCATCACTTCAGCGCCCAGATTCTGGCTGCGAAGACCGAGCGCGCCGTCCGGTAGGTTGTTGTTGGTGTAATCGTCCATACGCCAATGCCAGCGGTTCTCAGGTGTTTCGATACGGATGCCGGTTTCACCCCATGCGCTGGCGTTCGAGGTCTGTAGCTTCAAGAAGGCCGTACCGTTGGCGTTGCTGTTCTGGAGGTGGAGCATGTCTTCCGGGTCGATAGTTCCCAGCCCCAGTTTGAGACTGTTGGGAAGGAATCTCAGCCGTTCGATGTCGTGGGCGTCGGTGATGGATAGATAGCCCCCTGGCTCAATGAATATATCCTGCTCAGCCGCCAGCACAACCTCGGTCCCGTATCCTCGAATCTCATTAAGACTACTGCCAAGTTTGACCGCGGCCCCGCTGGGAATGAAGATGTTGCCCTGAACATGGAACTTCTGGAGCGGCACGTGCGTGCCGATGGCCAGGCTGTCGGAGTTGTCGGTAAGGGAAACTCGATGACCGGACTTGGTCCAGTTGTCGTCGGTCACCCCGGCCGCCATGACCGCATATTGAGCGGTATCGGCTCGCAGCGATTTGAAGGCGTTCGGGACCGTGACCAGCGGGATAAGGCTATCGACATAAGTGCCGTCGATGCTCAGCCGGAGATAGCGGGTGGAGCCATCGAACACGGAAGGATAAATAGGAATACTGGACCCGAGCATTACGTTGAACATTCCGTCAACCACCGGCACTTCGGAGTGAAGTTCATTCCACATCTTCTCAACGGCGCCAGGATCCTCGTAAATGACGAATAGAATCTGGACCGTATCGTTGATTGGAGCGCCGTCGGCGTCGGTCAAACGTCCCTGATAGGTCATAACTTGGGGAACATCGGCCCAGGCAGACGACACCGCCAGAACCGCAAAGAGGAGCACAAGAGCACGCATTTTCGCCTCTCCCGAATGGAGTTTATATCGGTTGGAACAACCGAGTGGAAACCTACTTATTCTCAATGCTTGAATCAGCCGCGCAGGCTGAATTGCCGACTCCCCGGAGAGTTAGGTAAGTACTCTTGTCCGTTAAATCGACCGTAACCAAAAGATAACCGATTTACGCCATTTTCAAAGATGAAACTGGCGACTTTGCCCCCGGCTGCCGCCCCTTCATAGGCTGGGAACAGCCCCGGCCAGACCTTGTTCTAAAGACTTGAGCAGCCGGCGGGGCCAGGGTCGAACGGATGGGTGGCCCGAGGCTTGGGGCGTGTTGAAAAACCTCTTTTGCGGTGGAGACAAGCCCCGCCGCTACGCGTTGAAGCTACGTAGCGCGGGTCCGTCTTCGAACCCGCGTACATCAGATACCCCAACGCGCTTCGTGGGCGGCAGACGTCTCGTCTGCCCCTGCAGCAACACGCCCTTTCGCAGGTGCGACATGGAGTCTAGGGTGAGGAGACGTAATACTGTAGCGAGAGGCGTCGGACGATTCACGGCTTGCATTGTCGAGACGAAGGCCGTTTATTGGGAACATATCAATCGACCTTCAGCGAATGAAGCCAAGTCTTTGTTGCAGGAACAACCTTATAAGGATTGAGGAGTGTGCGAGTGAATAGCGTGAAACCGCTTCTGTTGCTTTGTATCGTCCTGCTGTTGAGTTGTGGGGACAACCTGCCGGTAGTGCCCGGCTCTACAACGGTCATAGATGTTCCCGTCGGAAATGACGATCCAAGTGGCTCCGTATATTGGACGGACGCATCACGAGATTGCCTGATCATAGCTTACAGTCTCAAGGGGCGAAGCGATGTCAAGGTGTCGATCTTCAGCCCCTTGTACGGTAGTCAGGTAGGTGCGGGGGCGAGTGATTTGAACGGTCTTCTATCTGCTGACGGCGGAGTGGAGATACGAGCTCTGGTTAGCAGTAGGTGTGAGGCCGGTTGCTACACAGTAGTGTGGGACAGGAAGAATGAGGACGGTCAGACGGTCGGTGGCGGCCTGTACGGCATATACATAAAGGCTGGAAGCTATGAAGAATCCGTGCTGTTTGAAGTGCCATAATGTGAATAGTATGCAGCACCCTGATATAATCTATCGTCCGTGATAAAACAGGAGATTGGAATATGAAGAACGGAATATGCCTTTTAATTATGTTGTCCACATTCATTCTCGGCGCGGCTGCTTCCGGGCAGATTAAGAAGGGTGACAGCGAAATAGATTTTGTAGGGAGTCTCAACCATATAAGCGGTGGTGATGAAACAAGTGCTACGGCATTCCAGCTTGTTGCAGGAGGCGGTCATTTCTTTGTCGAGTGGGTGGAGATCGGAGCCAATTTCTCGTTGACTAAGTATGAAGGCGTGGATGCCTTTGGAACCGTATCGGGATTTCTGTCTCTCTATCCAAAGATCGAAAAATCAGACAAGATTGCTCATTTCATTGGTGTTCAATACGGGCACGCCTACGGCATGGGGGATAGCCCGACCATACATGGGGCATATTGCGGCACTAAGATATTCGTGTCGACGGGAGCGGCAATTACGCTACAACCATATTACTCGCGATATGAGTACAGCCATGGCGGAGTAGATACTTACGGAGTGTTGACCGGGATTTCTATTTTCTTCTGAGGGTTTTACCGGATTCTACGCGGTTGGGACGTTGACGGATGATTGGAAGGGCGTCGGGTTTCTGCGCGAGCGGGGTTGTACCCGCGCTCGCTCCGGAACACCGACCTACGATTGACCGTGACGAGACCAACCTCCCCACATGTAGGTCAAGTTTCTTGAACCCTGACACAAAGGACGGACGCGGAGCGTCCCAGAAACCGGCCATGCCGGCGTTCCGCCGCGGAGCGACGGAACGAGGGGAGAAGATGGGTACTTGCTTTCGGGAGTGTTGAAAATCCTCCATAAGAACACATTCGCCGCGGAGACAAGCCCCGCCGCTACGCGTTGAAGGACCCTGACTTCGCGTAGCGGGCGGCCTTGTGTCGCCCGCATTACAGTTGTGTTTTACTGAATATCCGAATGTATGACTTTTTCAACAGTCCCTTTTGCGGGAAAGACATTCTCTGGGGTGTGCTGCTGCAGGGGCAGACGTCTGCCCCCCACGAAATGCAGGGCAAGCCCGTGGGGCACCGAGCGACGGAACGAGAATCGGCTGAGAATACCCCACCCGAGAAACGGGTGGGCCACCAGCCGGCACATGAAAAATCCCACCCGAGAGGTGGGGCACCTGTTCCTATGAGACACCTACCCGAGTGCGCTATGCAGAAAAATTATAAACAAACTTGTCGATCTTCCGATGCCTCCCTATGTAGATCATGGCCACTAACTACAAGAACTTCAACAGGAGTAGACAATGAAAAGCATTTGGTCACGGTTGATATTGGCATTCTTACTTATTGCAGTATGTCTCTTGTCGGCCTCGTGCGGCGACGATGACGATGACAACAACACGGTCACGGGTCCTGATGTTTCCGCGCTGTTCGGAATTTGGGGTGAGTCCTCGGTAACGATTAACGGCAGCGCCGCTGACCTGGCGGATGTCCTCGAATGGACCGAAGGGACTGTCTCGGGACGTATCACTCTTAGCGACGACTATACCTACGAGGCTGTCGAGTTGGATGCTTCATCGTCCGTTCTTTACCGGGAGACCGGGACAATCGAAATCGACGATAACTGGGTGATTTTGACTATGACGGCGGAGAATGGCTCTTCAGTGACGCCGGAGCAGACATTTAATGGCACCTGGTCGGTCAACCAATCGACTCTGACCTTGTCGCAGACCATTGGTGGTACCACAATGGTGTTGACGCTTAATCGCCTGGTAGTCATCGGCTGACTCAACGAAGAGCGTGTCTTCCTGAGGCAGGCTTTTGTGAGACGTCCAATCTGATCTTTAAGGCAGCATAGCTATGATGCTGCCTTTTACATGTGCGACGTACTCCAGCCGCGCGACGGAACGAGAAGAGGAAAAAGGCCGACGAGGATGTCCGGTCAGGTGGCTCCGGTCCCGAAACTGACTGCCAATCATGCAATTATATGCCGAAAAGAGAGGTCGGATTACGCCCTTCATAAGGGGGGTAGGACAGGGTAAACGCAAGAGGTGCAAGGTGATAACCTGACTCGAATTGTATCAGTCGAGTCGGCCCGGCTTTTGCATTGAGTCGGGCAGGAAAAAGCGCACCCCTTGTTAGGAGTACCTATGCACCGAAAGATATTCTTAGGCACGATGTTTCTCGCAGCCGCCCTGATTGCGGCGTTCGGAGGTTGCGACAAGGAGAAGGTGCTCGAGTCGACCGAGACCGAGTATGTCCATGATATCGAATACGTCCAGCTTCCGCCGGATACGGTGATGATTAACAATACCGTTTATCATCATGATACCGTGACAGTATTCGACACGGACACTATCTACCGGGTAGATACGGTTGCGGGACAGATCGTATACGATACCGTCGTTCAGGTTCATAATCATTACGATACCACTACCGTTTATCTCCATGATACGATCAGTAACACTTATTACATCCATGACACCGTTTTCGTGAATTACGGAAGTGTTGACACGGTGACAATAGTTCAGACTATTCACGATACGACAACGATAGTCCAGACAGTCCACGATACTACTACGGTGGTGGTGACGGTGCATGACACGGTGACGGTCAGCGGCAGCGGTACACCGAACGCTTACCTGGCCTATACGGCTCTTCAATACTACACCGATGATGCCGTGTTCGATGTTATCTATGAGAATTTCGAAGTATCGGGCGGCTGGGTGCTTTATCAGTCGATTTATGAATGCGATATCGAATATCCGGCTACCTATACCTACGATATCTACGGGCAAATCGATTATTGGACCGAGGAGTGGGATTCGTTCTACCCGCTGGAGTTCTACTGGCGCATGAAGTATGTCAGCGGCGATCCGGCGAATCCGACGAACTGGAGCATCACCGAGCCGCCTACGGTTTCCGGTATGGGTGACCCGGGAGTCAATCGCGTGGCGAATCGGGCGCCGATTATAGTGGAAAATAAACGCTGATCTTCATGAGCTGATTGATCAAAGGCCGGGATTTTTATCCCGGCTTTTTTTTGAGAAGATAATGTCTCCAATCATTAACCGGGATCAGGAGGCGCGGTTTTGCGTCGTCCGCATTACGGTTGTGGTTTACTAAATATCCGAAGCAGAGTATCGGAACGAGAATAAGATAGGCACCTCCTTTCGAGCCTGTTGAAAAAACTCGACCGATCTCTCATAGCCGGGGAGACAAGCCCCCGGTTACGCGATGAAGAGCCGTCACCTCGCGTAGCGGGCGGCCTTGCGTCGCCCGCACTTCCGCCGTGATTTGTGCGAATGTCCGAGCATAGGACTTATTCAACACTCCCTTTCGCAGGTGCGACGTATTATAGCAGAGCGACGGAACGAAAGGGAGCGGAGCAGGTGAGATGTCTGCTTACAAGGCAATGCAGGGGAAATCGTAAACCGAGGTTGGGAAATCCTTGAAGTCATCTCTGTTTTCTCGTATGTTGAATGCCGTGAACCCTTGAAACAGAGGAGGATTTATGGCATTTACCAAGACTAAATATATTTGGATGAACGGGAAGCTGGTAGCCTGGGACGATGCAAAAATACATGTGCTTTCGCATGTCGTCCATTACGGTTCATCGGTGTTTGAGGGGATGAGAACCTACATCACGCCAAAGGGAACGGCATGTTTCCGGCTGCGGGATCATTCCAAACGTTTGATCAACTCGGCCAAGATCTACCGGATGGATATTCCGTTCACGGCCGACCAGATCGATCAGGCGATTCTGGACCTAATCGGAGTCAATGAAATCGACAGTTGCTATGTCCGTCCGGTGGCCTATCGCGGTTATGAATCGCTCGGCGTCGACCCGACTCCCTGCCCGGTGGACCTTGCTATCGCCGCCTGGCCCTGGGGGGCTTATCTGGGTCCGGAAGCGCTCGAAAAGGGTGTTTCGATCTGCTTTTCGACCTGGCACCGTCTGGCGCCGAACACCATGCCTACTCTGGCTAAATGCGGCGCGAATTATATGAACAGCCAGCTTATCAAGCTCGAAGCGATTCGGCACGGGTATTCCGAAGGGCTGGCGCTGGATGTGCACGGCTATGTTTCCGAAGGTTCGGCACAAAACTTCTTCCTGGTTCGTGATGGGGTAATCTACACGCCGCCGCTGACCGCTGCGATTCTGGGGGGGATCACCCGTGACTCGGTGATCACGATAGCTCGCGATCTGGACTATGAAGTGGTTGAGACCAATATCGCTCGGGAACAATGCTATATGGCTGATGAGACCTTCTTCACCGGTTCGGCGGTTGAGATTACGCCGATTTCACAGATCGACCAGATAACGATCGGCGAGGGTGTCGCCGGGCCGATCACCCGCAAGCTACAGCAAGCGTTTTTCGACCTGGTCGAAGGCCGCTCCGAAGATAAGCATGGTTGGTTAACAATCGTTCCGAAATATAAGGGAGCTTGAGCATTATGAAGATAGCAGTTGCCAGCGATCATGCCGGCTTGGAGTTCAAGGAGGAAGTTAAAGGAATACTTGAACGTATGGGGCATGAAGTCATTGATGTCGGCACCTATACCAAGGACTCCTGCGACTATCCCGATTTCGGTCTTGCTGCTGCTCGCATGGTTGCTCGGGGTGAGGCCGACCGCGCCGTAACAATCTGCTGGACCGGCAACGGAATGAACATGGTAGCCAACAAGGTGAAGGGGATCCGGGCGGGACTGGCGCTTAACCCAGAGATGGCCTTTTTAACGCGGTCCCACAATGATGCCAATGTCCTTACCCTGTCGCAGAAATATACTCCGGAAAACCAGTTGGAAGAGATTTTGGAAAAGTTTCTAACGACCGAATTCGAAGGCGGGCGACACCAGCGGCGGATCGATAAGATGATGGCTGTTGAGCAGTAAGTTATTCTGTCAGTCAAATACCGTAGCGGCGTCGGATTTTTCCGACGCCGTTCGTATTTTTTGAGCGTGGGCATTTTCGGTGGAATCTGGTTCTACAGCGAGCCGAAATAAGTGATACCAATACGAAATTCATGAGTGGTCTGTTTTTGGCCAATCTGATAGCTGGATTGAAACTCCGTATCTTCAGGATATATGTAGTCCAATTTATGAATTTCGTATAAATAAGATCCGGATATTTCCAGTCCGGGTTGTGGTCGGAAGGCAATTGTTATCTCCGGGGCCATGGTGGCGTTAAGGTCGGTTTGCGTACGTTGGTAATAGTCCCGATAGTAGTATTTCTGATATGTCTGACCGGGGTAAAACCATAGCTTCGTTCCTACCAGGAACTTATCGGTCAGCGCCAGGGCACCGTCAAAGAGGAAATAGCCAAGGCTGTAGTCGTATTCTTGATTAGTATCGGGATCAGATCGATTCAGGTGGGTTTCGGTGTCGTTTTGAGTGTAGCTGAGAGCGCAAACGAACTGACGAGCGCTCAGAAACGGCATCTGGAAGCCGTAAGGTTGATAGGCGGGGGGATCGCTTGCGGCAACGTTTGTGGTGATCGCAAAAATGATCGCAATGGAGACAAAAAACCTCATCAGGAACCTCTCTATCTCTTGATATGGTTTGTATTATTCAGAAAAGCCCCGGAAAAGATTAATCCGTCACGACAAGCAGCTTGTCATAATATCCGTCCGGGCAGTTGTCTCGGAAAATAGTCTATCGGTAAGCTAACCGCAACAGGAGTTACCAAGCGTGGACAAAAGAACAAAGGTTCTTATAGCGGCAATTGTGATAATGGCGCCGCTGTTGCTGACAGTGTCCGACAGCCGAGCAGGAGATCCCGATCTCCTCTGGGCTCCGACTAAAATCAAGATTGACGGCAATACTTCCGATTGGTCGGATGTTCCTATGACCTACTACAAGGACGAGGAGGTGTCGGTTGGTATGACCAACGATTCCAATCGACTGTATATTCTCGTTCGTACCGGCAAACAGGAAGTAGCCGGTTTCATGAGCATGAGCGGCTTGAATGTTTATCTCAACGGACAAGGGAAGAAGAAAAAGGATTTCAAGCTCTGTGTTAAAGGAGGAATGCGACCACAGATGATGGGCGGCCCCAACGAGGGATTCCGAGGCGGCATGGACCGTAAGGTGGATGATCGGGGCAGCGCTAAAATGCAGTTCACCTGCTATATAAAAGACCGGGTGGAGGAAAAGGAGATTCCCGTTGACGGCGGAGAAGGACCGGCGGTGGCGATTGATACATCGCACGGCTTGATCGCCTATGAGTTCTCGATTCCGATCAAGGAAGCGGACGTGAGGGATTACGGCCTGGGAGGCACTTTAGGTGATAAATTCGCAGTCGGTCTCATGTGGGGCGACGTGGAACAAGGTAGCGGCCCCGGTGGCGGCGGCCCCGGTGGTGGTAGCGGCGGCGGCATGGGCGGTGGCCCCCCCGGTGGCGGCAGCGGCGGCGGCATGGGTGGTGGCCCGCCCGGTGGCGGTAGCGGCGGCGGCATGGGCGGTGGCCCAGGCGGCGGCGGTCCCGGTGGCGGCGGTGGTCGCGAGATGCCGGAAAAGCAGGAGCTTTGGTTGAAAGCCAAGTTAGCAGTACCGGCGGTCGAACAAGCCAATCCAAACGAAGGTTAATACCCCACTGGCAATCGTTCTCTTCGGTTGACCGTTCAGAATGAAATGTGTACATTAGCCGAAAGGTTCTGAACAAACCGGAGAGAACGATATGTCATATCTAAAGAATACCGACCCGGAAATCTACAACGCGATTATCCGGGAAGCCGGCCGTCAGGCCACGAAACTCGAGCTCATTGCGTCGGAAAACTTCGTTTCTGAAGCGATTCTGGAAGCAATGGGCGGTGTCATGACCAACAAGTATGCGGAGGGATACCCCGGAAAACGTTACTACGGTGGATGTGAGTTCGTCGATGTAGCCGAGGACCTCGCCCGCGACCGTCTCAAACAGCTCTTCAACTGTGAACATGCAAATGTGCAACCGCACTCCGGATCGCAGGCCAACATGGCCGCTTATTTCACAGTGCTGGAACCGGGTGATAAGGTAATGGGGCTGGATCTGACCTGCGGCGGACATCTCACCCACGGACACCCACTCAATTTCTCAGGTAAACTTTACAAATTTACCGGTTACATGGTCGACAAAGAGACTGAAATGATCGATTACGACGTGCTTATGGAAGAAGCCAAGAAGGTGCGTCCCAAGATGATCGTTTCGGGAGCTTCAGCTTACCCGCGCTTTATTGATTTCGAGAAAATTCGAGCGATCTGCGATGAGGTCGAGGCGTACATGATGGTCGATATCGCTCACATCGCCGGTCTGGTCGCGGCGGGAGTGCATCCTTCGCCGGTGCCGTTTGCCGATTTCGTAACATCGACCACCCATAAAACGTTGCGCGGACCGCGTGGCGGAGTGGTGATGTGCAAAGAAAAATACGCCGCCGATCTGGATCGTACGGTTATGCCGGGCATTCAAGGCGGGCCTTTGATGCATGTGATCGCGGCCAAGGCCGTTGCCTTTAAAGAGGCTCTGACCGATGAGTTCAAGGCTTATCAGAAGCGGATCGTAGCCAATGCCGCGACGCTGGCTGAAGCGCTCAAGGCGAAGGGGCATCGTCTCGTTTCGGGCGGCACCGACACTCATTTGATGCTGATGTCGTTTGTCGATGTTCCGAAAGTCACCGGCAAGAAGGTCGAGATTGCGCTCGATAAGGCCGGGATGACGGTCAATAAAAATACGGTGCCGTTCGATCCGGAGAAACCGTTTGTGACCTCGGGGATTCGTATCGGAACACCGGCGATTACGACGCGCGGTATGGGGGCGACCGAGATGAATAAGATCGCTGATTTCATCGATCGGGCTATTGCCAATCGTCGCAATGATGAGGAACTGGCAAAGATTGCCGAAGAAGTCGCTACGCTTTGTTCGCGATTCCCGCTTTATCCGGAACGACAGGCGTAGGATCCCGACCGTTCGGGTTTAAATATCTAGGTTGTATGGCGTCAGGTATTTCTGCCTGACGCCATTTTTATGTCCTCGGATGATTTGCAAGCATCGGGTTTCTTCGTTCGCGGGGTGTTGCCCACACTCACTCCGGAACGCCGACCTACAATAAACAGGGTATGTTTGGGGTACGTGTTGAAGAGCTCTAACATATAGTAGCAGGAGGGCTTGTCTCAGTCGCAGATGAGGTTTCTCAACAACCTCTTTCGCGGGGAAGGACGTATTCCGGGAGGTGGTGCTGGAGGGGCAGACGAGACGTCTGCCGCCCACCAACACGGTTGGATTCTTCGCGAGTTATTTTGCAGGATTCAGAGAGGACAGATTCCGCGGTTGCAAAGGATAAGACACAAAGTCTGCCGGGAAGGACGTATTCCGGGAGGTGGTGCTGCAGGGGCAGACGAGACGTCTGCCGCCCACCAACGCGGTTGGATTCTTCGCGAGTTATTTTGCAGGATTCAGAGAGGACAGATTCCGCGGTTGCAAAGGATAAGACACAAAGTCTGCCGGGAAGGACGTATTCCGGGAGGTGGTGCTGCAGGGGCAGACGAGACGTCTGCCGCCCACCAACATGGTTGGATTATTCGCGAGTTATTTACCGGAGTCATATATGAAAGGCGCCGCGGTTGTACAAGTAGATATGATTTTAATCCCACCCGTGGACGGGTGGGCCACCGGACGAATTCGTCGGAACAGTCACCTTTTCTCGTCACTGTCGCTTGCCCCGAGCAAGGGGACGCTCTATATTGCCGCCGTACGATTCACTCCCGAAAGGAGGAGAACGAACGATGCTGTTTCAAATTACGATGTTTCCGACCACCAAGACGAGTGCGACCGGCTCGGCTTCAGCCGATGTGGCAAAGGTGATCGACATTATCGACCGCAGCGGGTTGCCGTATAAGTTAGGGCCGATGTCGACCACGATTGAGGGGGCCTGGGAACCCGTCATGGCAACGATCAACAAAGCCCGGCTGGCGTTGCGGCGCAATCACAGCCGTATATATATCAGTATTACGATCGATGACCGCAAAGGGGTCAAAGGCCGCCTGACCGGCAAGATCGCGTCGATCGAAAAACGTCTCAAACGAGAGGTGAGCAAGTGAACGACCATACCCGTATCGTCTATATCTCTATCCCGCGCGACGAGGCTTCGAAGTTCGCCCGGGCGCTGGTCGAGGAACGACTGGCAGCCTGCGTGAACATCATTCCGAAGATGGAGTCGTTTTATCGCTGGGAGGGAGAGGTGCTGACCGACTCCGAGGCGTTGCTGTTGTGCAAGACCTCGGCAGACCGGATGGAGGCGCTGGAGGAATATGTCGCCGAGAACCATCCGTACGAGTTGCCGGAATGTGTCGCGATAACCATCACCGAGGGGCTTGAAGAATACCTCGAATGGATCGAGCGAGAGGTGGAGTAGGGAGTAACGACACCCTATGAAATGCCCGCATTGTGGACATGAAGAGGATCGGGTGGTTGACAGTCGTCCCTCTCAGGATGGCCATGCCGTCAGGCGTCGTCGGCAATGCCTCAAATGTAACGAACGATTCACCACCTACGAGTATGTCGAGCAGGTTTCGCTGTCCGTACTTAAAAGTGACGGCCGCCGCGAGGCGTTTGACCGCCGCAAGATCCTCCATGGGATCAAGCTGGCCTGCAACAAACGGCCGGTTTCATCCAAGCAAATGGAGTCGATTACCGAACAGGTCGAGGCGGCTTTGCACACCCTCTCAGGGAGTGAGGTGACTTCCAAGCAGATCGGCGAGATCGTCATGGAACAACTTCGCGAGCTGGATGAGATCGCCTATGTACGTTTTGCTTCCGTTTACCGCAAGTTCAAAGACAAATCTGAATTCCTCGATGAAATGAAAAAGCTGCTGGAGTAGGGGAGAGATTGCTTCGTCGCTGTGCTCTTCGCAAAGACGTAAATCAGGGACATTATCAACGAAACGGATCGTGTCGGGTTTCTGCGTGAGCAGGACGCTGCCCACGCTCATTCCGGAACGCCGACCTACGTTTAACGGGACGGAAGTATCGGTCATTGAAAGGCTTTGCGGCGAAGTCGTGGACGCCCATAACGTGCAACGAGATAATCTCATATTGACTTTCCGGTGAGGTTTGGTCTTTCTTATGGACTATGACTTATCCTGTGGAGAAAAAGAATAACGAGGAATCGTCAGGATCCGGAATGCCCTTCCTGGATCATCTCGAGGAATTGCGTTGGCGTATTCTTAAATCACTGGCGGCCATTATCGTAATGGCTATGGCGTCGTTCTATTTCTCCAACGAATTATTCCGCTTCATAATCGCTCCGCTGGGCAATGTTAAATTGCATTTCACCGAGGTGACCGGTTCGTTTTACGCCTATCTGAAGGTTTCGCTAATCGTCGGTCTTTTTGCTGCTCTCCCGATTATTTTCTATCAGCTCTGGGCTTTTGTTTCGCCCGGCCTGTACAAGCGGGAGAAAGCGATGATTCTGCCTCTGGTGTTCAGCTCGACGGTGCTTTTTATCGTAGGAGCTGCTTTCTGCTATTACGGGGTACTCCCGATTGCTCTGAAGTTCCTGATCGGTTTCGGTGATGATTTGCTCAGTCCGATTATTACCGTCAGCAGCTATATCAGTTTTGCCGGGATGTTGCTGGTTGCTTTCGGACTGGGATTCGAATTGCCGGTGGCAGCCTATGTACTGGCGAAGATGGGAATTGTCTCACCGCAGGCGCTGGCTAAAGCCAGACGCTATGCAATTGTCGGCATTTTGATTATTGGGGCTATTCTAACTCCCCCGGATGTGTTCACACAGCTTCTGCTGGCCGGACCGGTCTATTTGCTCTACGAAGTCTCGATTATCGTAGCTCGAGTTACTTATCCCAAGAAGAAGGACTAACCGGGCGGGGGAGCGATGCCCTCGCTCAATCCGGACCCCGATCTGTGACGATAACAACGATTCGTATTGTCGAAACCTCGCTTCGCGTGTCGCCTTCGGCGACAAGGGGATTTCGACCTGCAATTACCGGGGTATGTCAAGGGTGGATTCGAAGGGGGCCCGCCTACAGCCTAATTGGCACCGGACGTTGGCCAAAATCCGGCTTATGATCCCCGTCCCAAATTGTCGTTCTTGACAAGCGACCGGGCGAAGACTACCTTTACGGCGCTGAACAGAGATTCAAGCGGGCGTAATTCAGTGGTAGAATGTCAGCTTCCCAAGCTGGACGTCGTGGGTTCGAGCCCCATCGCCCGCTCTTTTTTATGGGTAGAAAATGCTGAAGATTAGAGCCGTAGACCCCGACTCTCCGTTGTTCGGGCAGATTCGTCCGGGATACCGGCTGATTGCAATCAACGGGCGAGAGGTGGTTGATAATCTGGACTTTCAGTTCAAGTCGTCCGATGAACGACTCGAACTGGTGTTCGATGACGCCCACGGCCATCGTCTCGATTATAGTTTCAACGAGCTTTATCCCGGTTCTCTCGGAATCACGTTCGAAGATGATAAGATCAAGCGTTGTAAATGTAACTGCGTATTTTGCTTTATCCATCAACAGCCGAAGGGGATGCGTCGGGCATTATATGTAAAAGATGAAGATTTTCGGCTCTCCTTCACTCATGGGAATTTCATTACGCTGTCAAATATCACCGAGGAAGACCTTCAACGAATTGTAGAACAACGGCTCTCTCCTATCTATATTTCAGTTCATACCACCGACGATCGTCTGCGTCGCTGTATGCTGCGTAACGAGAAACTGACTCCGATTCTGCCTCATTTACGGTTTCTGGTAGAAAACGGCATCACCGTCCATACCCAGGTAGTGTTGTGTCCCGATCTGAACAACGGCCCGGCGTTAAAGAAAACGATTGAGGATCTGACACCGCTGTTTCCGGGAGTTTCATCGCTGGCGGTAGTACCGGTTGGTCTGACTCGCTATCGCGAACATCTTCCCAAGCTCCGGTTACATACCCCTGAGGAGGCCAGCGAAGTGGTGGAGTTCATCGAGAAGATGCAGCGAGTAAACATCAAAAAGATCGGTAGTCGGTTTGTCTGGGCGGCGGATGAGTTCTATATTGTCGCTGGAAGGCAATTACCGTCGTTGTCATCCTATGAAGAGATGCCGCAGTTCGAGAACGGCGTGGGGATGGCGCGGCAATTCATAACCGACTTCAACCGTCGTCGTAATACGTTGAAAAAGATAAAATCCGGTAAGCGGGCGGTGTTGCTGACAGGGCAATCGGCCGGAAGTTTTATGAAAGGGCAGATCGAGCCGTTTCTGCGAGATAAGCTCGGGCTGGAGGTTGTTGTTCGACCGGTGGCAAACGATTTCTGGGGTCAATCGGTAACAGTTTCGGGCCTTCTTACCGGACAGGATCTGGTCAAGGCAATTAAGAAAAATACCCGGAAACAGGACACCGTGGTTCTTCCACCCAATTGTCTGAACCATGACGATCTTTTTCTGGATGATCTCTCTCTTGATGAATTTGCCCGCCAGGTGAACCGTCCGGTGCTGGTGGGGAGTTACGATTTGGTCGATACTCTGCTTGAGGTGTATTCATGAGCATCCCGACAGTTGCCATTGTGGGCCGACCCAATGTCGGCAAATCATCGCTGTTCAACCGTATTCTTCAAAAGCGACTTGCGGTAGTGGCGGAACAACCGGGCGTGACGCGTGATCGCAACTACGCCGTTGCCGAATGGGCGGGACGGCAATTTCGACTGGTCGACACCGGGGGAATAGTGGACGCTCGTCCCGATGCGATGGAGTCGCAGATTGTCAACCACGCCAATATCGCCATTGAAGAGTCCGATGTCGTGTTGTTCGTGGTCGATGCTCAGGTCGGAGTGGACCCGACCGATCTGGCTATTGCCCGGTCTTTGAATCGATCCGGGAAGAGTTGCCTGTTGACGGCTAACAAATCCGATAACGAAGAATTCGAACGCGATCGCTTCGAATTTCTCAAGTTAGGGATGGGGGAGCCGATGGCTGTCTCGGTAACAGCCGGACGCGGGATGGGCGAGTTACTCGATGCGCTTGTGGCTTTGTTGCCGGAGCCGGAAGCGGAGCCGACCGAGGAAGCGGATGTTATCCGAGTTGCCCTGGTTGGTCGTCCCAATGTGGGCAAGTCATCGTTTATCAATAAACTGATCGGTCGGGAGCGGCATATCGTGTCACCTGTGGCGGGTACGACCAGGGATTCGGTCGATACGCCGTTCGAACATGACGGTCAGAAGTATATTTTGGTCGATACCGCCGGATTGCGTAAAAAATTCCGAGTATATGAAGATATCGAGTTTTACACCACGCTTCGGGCTTCCAAAGCGATCGATAACTGCAATGTCGCGATCGTGTTGATCGATGCCAAGGACGGTGTAACCGCTCAGGATCAAAAAGTGCTCGAACAGGTCGTAACGGCTCGTCGCCCGGCCGTGCTGGCGGTGAACAAGTGGGATCTGATTGAGAAGGACAGCAATACGGCCGATGGATTCACCCGAGAAATAACCGATGTGCTGGCCCGTGTTGCTTTTTTACCCGTTATCTACATTTCAGCGCTGACCGGCCAACGTGTGCCGAAAGTGTTGACGCTGGTGCGGCAGGTGTACGAAGAGAACCGTAAACGTATCTCAACGCCTGATCTGAACGAGTTTTTGGAGCGGACAATCGAACGTAAACACCCGCCGGCACGCCGTGGGAAATATATTAAAATCAGGTATCTTACTCAGAGTGAGATAGAACCCCCAACTTTCGTGTTTTTCGTAAATCACCCGGAGCTTATCGATAAATCATATATCGGCTATCTGACCAACCAATTGCGGCAGACTTACGGCTTTGCCGGCGTGCCGATCCGACTCAAATTCCGTAGATAATCCCACTGTTTACAATCGCCGTATCCGGTGAAATCGGTAAGAAATCGGCCTGGTCGGCCGATAAATACCGATATGGACGGAATTACGACCAATACATCCGTGACCTGCCGCGAGTTGGAACGAGAACTTGAAATCACTCGTAATCAACTCGCCGACCTGGCCACGATGGGAGCCGCGATTACTTCGGTGCTCGATCTGAATACCGTCCTGCCTCTCGTTATGGATATGGCGGTTCGTCTGGTCCAGGGTGAAGTCGGCCTGATCATGCTCGAAAAGAACGGGGAGTTAACCATGGAAGTAGCCTGGGGGGTCGATGAGACTTTTGCCCGAAGTCTCAAATATGTCGATCAGCAGGATCTTCCTACTTATTGCCATGCCAATAAAGAGATAGTGGTTTTAAACGAGGTCGGGATCGTCGACGATAACGGCACCCGGATCAATGAGATTATTTGTCTGCCCATCCGCACCCAGAAAGCATCCCTGGGGGTGATAATGATTATCAACAAGAGAGGAGAGGGTGGATTCACCGTTGCCGATCGCTCCGGCCTGGAGATGTTGCTAGATTTCTTAGCTGTGGCAATCGATAATTCGCGGCTGATGAAAGAGCGCCTGAAGCAACAGAAGATCAAGCAGGAAATGGCGATAGCCGGGCAAATTCAAGAAACGATTCTGCCGCGCGGATTCGAGAAGTTACCGGGTCTGGAGATCGGAGCGGCCTATTTCCCGGCGCGTGAAGTCGGTGGTGATTTTTACGATGTAATCAAGATCGCCGAGCGGCAGTACCTGGTGGTGATCGGTGATGTCTCAAACAAAGGCGTCCCGGCGGCTCTGATCATGTCGGCCGCTTCGGGTATTATCAAGTCGACGCTATATCACCGTCCCGACATCTCGGTCTCGGATCTGGCGGCAACCCTCAATGATCTGCTGGTTCGAGAAATCGTTCGTGAGCGGGAAATGTTTGCGACTCTTTTCTTTGCCAAGTTCGATTTCGAACAGGGCTATCTGGATTTTTGCAATGCCGGACATTTGCCTGGCCTATTCTGGGATTCGCAGGATCGTACAGTGGTGCAATTAGCCGAGGGGGGACCGATCGTGGGGCAGTTTGAAGGGCTTAAATTTGTCCAGGGACGGAGGCCGCTCAGACCGGGTGACAGGCTTTTCTTGTTTACCGATGGGTTGACTGAAGCTGAAGATTCCGACGGCAATTTATTCGGCCGAGAGCGGGCGGAGCAAGTATTCGTAGTCGAAGGCATGTTGGCGCCCAAGGAGTTCTGCCTGAGAGTTAAAGAATGGGTTGATAAGTTTCAGGAAGGCTCGACGGAGGACAGCCATGATGATTTCACTATTCTGTTGACGAAGGTTGAGTGATTCCGTGATAGAGCGATTCACATATCCATCAACTTTAGAAGCTGAGCGAGAGCTTGTCCAGGTTCTTACCGAACGCCTGGAGGCAGCCGGAGTCGACGATACCACTACGCGGCGGTTCCTCTTAATTGTCTCGGAAGTGTTCACCAATGCCGTGATCCACGGCAACAAATCAGATGCAAATCGCAAGATTGAAGTCAGGTTCGCTATTAATGAGGAGCGCATTACGGCCGATATAATTGATCAAGGGCATGGCGGCCTTGAACGTATCCAACGGCGTCCACAGGCCGATTCGATGTCCGAAGGAGGCCGTGGGATCGATATCGTATGCCATTGTGCCAGTAACGTTGAGTTCGCCGAAGCTGAACATGGCGGACTCATTGTATCGGTGAGTTTGGATATAAGTGAGAAAATGAAAGAAATATGCGAATAAACGATGAGAGACGGAGGATGTAATGGAGATCGTTACCAAAGAATCCGGTGAAGTGAGTGTCATGGAACTACGTGGTCGTCTTGACCTCGCCAGTGGTGCTACGCTGAAAGAAGAGATCAAGAATCTGTTCGAAAAAGAACGAACCTCGATCCATCTCAACCTGTCCCGGGTGGAGTTTATCAACAGCTCCGGTTTGGGGGCGCTTGTATCGATCATGAAGGAAGTCCGTTTGCGTAAAGGGCGGTTGACGCTCTCTGATCTGGCTTCCTATGTCCAGGAGATTTTTGATATAACGCAGTTGTCGCACATCTTCGAGATTTTCAACACCGAAGAAGAAGCGGTCAACTCATATCAAACAGTGCAGGCCGGTTAGGGATAGATGTCCCGGCTGGAACGGGGCTATCGAGTGATGATAACTACGGTCGTTGATAAGATCAGCGAGTTGCTTTCGCAGTTGCAGTCTCCCGACTTCTACGAGCGGGAGGAGGCCGTGCGTGAGCTGGGCAATTTCAGTGAGGATGAAGCGGTGGCCGGGTTGGTCCTGGCTATCGAAGATCCCGATCTTGGAATTCGTGAACTGGCGGCTCATCAGCTAACCGAGAGGAAAGGGGAGCTGGCCTGTCGGCTGCTCATCCGATTCCTTGGTCATGACGAAATCGGGGCACGCAATCTGGCGGCTGAGATCCTGGTTAAAATCGGCGATGATGCCGTCATACCGCTGGTGGAGGAGTGTCGGAACGCCGATGCGGATGTACGGAAATTCGTGGCTGATGTGCTGGGTATGATCAAGGATCCACGAGCAGTCCTGACGCTTTGTGGAATGCTCGATGATGAGAATCTCAACGTGGTTTGCTCCGCGGCCGAGGCGCTCGGTGAGATAGGCAATGCCGAGGCCGTTCCTGCGTTGCAGGCGGCTATGAGTCGGGGCGATGATGCCCTCCTGCCGTTGATCGAAGCGCTCGGGAAGTGCGGAGGTGAACAAACCCTGGAGCATCTCTATGAGCATTTGCAGGCTGATGATCCGATGGTGGTTTTCGCTGCCCTGGAGGCGATTGGGTATATCGGGAATGTCGCTGCAATCGAGAGGTTAATGCCGTTTCTCGATAACCGGGACCGAACCATTGCCGAGACGGCTATGATGTCAGTGATCAATATAGCGCTGGCTAACCGCGGCCGTATCGACTACGATTTGCCGTTGGATAGATTCAAGGATTTTCTCTTTGAGGGAATTCGCGCCGGCAATAAAAGGATTACCGATTTCACGCTGACGCGTCTGAAGCACTGGTACGGCCGGGATGTACTCTATTCGCTCGTCGATGTCCTGCCGGTTGTCGGCGACACGGAACGACGACGTATCATGGATATCCTGGAAGATGCCGGACCGATAGCGGTCGGTTGTCTTCTCGACCGGTTTGAAACCACCGATGACGAGACGAAACTGCTGATTCTGGATGTCCTGCGTCAGAATATCGATCCCGGTGTAGCCCGGGGATTGGTTAAATATATCAATATCGACAATCCGGGTATCAAGCAGCGGATAGCTCATATTATGGGAATCTCCGGATGGGAAGAGGCTGTTGGTCATCTGCGTCGCATGACTCGGGACGACAACGGACATGTTCGTCGAGCAGCCTATGCGGCTCTTGGTTGGCTTTGTCGAGAAGAGGACGTTGATTTCCTTTTCGAAGGGCTCGCGGATCCGTACCCGGACGTGCGAGAGGCGGTGATGGGGGCGCTAATAGTCGTCGGCGGCATGAAAGCGGTAGATAGATTCACCCAGGAATTACATAGCGCCGGATTGGAGAGGCAGCGCCTGGCCGTGAAGGCTTTAGGAATGATCGGCGATTCATCGGTAGTGGCCCCGCTTTCGGAAGCTCTCAATCATCCTGATGCGACCGTGCGTAAGCTGGCTATCCGCTCGCTGGGTCGTATCGGGCAGATTATCGATGAAAAACCCCTCCTGGTGTCGCTTTCGGACGAGGATTCATCCGTCCGCAAGGCCGCCGTTTCAGCCTTGATCTCTATCAAAGGTACGGCGGCTGTTCCTGATATCCGTTTCATGCTGGATGATGACGACATCTGGGTCCGGTATCACACCGTGAATTGTATCGGTGAACTGGGTCAACGGGAGTATGCCGATTTAATCGCTCCCATGCTTTCAGTTCGAGAAGATGTCCTGCGTATAGCAGCGGTCAAGGCGCTGGCTGCCATGACGGCCGCCGAGTATCGTCTCCAGATACAGGACATGACCAGCGATAAGAACAAGGATGTGGCGCAGGCAGCCGAACTGGCCCTCGCGGAACTAGGAGGACGATGATGCACGAGCAACCCTCGATTCTGGTGGTGGACGATGAGCTTCTGATCCGCGATCTGCTTTACGATTTCTTCGCGGGACAGGGTTGGCAAATCGCCATTGCCGACACCGGAGAGAAAGCGCTCGGGATACTCAAGGAAAAGGAAATAGATCTGGTTTTGACCGATCTCAGAATGCCTCAAATGGACGGACTTGATCTGGCTCGTCTGGTTCGAGAAGAGCATCCGGACATGCCGGTGGTTATCATGACGGGATTTCCATCGGTGGAGTCGGCCGTTGCCGCGTTACGAAGCAAGATCTCTGATTATGTTACCAAGCCGTTCAATATCAATGAGCTGTTCAGGATCATTAAATCGCATATTGACAAGGACGTACCGCAGCAGTGAAAAGCAACAATATCACAGAAGCCGATCGCATTCTGGTGGCTGACGCCAATCCTGAGGTCTGCGATAATGTACTCGAGGCTTTGATCGAGTCCGGTTATCATGCCGAGACGGCTGCCAATTGCGGGCATGTGCTCGAACGGACGGCTACCGACGGCTGGTCGGTCATAATGATCGATGTCGACCTTCCGGGGATGAGCAATACTGAGCTCCTTGTCCGCTTACAGGAATACTGCCCGGAGTCATCGGTTATCCTTCTTTCAGGTTGTCCGACTCTGGATGGGGTAGTGGAAGCGATGCGTCATGGAGCATGTGATCTATTAACAAAACCATTCGATCTCCAGGAATTGATTGGAGCTGTTCAGCGCGGAGTGCGGCGTTATCAGCGTACGATTAATCCGTCGGTATCACGTCATCCGGTCGGGGATGATCTTAGAGTTGATTGACAGGAGTGTTGGGATACGTAATGACGGTCTTTAAGACAGATTGCAGGGAAATGTTGCGGAGTAACGGCAATGCTGAATAATCCCGATATGACCCCGGATATGACGCCGGAAGAATTCGTGATGATTCGCGATTTCATTCATCAGCGGTGCGGCATCTATTTCGCCGAGAGCAAAATGTATTTGCTCAAGAACCGTTTGATCACGCGTATGTCCGAGTTGAATATCAAGACTTATCGTGATTATTTCTACGCCGTTAAGTATGACTCGTCTAATACCGAGTTCGGTCAGTTGATCAATTTGGTGACGACCAACGAGACCTATTTCTTCCGTAACGAACCCCAACTTCGCTCGTTCTCAGAAGAGCTGCTGCCGCAATTGGTAAAACAAGCTGAAGGTAGTCGCTTTAAGCGACCGATTAAAATATGGTCGGCCGGTTGTTCTACGGGTGAAGAACCATATACGCTGGCGATGCTTATTCTGGACAAACTCGGCCCCAGGAACAACCTGCAGTTCGAAATAATTGCCAATGATATTTCCGAACAGGTTCTCAAGAAAGCCCGAGTGGGGGAATATACCGGTCAGACTTTACGTTATGTCAAGCCCAATGTGTTGGCAAAGCATTTCACTCGCAAGGAAAACAGTGAAGTGTATCTGATCAAGCCCGAGGTGCGCTCGATGGTCAGATTCTCGCATATCAATCTCGCCGACCAGCGTCAGGTTGCCAGGCATTCCGATATCGATATTATCTTCTGTCGGAATGTGATGATCTATTTCTCGGATCAGATGAAAAGTCAAATCGTCAGAGGCTTTTACAATTCATTACGCCCCGGCGGTCATTTCTATATAGGCCATTCGGAGACCTTACACGGTTTGACGAAGGCATTCAAGCTGGTCTATCTGAAAAACTCGTTGGTTTACCACAAAGAAAACCTGAAGGTCGAAAATCGTTCCAATGGTTTGAGAGGCATGAATACGACAACCTCGATCGGGACAACCAGCGGAGCCTCTCGCGCCTTGGACCTCTTGAGTAAAGTCAAGCCGGTAACAGCAGGAACAAAATGAACAACGCAGATACAGGACGAAATGCGATGTCACAGACAATCATGATTGTCGATGACTCTCCTACTTTGGTGAAGTTCGTAGCGTTTTCGCTCAAACAAAGTGGGTACGAGGTTATCACTGCCTGTGATGGAATGGATGCGGTCGAGAAGCTCTCGAATCAGGGGGGGCGGGTTGATCTCGTCATAACCGATCTCAATATGCCGAACCTTGACGGCTACGGCCTAATCTCCACTCTTCGCGCCAATGAAATGCATCGGGAAACACCGATTATCATTCTCAGTTCGGAATCCGAGGACTCGGATATCGATCGCGGCATGGAAGTCGGAGCGACATCTTATCTGGTCAAACCATTCAAGAGCTCGTTGCTCCTGGAGGAAGTGTCCAAATTCCTGAAGCAGGCAGATGAAGCACAATAGGAGGTATGGTGCACGATATAAAAATACTAGCCGTGGATGACAGCCCGACGATGCGGCGCATAATTATCAACACGCTCAGACGAGCCGGCTACAACGATATCAAAGAAGCCACCGACGGCAAGGATGCCCTGGCCAAGATGAAGATAGATAATTACGATTTTATTATTACCGACTGGAATATGCCGGAAATGGACGGCCTGACTTTTGTTCATACGCTTCGTGCAACCGAAGAGTATAAAACCTTGCCGATCCTGATGGTGACGACGCGTTCGGTCAAGGATGACATCGTGCAGGCCCTGAAAGCCGGAGTGAACAACTATATCGTAAAACCGTTCACGCCGGATACCCTGAAACAAAAAATAGAGCAGATCCTGGCCGACTGAGGCTTAGGGCAGGTAAGGAGATAAAGATGTCGGATTCCAGTAATCTGCAGAACCAGATACAAAACGAGGTGTTCGAACTGGCCAAGTCGATTAACAACGTGGTTGGTCAGTTTCGTGATATCCAGCGACCGTTGGCTGAAAGTCAGGCCAAAGTCCCCAAAGCAACCAGACAACTGGACAAGATCAACGAACAGACGGAAGCCGCGACCCAGCGAATGTTGGATATGATCGAACAGATTCAAGCACGCGAAGAGGCTACGATCGATGGGCTAAGTCATTTGAGACCACAGATCGAAGGAAAAGATATGACCCATTTCCGAGATCTGATTGACAGACTCATCGAACATGCCAATCATAATCTCGATGATACTTACACGTTGGTCGACAACCTCCAGTTTCAGGATATTACCGCTCAACAAATGAACCATGCCGCCTGGTTGCTTGAAGATATCGAGAACAAGTTGCGCCGTATTCTAACGGTGATGCAGGGTTACGATGACCAGGGTGAGGATAATGATCGCCACCGCGAACGAGTGTTCGATCCCAATGCCGATCTGGTGACCAAGCGCACCGCACAGGAGGATATCGACAACCTGTTCTCACCCAAGGACGAATCGTAGCGCCGGGACAGCGGGCGTATGGGAAACAATACCGATCTTGACATGGAGCAAATGCAGGAAATTATCGGTGATTTCCTGATCGAAGCGGATGAATTGGCCGAAACGCTGGACAGCAGGTTCGTTGACCTCGAAGCATCACCCGATAATCCCGATCTGCTTAACGAGATATTCCGCGCAGTTCATACTATCAAAGGCACTTCCAGTTTTCTTGGTCTTGAAGCCGTTACCGGGCTAACCCACAAAATGGAAGATGTTCTGAATCGGTTGCGCAAGCATAGCCTGAGTCTTACTCCCATAATAATGGATACTCTGCTTGAAGGGCTTGATTTACTTAAGGTCACGCTCGATTCGATAAGAGACGAATCGCTTTCTCCTCCTGACCAGGATAATATCCTGAAACGTCTGGATGCGATTTACCAGAGCGAAAGATCGGAGCCCGATCCGGTCGAACCGAATGACGCGGCAGTTGCCGAAACGGTCCAATCCGAATCGGATGTAGAAGAAGCCAGGCAGTCGAAAGAAGAAACAGCCGGGCGCAGTAAATCTGCCGATCATACCATACGGGTGGATGTCGATCGTCTGGATCATCTGATAAACCTGATCGGAGAACTGGTTCTCGGACGAAACAGCCTGGTACAGAGCGTTTCACAGGCTTCGGTTGAGATGCCAAATCAACATCGTCTCGAAGCCGTAGGGCAAGCCTCGACCACAGTCAGTTTCCTGACTACTGAAATACAGATGGCGGTCATGAAGATGCGTATGTTGCCGATCGGTCGGGTATTCGCTCGTTTCCCGCGCCAGGTGCGTGACCTTTCAAGGGAAGTCGGAAAGCAAATCGATCTTCATATCTCGGGACAGGAGACGGAGCTGGATAAAACCGTCATCGAGGAAATCAGTGATCCGCTGATGCATGTCATTCGTAATGCCTGCGATCATGGTATCGAATCACCCGAGATGCGCTTGAAGCATGGGAAATCCGAAGTCGGGAATATCTGGCTCGATGCCCGACAAGAAGGTTCCAACATCGTCGTGACCGTGCGAGATGACGGGCGGGGGATAAATCACGAGGCGGTACGTCTGAAAGCGATAGAGCGCGGTATGATCGATCCGATCGAGTCGGAGAAACTCACCGAGCGACAGGTATTCGATTTCGTGTTTCAAGCGGGATTCTCTACCGCCAGAGCCGTCACCGGGATATCCGGACGAGGGGTAGGGATGGATGTGGTGCGGACCAATATCGAGAAGCTGAACGGGATTATCGAGCTTCAGTCAGAGCCGTTCGTGGGAACCACGATGACAATAAAACTGCCGCTGACACTGGCGATTATCAGGGGATTGCTGGTGGAGACTGACGGGGAAGTGTATGTATTGCCGCTGGCATCGGTGATTGAAACGATCCGGATGGAAGCATCCGCCGTGCACCAGATGAACCGTCGACCGGTATTGAGGCTTCGCGATGAAGTAATCCCGATTGTCAACCTCGCCTCGGTTTACGGCAAAGTATCTTCAAACAACGTACTCACTGAGAAGCCGTATGTGGTAGTGGTCGGATTAGCCGATAAAAAGATGGGAATTATGATAGACCGCTTTCAGGGACAGGAAGAGGTCGTAATCAAGTCGATGGGTGATCTCATCGGGAATGACTCCGGGATAACCGGCGCCACCATTATGGGGGATGGCCGAGTTCGCTTGATCGTTGATTTGGTGGGGCTGTTCAATCTCGTTAAAAAGCAAACCTCACACGTTCCAGCCTGAAAACATGCAACAAACAGCCGGACAAGTAAGTGTTCTCGTAGTCGATGACTCCGCTTTCATGCGGAAGGCCTTAACGATAATGCTGGAATCCGATCCGGCGATTAAGGTGATCGGCACGGCCCGTGACGGGGAAGAGGCAGTGGAGAAAACCAAACGTCTGAAGCCTGACCTGGTCACGATGGATGTGGAGATGCCACGCATGGACGGTATCGCCGCTCTTCGACAAATCATGCAACACAATCCTACTCCGGTATTAATGGTTTCTTCCATGACTACGGAAGGCGCCGGCGCCACCCTGGATGCCCTGGCGATGGGGGCAATAGACTATATTGCTAAAGGGCAGTCGTTTGTCAGCATTGACATTGTCAAAATTAAGGATGAATTACTGGCCAAAATTAAGGATATCGGCCGTCGTAAAAGCCTCCTGATGGCAATGTATCGCAGTCGTCAGATACTGCAATTGAAGAAAGCACACGACGAGTCGGCAAAACTGATTTCAGGACAAGCGGCAGCGCCGGAATGGAAACCTCGCAGGAGACACCAGCACCGCTATCATCATATCAACGTGATAGTTATTGGCGCATCTACCGGTGGCCCGCCAGCTCTGGAAGCCGTGATTGCCCGGTTGCCGCGGAATCTTCCGGTGGGAGTAATTGTCGTTCAACACATGCCGGCTGCTTTTTCTCAGCCGCTGGCTGATCGGTTGGACCGGGTTTCAAAGGTAACGGTTCGGCTGGCAATCAGCGGCGATCCGGTAAGTCCGGGAACAGTCCTGATAGCACCCGGTGGTAAGCAGATGGCGCTGGCACGCTCCAGTACGGGGCAACATGTAGTAGTCAGCGATTATCCGCCATCAGCGATCTATAAGCCATGTATTGACAATACCTTAAAGTCGGTAGCCGAGCGCTACGGTAAGTTTACGATGGCCGCTATCCTGACCGGAATGGGGAGTAATGGTCTGGATGGTCTTAAGGATGTCAAAAACAAGGGAGGCATCGTAATAGCACAAAACGAGGCTACCTGCGTGGTTTATGGCATGCCAAAAGCGGCGATCAACGCCGGTCTAGCTGATCATATTGTTCCCATTGATGAGATCGCGGACGAATTACTCTCTTACTTCTGATCAAGTTTTTGTTGATTGCTTTCCCATAAGTGCGCTTCGTGCCCCCTGATAAGAGGTTGGGAAGGTAGATGGACAACACAAAAAAAGTAACGTTAACACGCCCCGAGAACACGGAAGATATTTCCCGTTTTACAGATTCCTATGCTGCTTTCAATCGAGTAATCAACTCACTCCAGCGTCAGTATATTGAACTCAAGGATGAGTTTAGTGCTCAAAACGAGCAGTTGGCACGCGCTAATCAACGCCTGGTGGAATTGAGCGAGCGCAACCTGGTTGCCACGGAGTTTCTGAATGGAATTCTTAACTCGTTGTCGGCCGGTGTGATCGCAGTTGATCGTGACGGTTGTATCACTCATTTTAATCCGGCCGCGGCTGCGATTCTGCAAATAGGACAGGCGGCAGTGCTGGGGAAGTCATACCGCAAGACTATTCCCCTGGGAAATGCCCCCAAAGCCAGCGCCTTACGAGCAACTGAAACGGGTGAGACGGTAGATTCTGTCGAGCGGCAGGTGGTGCTGACGAACGGTCGGTCGGTGCATCTATCGGTTTCAACGACTCTCATGCGTGATGCTGAGGGTCAGTTGTCGGGTGCGGTTGAGGTCCTTCACGACCTGACTCGGGTAAAGCGAATGGAGAGTGAGCTGGCGCGCCTGAATACCCTGGCGGCGCTGGGTGAAATGGCGGCCACGATTGCCCATGAGGTCCGCAATCCTCTAAACGGGATAGCCGGATTTGCGGCGTTGCTCCAGCGGGATCTGGATGAGGAGGATAGCCGTCACAAAACCGCGACCAAGATAGTGAAGGGGGTAGAGACACTGAATAAAACGGTGTCGACCCTTTTAAATTATACACGTTTCGAAGAAATTAATAAGACTTACCTCGATATGCGAAAATTCCTGGTGGATACGGTTGATCGGTATACCGCTGAAAATCGAGGGAAAATCGGTGATGTCAGTTTTGAGGTCGATCGTTCAGTTAATAATGAGTCGTTGTCGTTGCAATTTGATCCCATTCTGATCAAGCAGGCTGTGATTAATCTTCTTCAAAACGCAGTCCAGGCGATCAAAGGGGAAGGCGTTGTGGGTCTGGAAGTCAAACGCTGGTCGGTGATCGAAGCACGCCGTGAGCTAGGTGAGCGGCTGCTGCTTGACAACGACGAAACCGTAGTCGAGGTGATTGTTCACGATTCCGGCCCGGGAATAAAACGCGAATACCGGGAGCGAGTATTCTCGCCCTTTTTCTCGATTAGAAAAGGCGGCAACGGCCTGGGATTGGCCGTTGTCTGGAAAGTTGTCAAAGCTCATGGAGGCGAGGTTTTTGTCGACGACGGACCGTTGGGAGGGGCAGCTTTTCACCTGTTGCTGCCGGCCCGATGCGATTCAGTAAGCATGGAGCAAACTAAATGAAATACTCAGTGTTGGTGGTAGACGACGACAGGCTGGTGCATGACTTCCTCATCGAAACGCTGCAGCGGGCAGATTACGACTGTCGCGGTGTCTATTCCGGGGAAGAGGCCATTGAGGAGTTCGAACAACGCCCGACGGACATAGTCCTGACTGACTATAAAATGGATGGAATGGACGGTCTGGAGGTGATTGAGGCAATCAAGGAGCGTTCTCCCGAAACGGCCGTGGTTATGATGACCGCGTTCGGAACGATCGAGACCGCAGTCAGGGCAATCAAGCTTGGGGCGTATGATTTCCTGCTCAAGCCGGTTATGCCCGAGCCGCTCGAAAATATGATGAATCGCATCACCGAGACACTCACTCTCCGCTCGGAAAATGCCTCGTTGCGTCGTGATTTAGCTTCCAAGTATCAGAATATCGTCGGTAAGTCAAAAGTGATGAAAGAGGTGTTTGACCTGATCGAATCGGTTGCCTCGGCTCGCTCGACGGTTATGATTACCGGTCCTTCCGGTACCGGAAAGGAATTGGTGGCACGGGCGATTCACCAGACCTCCAATCGGTCCGAAGCACCCTTTATCAAGCTTAACTGTGCCGCTTTGCCGGAGAATCTGGTTGAGGCAGAGCTTTTCGGATTTGAAAAGGGAGCTTTTACCGATGCCAAGAAGACGCGTCGAGGTCGTTTTGAACTGGCCGACGGCGGGACATTGTTGCTCGATGAAATCTCCGAGATGCCCTTGAATCTGCAATCCAAGTTGTTGCGCGTTATTCAGGAGCGCGAGTTCGAACGGGTTGGCTCGAGTGAAACGATCCAGGTTGATGTGCGCCTGATTGCCACTTCCAATCGCAACCTCAAAGAGTATATCGCTGCGGGCAAATTCCGTGAGGATCTTTTCTATCGTCTGAACGTAATCCCGATCCATCTTTGTCCGCTCGAAGAGCGAGCTGAGGATATCCCGCTGCTGGTACAGCATTTCATCGATAAATACAACACTGAGAACGACAAGGAGATTCGGGGAATCGAACCGGATGCCCTGCGTTTGTTCATGAGTTACCATTGGCCCGGTAATGTCCGCGAACTGGAAAATCTGGTGGAGCGGGCGGTGGTTACCTCGAAAACCAACATGTTAACCGATGATGACTTCCCGGCCGATCTGGCGCTTGGTCCGATTGCCGATGACGTTCCGGCCCTGAAAGTGCCGATGAAGCTCGAAGAAGGCAGTAAGTATCTGATTCTCAAGACGCTCGAGAAGTATAACGGCAACAAAACACGAGCGGCCGAAGCACTCGGGATTACTACGCGCACTATCCGCAACAAACTGGCGGAATATAATATGAAGGATGCCTTCAAATGACCGTTGCGGTCATCGCATAGAAAACGACCCCGGCTTGTCCGGGGTTTTTTCATGGAATGTGATACGAAAATTCTGTTCGTTTTTTGATCATTTCCGCTTCAAAAAGCTAAAGCCCTGCCGATAACTCCTTACATGAGGCAGAAATCTGCCCAACGTTATGGAACATGTTCGCATTAAGGAACGGATAGCATGGATCTAGCTACGATTCTCGGCATCATCACCGCTATAGGAGCTATTACCGGCGCTTTTGTGCTGGAAGGCGGCTCGCTTGATGCCATCTTTTTAACCGCCCCTATATTAATAGTGGTCGGCGGAACACTCGGGGCGACGACGATCACAACCTCGATGACAGCCGTTCTTAAGATTCCGACTTATCTGAGGATTGCGGCTTTTCGTCGGCGCTTCGATGCCAACCGCACTATCGACCTGATCGTTCATCTGGCCGAGAAAGCCCGTCGCGACGGCATTCTTGGTCTCGAGACGCTAACGCGCGGTATGCGTGACAAGTTTTTCAAAAAAGCGATGCAGTTGGTGATTGACGGCACGGAGGTGACGGCGTTGCGGGAGATTCTCGAAACGGAGATCGCCTATAAAGAAGAACGTCATAAGGTCGGGATCTATTTGTTCAACAAAGCCGGCGGATTTGCCCCCACGATGGGTATCCTCGGAACAGTTCTGGGGCTGGTTCATACCCTGGCCAATGCCACCGAAGCCGACCGCATGGCCGCTTCGATAGCCAGCGCGTTTATTGCCACGCTCTGGGGTGTAGGTCTGGCTAACCTGTTCTTTTTGCCGATTTCAGACAAGCTGAAACTTCGCCATGAAGAAGAAGTGACTCACCTGGAGCTGATAATGGAAGGTGTAATCGCGTTACAGTCCGGTGAAACGCCGAGAAATATCCGCACCAGACTGATCTCGTTCGTGGCTCCGCAAAAACGACGCAACGAGCTGTAAGATGCCCCGACACCGTTCCAAAGCTGATCCCAAAGAAAACCAGGAGCGCTGGCTGCTGACCTATGCCGATATGATCACGTTGTTGCTGGCGTTTTTTATCGTTATGTATTCAATGTCCGCGGTTGACGCCAAGAAATTCGGCAAAATGGCCGAGGCGCTCAACGGCGTTCTGCGGGGCGGCGACAATGTCGTATCCAAATTCGACGAACCGGATCCCAGCAAAGGACACGGCTTGCTTAAGCTGGGCAACCTGCGGATGATTCAGAACAAAATTGAGAAACGTTTCGATAAGCTCGGTCGTGATCAGGAACTCAAGACCGAGATTACCGAACGCGGTCTGGTGGTACATATAATGGAGTCGGCCTTGTTCGAAGAGGGTTCGGCCGATTTGCAAGGGCGGGCTCTCGATATTCTTGATATGGTCGCAGAAGAAATTGTCGATATTCCCAACCATGTCCGGGTGGAGGGGCACACCGACGATCGCGATATCCATACGGTACGGTTTCCGTCGAACTGGGAATTGTCGTCCTCACGCGCGACGGAAGTGGTTAAGTTCTTCATCGAGAACTACGGTATCGATCCCTGGCGCGTATCGGCCCTGGGGTATGGTGAGTACCGACCGATTCGTCCCAACAATTCAATTGAAAATCGAGCGGTTAACCGGCGAGTGGATGTGGTCATTCTTACTATGGAGTTATCCATGAAGGAACCGACCGCAAATATCTATAATCTCGCATCAGGTGAGTAATCTTTTCCCATCGCATTGGAAACAGGAGCCTTCGCAGCGAGCCAATAAACATAGCTCGGGTGCTTTCTGTTGCTCGTAATATCTTGTAAACCAGTATGTTATCGCATTGGGGAAGTGTTTGGCACGGACCTTGCAATAGGTTCGAGCGAGAAAAACTGTGGATGAGTGATTCTGTATGGCTGATAAAATTGCTGATTTCATGTTTCAAAAGTCCGGAGTGAGCAACCTCGGCAAGTTCATGGATGTGGCTTCGTTTCGCCACAAATTGATTAGCGGGAACATTGCCAATGCCTCAACGCCCGGCTATCAGAGTAAGGATATCAACTTTTTTGAGGAGTTCCGCCGTGTAACCGAATCCTCGGATGAGCTAAGTGGAACCATGACTCACGAGAATCACATACCGCTGGGAAATCATGCGAGCAAGGCTCCGGAAGTCAACGAAGCCAAAGTGACCGACGGAGAAATGAACTCAGTCGATGCCGACAAGGAAATCTCCGGTCTGGCTCAGAATGAGTTGATCTACACCGTCGGAGCGCGTTTGCTCAAGGATAAATTCGATAGCCTTAGGAAGGCAATCGAGACACCGTAGACTGGGTATAGGTTATGTCGGGAATACTTGGAGCGATTGAAATCTCATCGCAGGGCCTTTCGGTTCAGCGCAAAAAGATGAACGTGGTGGCCGAAAATATGGCCAACGCGGAAACGACGCGAACGCCCGAAGGTGGTCCCTACCGTCGCCAAAGGGTGGTAGTGGAACAGGATGAGGTTAAGGGTACTTTCAATTCAATGCTCAACACCGCTTCAGTCAAACTGGCGCGTACTTCCGACCGCCACATGACCAGTCATGGCTATCGTTCAACCGATGGCGTGGATTTGCCTACAGTCGAGGGAGACGCGGTCGTCGACCCCGATGCAAAATTCAGACTGGTCTATGATCCGTCGCATCCGGACGCCGATGAGGACGGCTACGTTCAGATGCCGGATGTCGAAATCGTAACCGAGATGGTGGACATGATGGCCGCCTCAAGGGCTTATGAAGCCAATACGGTAGCGATTTCGGCGGCGAAGAATATGGCAAAAGATGCTTTGGATATCTAATAGGAATAGGACAGAAAGATGAAGATCAACCCTCTTGGCATTCAGTCTTACCAGGAACTGATACGCCGGGATAATCCGGCGGCCCAGCAGCAGCAGACGGCAACGGAGACAACGCAAACGACCGACAAGGTTGCGATCGATGCGTCGGACTCCACCGGCAGTTCTCGCATAGCTGTAAAGGCTGAAAAAGGTTCCTATGATGAGTTCCTTTCGGTCGAAGAGCGCCAGGCGCTCGATTTGCTCTTCTCGCGATTCCGCGGGCATGAGCGTTTTGTGACCGAGACGGCCGATGATTCCGGCGCTTCCAATAGTGTAGGCGCCTGGATTGACGTAAAGGCCTAACCATGAAACCGGGCGCAATCAATATCAACCGGGTCGTTCCCGGTCTGATCGAGAAATTAAACCCGACGCAGAAGACCGGCAGCGGTTCCGAGATAACGGACGGCGGCGGCTTCGCCAAAGAATTGTCGAAGCTGATCGATTCGGTCAACGATCTGCAAATGGATTCCAACAAGATGCAGGAAGCGTTCTTGAACGGGGATCCGGTAGAGCTGCATCAGGTGATGATCAAGGCCGAGGAAGCGGGAGTAGCCATGGAGCTGCTTCTGGAAATTCGGGATAAATTGGTTAGCGCATATAACGAACTGTCGCAAATGCCGATGTAGGCTAGCGGCTGGTTTTAGCGGCCATGGACAGGTCGCTGATCGGGAATAAATAGGATTTGGTATGGAAGGGACTAAAAAACTTCTTAAGAACTTAACCGATTTTGTCGGGCGATTGTCCGCCAGTCAGGTAATGATGCTATTGGGTGTTATTGCCGGGACGCTGGTAGGTGTGGTTTTTCTGGTAGGCTGGTTGAATACCGTGACCTATACCCGCCTGTACTCCGATCTGGACGAACAGGAAGCGGGAGAAATCGCCGCCTGGCTTAACGACAACAAGATCGAGTATCAGTTGACGAACGGAGGACGCACGATTGAGGTGCCTTCGTCCGATGTCTACAAGACTCGTATCGCATTGGCAACCGAAGGGCTCCCGCGCAACGGTTCGATGGGTTATTCGATCTTTGACAAGAACAACCTCGGCATGACCGACTTTCTGCAAAACCTGAATTTTCGCAGGGCCTTGGAGGGCGAGTTAACCAAGACGATCATGCAGTTGGATGAGGTTCAAGCGGCCCGGGTGCATATCGTGATGCCCAAGGAACGGTTGTTCCGTGAGGATCAAAAGGCGGCGACCGCTTCCGTGGTGCTCAAACTGAAAAGCCCCGGCGGAATAACCAAACACCAGGTAGCGGGGATTTCACATCTGGTAGCATCATCGGTTGAGGGACTGACACCGGATAATATCACTATCGTTGATTACGGTGGTAATATGCTTTCGTCAGGAACCGATTCCGATCCGGTGGTCGGGCTCAGCGCCTCGCAGTTGGAGCTGACTCAGGAAGTGGAGAAGCACCTGGCCAGCAAAGCCCAGTCGATGCTTGACGAGGTGCTCGGTACGGGCAAGTCGGTGGTGCGAATCGCGGCCGAGTTGAATTTCAAGCAACTCGAACGAACCTCGGAGTTGTTCGATGCGAACAACCCGTCAGTACGGTCGGAAGAACGCACCAAGACCAGCAGCGCCGATTCCGACAAAGCCCCCGAGGATCAGGAAAGTTCTTCGGAGGACGAGTCGGAAACGACCATTACCAATTACGAGTTGAACAAAACGGTTGAGCATGTCATCGACGCGATGGGAACGCTAGACCGGATGTCCATCGCGGTTTTGGTCGACGGTGTCTATACGCCGGCTGCGGATGAAAGCGGAGAAATGGTTTACCAGCCGCGTTCGCCCGAGGAACTGGATCGACTGCAATCGATCGTTAAGAATGCGGTGGGATTCAGCCAGGAACGTAATGACCAGATCGAAATGGTCAACATCGCTTTCGACCGTCAAAATCTGGATCAAGACCGTCAGGCGCTCGATTCGATGTACACCCGCGAGTTCTATTACGACATTGCCCGCAAGGTAGGTTATTTCTTGTTGCTGGCCATCGCTCTTCTTTGGGCGAGGAAGAAGCTCAAGAAATTCTGGGCCGGTATCGGTCGTATTGCCAATCAGGCGCCGCGAACGATAGTTTCGCCGGAACCGTCAGCCGAGCAGACCGAAGCGGAATCGATAGAAGACAAATTCGATATGAGAAAACGGCAGCCGAGATTGGTCGACCGTATGCAGGAAGCGGCCAAGGAGCAGCCTGAGGAAATAGCCCGAGTCATCAAGACCATGATGGCCGACTGAGGAGATTTGATTCATGAACTATGAAGACATGACAAGTCTGCAAAAGGCGGCGGTTGCCCTGGTGGCGTTTGGATCGGAAGTCTCGGCGCTGGTGCTTCAGGGTATGCCGGAAGCCGACCTGGAACAGATCACGGTTGAAATCGCCAATCTGCGCGATGTCCCGCCCGAGATCGAAGAGAAGGTGATGGAAGAATGTCATCAGATCTTCATGGCTCGGCAGTACATTTCTCAGGGTGGTGTCGATTTCGCCCAGTCGATTCTGGAGAAGGCGGTAGGGATGAACAAGGCGCAGGAGATCATGAAGCGCCTTGAGTCATCGATCACCACGACCGGATTCTCATTACTGAAGGACATCGATGCCAAGCAGTTGACCGGTTTCCTGCAAAACGAGCATCCGCAAACCATTTCGCTTATCATCACGCAACTGAATCCTCAACATGCGGCGGCGGTTCTTTCCGAATTAAGTCCTGAGTTGCAGTCGGAAGTTGCCCTGAGAGTGGCGACTATGGAAAAGATCGCTCCGGAGATTCTACGCGAGATAGAACAAACCCTGGAAGGACATTTCGAACGCACCGGAACCGGAGAAATGTCGATCTCCGGCGGCGCCAAGGCTATTGCCGAAATCCTCAATCTGATCGACAGCTCCGCAGAAAAGAACATTCTCCAGTCGCTCGAAGCGGAAGACCCCGATCTGGCGGCTGAGATCAAAAATATGATGTTCGTCTTTGACGATATCGTTCTTCTCGATGACCGCTCCGTCCAGCGTCTGCTTAAGGAGGTTGAGACCAAGGATCTGTCACTGGCGCTCAAGGCGGCCAGCGAAGAGGTCCGCGACAAGATCTTCAGCAACGTTTCCGAACGTGTGTCGGTCATGATCAAGGAAGAGATGGAGTTCATGGGGCCGACGCGTCTGTCCGATGTCGAAGCGGCCCAGGGAAGAATTGTCGAAGCCGTCAGGCGACTCGAAGAAGAAGGCCAGATTATCATCTCCGGCCGCGGCGGCAAAGAGGATATCATTGTCTAGAGTACTGCGTCATGTTATCGAAGCGCAGAGCAGCGTTTCGATCGGTGAGAGTCAGATCAATCTCTCGCGTCAGGATAAGGCGGAGCAACAGCTTCGCCACATCCTGCCGGAGATCGAAGTGCTCACCGATATTCACGGAGCCAAGTTGATCCCGATCCAGGAGATCGAACGGATCAGTCGTTTTATCGACAGTGAACGAGATGGAGCCTTCCGTAGAGGACGTGAGGAAGGGTATCAGGACGGTTACAGCCGCGGTAAGAGTGAGGGACTGACCAAATCCGGTGAAGTGGTGCAGAATTTCGAAGCAGCGATCAAAGCTGCCGTGAATCAACGCGAAAGTATGCTCCAACAAGCCAAGCAGAAGATTTTCGATCTGGTAATTCAAATCAGCCGCAAAGTGACGTTCGAAGCCGTGGAAGTCGATCCCGAAACCACTATCGGGATGATATCCGGAGTGATCGACACTCTTATCGATCGCAGCCGTCTCAAAATCAAAGTCAATCCCGACCATCTGCCGCTGGTGGAACAGCATCTGAACGAATTCCTCAAGGGGAATGCAACAATTAAGGAAATTACCTTCCAGGCTGATCCGCGTGTGAAGTTCGGCGGTTGTTTCATCGAAACACCTACCGGCGACGTGGATGCACGGCTTGAATCGCAGATGGATGTAATCGAAGAAGTAATTAGCCGAAGCGAGTCGGAACAATGATCGATGTCGCCTATGACATGTATTCCGAGCGAATCGCCAATACTCGCACGGTCAAGCATTTCGGTAAGGTTACGCAGGTGATTGGGCTGGTAATCGAGTCGGCGGGACCGGCGGTTTCGATAGGCCGGCTGTGCCAGATAGAAAACTACGATTCCGATACGCGGGTGCTGGCTGAAGTGGTCGGTTTTCGTGATGATCGCATTTTGCTGATGCCGTTAGGGCCGATTTCCGGCATCAGTCCGGGAGCCATCGTTACCTCAACTTTCGAACAACTGCGCCTGCCGGTAGGGAAGGAGTTGATCGGGCGCATTCTAGGCGGGCTCGGTCAGCCGATTGACGGGCACGGACCGATTGCCACGACAGCGACTCGACCGATCAACGGCCGTCCGATTTCACCGTTGAAACGTCGCCGTATCGCAGAACCGGTCAGGACAGGTATCAGGGTGATTGATCTGACCTGTACAGTGGGGAAGGGTCAGCGTATGGGAATCTTCTCCGGCAGCGGTGTGGGTAAATCGGTCACACTGGGGATGATAGCCCGGGGTTCGAGCGCCGATGTCAACGTGGTAGCTTTAATCGGTGAGCGCGGTCGTGAGGTGCGCGAGTTTATCGAGCGTGACCTGGGGCCCGAAGGAATGAAAAATACGGTGGTAGTCGCGGTAACCTCGGATGAACCGGCCCTGATAAGAATCAAGGGGGCCATGCTGGCGACTACGATAGCGGAATACTTCCGTGATCTGGGAATGGACGTCATGTTGATGATGGATTCCCTGACGCGAATCGCCATGGCGCAACGCGAAATCGGCATTGCGATTGGTGAACCGCCAACGACCAAGGGGTATACACCCTCGGTGTTTGCGCTCCTGCCGAACCTTCTGGAACGAGCCGGCTTGAACGACAAGGGCTCGATCACCGGTCTTTATACGGTGTTGGTGGAAGGAGATGATTTCAACGAACCGATCTCCGATGCCGTCCGCTCGATTCTCGATGGCCATGTTGCTCTTTCGCGTCGTCTGGCTTCGTTGAATCAGTATCCGGCGGTGGATGTCCTGGATTCTATCTCACGATTGATGAAGGATATCAGTAAGCCGGAAGAAGCTGCCCTGGCGGCTGAAGCACGCGAGATAATGTCGGTTTATCGCGAGGCTGAAGACCTGATCAATATCGGAGCCTACGCCAAAGGATCAAACCCACGGATAGATCGAGCGATCACCAAAATGGATGAGTTGAACGGATTGTTTCGACAGGCGATCATGGAAGAGGTTGACCACGAGGAATCTGTCAAGCGGCTGGGAGAAATCCTGGTCGATGGAAAGAGTAAGTAAATGAAGAAGTTCAAATATCGCTTGGAAGCCTTGCTGAAAGTAAAAGAGCATCTCGAACGGGAACGTCAGAAGGATCATGGTGAGGCGGTTCGAAAAGTCATGCGCCAGCGGGATCAGTTGACCGATATCGAAAAGAAGCGGCTGACAACCTACGATGAACAGCGTGATGTCCTGATTGGCAAGATGTCAGTAGCGGAAATGCTGGTTTATTCCAGGTATTTGATGAAACTCAAGCGCGATCAACTCGTGGGAAAACAGCTTCTGCAGGCACTCGATCATGAAGCAGAAGAAAAACGGATGAAACTGGTAGAAGCCTCGCGTGAAAAGAAGGTGTTCGAAAAACTCAAGGAGCGCCAGCAGAAGAAGTTCAACAAGGAAGTCCATCGACTTGAGACGAAAGAAGACGACGAAACCGCGGTAGTGAGTTTCCGGCGTAAAGAATAAGTTCTCTGACCCAGTCCTATTCCCACAATAGAAACGGCTCGTCTTGTGACGAGCCGTTTCATGTATTTGTTGTCTGCGACAGTCGGTACTAATGACAAGGCACCGGCGGCGGTCCCTGGTTGAACATATAAGACGCAAGATAAACGAGGTCGGAAATATCAGGCTCCGGTAATTCACTGCCGTTGACGTTGGCTTCATCCATACAAACCGGGGCAGGCCCCTGTTGAAACATATAATTGACCAGGTAAACAACATCGGATATGTCCAGAACGTCGTCTTCACTATTGTTGATATTCCCGCGATCGCCAATACAACAGCCTGATTCTTGAATGTCGATCTGTCCGGACACGAACTCGGGGATGTAATACTGAGCCAATTCATCGGAAAAAGTCGTTGAGTATTCTACGTCTCCCGAAATGATCGTAGTGGTGTCGAAGGAAACGATCTGAGGCGTGATAGTGGAGGGGTAACCGCAGTGCAGGGTGGCCAGAAGTCCCGAGCCCGGTTCGATAACATCGGAGAATCCAATCACGTAGAATGTAACCGTAGTGCCGCCGGCGGTGTAGCCGGTCGACGACATGGTCTCGACACGACTACCGACAAACGATACGGAATCGATGTAAATGTCGGATGAATTGAATTCCAGGGTTATCTCGACACCGCCCAGATTCTCATCGTTATAGAAATAAACGGGCACTTCAGCCGGAGAACCCTGATAGGCGGTAATCGATTCGATCCTGAGTGTGTCAGGTGTGCCGGGATCAGTTCCTTGAGCCAGGGCTGAACTCCCGCAACAAATAACGAATAAAGCCAGAATGGTGGTAACTAGTCTAACGCACTTGGTCATATGCTTTTCCCTTTGCTTTGATCTCTGGTCAAGCAAAAACAGTGCTACATCTGTGAAATTTCGTCGCTGCTAAGTGTGTACGCTGTAAGTAACTGTCAGTCTATATCTTCAAGCATTTCAAATATAGCTGCTCGGCGCCGATCTGGCAACCGGTTTCTTGCTTGTTTCCGTGCTCCTGCAAGCCGCTTCACATGTATGGTATACACTGCAGAGACGTCTCTGTTCAAAGATTGAGCGGCGATTCAAGTTTACCCGAATTGTGCCGACTGACAGTCTATGAATACCAATCAAACTTCCCGCAAACTAGTCCGCTGTGCCTATCTCAAGGCTTGCTACATGGCCGAAGAATTGAAGTGTTTCGGTTATAAAACCGATTGCCCGCTTTATCAAAAAACAACCGGTACCTATTTTGATGAAGAACGTTTTAACGAGGCAATGGATCGACTGATTAATAAAACACTCGCCAAGTATGGTCTGCCACAAGACTAATGTCGTGACACTCAGCTAGATAAAATTTTCCGGGTAAGCACCGATCATGTTTCCGTTCCGAGTCCCTTCGGACTTGTCGGGCGGTTGCGTAAAGTCCTGCATATCAGCCGCTTAGCTGTGCGATCCAGCGTTTGGCACAGTCTTCGCTATAGGTAAAGCGGAGGTTTGTATGATAAAGGGACTTTATACATCCGCATCCGGTATGATACCGCACCTAAGGAAGCAGGAAGCTTCGGCCAACAACCTGGCCAATGTCGGTACCGTCGGATACAAAAAAGACGGCGTGTTTACCCAGGAGTTGTCCAAGGCCACCAGACGACAGGCGGCTAAGATAACTGATTGGGAACAACCCATGGTCGACGAAGTCTATGTCGACTTCACCCAGGGGACATTCAACAAGACCGGTGCGTCGCTCGATATGGCAATCGACGGCGACGGCTTTTTCACCCTTCAATTCGAAGACGGCAGCACCGTTTTGACTCGCTCCGGCAGTTTCACCGTGGACGGCGACGGCTTTTTGGCTTTCCCGGGAGGAGCTCTGGTGATGGGAGAAGGGGGACCGATAACAGTCGGGTCCGGTCAGGTAGATGTCTCCGCTGACGGCGAGATCCAGGTCAACGGACAAGCTGTCGGACGAATTATTCCGCAAACGGTGGAAGACCTTACTCAACTGGAAAAGGTCGGGAATGGTTCCTTCGTGGTGCCTGACGGGGTAACGACCACGCCGGTCGAGAATGCCCAGATTCGTCAGGGATATGTCGAGGAATCCAACGTGGATATTGTCCGGGAGATGGTAGATATGATTATCTCTTATCGCTCTTACGAGGCTAACGCCGCGTCGGTGCAGTCCCAGGACAAATCTCTTGACGACCTTTTCAATCGGGTGGGTGGTAACCAGTAAATGATCGCTACAAATAGGAGTTTGCGATGATAAAGGCCATGCGCACGGCTGCTTCGGGAATGCTCGGACAGCAGATGAACGTTGACAACATTGCCAACAACCTGGCCAACATCAACACGTCCGGTTTCAAGAAAAGCCGAGTAGAGTTTCAGGATGTACTCTATCAGAAGTATCGGACGGCCGGGGTAACCTCGGCGGTTGGCTCCCGGGTTCCCAACGAGTTATCGATCGGATACGGCACCAAAGCGGTGTCAACGGTCCGAGAGTTCACTGGTGGAGATTTGAGCTCGACCGGCAACGCGCTCGATCTGGCTATTTCGGGCGACGGCTTTTTCCAGATACAGCATCCGGACGGGACTACCGTTTACACTCGTGACGGCGGGTTTAAGATGTCCTCCGATGGACGATTGGTCAATTCGGACGGCTATTACCTTTTACCGGAAGTAACGATTCCCGAAGACACTACCAGCATCGCGGTGGGGACTGATGGTTCGGTGCAGGTGATCCAATACGGCAGTGATACGGCAACCGACGTGGGACAGATAGAACTGGCACGATTCACTAATCCGGCCGGTCTGGAAGCCCTCGGGCGGAATCTCTACCGGGCCACCAGCGCCTCAGGAGACCCGATAACGGATATCCCGACCCAGTCCGGACTAGGGCAGGTTGACCAGGGGTATCTCGAAATGTCCAACGTGCAGGTGGTCGACGAGATGGTCAATATGATCGTAGCCCAACGCGCCTACGAAATGAACTCGAAGGCGATTCAAACAGCCGACGATATGGCTTCGCTGGCCAACAGCCTGAAGCGATAGGATGAGTATCATGCGGCGAATAACGTTTTTATCGATACTGCTCCTGATGGGGACAGTCGTGGGGGCTATGACCACCGATGAAGCGGTTGTCAGACATATCGCTCAGATGTACCAGCTCGATTCTACCGTCTATGAAATCGAAATCCTGAACAATCCTTTGCGTATGGCCGAAGTAACGCTCGATGAGTTGTCGGTACGACCTTTGACGCAGAAGGATCCACTGGGATTGTTTGCCGTGAAGGCGATCGTTACGGTTGACGGTCAAGAGATTGAGTCGGGTCAGATTCGACTAAAGATAAAGAAGTACGCCGATGTGCTGGTGTTGACCGACAAAGTCGGCCGGAGCGATCTGTTCGAGCCCGACGATCTCATGCATCGACGTATGGAAGTAACCAACCTTCAAGAGAAAACGATTATGTCGATGGAGGAACTGCAGGGATGCCGCGCCCGTCGCAACTTACGGGTCGGCGACATACTGACCAGCGGCGATGTGGAGCAGATTCCCGATGTGGAACCCGGTTCCGATGTGCAAATCGTTTACAGCGACGGTCTTTGTCGCATTACCGCTCCCGGC
Source organism: Candidatus Zixiibacteriota bacterium (assembly GCA_035380245.1). Lineage (NCBI taxonomy): Bacteria > Pseudomonadati > Candidatus Zixiibacteriota > Candidatus Zixiibacteriota bacterium. The sequence goes on along the minus strand of DAOSXA010000002.1, from coordinate 304,213 downwards.
AAGGTCATGCAGACCGGTATCGCCGGAGAGTATGTCAAAGTCAAGAACACTTCTTCCAATAAGATCATTGTCGCCAGGGTCGTTGATCACAGCGCCGTGGCGGTAGAGCCATAGGATGGATGCAAAGGAGCACATGATGAGCTTCAAAAAGATGGTGATTATTTTGTTCGTGTTGTTGTTGCTGCCGTTTGCACTGGAAGTGCGCGGTCAGGGATTTGGCCAGGGGCAGTCTTTGTTTACGGATATCAAGGCCAACCGCGTGGGCGATATATTGACCGTTCTCATTTATGAGGCGAGTCAGGCTTCACAAACCGCGGAGACCAAGACCGAAAAAACGACGCAGGCTTCGACCTCGGGCGGTCCCGGTGTCGGCCCCCTGGATTTCATTCCATTGTTCAGTGTCGACGGCGATGCCTCGCTCACTCATGACGGCAAGGGCGAGCATTCGCGCAACGGGAGTCTCAAAGCCAAGATGACCGTTACCGTTGTCGGTTTGAAACCCAACGGTGATCTGATCGTCGAGGGCTCACGTACCGTAGGCGTGTCGGGTGATGAAGAAATTCTCAACCTCTCCGGGGTAGTCCGCCAGAGAGACGTTAATCCGGACAACACGGTGGACAGCTATCTGATCGCCGACGCCAAAATCGCTTACACCGGCAAAGGAGCTGCCAACACGGCCGCTCGTCCGGGGCTGGTGACGCGATTGATCAACTGGTTGTTTTAAGGGGGCTGCGATGATTGCTACATTATTGAATCGGCTGGCTACTCCAACCGGCCTGATCGTGCTCCTGTCGATCATGTTGTTGCTCGTGCCTGATGTCAACGCCACCAAGGTCAGAATAAAGGATGTCTGTTCGTTCCAGAACATGGAAGAGCAGGACCTGATCGGTTACGGTCTGGTGATCGGTCTGGACGGAACCGGGGACGGGACCGGTGCTCAATTCACGGTTCAGTCGTTGACCAATATGATGGAGCGTATGGGGCTGACGGTCGATCCGGACAAACTCAAAGTGAAAAACGTCGCGGCGGTAATGGTGACCGGAAAAGTATCCAGTCATATGACTCAGGGGGCGCGTTTCGATGTAACCGTATCGTCGGTCGGAGATGCCTCCAGTCTTCAGGGTGGGACACTTCTTATGACGCCCATGGCGGGAATTGACGGTTCTGTTTATGCCCTGGCGCAGGGACCGGTTTCCATCGGCGGATTCAACGTCAAGGTCGACGACGCCAATAAAATTGTGAATAACTACACTCTGGTCGGCCGGGTGCCGGACGGAGCGAAAGTAACCAACGAGCTGACGTCAACCGAGGAGAACGGCCGGGAAATTCGCCTGGCTCTCCATAATCCTGATTTTACCACCGCTTACCGAGTTTCGGAGCGGATCAACATAACCTATGGCCTGGCGGCTTATCCCGTTGATGCCGGTACCGTGCGAATCATGGTGCCGGATTCACTAGCTTATCCGTCGACACGAATCAAGTTCATTTCGGATATCGGTCAATTGGAAATCGTCCCGGATAACACTGCCCGGGTAGTGATAAATGAAAAGACCGGAACCATTGTCGCCGGTCAGCATGTGACGATCGAGCCGGTGGCGATTGCCCACGGCACGATTACGGTCAGTATTCAATCGACTCCTCTGATTTCGCAACCGGAACCGTTCAGTTCTGGTCAGACGGTGATCACACAGCAATCGCGACTCAATGTCGAAGCCGAAAAGGCGCGTGTGACACATATGCAGGGGGCGGTTTATCTGAAGGATATAGCTGCGGCACTCAACAAGATTGGCGCTACTCCCCGCGACATTATCGCAATTTTCCAGGCTCTTAAGCAGGCCGGCGCATTGCGTTCGGAGTTGGTGATTATGTAATGACTCCAATGGATCCGACAGCGGCCGGGGCGGCCGTCTCCAACAGCGTTATCGAACGTCTGGGCGCATCGAAAGGGAAGACGCTCGAGGCGGAAAAGGAACGGCTGAAAAAGGCTACCCAGGAGTTTGAGGCGTTTTTCACGCATTACATGTTGAAAACGATGCGCGAAACGATCCCGGATTCTCCATTCGAAGATGAAGGGATGCTGTCTAGTTCCAACGGCAAGGACATTTTTACCGACTTGTTCGATATGGAGGTAGCCCGTCAGATGGCTGGAGGGGGGAGTCGATCTATCGGGGATATGTTGTACAATTCCATGCTGCCGCTGATCGAAGCCGAATACGGAGTGGGAAGTGATAACACGGAACTGAATCCCTTGAACGGCAGTGAGTCAATCCCGATCGAGCTCAATCAAGATGAATTCAGAGATGTTGAATCAGAGGAGCAGCCGATAGGACTGCCTGAATCTAGTTCAACAAGTATCTCGATAACTCCACAAACGACTTCGGGGCCGCTCGATACAGCCGAGATAATATCACAATACGGCCGCCACATTCGGTCGGCGGCGCGTGAAAACGAGATCGACCCGGCCCTCATTACGGCGGTCATCAAAGCTGAGTCAAACGGCGATGCCTCGGCTGTTTCAAAGGCCGGCGCTAAAGGACTGATGCAGTTGGTCGACAGCACGGCAACCGATATGGATGTGACCGAAGTTTTTGATCCAAAGGAAAATATCGCCGGCGGCAGTCGTTATCTGAAAAAAATGATAGATCGCTTCGGCGATACCGAGCAGGCTCTGGCCGCTTACAATGCGGGTCCGGAGAATGTCAAGAAATACGGCGGTGTGCCGCCGTATCGCGAAACACAGGAATATGTGGAAAAAGTAATGACGGAATTTCGTGCTATACGAAAAAGCGTTTCCCACAGTGAAGCTAAAGTGCAGTAACGGAATACCGACATAAAGAATACAAGAACCCGATCACGGAATATGGGATGTTATGACAGATCGCCTGGTTAAAATACTCTCCAAAGAAGTCGAGTTATTCGAGACCTTCTTGTCGTTACTCCAGCGACAACAAGAGTTGCTGGTGGCAAACGACCGGGACGGACTCAGCGCTTTGACCGAGACACTCCGCGAGAAAACGATCGAGAGCCAACTGCTAAACCGGCAGCGCGAGGAAGAGATCGAACGGATTAAGGTCGTTAATGCGATCGAGGGTGATCTGAACGTCACTCGCTTGCTCGAACTGATCGACAGCACTCGGGCGGACCAGTTAACCCGCCTGCGTGATTTAGTCTATTCACTTCACAATAAAATCACACGGACGCGAAATCAGAATGCACTTCTGATAAACCGTTCCCGTGAGTCAATCGCCCGCATGATGGAAATGTTGTCACGAGTCAACGGACCGCGTCCCACTTATGCCCGCGATGGAGCCAATGCCGCAATAGGCGACAATGTCGTCGTGGATAGGAGTGCGTAATGTCTGGATTATTTCAAGGACTGGAACTGGGTAAGCGAGCCCTGCTGACCCATCAGGTCAGTCTTCAGACAATTAGTCACAACATCGCCAACGTGGATACCGAAGGGTATACGCGCCAGCGGGTGATCACCACTACGACCACACCGGATACGTCGGCTAATTACTCCGTCGGAACCGGAGTGACCGCGACTGATATCCGCCAGGTAAAGGATCTTTTCCTCGGTGATCAATACCGGCAGGAAAACAAGTCGCTCGGGCAATGGTCATACAAGGAAAAGACCTTAAGTCAGATCGAAGCGCTCTATTCCGAACCGGCTGATGACACACTGTCCGATCGGTTGAATGAGTTCTGGTCGGCCTGGTCCGATCTGGCAGCCAATCCGGATAGTTCTTCGGTCAGGACGGAGATTCTATCGCAGGCCAATACGCTGATCAACAGTTTTCACGACATGTCGTCTCAGTTAACTCGCCTCCAGAGCAGTATCGATTCCGATCTGGTGGCAACGGTGAGTGAGATCAATCTCATGTTGTCCGATATCGCCAGTCTGAATCATGAAATAAAGGTGGCTGAAGTCGGAGGTGTTGATGCCAATGACCTTCGTGATGCTCGCGATCTGGTTATCGATGAGCTGTCGGGTTACCTGGATGTCAACACCCACGAGAGCAGCAACGGCGATATGATCGTTTATGTCGGATCGATGGCAATTGTCGACGGCAACGAACCACATTATATCGAGGCTCAGACCGAGAATGTCGATGGAAATCCTCGCCATATTCTCGTATGGGAAGGAACGGATATCGAGGTTCGCAATACTAACGGGAAACTCAAGGGGATTATCGATTCTCGGGATGATATTATCCCGGAACAACTGGAAGAACTCAATCTTCTGGCCGAAGCTGTAGTGACCCAAGTCAACGCACTGCACGAAACCGGAACTGCATCCAGCGGTCAGACGGCGGTTTCGTTCTTCGATCCCAATTATACGAATGCTTCCGATATCCGCATCAATACAGCAATCACGCTCGATGAGTCTTTAATTATGTCGGGAACCAGCGGTGAGGAAGGAGATAACCGCGTCGCGCTCGAAATAGCTGATCTGGCTGATGCTCGTGTCCTCGACAACGGCGCCAGCTCAATCAGTGATTATTACAACAGTATGATAGGCTCACTGGGCGTTATGACCTATGAAGCCCAGAGCTTCACCTCAAATTATGAATTACTGGTCAATCAGGTTGAGAATGCTCGACAATCGGTTGAGGGAGTCTCTCTTGATGAAGAAATGACGAATTTAGTGAAATTCCAGCATGCCTACGATGCCGCAGCCCGGGTCATAACGACTATGGATGAAGCGCTTGACACGGTAATTAGCGGCATGGGCATAGTTGGACGTTGAGAATAAGAAGAAGATAAAAAAGTAACACCACGGAGGGTTACGTGCTAATTCTGACAAGGAAGTTGGGGGAATCGATAACAATCGGTGACAATATCAAAGTTTCGGTCCTGGGTGTTCATGGACGCCAGGTCCGGCTGGGTATTGACGCCCCCATGAATGTTGTAGTGCATCGGGAAGAAGTCTATGTGAAAATACAGGCTGAAAACCGACGTGCTTCAAAGTCGATCAAGGATGATTTAATGGGTATGGTCAGCATGCTCAAGGGAAAACTATCCGGGACGGGCGCTGAAAAAGCGAAGCCTCCGGAGATTGATTACAAGAAAGACGATCGTGGACGTCGCCGTACACCGCACCAAAACGGCGAAGATCATCCCACGAACGGTTGAGGACTTCGGTTATGCGGGTAAGCAGCAACATGATCACCGGCCAGGTGGTCTTCAACGTGCAGCGAGCGCTGGCGAAATTTCTCGATATGGAAACGCAGATGTCGTCAGGGAAGCGGATTAACAAGGCTTCCGATGATCCGGTCGGAACCATGCGAGATCTCGACTACCGGGCCGAACTGTCGCAGATAGCTCAGTATCGTACGACAGTAAGCGAGGGCATCAATCTTCTGGAAACCTACGACAGCGTTCTGGCCGACCTGAAAGACATGGTAACCAGCGCTAAAGAGATAGCTATTTCGATGGCTAATCCCCAGGCTGATGACGACGGGACGGTGCGTGAATCCGAAGCCAACGAAATCCTCGATATATATGAGAGGATATTGCAACTGGCCAACAACGAGTACGGTGGTCGGTCGATTTTCGCCGGTTATCGCACCGGATCGGACGCCGTTGTCGCTACGGGCAATGGGGCTCGCTATCTGGGAGATGACGGCGTGGTCGAATTGCAGATCGAAAGCGACTCGCGGATGAGCGTAAATCTCCTTGGTTCCGATGTATTCTTCAAGCAATTGACCACCCTGGGCGAGAATTCGGATTATAACATCGGCGTAGTCTCCGATACGTTGTTGGCTGATCTCAATGGCGGCAGCGGTGTCGATCTTACGTCGGGAGCTACTCCCGGAACGATTACTATCACCGATCGGAATCTGAATATCACCTCGACGATCGATTTAGCCACCGCCGGCGCAACAACCGTGCAGGATACTATCGACGCCATCAATGCCCAACTGGCGGCCGACGGTATCACTGATATCACGGCTCAGATCGGAGTTACCGGTAACAACATCATGTTCGAAGCCAATCCGAGCGGGCAGATCACATCCGATACGGCGTTGTCGGTACTGCGCAATCGTGAGGGTGTCGATATGAATCCGGCAACCCTCAATATCTCCGATGGCTCCGGAAGTAATATCGAAGTGGATCTTTCAGGCTCGACCACAATCGGCGATATCGTAAGCAAGTTCAACGCTGCCATGGCCTCCAATCCTAATCCTGATCTGGCTAATGTCTCGATGCAAATCAATGCTGCCGGTACAGCATTGGAAATTACCGATACCAACGGCACACCGCTGGGATTGAGTATCGTCGAAAGCAGTTCGACCGATACCCTGGCGGCCGATCTGGGTATTTTAGGAAACATCAATCCGACTCTTACCGGTGAGGATTTGTCTCCGTCGATCAGTATCGAAATTGCCGATACATCCGGAACGACAGCAGCCGATCTGGGTATCGCCGGTGAGTATTATAACACCATCTCCGGGACCGATCTCGATCCGTGTCTCACTGCCGACAGTCGTCTGGCTGATGCGGTCAACGGCAACGGTATGGAACTAGGCGAGATTGTGATCTGGCAGGGTGAGCGGATGCGGACTATCGATCTGAGCGACCCCTCGATAATCACGGTACAGGACTTCATAGATGCTGTTCACGCTACGGGTATGGATGTAACTGCTTCCATAAACGATGCCGGTACCGGGATTCAAATCGTGAACAACGATACCACTCGTTCATTTACGATCGAGGACGGCGATGATACGGAAACCGCCAAGGGCCTCGAACTGTACGGAGCATCCGATACGATTGGCACGGTGAAGTTGCTCGAAAACGCATTGCGTAATAACGACGAGGAAGCTATACAGGGGCTCCTCGACGACTTCGATGCCGCGATTGAGAATCTCCTGACAGCGCGCTCCTCTGTCGGGGCCAAGGCCAAGAGATTGGAGATAACCGATTCCAGGTTGTCCGAACTCGATTTGGCTTACACGGAACGTCTTTCCGAAGTCGAGGATGCCGATCTCGCTGAACTGGTAACGACTTTAGCAACACAAGAAAACAATTATCAGGCGTCGCTCGCTGCGGCTGCCAAAATCATACAACCGTCGCTTCTGAACTTCCTGGATTGACGAAGCAGCAAGGATAGGAAACATGCTGATTAAAAGCATCAAATTCGGTCAGCTCGATATCCCCGAGGACAAGCTGATAGCAATGAAACGGCCGATCCTCGGTTTCGAACACCTGACCGGTTTTTGTCTGATCGAGAGAGAGGAGTTGAGTCCGTTTCTCTGGCTCCATTCGACGGAAAACGAAGGTGTGGCATTTGTCGTGGTCAACCCGGCGGTATTTTACCCCGATTATCGTATCGAGGTGAATCCCAATGAAATCGCTGAGTTGGAAATAGACGATGTTCGCGCCGTCGAGACTTATGTCATCGTGACGCTTGCGGATCGTATGGAGAACATCACCGCCAACCTGCAGGGGCCGATTCTCATTAATACCGAGAATGGTTTCGCCAAGCAGTTGGTCCTGGTGAACTCTCGTTACGAAGTCAAGCATTCTCTGGTCGAGGCCATTCCGGACCGGAAACCCGAACCTGTTCGACGTCGAGAACCGGCGCTGGTCTGAAGAAAAGAACAGAGCTTTGACTCGGGTGGAGTCCGGGATGCGGCACTTCTCTCGAATGAGCTGTCCCATAGGAAGAGACAATGAGTAAAACACGCAGTAAAACATCACCGCCGAAAACTTCCGGCGATATCCCGTTTGATATCGAAGAGCTAATAGATCGCGCGGAGCGATATCTGGTCAATGATGAACTGGTAAAAATCAATGACCTCCTCGATCCTTATAGCGAGCGAATTATAGCCCTTGACGATAAGTCGGAGCAGTCTGGACGCCTGAAAGCAATGCTGTGCGAGGGCTGGCTTTACGACAAGAAATACGGCGATGTGATCGATCGTTTTGCTGCTTATGTCAACGATAAATACCCCGGGCCGCTCAATCTGGCGCTGGCCAAGGCTTATTGGAAAATGCGCGACTGGGCCAATGCTCTGCAACAAGCAGAGTTGTTTTTATCCGGATGGGAAGAAGCTCCGTCGCAAGCGGCATGCCGGAGAACCTTTGAAGCCTGTTTAACCGCCGGACGCGCTTCGCTTCAAATCGGACGGCAGGAAAAAGCCCGAGAATATCTGGAACGTTGCGTTCTTTTAAACCCGACTGATCAGCGCATTTACCTGGAGTTGATTCAACTTTATCGCGATGGAGAAGATATTGAAGCCGCTGGACAAGTGGCTGAGGTGGGTACGCAGCTATGTAGCGCGGTAGAAGAGCTGCGAATGACCCAAAAAGTGTTGAAACAGAAAGCAACTGTTTCAGCGTGCATGATGGTCAAGAACGAGGAAGAACTTCTGCCGGGAGCGCTGGAGTCGGTGCGGGACTGGGTTGATGAGATTATCGTCGTCGATACCGGTTCCACCGACAACACCTGCGCCATTGCCGAGTCTTATGGAGCAAAACTGTTTCATCAGCCGTGGGAGAATAATTTCTCGAAGCATCGTAATTATACGTTGGAGTTGGCTACAAGCGATTGGGTTTTCATTATAGATGCCGATGAGCGGGTTAACCAAAAAGAAGTCCCGCTGCTGCTCGACCTGATCAACAGCGACGAGCATGAAATCATCTCTATTAATGTATTCAATTTGTACGGTCGTTCCGATCATCGTATCACCTGTGCCAATTCGGTGAGACTGTGGCGGCGTAAGTTGGACTTCCGGTATGAGGGGATTGTCCACAACAGCCTGCAGGTGCCGGAGGGCTCTCACATAACGCGAGCGCCGATCAGCCTGGAGCATTTGGGGTACGATCTGTCACCGGAAAAGATGCAGGCCAAATTCGAACGCACGATGGCGTTGCTCGAAGAGCAAATTACCAAAAATCCCGACAACGGTTTTGCCTGGTTCAATGTGACCCAGGCGTTGCGGGGGAGACTTGATGAAAACGATCCGGCCCTCATGCAGCGGGCCCGCGAGGCGGCGCTCAAGGCGGTGCGTCTGAACGATCCTGATGTTTCGCGCGAGCTCGGTCTGCATGTCATGTCTTTGAACCATGTTGGCTGGATTGCGATCGTTGCCGGTGACCTGGAGGAGGCCGAGGAGTATGCTCTGAGAGCTCTCAGTTTCAAGCCGGATTATCTCGATCCGCTGCTCCTTCTGGGAAATGTCGAGAGCCGTAAGAAAAACTACGAGCAGGCCATTGTCGCTTATCAGAAGTACCTCGATACTCAGGCGACTTATAATGAACATCGAGAAACGTTACCGGTGATTCTCTATCATCCGGACAGCCGGGGCGGCGCCCTGTATGGACAGGGACTGGCCGCGGAATCACTGGGCCGGCGTGAGGATGCGGCCGAGTTCTATCGCCGGGCTCTCGAACATACACCGGGATACTTGCAGGCGGCCTTGCGACTTGGGAATATCTATCTGAAGGAGAACAAATTACCGGAAGCCAGGGCCCAATTTGAGGCGCAGTTGGCGAGTCGCCAACCTGCCGGTATGGCGGCGGCCGGTATCGGTTATATATGTGCATTGCAGAACAATCTTGCTGAGGCTGAGACGTACTATCTCAAGGCGGTTGAGCTGGAACCGAACGACCTCACGGTGCTGACCAATGCGGGACTGTTTTTTGCAGAAAGCGGCGACCTAGATCGGGCGCGACAAATGCTAGAGCAGGTCATATCCATTGATGAAAATCAACCGCAATTGACGCGCCGACTGGCCGAGGTCTGTTTCGAAGCCGGAGACTTCGCACGGGCGCGGGATCTTTACCAGAGTCTCGTGGAGCGTAACTGGTCGGATGCAGCGCTGATTAACGATCTGGGCAACTGCCACTATCGCCTCGAGGATTACGACCATGCGGTGGCGTGCTACCTTCAGGCGACTGAGACCGAAGAAGCTCCAGCCCACAGCTTGCGTAATCTTGGTCTGGCTCGATTCCGGCAAGGGCAACCCGAACAGGCGATAGCGGCGCTGGAGTCTTATCTGGCTGTAGAACCGGATGATTTGCAAGCGGTTAGTGCGTTGGGTGAGCTTTACATAATCACCGGTCAACCGGAGCACGCCTTAGTACATTTTGAGCGCTTTTTACAAGCGAATCCAAACGATACCGAAGCTTTATTTAAGCTGGCGGAGTGTTATAAAGCTATGGGGCACAATGACTCCGCGGCTATGGGGTACCGCCGGGCACTTCAAATCAATCCTGATTTCGCACCTGCTCGACAAAGATTGACTGAAATAGCTAAAGCAGCGAAGATCTGATCTCCGGAGCAGCTCTTCGATCTGGAAGGTCAACTGCCTGCTTTTTTCACAATCAATAGGATTTACCCCATAAAGTTGTTAAAGGTTCTGCCGATTTATGACCTTAAGAAAGCGATTGAACCATTTTATGGATAAACACGATGATTCCTGGAAAGGAGGATCAGACGCAGGTTAACTACCGTCAAACCGGGGTACGATGGGACTGTAACTCTGGCACGTTTGTCATCGGAAGTGACGTTGTGATGAAAACAAGGAAATCCAATAGACAAAATGGGGTAAGGATACCCCGGACCATTCAAGGAGGATTGACACATGTCACTTCGCATTAATCACAACCTGGCGGCTTTGAACGCGCATCGGAACCTGATCAACACTACTTCCGATCTTAACGATTCGATGCAGAAGCTGTCATCCGGTTACCGGATCAACAAAGGCTCGGACGATCCGGCCGGTTTGGTAATTTCTGAACAGTTCCGGGCGCAGATCGCCGGTCTCGAGCGCGCGATCAGCAACTCGGAAGGTAGCGTCAGCATGATTCAGACGGCTGAAGGTGCTCTGACCGAAATCAACTCGCTGTTGACTTCGATGAGAGAACTGGCTATTCACGCCGCGAACGAAGGCTTCAACGACGCTGACCAGCTCGCTGCCGACCAGGCAGAAATTCGCAACGCGATTGCCACGATCAATCGTATTGCTGCCAACACCCAGTTCGGTACCAAGAACCTGCTCGACGGTTCGAAGGAGAACGTGGCCACGATCACCAGCCCGAACATTTCGGACGTGACCCTGACCAACTCCAACCTGCGTGATGGTACCTACTCGCTGTCCGCGGTCAAGACCGCCGATGCCACCGCTGAGTTGAACACCACTTCCTACGGTATCTCCCTCGCTAACACCGACGGTGATCCGTACAACCTCGATGAAGGTGTTCACAACCTTGACGTCGTGCAGTCCTCCGATGTAGCGAGCAAAACCGGCTCGGCTATGTCCATCACGGATGCCTGGGGCAACGGTCTGCAGGTCATCGACGGTGCTGCCACTAAGGCGACCGTCAGTGCCACCGGTCAGTTCACCGCCGGCGCCGGCAATACCGGTACCTACACCTTCATCCTGAACGTGCAGGAAAATGGCTCCACGCCGATCGGCAATCAGTCATTCACGATCTCCATTGGCGCGTCCGATACCGCCTCAACGGTGAAGACCAAGCTGGAGAGCGCCATCGGTGCCAATAGTGAACTCTCCAATATCGAGGTGGGTACTTCTTACGACGCTTCCAGCGGCGGTACCAAGTTCTCGTTCAGCTATGCCGACGAGGGCGCCCAGTATTCGTTGCGCGCTGAGGCTTCATCCACCGACGCTACCGCGTCCACTCTGAACTTCGCTCAGCAGTCCAACCGCGGCGCTTCCGACGCTCACCTGACCTTTACGACAGTCACAGCCAACGGCACCCAGACCTCTCAGCAGATCGACGTGACCAACGGCACTTATACGACCATGTCCGATCTGGCCGATGAGATCAACACCCAGTTGCTTGCTATTTTCGGAACCGTTGCCAACGGTTCGGGCGAGAATGATATTTCGGTTGCGGTTTCCAACAACAACCGTCTGCAGTTCAGCACCCTCGACGAGGGTTCGGACTACTCGATCAAGTTCGAGGCCGAAGCCGGCAACAACTCCGAAGATCTGGGTAATGTGCTTGGTCTGACTGCGGATACTCAGGCCAACGCCGGTACCGATGCCATTATCGACTTCAACGGTTATGCCAACACCATTACGTCCGTCGAGTACGGTCAGACCGGTACGGCGACGCTGTGGACAGCCGATTACGGTGAAGCCGATCAGGGAACGCTGGATGTCATCCTGGCTTCGGCGGCCAACGGTATCGACACCGGCAATATGCTGCTCACCACGACCGCGACCAAGTTCGCCGTCCAGCTCGATGGCGGTACCGCGGTTGAGGCCACAGCCGGCGTGGATGCGGTGGTTTACTCTGCGGATCGCAGTGAGTGGATCACGGTCAACTACGGCCTGACCTCTGAAGGCGGCAACGAGACGATCAGCAACACTGACCAGTCACTGGTCTTCCAGATCGGTGGTAACGTTGGTCAGACGGCTAACATTTCGCTGCGCAACATGGCCGCTACGGCTCTTGGTATGAACATCGCGGGCAACATGTTCTCATCGCTGTCCGAGATTGACGTAACCACCGCCGAAGGCGCTCAGGATGCGCAGGCTATTATTGACCAGGCCATTAATGAAGTGTCCACGACTCGTGGTACTCTCGGTAGCTTCCAGAAGAACACTCTGGAATCCAACCTCCGGAACCTCCGTATCGCCGCTCAGAACCTGACTTCTTCTGAGTCGTCGATCCGTGACACCGATATGGCCTCCGAAATGTCGGAATTCACCAAGAACCAGATCCTGATGCAGGCCGGTACGGCTATGCTCGCTCAGGCCAACCAGGTTCCGCAGGTGGTTCTGTCACTGTTCGGTTAATAAGTAAGAAAGCTCTTAAGCTTTCCGAGCAAATACCTTCGGGAGAGCTAAAAGCTCTCCCGAAGGGTAAATAAACAACAATGGGCTCAGCGAGACATTGATGTCGCCTAATACAGGAGGTAATCATGTCAGGCACACAAACAATCGTTGGTCTATCGTCAGGTCTCGACACAGATGAGATAGTTGATCAGATGATCGAGTTGGAACGCGGAAACGCCGTTCTTCTCGAAAGTGAAGTCGAATACAAGACTAGTGTTATCACGGCCTACAATACGCTCGAAGCGTATTTTCTTTCACTCAGCACCCAGGTATCCAGCCTTTCGCGTTCATCCACTTTCAACGACTACAGTGTAACGGTTACGGATGATGATTATCTTACGGCCACCAGCACCAGCGGGACCACTTCAGGTTCCTATGATATTCAGGTGTTGTCACTGGCCCGCAACCATCAAATCGCCAGTCAGGGTTTTGACGACGTCACTTCCAACGATTTAGGAACCGGAACGATTACACTTCAAATCGGTGATGGCGCGGTTACGACCATTACCGTAGACTCGACCAACAACAGTCTGGCCGATATAAAGAACGCTATCAACGATGCCGACATGGGGATTTCGGCAACACTCGTGAACGACGGTACCGACAGCAACGCTTATCGTCTGGTGCTGTCGGGTGATAATACCGGCAGAAAGAACAAGATAGATATCACGTGCGATCTTAGCGGCGGTCTCGATCTGAATTTCGATACGGGCAGTTTCGATGTGCCTGAAACGTATTCGAGCGGTACGGGGACGACGGCGGAAGTTTCGCTCGGAGCCAGTGCGTCCTATACGGGCTCCGAGAATAAGACTTATACTTTTACCGTGGGCGGGACCGGCGAACAAACGATCGGCACCGACACGATTACGATCAACTGGACTGACGGTACGAATAGCGGTTCTTTCGAAGTGAGCGCGGGCGACACCGAGGTGACTCTGACCGGTGACGGCGCCGACGGCTTGACGTTATCTTTCAGTGACGGTATCATGACGGCCGGTGATGAGTTTACAGTCTCCACCTTCACGCCCCTTTTGCAGGAAGCCACCGATGCTAAAATCACGCTCGGTTCTGCAGGCGGAACGGGTTCTCCGATTACGGTTACCTCAACCACGAACACCTTCAAGAATGTCATCGACGGGGTGACGCTGACCACGAAGAAGGTTACCGGAACCGACGACAGCGTGACGGTTCAGTCCGAGCTGGATATCTCTACCATTGAAGATACGATTGAATCTTTTATCGATGCCTACAACGAAGTGGTAGAGTTCATTGACGATCAGAATACCTACGATGAAGATGAAGAAACTACCGGTATTTTGTTCGGCGAAACATCGGTCTGGTCAATGCAGATGTCCCTGCGTAGCATCATCTCCGGGACGATAGAAGGGATAACGTCGAAATACAACCAGCTCTATACGATCGGTATTCACACGCAGTCCGACGGTACCCTTGAAATCGATGATTCATCCAAGCTGCAGGAGGCTCTGAATAACAATCTCGAGGATGTGATCAACCTTTTTGTCGGGTCGGGCGAATCCAGCAAAACCGGAATCGAATTCATGAGTTCGACGGCGCTGACTCAAACCGGCGAACCGATGGAAGTGGATATCACCCAGGCTGCGACCCAGGGAAGTATGACGGGGTCGGTCCTTACAACTCCCTCGATCAGCCCGATTGAAATAACCAGCAGCTACAACACCTTCCGATTGAAGGTCGACGGATTGAACTCGGAAGAGATCACTCTTACGGAAGGCACCTACAACTCGATCAGTGCCCTGATCGACGAGATCCAGGCCGGTATCGATGCCGACGAAAACATCGGCGGTCGCGGTATCGAGGTCGAATGGGTCGATACCGGAGGTAATCAGGGGTACATCAAGGTCACCAGCGGAACGTACGGCAGCAATTCAACGGTATCGTGTATTCTGGACAACGTGTCCAACGATGCTTATTCGATACTCGGCTGGTCTTCAGCCACGAGCGATGCCGGACTCGACGTGGAGGGGACGATCAACGGCGAAGAATGCGAGGGCGTAGGACAATACCTGACCGCTCTCGACAGCAATGAGACTACTTCCGGTTTGAAGCTTCTGATAACGTTAACGGAAGAAGATCTGGTCGACGGTGCGGAGGGAACGATTACTCCGACCAAGGGAGTCGCGGCCAAGCTTGACGATCTCATCGACAGCCTGACCGATTCCACCGATGGTGTGTTTGCTCGCAAGGTGGCGGCTCTCCAGACGGAGATCGAAGATAAGGAAGAACGGATCGAGGAGATCGATGAACGTCTTGAGATTCGTCGTGAAACGCTCACGAACGAATTTACCGAGATGGAAACGATTCTTTCGGAGTTGGATGCGGAACAGGAATACCTGGAGACGCAGATCGATGCCCTCAACAGCAACTGGTCATTCAACAGTTCGGACTAATAGGAGTTATGATGAACAAATCGCTGAAAACCTATCAGACCATGGACACCATTGGTAAATCGCAGATAGAATTGGTTCTGCAGGTTTATAACGGCGCAATTAAAACCTATGGACAAGCGGCTGACCTGATCCGCGAGGAGAAATACAACGATCTTCGGGATACGCTGGAAAAGGCCAAGCGTTTCATAGTCCATTTGTACACGACTCTGGACGTTGAGAAGGGTGGAGAGATTGCCGCCAATCTCGGAAAACTCTACTCGTATGTGATTTGTCAAACAATGGTTCTGGAAGCGACCAAAGATTTGGCGATAATTGACGATATTTTAACTGTACTGAAAAACCTGCGAGAAGGCTGGCAAGGTCTCAGCGAGCAGGGTAAGGCCGCGAAGGCTGAACAGATCAAGGCCGTTCCCGAATCGGAGATGGCTCTGACAGGCAGTTTTACAACTTCGGCATAATTATATGGACGCGATGGATAAAAACGCAATAACGCAGCTTGAGCGACAGCTAATTCTGACCCTGAAGGAAGAGTATTCTTTTTACCAGTCTCTCTACATAACGCTGGATAAGCAGCGGGATGCCATCAAGTTCAATCGGGATGAGCGGTTGCTTGATCTTTTCGCTGAGATCGAGCGCTGCCATCAGCGGATCAAAAAATCAGAGGATAAGATAGCGGTCATGAGGACGCGGAATCCTTCGGTTTTTCGCCTGGCAGCGGCACATCCTGAAGTGAAAAAGATAGTGAATTCGATAGCGACAATGGTCAAAAAGAACATGGTTCTGGTGGCCGAGTGTGAAGAGTATCTGAGTGATCGCTATCGTAGGATCAAACAGGAGTTGGGTGAACTCAAGAGCAGTCACAAAATCCTGCAATACATGCGTGACGCCGACCCCTCACCGCAGTTTGTCGACGGTAAAAACTGAGGCGGTGGAGGCGTTGTAATCAATACTGAAAAGAGATCGAATCACCACCAATGGGAAATGGAAGGTGAAAAGATGGAGATAGGACCGGTTCAGAACAACGAGTCTTTGAGAAAGGGGACCTGCGACAGTCCCGCAAGGCAAAAAGGGGTAGAAGACCGACAGGTCGTAGAAGACAAGTATATTCGGACGCAGACACGTGCCGAACTTGCCGACCTGGCAGACTTATCCCTTATTACCGACAACCAGTGTGACAGCTATGCCGCCGGGACCGTTGATGCGGTTGAAACTGCTGCTGAAGAAGCACAACTCTATGATAGCCTGGCCGATAGTCTGGCCGTTGCCCGATCAAACAAAGGGCTGGCGGAATCCACCTCAGGCTATGGGAGAGTCTCTCGGTTGGAGTTAGTGCAGCAACGAATCGCAGAAGGCTTTTATGAGTCCCGTTCGGTTAAGGAAATAATAGCTCAGAAACTGGCGGATGAATTCGAAGGTTCTAAGCCACAGCATAATGAGATAGAAGATGACAGTTGATGGGGCCACAGTTGACAACAAAGTGAAGTCGGTGGTGCAGAATATCCGGAATCTGCCCACACCGCCGATTGTGTTTCACCAGATACAGAAGGTCATAAACGATCCAAATTCTTCAGCAGTCCAGGTTGCCGCGGTTTTAGCCGAGGATCCGGCTATGTCGGTGAAGGTGCTCAAGCTCACCAACTCGGCGTTCTACGGCCTGGCTCGTGAAATTGAATCGGTGAAACAGGCGGTACAGATTGTCGGGATGGAAGCGGTCAAGAACCTGGTGTTGTCGGCATCGGTGTTGGATATGTTCAAGAGCGACAATATCGATCAGGAGTACCAGGAATCGTTCTGGCGCCATTCGCTGGCAACAGCCTTTTGCTGTCGGCTGTTGGCGCGGCGAGTGAAATCTCGCGGAATCGTCGACCCGGATTCAGCCTTTTCGGCCGGTTTGCTTCATGATGTAGGCAAATTGGTAATTTCATGTTTCCTCCCGGATGAATTCCTGGCTATTCAGACGGCTCGTGAAAACAATCCCGATACGGCCGATGTTCAACTGGAAGAACTGGTGTTGGGATACTCGCATGCTCAGGTCGGCGGAGTGTTGGCTGCTCAATGGAAACTTCCGCATAAGCTGAGAGAAGCGATAACCTGCCACCATGTTCCGCAATTATCGGAAGATGACTCACCGATCGCTTATATCGTGCATCTGGCCAACTACGTAGCCAAATGGACTTTTTATGATCACGTCCAGCAGGCGAATCAGATTGGTAATGTGGCCGACGGCGTGCTCGAGTATATGAATCTCCAGGCGGATGATCTCGTGGCTTTTTCGGAAATGCTAAAAGAAGAATATTCCAAAGCCGAGACGTTCATGCAAATGGTTGGTATAGGTTAAAGCCGGTCTGTTTAGTCGGCCGATTTAGAAGGGGTGTTTCGAAGAGAACACCGACTATTGATCGGAGGCTGCAGAGCGGTCGTAACCTGTTGAGTCACAATTCGATTATTTCATCAAACAGGCTCAATTAGGGCTTGACAACTGCCTTAACTCGCATATTTTGTTATGCTCTACATAGTTGGGTAGTGCTTCGGTGCTACTGGTTGGGTCGGGCGATTAGCTCAGATGGTTAGAGTACTTGCTTGACATGCAAGGGGTCACTGGTTCGATTCCAGTATCGCCCACCATTTAAGAAAGCGGGTTGCAGCCGAACGAAAGGACGGTTGAAATCCGCGTTTACGCTGTTAGAAGGAATAGGTTATGGCGCAGGTAACGATTACTTTCCCGGACGGGTCCCGGCGGCAATTTGACGCTGGTGTGACCGGGCAGGAAGTCGCCGCCTCAATTTCTTCGGGATTGGCTAAGGCGGCGCTGGCAGTGAAAATCAACGGCCAGGTGACCGACACGACTACGCCGATTACCGCAGACGCCGGCCTTGAGATATTGACTTTCGACCAGCCCGAAGGGCGCCAGGTCATGTGGCATTCAAGCTCACATATCATGGCTCAGGCAGTGGTGGAGCTGTTCCCGAACGCCAAGCTGGCAATTGGCCCGTCTATCGATGAAGGCTGGTATTACGATTTCGATGTTGACCGCCCGTTTTCACCTGAGGATCTCGAGGCGATTGAAAAACGTATGGCCGAGATCATCGCCGAGGATGCTCCCTTCTGCCGTGTAGAAAAAAACCGAAAAGAAGCTATCAAAGAGTATGCTGCGGCCGGGGCTGACTATAAGGTCGAGTTACTCGAGGATATTCCCGACGATACGGTCAGTTTCTACACGCAATCAAGATTCAAAGACCTTTGTCGCGGTCCTCATATCCCGCGCACCGGTCTAATAAAGGCCTTTAAGCTGATCTCCAGTTCCGCGGCTTACTGGCGCGGAGACGAGAACCGCCCGATGCTTCAGCGGATTTACGGGGTTTCGTTTCCCAAGCAGAAAATGCTTGACGAGTACCTGCATCGGCTCGAAGAAGCCAAAAAACGCGACCATCGCTTGTTGGGTAAACAGCTTGAGTTGTTTACCATCAACGAAGATGTCGGCGCCGGCCTGGTTCTGTGGATGCCTAGAGGCGCGCGAGTTCGGAATGAAATCGAAAACTTCTGGCGCGAAGAGCATTTTAAGGCCGGATACGATCTCGTTTTCTCGCCTCACGTGGCTAATTTGAAGCTCTGGGAGCAGTCCGGTCATACCGGTTTTTATTCGGATGATATGTTCAGCCCGATGGAGGTGGAGGGACGGCTGTTCCAGCTCAAGCCGATGAACTGCCCGTTCCATATTTCGATGTATAAGACTCGTTTGTGGTCTTATCGCGACCTGCCGTTACGTTGGGCGGAGCTCGGAACGGTGTATCGTTTCGAGCGGGGAGATGTGCTGCACGGCCTGATGCGCGTACGCGGTTTCACTCAGGATGATGCTCACCATTTCGTCACCCAGGAGGGAATGGAAGACGAGCTGGTCTGGCTGCTGAATTTCTGTGTGCACATTCTAAGTTCGTTCGGTTTCACGGATTATGAGATATTCCTGTCGACTCGTCCGGAGAAGGCGATCGGCGATCCCAAAGATTGGGACAGGGCCCAGGAGGGGCTCAAAGCAGCCTTGAAGAAGGCTGGTCTGGAGTTCAGTGTCGATGAAGGCGGCGGTGCTTTTTACGGCCCCAAGATCGACATCAAGATCAAGGACGCCCTCAATCGGTCATGGCAATGTTCGACCATCCAGTTTGATTTTTCCTTGCCGGAAAGGTTTGACCTGCATTATATTGGCGCGGACGGCCAACAGCAGCGCCCCTTCATGATTCATCGGGCGTTACTGGGTTCGATTGAAAGGTTCTTCGGTTGCCTGGTGGAGCACCATGCCGGGAATTTCCCGCTCTGGCTGGCTCCGGTTCAGGTCAAGGTGTTACCGATTACCGATGAGCTTAACGATTATGGTGAGACGGTTGTGGATCGTCTCAAACAGGCCGGTTTGCGCGCCGAACTGGACGAGAGGTCCGAGAAGGTGGGCGCAAAAATACGTGATGCCGAGATGATCAAAGTACCGTATATGTTTGTCGTAGGTAAACGTGAAGCGGCCGAGGACAAGGTCTCGGTACGTCAACACGGTGTCGGTGATCAGGGTACTTTGACCGTGGCTGAAGCGATTGAAAAATTACAGGCGGAAGTCGCCTCGAAAGGATTGGAGAAGAAACATTAGTATTCGCTTTGACAGGAGGGACTCATAAGTACTAAGGAACCGCGGGTCAATCACCGTATCCGTGTTTCACCCGTCAGGCTTATCGGGCCCGAGGGAGAACAGCTAGGGATTGTCCCTATAAAGGAAGCCATGGATCGAGCGGTTGAATACGGTCTGGACCTCGTTGAGGTTTCACCGAACAGCCGTCCGCCCGTCTGTCGAATTCTCGACTACGGGAAGTACAAGTACGAGCAGTCGAAAAAAGAGAAGGCCGCGAAGAAACGGCAGCATAGCTTTCAGATGAAAGAGATGCGCTACCGGCCTAAAATTGACGAACATGACTATCAGTTCAAATTGAACCATGTTCGTGAGTTTCTCATGTCGGGCGCCAAGGTCCGGACGTATGTCATGTTTCGCGGGCGCGAAATGGCTTACACGGAAAGAGGCCGAGAACTGCTGGATCGAGTCGCCGAGGATATGGCCGAAATAGCCATCATCGATGTCCCCCCCAAACAGGAAGGGCGTCATATGGCGATGATTCTGAGTCCGAAACCGGAAGTTGTCAAGCAACTGAAGGATAAGTCGGGCGACAAGCAGGGGCAAAAAGAGAAGAAAAAAGCCGAAGATACAGATTCCTCCGAATCGGAGGAAGTTGTGTCGACGGTTGACGATGACCAATAGAGCAGTGGCTGTGTAGACAGCCGACAACCGTAAGAGAAAGGCCCATGCCGAAGATTAAAACTCACAAAGGGGCAGCCAAACGCTTCAAGCGCACTGCTTCGGGCAAGCTCAAGAGAAGCAAAGCCTATCGAAGCCATCTGATGCGTAAGAAGGGCCCCAAGCGTGTACGTAAACTGCGCAAGTCCGGCTTGATTTCCAGCGCCGACATGTCGCGTATCACTTCACTGTTACCCAACGGGTAAGCGGTGACCGGATTTGGTAAGGAGTTAATGTTATGCCACGTGCAATGAACAGTGTTGCCGCACATCGTCGCCATAAAAAGGTGTTGAAAAAGGCGCGCGGTAACTTCAACGCTCGGAGTAAACTCTATCGGACCGCGCTGGAAACGGTTCGCAAGGGCCTCAAATATGCCTATCGCGACCGCCGTGCCAAGAAGAGGGTCTTCCGCGCTCTCTGGATAGCTCGCATCAATGCTGCGGCCAGAATGTACGGGACCAACTATTCCAGTTTCATGAACGGTCTCAAGAAGGCTGGTGTTGACCTGGACCGCAAGGCGCTGGCGGATATCGCCGCCCGTGATCTGACTACGTTTGAGAACCTGGTCAAGATCGCGGCCGAGAACTGATCGGTAGTGGGTGTATATGTCACTACTTGATGACGTTCAAAAATTGAAGTCAGAAGCTCTCGAGCGAATCGGCCTTGCTGATTCGCTCGAAGTGCTTAATGACCTTAAGGTAGAGTATCTTGGTCGAAAGGGTCGCCTGACGGCGATTCTTAAAGGACTTAAGGACTTGACCGGGGATGAACGCAAGGAGGTCGGTGCGGAAGCCAACCAGTTGCGGTCGGAACTGGAAGGATTGATTAAAGAGTCCTGGAGTAACCTCGAAAAAGCATCCTCAACGAATGAATTCGATCCGACTTTGCCCGGAACGATTCCCCGTCGCGGAGCGATGCACCTTCTGAATCAGACCCTTGCGGATATCTGCGAGGTGTTCCATGGAATGGGATTCGAAATTGCCTACGGTCCCGATGTCGAGACTGATTATTACAATTTCGAGGCGTTGAATTTCAAACCGGATCATCCGGCTCGCGACATGCAGGATACCCTGTTTGTCGAAGGCGGCCGGGTACTGCGCACACATACGACGCCGGTTCAGGCCCGTATGCTGGAGAAGCGCAAGCCGCCGATCAAGATGATTACCCCCGGGATGGTATTCCGCAATGAAGCCATTTCGACTCGTTCTCATGTTGCATTTCATCAAGTCGATGGTTTTCTCGTAGATGAAGGCGTTACGCTGTCGGATATGAAGGGTGCCCTGGTGGCTTTTTGCCGAGCCTATTTCGGTCCCGGTCTGAAGCTGAAATTTCGTCCGTCATATTTCCCGTTCACGGAACCGAGTGCCGAGGTAGACATTCAATGTTTCCTCTGCCGCGGCAAGGGTTGTCGTGTTTGTAAGCAATCCGGCTGGCTGGAGATTCTCGGTTGCGGGATGATTCATCCGAATGTACTCGAAAATGCCGGTATCGACTCAGAGAAATACTCCGGATACGCTTTCGGAACCGGTGTGGCGCGTCCGGCGATGCTTAAGTATCGGATCAACGATATCCGATTGTTCTTCAACAATGATATTCGATTCCTCAGGCAGTTTCTGTAAGATATGAAGATTTCCTATAAATGGCTCATGGAGCTGACCGGGCTGGACTGGTCGGTCGACGAGGTCGCGGATCGCCTGACGCTGTGCGGCACGGCCTGTGAATATGTAGAACCGACCGCAGTTTACATGGATAAGGTGGTGGTGGCCGAAGTCCTCGATCTTAAACCGATCGAGGGAGCAGACAAAATCCGACTGGCGACGGTAAACAACGGCTCCGGGACTATGGATGTTGTCTGTGGTGCTCCGAATGTAGCCAAAGGGCAAAAAGTCCCGCTGGCAATGCTGGGAGCCAGGCTGGCCGGAGATATCGTCATTAAAAAGGCAAAAATACGCGGGGTAGAATCCTGCGGCATGATTTGCTCCGAACGCGAGCTGGGACTTAGTGATGACCACCGCGGTATTATGGTGCTGGGAGAAGACGCAATCCCGGGGACGCCGCTTGTCGACTACCTAGACTTCGATGATTTTCAGCTTACCTTTGAGCTAACCCCGAATCGTCCTGACTCCATGTCGGCGATTGGAATTGCCCGTGATCTGGCGGTGCTGGCCAAGACAACTCTAATCAAACCGGAAATCAATCTGGAAGAGTCGGACGAGAAGGCTTCGGACTACATTTCCGTTGAGATTGATGACATAGAGCGTTGTCCGCGTTATGCCGCTCGTGTTATCAGGGGCGTCAAAGTGGCCGAGTCTCCCTGGTGGATCAAGAAGAAATTGATAATCGCCGGTATGCGGCCGATTAACAATATCGTCGATATCTCAAACCTGGTGATGCTCGAGTGCGGTCACCCGCTGCATGCTTTCGATCTGGATCGATTCGGAAGTGATAAGGTTGTGGTGCGCCGTGCCGCCGAGGGAGAGAAATTCACTACACTCGACGGTGAAGAACATCTGCTTATTGATGATGTGCTGCTTATTACCAACGGTGAAGATGGCGTCGCAGCCGCCGGTGTAATGGGGGGACTCAATTCCGAAGTCGAGGACGACACTGTCAATTTGCTGCTGGAAGCCGCCTATTTCGACCCATCGATGATCCGTCGCAGCCGCAGACACCTGGGATTGGTAACGGAATCTTCACAACGGTTTGAAAAAGGAGCCGATCCGAACGGTGGTATTGACTGGGCTGTCGACCGCGCAGCGTCGCTGTTCCAGCAGCTTGCCGGTGGGCAGGTGCTTGAGGGGGTTGTCGATTGCTACCCGGAAAAAATCGAGCGCAAGAAAATTAACTTCCGGCCCCGGCGATGCAATGACATCCTCGGAACCACCATTGATCCCGACCGGATGCATGAGATCTTCAGATTGCTCGAGTTCGAGGTTGAAGGAAGCGATCCCCTGGAAGTGACGGTTCCCACGTTTCGTCCCGATATCGAAAAAGAAATCGACCTGATCGAAGAAATTGTCCGAATAGATGGATTCGATGCTGTCCCCGACTCGCATACAAGCATCGGACCGTTGTTTACTCCGATCCTTCCGATTGATCGATTCCGTCGCGAGATTCGTCAGATAATGACTGCCTCCGGATTCGATGAAATGCTGACTCATGGACTGGTGCACTCTGTATTGGTAAGTAAAATCTCTCCGGATACGGACCCGGTAAAAATAACCAACCCGAGTTCGGAGGATCTGGATGTAATGCGGACCATGTTGCTCCAATCCGGGCTGGAAGTGGTACGGCATAACGTGTCGCACCGAAATATGGATCTTCGATTGTTTGAAATAGGCAAAGTCTATTTCCCCGGTACACCGGATGAAGATGACTGGATTGAAGAAGAGCGATTGAGCCTGTTGCTGTCCGGACGTACTGAAGCCACCTGGAGAGATAAACCGCGTGATCTTGATTTCTATGATATGGCCGGTGCGGTGCAAGCGTTGTCGGAACACTTCGGCTGGAGCGATTTGAGGTACGAGCCGGCTGATTTCGGTTGGCTGGATTCGTCACTATCGTACAAGCTCATGTTGGGAAAGGCTGAGGTTGGCTGGATTGGATTGATTGATCGTAAAGCAGCAAAAGCCGGTGGTGTAAAAGAGACCGTGCTGGCTGCGGAAATGAAGCTACTACCGCTTCTCGAAGCTTGTAAAGGTCTGAGTGAATATAAGCCTTTGCCGATTTATCCCGCCGCCCCCCGCGATCTGGCTATCGTGGTGAAACGAACGATCAATGCGGGGGATATTGTCAATTCCGTCCGTGAAGCTGCCGGCGAATTGGCCGAATCGGTTGAGATATTTGACCTTTATCAAGGTGAACAAATCGATAAGGATAAAAAATCAATCGCTTTAAGCGTTACGTATCGTTCAGCCGATCGCAGTTTATCTCACGATGAAGTTGATGCAACGCAAAAGATTGTAGTGGAACGTTTAAAGCGTGACTTTAATGCCGAGGTGAGGGATAAATGAGTACCAGCGAGAAACTCCAGCAGATTTCAGCGAATCTCGAAAAACTCCTGACCGATATGGAGCACCTCAAAGTCGAAAATCGTTCACTTAAGCAGGAAAACAGCAACTTGAGAGCGGTTTACGATCGCCTGGAGAAAGATTTCAGTACCCTTAAGCTTGAACACACCGATCAAACCAACGCTGTAAGAACCAAGTTACAGACGGTGTTGAATCGCCTGGGTGAGCTGGAGTCTCTGGACTGACATTTTTTTATTGACTTTAACCCTCTCTCGCTCGTAATTTCTTGGGAATTAGCAGGATAGGAAATACGACCGATTAGGTATTTATCAGGGCTACCATGTCTGATCCTTGTGACGAGAATAAAGTAGTGGTTCATATATTTGGTGAAGAATACCCTATTACGGGTGCTTTGGATCCAGCATACATGTCAAGGGTCGCCGACTACGTTGATAAGAGGATGAAAGAATTAGCCTCTCAATCACGGGTGAAGAGCCGTGACCGAGTGGCTATTCTGGCCGCAATGTCAATTGCCTCCGAACTCCTGGAACTTCAGGATCGTCAAGTCGAGTTCGGGACAGAGATTGACGGCAGTGCCGACGACATATTGTCACGTCTCAATAAGGCGCTGGCCTCTGAATGATCAACGTTAGTTAAGCTCCTGAACGCTGCCTTTATCCGGTTGTCGTTCTCCTTTCCATATTGCTTTCATACATAGATTGTCGCCGGGAGTATCTCTCGGCGGGAGGTTGTAGATGTTAACCAATGTAATTCTGGTTGCTGCCGTGGCCGTTGTGGTGGCGCTGGTCGCTTTCTTCGTTACTCGCTCCATGGTCCAGAAATCCAATCGAGCCGAAATCGAAGATGCGCGCGAGAAAGCCCGTGCCGTCATTGCCGAGGCGGAAAACCAGGCCCGGATAAAAACAAAAGAAGCCGCTCTGGAAGCCCGTGAAGAGTGGCTGAAGCTGAAAAACGATTTTGATCGGGAAGCGGAGACCAAACGACATAATCTCGAAGCGCTGCAGAAAGATCTGGAAGAGAAAAGCTCTTCGTTAGTTAAGAAGCTGGATATGCTTCAGGTGCGTGAGAAAGAAATTTCGGGACGTGAAAAATCTCTCAATCAGCGTGAAAAAGGGATAGCCTTCCGCGAGGCGGAGTTGGATGAGATAATCGAGAGTCAAAACGAGAAACTTCAGAAGATAGCTCAGATGACTCCCGAAGAAGCCAAAAAGCAACTCATGGATAATATGATCTCGCAGGCTAAGGTCGAAGCGGCTGCACATATAAAAGAAATCAAGGAAAAGGCTGAGGCTGACGCCGACAAAGAAGCCAAGGAAATCATTCTGTCGGCTATTTATCGTTGCGCTGCCGATCATACCGTGGAGACTACGGTATCGGTAGTGAATCTCCCCAATGATGAAATGAAGGGGCGTATTATCGGCCGTGAGGGACGCAATATCCGCTCTTTCGAAACCGCTACCGGGATCGATGTGATCGTCGACGATACTCCCGAAGCGGTGATTCTGTCCGGTTACGATCCGGTTCGCCGTGAAATTGCACGTATGGCTCTGGAAAAGCTCATTACCGATGGTCGTATCCATCCGACACGCATCGAAGAGGTGGTAGAAAAAGCCGAGAAAGAGATGGAGGTAATCGTTCGTGAGGCAGGCGAGCAGGCCTGTTTCGAATTGGGCGTGCACGGACTCCATCCTGAAGTGATAAAGAATCTGGGTAAGCTGAATTTCCGTACATCTTACGGGCAGAATGTCCTGGCGCACTCCAAGGAAGTCGCCATGCTCTGTGGTTTGATGGCGGCCGAATTGGAACTGGACGATATGCTGGCCAAGCGATCGGGTCTGTTGCACGATATCGGCAAGGCTATCGACCGGGAAACCGAGGGGACACATACTCAGATCGGCGCTGATTTCATGCGCCGTTATAAAGAGAACGATTACGTGATTAACGCCATCGAATCACACCACGGCGATGTACCGATGATCGGTCCTTACCCGGTGCTGGTTCAGGCGGCCGATGCCATCTCCGGGGCTCGTCCCGGAGCGCGGCGCGAACCGCTGGAAGCTTACATCAAACGTTTGCAACAGCTCGAAGAGCTGGCTGATAGTTTCAAGGGAGTGTCGAAGGCGTATGCGATTCAGGCCGGTCGTGAGATCCGGGTGATTGTCGAGTACGAGACGGTCGATGATCTCGCCAGCCAGATTCTCGCCAGCGATATTGCCGCCAAGATCGAGCGGGAAATGCAGTATCCGGGACAGATTAAAGTCACCGTGATTCGCGAAACACGTTCGACCGAATACGCCAAGTAATGACAACCCGGCATTGTTTTGACGACGCCGGGTTCTGATAATACCGGGCTGCAGGGTGACAGGTGGGAGCCCTCGGCCGGGCGAATAACTCGTCTCACCTTAGAAAGTTCGCCTCATGTCGAACTTCCGCATTCTTTACGTGGCCGATGTCTGCGGTCGCGTCGGCCGCCAGGCCTGCTCCCACATGATCAAGCCGTTGCGTGAAAAACACGGTGTGGATTACGTCATCGCCAATGTCGAAAACGCTGCCGGGGGATTCGGGATCACACCGGAGATGTCGATCAAAATGTTTTCGTACGGTATCGACATGCAGACTTCGGGCAATCATATCTGGGACCGGGTTGATATTCTCGACTATCTCAGCGAAAAGAATCCCAAACTGT
Organism: Candidatus Zixiibacteriota bacterium; assembly: GCA_035380245.1. Taxonomy (NCBI): domain Bacteria; kingdom Pseudomonadati; phylum Candidatus Zixiibacteriota; species Candidatus Zixiibacteriota bacterium. The sequence continues at coordinate 276,923 of DAOSXA010000002.1, read as the reverse complement.
TGCGTCCGGCGAATTTTCCAATTGGCGCTCCGGGAGTCGGCTCGATGGTCGATAAAGTCGGCGACATTGCCGTAGGGGTTCTTAACCTCCAGGGGCGTATTTACATGAAGGAAATCGACTGCCCGTTTCAAACGGCCAATCGAGAATTGCTAAAGATCGGTTCGAAAGCGAATATCATTTTCGTCGATTTCCATGCCGAAGCCACCGCTGAAAAACAGGCGATGTTTCATTTCCTGGACGGTAAGGTATCGGCCTTGATCGGTTCACATACGCATGTTCAGACGGTCGACAACCAAATCAGCGAACGGGGCACCGCCTATCTGACCGATGCCGGTATGACCGGACCGCACGATTCGGTGATCGGGATGCAGAAGGGGCCTTCGCTGGGACGTCTGCTCACCGGAATGCCGAAACGATTCACGACCGCCACCGATGATGTCAAACTCAGCGGAGTTTTTGTCGATGTGAATCCAGCCAACGGCCAGGCCGTTAAGATCGAGCAGTTCCGATTCGATTTCGATATCGATACTTTCAAACCTCAAGATATTCTGGGTGAACAAGAGGATGAATCAAGCGACGACGACATATCAGTTGATTGACGGCAAAGTTGTTGCCGCGCAGGTCAAAAAATCACTCAAGGCGCGCATTGCCGCATTAGCCGAACGCGGGATTATACCCGGTCTGGCAGCGGTGCTGATTGGGGATGATCCGGCTTCGCAGACTTATGTCGACAGCAAGGCTAAAGCCTGCGCCAAGCTCGGTTTGTATTCCGAGGTGATAACCCGATCGGCTGATATTTCTCAGGAAGAATTGATCGGAATCGTTAAGAAGCTCAATGCCAATCCGAAAATCCACGGAATTTTGGTACAGTCGCCGTTACCCGGTCATCTGGATGAACTGGGGGTTACTTTAACGATCGCACCGGAAAAGGACGTTGACGGTTTTCATCCGCACAATGTCGGTCTCATGTTGATCGGACGACCGGGACCGTTGCCGTGCACTCCTTTTGGGATTATAAAACTCCTGGAATACTACGGAATCGATCCGGAAGGCAAGGAAGTAGTCATTGTTGGCCGATCAAACATTGTCGGCAAACCGATTGGAGCGATGTTGTTGCAGAAAGCTCCGATGGCCAATGCAACCGTCACCTTTGCTCATTCGCGTACTCGCAATTTGCCTCAGGTAACCCGCCGAGCCGATATTTTGATTGCTGCCATTGGCCGGGCGAATTTCATCAAGCCGGATATGATCAAGGATGGAGTGGTGATTGTCGATGTCGGGATCAATCGCGTTGAAGATCCCTCTAAAGAGAAAGGCTATCGGAATGTCGGTGATGTTGATTTCGAAGCATGCGCACCGAAATCATCTTATATTACGCCCGTTCCAGGTGGAGTGGGGAAGATGACAATCGCCATGTTGATGTTCAATACCGTTACGGCCGCGGAGAAGGCCAGGTAAGTCGATTTAGGGGAGTGGGTTGCAGGTGTCTGCGCAATAATTGCACATAGGTGCGGCGGCTACAGCCGTACTACTATTAGCCCAATGATTCTGGTGGGAAATTTATGCCGTCCACGAATATGTTCGTGGTGTCATCTTTTTGTTGTTGTATAGGTTAGGCAGACTCAATAAAGTAATACATATCGAGAACGGATTTCCGATAGCTGTATAGGTCTCAAGTTATTGAACGGCACAATCTTTGCTTTATTTGTTCAAGGAATAGTGTCGAAATACCTTCGATGCTGTTTTGGGGTAGATCACTGACAGCAAATCAGTGGCGACAGGGGAACGAAACAATAGATGTTTCAACAATACCAAGCGAGTCAGAACCGCACGAGAATGAGAGTAGTAAACACCACACGCAATCGCTGTCTCTGGACGAGCCTTCTGCTGGCTATGGTGCTGTGCCTGGGCATGTCGGTTTGGGCAGGTGAAGACGGTGTTGAGACTGCATATCGGGGTGGTTTCGGAGCTCGGGCGATAGCTCTGGGGGGAGCGTTCAGTTCTATAACGGGTGACCCGGCCTCGAGTTTTTACAATCCGGCAGGACTGGGCAGTATCGACAAGGTATGGTTCTCGGGTGACTTTTCCTATTTCTCTCGTTACACGAACTCCGAGGGTGGTTTTATAGCCGGACGTTTTATCCCCGGTTCGAGAACAGTGCTGGCTTTGGCAGTGCAGCGAGTTCAGGATCGTAAGAACATCCTCGAATCGGGTCGACAGGTATCGGTCTATGATGACTCGAAATTGCAGGTACAACTATCGGCTGCTCACGAGTTTCCCACCGGTTATGCGTTGGGATCCACAATCAAGCTGAATCGTCGCTTGATCGATGGTGAGACTGAATACGGCGTAACGATGGATCTGGGCGCCCGCTATCAGTTCGATCAACACTGGGCAATAGGTCTCGCTACTTGCGATGTCATATCGTTTGATGATATTGAATCCGAAGATAATATCGCTAGTCCGGTCTGGCGATTGGCGGTAGGCGCCAGCTATAAGAACGTTTCGGTAGCCCCCAGACTCGGGCTGTTGGTTTCAGCGGATTTGCTGATGGTCGATGACGATACTGAAGATGACGGTCGTTTGGTGCTCGGAGTGGAATCCGACTATCGTCTCTGGCGGGGGTATGATGTTAAACTCCGTGGTGGTTATAACGGCGAGGGAGTGACTGCCGGGGGCGGCTTAGGTACGAATTGGTGGAGTGTCGATTATGCCGTTGCCCGCAATCAGGATGATATGGGTTATGATGATTACCGTCATACGGTGTCGGTCAAGATACAACCTTTGAAGTTGATTCCGAAGACCGGCCCTAATCCTGATTCGGTGCTGGCGGAATATCGTAGAGAGCAGTATCGGGATCTTATTGCTAACGGCAAGGTGTATATGAAAACAGGCGAGTATCGGGAAGCGCAGAAAGCGTTTGACCGAGCAGTTCTGTTTGCTGAACCGGGACGTGGTACTGAGGCCGTGGATGGTTCCAAAGCAGCATCTGATTCTCTGGAAGCACTTGCTGAGAAAGATATTCACAATCGTTTTCAGGATGAAATGGCTCAATTGCGTCGTGAATTGAACGAGGAGTTCAAAAAGCAACAAGACTCATTAGCCGGAACAAGCGACGTGATTGTTGATTCCCTCCGGAAAGAACTTGATTTAACCCTGGTTATGGCCGGCGACCAAATTCAGGGATATTACGGTGTCGCCGACGGTATCTTCCGTGATCGCCAATACACCTCTGCTGAGAAGATTATTGACCGAATGGATGAGAATATCCAGGCATATATACATGTTGCCCCTGCGAGTCGCGAAAGGATGCAGGAGCTTTCCTGGAAGCTACAGGAATTGCGTAAGACGATTGCCAATCGACGCAACATGGATCGAGATATGACAATAAAATCAGCGGTGCAGGCTGAACAGATGGATTCGTTAGTTACTGCTATTGAGAGCTACAACCGAGCGCTTTTACTAGATTCCACATATCAGGCTGCTCTCGAAGGACGTCGCCGGGTGGTTCAGCGTATCGCCAATCTGGTTACTCAATGGCGATCGGGACAAGCCGGCAAAGACAGTGCCACCCCGCAAACCGATGCTGCGATTCAGTTGCTCTACCAGGAAGGCCTCAACTACTATCGTAACGGTGAGTACCAGAAAGCCATCGATACCTGGGAAAAGGTCCTGCGTGCCGATCCTTCACATCCCTCCGTAGCTGAGGATATCGCTACGGCAAAAAGCCGGCTGGAGTCCGAGCAATAACGGCTTTTACCCTTTTTTTCTGGCTTCAAGGCCTTTCCTGCGGTAGTTTCCCCATATGATTCGCCGACCGGTCAAAGAGATCAACGCCGAATTCTCCGCCGAAGAGAAATATCTCGACAGCATTCAACGCACCGTCCGTGAGGCTTGTGTTGCCGCCAACATGTCACGCAAAGAGATTTCGGCGGTACTACTGGCAACCGAGGAGGCGGCGACAAATATCATTCGCCATGCTTATCTTTACGAAAAGGGTGTGCTGCGCCTGCGAATAGTTATCTATCGCAAGTTCGTGGTTTTCTCTTTTATAGATTTCGGGCGTTCTTTTCAGCCCAACTCGACCGGGAAAATTGACCTGGAGAAACTGGTCGAATCGGGACGTAAGGGAGGGTTGGGATTTTACATGATGCAGAAGATCATGGACTCGGTGGAATATATATCGTCCGCCAGTCGCAATGAACTTCGCATGATCAAACGGTTAGGGGAGACGAAAGCCGACACGCGACCACTGATCCGCCGTATGTGGTCGTTGAGGATGAAGTTCTCGATCTGGACCTTCTTTATCGTTTCGGTGATTATCGGCGGAGCATTTTACTATATCGATCGCCAGACTTCGGATCAAATTCTGGATCGTCTGGACAATACGGTTCAGTCGTTGGTGAAGACCGTCGCCGATCAGGCCGCCGGTTATTTTATCCGCAGTCGTTCGGATGTCGAGTTCGATGAGCTGGTTGTGTCGTATGTCAGAGCCAATCCGGAGTTGGACCTGCTGGTGTTGACCGACACGCTCGGAATCGTTCGTGCGCACAGCGATGACGCTCGCAATATACGCAAACCGTTCGTGCTTCCGCCCGGACTCGATACCACCGAAGCCGGTCCGGGACCGATCCGGTTCGAAGAGGACGGGCGTGAATTGAACTATCTGAGCTGGCCGATTCTTTCGGGGCGGCGCCAGTTCGGCGAGGCGCATGTCGTTTATTCCTCGGAAGAGGTTTTAAGACAGCGCTCGGAAGCTCGCTGGCGAACTTCACTGGTAACGGTTTTACTGCTGGCTGTCGGGGTGCTGGGGATTTATGTCCTGTCCAATTATTTCGTCCGGCCGATCGTGCGGATCACGCAACGGGTACGCCGATTTGCGAGCGGTGACCTGGAATCGGAATTGCCGCTGGGAGGCGCTGAGGAGTTTTTCGAAATATCACGTGCCTTGAACGAAATGATGACGCGTTTGAGCCAGGACCGCAAGAACATCGTCGCCCGTGAGAAGCTGGCGAAGGAAATCGAGGTCGCTTCACAGATTCAGCAGACCCTGCTTCCGCACGAGTTGCCGGATATTTTCGGCCTGGAACTCGATGCCTTTTACCGTGCGGCTTCAGTGGTAGGGGGAGACCTCTATGATGTATTCGAGATCGATCCCGGGCGTTATTGTCTGGTCGTGGCCGATGTCTCCGGAAAAGGTGTCCCGGCTTCACTGGTAATGTCTATGCTCCGGACGGTGATTCAGATTCACGCCGCGCGGGCGGAATCGGCTCGGAACATACTGATACGTGTTGACAGTTATCTGAAGAAGAATATGCCCGGGGGGATGTTTATCACCGTTATGCTGGCGGTTTATGATTCCGCCGAGCGTTCCTTGAGTCTGGTTTCGGCCGGGCATAATCCGATGCTGTATTTTGCCGCTGAAGACCATGAGGTTCGGCCTATAAATCCTTCGGGAATGCCGTTGGGTATGCCGGTCACGCTAGAGGGGGGATTCGGTGATTCGCTGGAGGAGAGGCGTATGGAGCTTCATAACGGCGATCTGTTCTTCATTTTTACCGATGGCATTACAGAAGCAGCCGATCGCGAAGGACGACAATTCGGTATGGATCGACTCGCCAAGTTCCTGCGCCAGTGGTTGGTTGCCAACGGCAGTGAGGGGGTTCATACGCTCAGTGAAGCGCTGGTTGCGGAGCTGGATGATTTTACCGGATTTGCCGGACCGGCGGATGATATTTCGTTTATTATTGCCCGAGCTGTCGTTACCGGGGAGGCTGATCAGACAGAAGGCCCCGCTACCATTAGTTCGGCACCGGACGATCCGGAGATCTGATTGTCCCGCTAGTTTTTTCTTGCCCAATCCCATTCACTCGTTTTTATTCTAGTGAAGTCTAACCGCAAGGGTAAAACGGTCTTATAAAATGGAAAATATCTCAATCTCACTGTCTGAATCCGGACCGGGACAAGTATCTGAAGTCCGTGTGGATGGCGTGATTGATACAAATACGGCTCGCGAGTTGGAAGAGGTATTCGATACCCTTATGAAGCGCGGGCGTTATCGGGTTGTGGTTGATCTGGCGGGGGTCGAATATATTTCTTCGGCTGGTTGGGGTATTTTTATCTCCAACATACGTGACGTACGAGCTAATGCCGGTGATATCAAGCTGGCGAACATGATCCCGAACGTATACGAGATATACGACTTGCTCGAATTCGATAAAGTACTCAAGGCGTATAGTTCGGTAGACGAGGCTCGCTCGGATTTTTCCAGTCTGACTGGAACCGAAGTAAAAAAAAAGACCAGGATGTAACCAGGTTTACTGTCGTCGACCAGTTCTCCAGCGGCGGATCAGGCGAGACGGCAGTCGGGATTGAACGCCGGACCGGCAAGGAGACCGGCGCCAATGACCCGGAGTCGATTATGCTGCGGATTATTCGCGATGATCCGTTTGCAACGATCAATCAGATCAAACGTGAAATTAATGATAGTGACGGTGGTGAAATCCTGTCCTGGTGGCAGGTTTTCAATATATTGCGGCAACGGGGACTGCTGACCAAGAGAGCCCGTTTCAGATATGTTTGGGGCAGTCGCGGTTAAGGCCGTGCCCCGGCAGGAATCCAATCAATGAGTTTAACCGGAATTGACAGTTTATTGGTTATAGCGTTGACTGTCGCAGTCAGTGTTGTGGTATGGCTGTATTTCAGATTGCATTCCGTCAGTACTTCGATCAGGTATGGCGCGGTTAAGAGAGAGGATGATTTCTTCACCCTGCTCAGCGCCAATGCCCTGGGAGGGGATATTGCCCAAGTTGCCTCACGTGTGTCGAACATGATGATTGAGGATCTTGGCTGTGAGTTGATTGTATTCATGCGTAAGAAGCGTGGGAATCTGATTTGTAACTACTCTTATGGTCTTATCGGACTAAATCGTCGTGATTTCCGCATGGCGTACAGCCGTCAGATATTCGAAACGGTTAAGTTGAGTTTTCGACCGCGACCGATTGGTGATCTCTCGGAGCACTTGTCGTCGACTATGCGATCAAATCTGGAACTGGCCGGGGCCGATTGGTTTTTTCCTGTATACTGGCATGAAAACCTGTATGGAATATATTTCATTCGCGCCAATGATAAAATGATCAATATAAATGGGCTCGCTCACCTGGCATCGATGGCTCAATGTCTTTCGGCGGCTTATCATATCAAATGGTTTGAAACCAAGCGCGAGGTACTGCTGAGGAATGTCGATGATCTCAAGCAGAAGGTGGAAGCGGTTGAAACACCGGTAAACGGACAGACATCGATACTCCACCTGGTCAAACAGCTCGATTCGGATGCCTTAGTACACAAGATATTGCAGGTAGTGCGGGAGGAATTAGGATTAGGGCGGGCCGTTTACCTGTATCGAAACAGGACCGGTCAAACCGGTCTTAAACTGGTCAAGAGCGGAATAAAGGGACCGATTGAGACACCATCGGTTGAGTCGTTTGAAACCCTTGTCAAGTCACTGGCAAACGATGAAGCGACCAATCTGGGGCGCTTTAAACCAGTCAATGAAACGACTGATAAGTTACTTGATCAGCTCAAGAATTCCGGATTTGATTTTGTTGCGCCATTTTCACTAAGTGACCAGCAGGAGGGGATTCTGGCTTTCTCGGGAGATCGTAAGGTGCTGGACGACAAGCGACTCTCGATGCATCGTGAGCAAGCCACTCAGATTCTTGAAATAGCCGATTCATACCATCGGATCGAGGAGATGTCATTTACTGATGACCTGACCGGTTTGGCGAACAAACGCTATCTGCTAAAACGGCTCGATGAAGAAATAGCGCGGGCATCTCGTTATCGGCGCCATCTGACGTTGATTCTCTTTGACCTTGATGAATTAAAAGTGATCAATGACCGCTACGGACATCAAGCCGGGGATCAGGTCTTGCAGCAGTTGGGTTATGTACTGCGGCAGTCGATCCGTTCGATAGACATCGTCGCGCGTTATGGCGGCGATGAGTTCTGTATTATTATGCCGGAGACCGACAGTGAGATGGCTGAGAAGTTCATGACACGACTCCAGCGGGATATTGCCGGCAGGAAATTTGAAGTAGAAGCTGTCGGTACGATCTCTTGTACGGTTTCCCTTGGAGGAGCGGTTTATCCTGATAACGGTGATGATCGAGATAAACTTATCTATGCTGCCGATATGGCCTTACTTAAGGCTAAGGAGGCCGGACGTAATCTAGCTCTGTTGGCTGCGACCGAAGAAAACAGCAATCGTTCCTGAGCTTTGCAACGGCGGTCTTTTTATTCTTTACAGTCCAAAACCCGGGGGGATATATTGTTGTTAAATGATATTCGTAGAAATGCCGATTTTATAAAGAGTTACCGGCGTTTTCATGGAGGAAAACAAGCGGGAGTACGCTCATAATGAAAAAAACTCTGATCAAGACCCTGATTCTGTCTTTTTTGCTTACCGCGACAATAGCCGTAGCGGCTGAGTATCGTATTGGCCCGGAGGATGTACTCCAGGTGAGTTTCTGGCAGGATAATGTGCTGAACACTCAGGTGCGAGTACGTCTGGATGGGACGATATCGCTTGATATTATCGGTGAAATCGAAGCGGTCGGTAAAACTACAGTCGAGCTTCAGGACGAGATCGTACGAAGTATGTCGCGGCTTAATAAACGGATATCTCAGGCGGTTGTCCGTGTAGTCGAGTACAACTCTCAGTATGTATTCGTTACCGGGCAGGTGAATGTCCCGGGTAAAAAGACTTATGAAGCCATACCCGATCTGCTGACGGTAATCAATGAAGCCGGTTGGATTACCGAGCAGGGAGACCTCTCAAGGGTGACAATAATCAGAGGCGGGGATCGTGCCGGTGGAGTAGAAGTGGTTGATATGGCAAGCGCCATTGCCGATGGTGAGACGAATAAACTGCCTCGTTTGTATGCCGGCGACGCCGTGGATATTCCATCTACGCCTACCGGAATACCGGCGAGAAGTATTGCCACCGGTATTCGGTTACGAAATGCTTTTTATGTCATCGGGGCTGTAACATCGCCCGGACCGATAACATACGAGGAAAATGTTGATGTTCTCGAAGCGATTTCGCTGGCTGGCGGACCGACTGATAACGCCGATCTCAAGAAAACCAGAGTTATCTCCAAGGACGGACCCTACGCCCAGACAATGAAGATCGACATGGAGAAGTATTTCGAAACCGGACAGCCGGCTCGTTATATAATGCAAAAAGAGGATGTTGTCGTAGTTCCTGCACGGAAAGGCTCCGTTTGGCGCAGTATTGTCGAATATGCCACGCCGGCGCTGGGTGCTCTGACATCAGCCCTGCTGCTGTACGAGACCTTAAAGGACGACAATAATTGAAATATCCCGGATTATGACACAAGAAGAATCAAAATCGGTAGATCTTCGTCAACTTCTTTCGATTGTCCTCAGTCGTAAGTGGTTGATTGTCTTACCGTTGATTTTGGTGTCGGCGATTGCCTATGGAGCTACATTCTTCCTGACTCCAATGTATCGGTCCTCGACGATAATCTGGATTGACCGTCCTAATACCGTCTCTCGTGAGTTGGTTAATCTGTTGGGACGTGAAGGTAATCAACGCCAATCCTCCGAGGATCAGCGCCGTGAATTGCAAGCCTTGCAGAACGAAATTACGTCACAGGCTTATCTTACGCAGTTGATCCGTGATCTCGGTCTGGATCGGGATGCCGATCTGACCCGCGAAGCGGCTCGGATGCGTGAGGATAATCCCGACCGCAGCATGGAACAGCTTAAGATGCACTTACTGCTGGAATCGTTGCGGGAGAAGATCAGCGTTGCATACGTCGGTTTGGACCAGATCCAGCTCACGGTAGAATCTGCCGATCCGACGGAAGCTCGCGACATGGTCGAACATTTGACCGAGATTCTCGAGCAGGAGAAGAGCCGCTATGAAATGGACAAAATTCTGGACAACCAGTCGTTTGCGGATCTCCAACTCCAGCGAACTGAATACCAATATAACGAGATTCTAGATTCGTTGAGCCGAGCACGCGCTCGGCTGGAACAACTCCAATTACCGCAGGGGATATCTTCACTGACCAATCGACGAGAGATCGAAACTGAGATCGAGGAGACCCGTCAGGAGTTATCCGAATACCAGACGGAGCTGACGACTCTGAAAGATCGTTTGAGTGAAGCTGATCTGGAGAGTCCGCGCATGCGCTACACCGATTCGTTGGTGAGTCTCAGGACAGAGCTGGAAAACGAAGTTTCAGCCTATGCCGGTCAGATTGAGAAATATCCCTGGACGGATCAGAACGTTATTTCAGCGCATATTCGAATTCGGGACAACATCAAGCTCCTCGAAAGAGAAATCGGTCGTGCTGTCGATTTACAGTTCGCTTCCTACCCCGAGAACTTACGACAAATCGTGAGACGGTATTTCGTTGTCACTGAGAATGTAGACGTTCTCAATTCAATGATTACACAGCTTAACCAGGATTTCGGAAAACTGGCCGGACGGATCAACTCCCTGCCGCGCGTTCAGACCGAGATCGACGAATTGGAGCGTCGGGTTACTGAAGCGCGCCGGTATCGTGATGCTTTCAGATCTGAGGAAACGACGGTCGAGATTCTCTCGGAACGAGCTAAAGATCGCACGAAATATAAAGTTATTGAGCCGGCCAAAATCCCGCTGGCTCCGTTCTATCCCGATAAGAAGAAGATCATCATGATGGGTATTCTCCTGGGGCTGGTCATCGGCGGCGCCGCGGTATTTCTGGCCGAAGTACTGGATAATTCATTCAAGAACGTTGATGACGTGGAAGAGACGCTGGGGCTCAAGGTCCTGGCTACAATACCTAAAATCGAAAGACTACATGTAGGTCGTTAGCCTTATGGAAACCTATCGTCTGAAAAGCAAGCTGGTAGAAAACGATCGAGAATATGTCATCCAGACGTCAAATGACGCCGGCCTTTCATCAGTGTCCTCCATGATTATCATTAATGGTGATCTGGCTGAGACGGTGGCTTCACCGCATCCCGATGATATCGAATCGGCCGAGGTTCTGTCCCTGGTCAGAATGAAGCATGATGAGTTGAAGCGCGAGATAGAAGTGCTGCTCGAAGCATATCGCAGGATTCTCAAGGACGGCAATCCACAGACGATGTTGCATCTGGCAATGGCCTTTTATTATCGCAGTTTTTATGAGGAAGCCTGCCGCTTGCTGCGCTCAGCCACCCGAATCGATAATGAATTTCACCAGGCGTTCAACTATCTCTGTATGGCCGAAATCGCTCTCGAAAATCCGCGTGAAGCAGTTGAGGCCGGTCAGACCGCCTGCCGCCTTCGGCCGACATTTGCCGACTACCACAATAACCTCGGTGAAGCGTACCTGGAAGCTAATGCCTGTCGTCAGGCTTTGACGGAGTTCGAGGAGGCGACCAGAATTAATCTGTATTATGCCGATGCCTATGTGAACACAGCCCTGGCGCTGATTCTCAACGCGATAAATCAGGATGATCAGAGTCTGTTTGCCGAGGTCATCTCTCGTTCGACCGATTGCCTCAATAAAGCTATTGTGATCTCACCTGAATACGATTCGGAGCAGTTCCGGAATGGGATGATCCGATTGACACAATCCGATATAAACGGCGCCTATCGTCTGTTGCGGAAAGCTCGAGACGATAAAAGGGAGAGACATCGTCAGGAGTTCTCGACCTTTTACATGAAGTATGTTCTTTATCCGGAGTGGGCTTCAGAGGGAGCGGTTGCCGACCGGGTGAAGTTCCTTCGCTCCGAACTCGAAAAGAATCCCAATTATGTGGATCTTTATTCCGAACTGGGACGTTGTTATCTTGAACAAGCCAAGATGGCCTGGCGCAACGGAGTGGAACAATATCGGAAAGCGCTCGAGATGAATCCATCGCTGACGAAAGCTCAAATCTCGCTTGAACAGGCTACCCGGGCTTCCGAGCAGATTTCAATTGCGCTAAAAGAAATCTCGGCCAAAGGTTAGGACTCGTGAAACGTAAACGTCTGTCAGTCATCGATGCTTTTGCTCTTGAATCGCCGTTCGCAACGGAGTTTCGAAGACTGCTTTATAAATTGGAACAGGCGCGCGGTGATCGTGAGTTAAAGAGTCTGCTGATGACTTCGGCTATGCTCTCGGAGGGGAAATCTACAGCTTCGGCATTTCTTGCCATAACCGCAGCGACACACAAAGGGATGAACACTCTGCTGATCGATTGCGACCTGAGGCGGCCTTCCATTCACAAGCTGTTTGCCCTGGATCGAGAGCCGGGTTTGTCCGAGGTGCTGGTTGAAGGTTATGGCCCGAGAGATGCCGTACATCATACCTCGATAGATAAACTTGATATAATGACCTGCGGCCGAATGCACGACACGCCGACAGAGATATTCGATGCTGAAGCGATAGGGGTTATGGTCGAACAGATGAAGCTTTATTACGACCTGATCCTGTTGGATGCCGCTCCGATTCTCCCCGTTTCCGATCCGATGCTTCTGAGTTCCAAGGTGGACGGAGTAATTTTGGTCATCAAGGCCGGAGCGACGCAGAAGGATGTGATCTTGAGAGCGGTGGATGTTATCGATCCCGGTCGCCGTAATATCCTTGGGGTAGTTCTTAACAATATGAATTCCAGCCTCCCTTCACAATATGACTATCGTTACTACGGATACGACTACAAGCCTTCGAAACCGGAAGGAAAAGCCCCACCGCGGGTGCGCAAGCGGGGGGAAAAGAAATCCCGACGGCAAAACGAGCAGGATACTTATGCCTCTGACCGCTGAAGGTCCCGAGGGCTGTCATGAAGGAATCATTCAATTTACTGACTGTCGACCTTGAAGAGTGGTTCGTTGTCGAGGCGTTGCGGTCTCGTTTCCCGGTAGAGAAATGGGATGAATTGCCGTCGACATTGGTCAAGAATACTCGCCGACTGCTGGATATGTTTCATCGCAAGGATGTGATGGCAACTTTCTTCGTTCTTGGTTGGTGTGCGGAACGGTATCCCAATCTGGTTGCGGAGATAGCCGAACGGGGACATGAAATATCTTGCCACAGTTATTCCCATCGTCGTGTCGACTCCCTGGGTCCCGAAGAGTTTCGTAAAGACACCATGCGTGCGATGGATGCGCTGATAAGAGCCATCGGGACTCGACCACGGGGGTATCGCGCTCCGAGTTGGTCAATAAGCAACAATGTCCCATGGGCTTTCGAGACTCTGGCCGATCTCGGTTTTGATTATGACAGCTCGATTTTTCCGATCAAACATGACCTGTACGGCATGCCTCACGGACCCCGTACACTCTTTCGGATGAAATTCCCGGACGACAAGTATCTATACGAAATGCCTGCCTCGACTTACAACCTGATGGGCAAGAACATCCCGGTGGCCGGAGGCGGGTATCTTCGGCATTGTCCCTATTGGTATTCAAAAATGGTCATTCGCAGCCTGAACCGAGGGGGCCGGCCGGCGGTGGTTTATATCCACCCCTGGGAGCTGGACCCTGATCCGCCTGTTATTGATGGCCTTTCAGCCAGCCAGCGACTACGGACTTATGGCTCAACCAATATCCTGGCCGCCAAAATGGATCGACTTTTGTCCGATTTCCACTTCACCACGATGAGCCATTATATTGCGGCATCACGCCGACAACAGATAGGCTTTCATTAGTTGTCTGTGCTTTTAGGTCCAGGTGGAAGCATGATATGTCTAAAACACAGCAAACAGGCAGACAATGCATGACGGCGAGCGATATGGGGATAGAGATTTATTCGCATGTAGAAGATTTATCGTGCCGTCGAGTATGTTATAAGTCGATTCGATTTTTCAGAGCACGGTGTAATGAGTGCGTCAATTTTGATTATTTTCTTGACTAACTATGTATAAGATAAAAGATTGTCTGCAGAGGACACATTTGTGACCTGAGAGAAGGAGAGTATTATGCGCCGTTTGGTATTGGTGTTGTTGCTGCTGACGTTGTGTCTCCCGAGTGCCTTTGCCCGCCGTAAGAAAGCTAAAGCCGGCACGGTTGATAAGTTGACATTCGTAGATGATAAGTACCAATTCTCGTTGAAGTTACTCGACAATTGGAAATACAAGATCGGTGATGAAGAAGAAAATGTTCGACTGACTCTCGTTCAGAAGAATTACCAGATTCCACCCGATTATATGGATGCCGAGGATTATACCCAGGTGCCAAGAATCGTGGTATGGTCGGGTGAAACGAACCTGTCACCGACGGCATTTGTCGATTCCTTGTTAAGTGATTCGTACGACTCCGATCAGAAAGATGACATTTACAAGGAATTTGAGTTGATCAATGAGTCATCCGCCGGATCGGGTACTTATCGCGAGGAATTAGTTCCTAAGGGTAAAAAGACGTTTGAACTCGATGGTCAACAGGCCCTGCTCTGGAAAGGTTATGTAAAATACATGAAGGAGGTCGCCCTGTCGGCTTCCTCGACCGGTGGAAAACGTGTCCGGGGTGCTTACGGCGGCTCTATTGTGGCCGTCAAGAAGGGTCAAAATATCGTTCTGTTCCACGTAATCTGTGAATGGCAGTATTATCCGCAGATCGAATCGGAAATGATGGAAATGGTCAGCAGCTTGAAATGGCCTGAAAGCAAGCCCAAGGGCTGAGAAATGACAAAGTGGAAGGCCGGGTCTCCCGGCCTTTTTTTATTGACCCTACCAAGAGTCGGTGGTAACTTTTAAGGCTATGTTATTGGCGAACTAATTTATGGAGGTCGCATGTGGGCGATTAGGGCCATTTTGATAGTCATTATGGTGCTGGTGGTAGTGGCGTTTGCCTATTACAATCTCAATGCCGCCCAGGTGGTTGACGTGGACTTAGTCTGGGCCAAGTATGTCGACGTACCGTTGATTACGGTGGTGTTTTGGGCTTTTGTGGCGGGACTACTTGTGTCGATGTTCATTGCAATCTCCACTTATATCAAGCAGTCGATTCAACTCCGTACCTACCGTAAAAGGATACGGGCTCTCGAAAGTGAGGTGGCGGTGTTGCGAAATCGACCAATCGAGGAGTCCGCGGACCTGCTAAAAGGTGCGGACAAGAAAGGTCCCGACAGTGGTCCGGTGTTGTCGTCGGGCGACTAATGAGGCAGGTAAGGCAAGATGGTAGAATACTTGACTTTGTTCTTCGTCCTGTTGTTTGCGTCGGTCGCGTTCTATCTGGCGTACGATCGTTATTTTCGCAAGGAGGCGAAATCCGATTCGGCGTTGTATGTCGAAGCCTTGCGTGATCTTCTCGATGGGCGACCGGAATCGGCGTTCGGTAAGCTGCGCCAGGTAGTTATTTCCGACGCGGACAATATCGACGCATACATGCGTCTGGGCCAGATTCTCCGGGAACACAAGAAACCGGACCGGGCGCTTCAAGTTCATAAAGATTTAACCTTACGGCAGGATCTCGGGGCCGAGAAGAAGGTTGCGATTTTAAGGCACCTGGCGCTTGATTATGCTGATTTGGGAGAGAGGGATACCGCTGAAGCCGCATTGCGTGAATTGATCTCATTGCACCCGGACAGCCATTGGGCCTTCTCGCAACTGCTGCGTCTCCAACGCGATGCCGGGAACTGGTCAGAGGCTTACGATACCGCCGCCAAATTGCTGAAATTGGAAAATTCGAAGTCCAAGAAACCGCTGGCATACTTTAAGTATCGTATGGGCATGCAGTTGTTCGAAAAGCTCGAATATCATAAGGCTCGCGTGTTGTTCAAGGAAGCAATCGGTCTTAATCCTGAATTCTCACCGGCCTATGTCGCGATTGGCGATTCTTATTGTGAAGAGAAACGGTTCGAGGACGCCGTCAATTTTTGGAAGAAACTTATTGATGCCGTTCCCGGTGAGGGGCATCAGGTGCTTGACCGATTAGAGCGGACTTTGTTTGACCTCGGGCGTTTCGGTGACATTGCCGATATTTGCGAATCGATTTTATCGGCCTCTCCCAAAGATATCCCGGCTCGACTCATGCTCGCGGAGTTCCACAAGAAGAAAGGGGATCTGGAGCGAGCGGAAGAGATCCTTTTACAAGTAGTCGAAGACAATCCTGACGATATCGGCCCGATCATTGAACTGATCAGGATTTATGTCGAGCAGGATGACCGGAAGCGTCTGGCTGCGTTCGTGCGTCAACTCGGACAGAAGCAAGAGAAGAAGAACGGTAAACCGCTGGGCGGCATCGTTGACGGAAGTCTCATCGGAATCAACTGAAATCGCTCGGCACTATTATTATCTATAGCGCAGATGAAACGTTTCGTACTGGTTGTTGCTGTTTTATTGATTGGCGCAACCAATCCCAAAAGCGAGACTATCTACGGTCTTATCGCCGAAGGAAATCTAAAACAGGCTCTGGATTCTATTTCGCAGGTCTCGACGGCTTCAACTCGAGATGGGAATATCCTGTTCTATGCCAGTTTGCTTGAACCTGATGCGGACAAAGCAGCCCAGTTGATGGAAGCAGCATTGTCTGCTTCGGTCTCGGCTCAACATCGCGAGCAAATTTATTATCGCTTGGCCCATTACTGGTATCTCAAGGGTGATTACAGCAAGCTCGGCGGGCTGGTCGCGGATTATCAGGCGATGTGGGAAGCGGGTAATTATCGGGCGGAGATGCAGCGTTTCGCTATTTTGCTCGATGAACGCAATCAGGAGTATGAGGCTGCGGTGCGTCAGGCGGATCGTTATTTGTTGTCTTTCAAAAAAGGAATCGACGGTCAATGGGGGCGTTTGGACAAAGCCCGCATTATGAGTAAAAACGGTAAGAAGATTGCCGCTCGAAAGCTATTACGAGAATTGTCACGCGAAGACGGCGGACCGGGAGTCCCCACGGCGCTTTACCTGTTGGCTGAAGATGCGATTGAGACCAGAAAAACCGACGACGCGGTGTTTTTCTACAACCTCTTGCGCGAGGGCTACCCCTCAGCCGTTGGTTTAGGAGCTCTAATCGAAGCTATGACCGGTATGTCGACTCCGGACGCTGCCAATACCCAGGCAGAAGAAATCACCGGGACATATTACTCCGTAAAGGTCGGGGTGTTCTCGGTGGAAGAGAACGCCAAGAAGTTGGCCGAAGAGTTTCGCCAATACGGCAAACCGGTGGATGTTATCAAAAAGAAGATTTCTACAACTACTTACGACGTGGTTATGGTCGGACATTTCAAAGACTTTGCCGAAGCGAGTCGTTTCAAGGATCAAATCCAGGCGGAGCATAACGAGGTCTTTCAGGTCGTCGCGCGATGAGCAAAGCTCCTCATAAGGCGTCGACCCTGACGCCTCTCATGCAGCAATTTCACGCTATCAAAGAACAGCACCCGGATAAAATTCTGTTCTTCCGCATGGGTGATTTTTATGAAATGTTCGGTGATGATGCCGTACGAGCGGCGCCGTTGCTTAACATTACCCTTACGTCCCGATCCCACGGTGAAGCGGAACGTATCCCTCTGGCCGGTGTACCTCACCATTCCGCCGACAAGTATCTGGCTCGGTTGTTGGAAAAAGGCGAGAAGGTGGTTGTGGTGGAGCAGGTCGAGGATCCACGCACGGCCAAGGGAATCGTCAAACGTGATATCGTTGAGATACTAACTCCCGGGACAGCCACGATCGACGGTGTCGATGACGGTGAACGTTCGCTTTGTCTCGCGGCAATAAAAGCCGATGGTAAAAAACAATTGGGGCTCGCGGCGCTGGATTTGTCTACCGGTTCGTTCGTGGTCGATCAGGATGACGAGGAAGAAGTCCTTCAGCGATTGAAGATTCTGGAGCCGGAGGAGATTCTTTTCCCGGACGACTATGATCCCGAGGAAATTCGCCGGATTCTGGAGTTGTCCGGTCGTAAGATAGGGCTGACTTCCTTCGGGGCATGGAATTTCGATGCACGCACTGCCGATCGTGAGTTAAACCGACATTTCGAAACTTCGACGCTGGACGGTTTCGGACTCAGAGATTGCAAGTTGGGTGTCGCTGCCGCCGGAGCGATATTGCGCTACCTGAAGGAGAACCATCGGGATCATCTGGGTCATATTCGTCGTATGGCTCGTTTTGACGACAACCAGACGATGACTCTCGACTACAATTCGGTTCGCAATTTAGAGCTGACGCGTAATTTATCGGACGGTTCCGAAGAAAACACGCTCCTGGCTACGATCAACCGTTGTGTGACGGCAGCTGGAATCAGGCGCCTGAGGCAGGCGATTTTGCATCCGTTCAAACGCCATGAACCGATAGAAAGACGTCTGGCCGGAGTAGCGGAGTTAACCCGACAACGGGATTTGTCGGCAGCGATCCGCGAGACGCTGAGTGGCCTGCCGGATATCGAGAAGCTGGCGGGTCGTCTTGGAATAGGCAAGCTCAATCCGAGACAAGCGGCCGCGCTGGGAGCGGGTTTGAAAACCGCTTCTGAAGTCAAGGAGATTCTCGATCAGGCGAATTCACCGGTGTTGACCGAACTTCGAGCCGGTATTCCCGACAGTTCGCACACCGTTCAAATACTGGAGCGAGCCCTGGTCGATGAACCGCCGCTCACGGCAACGAAAGGCAATATCTTTCGAGAAGGGTATTCCGATAAACTCGATGCGTTGAATGATTCAATTCGTGATGCTCGTCGTTATATCGGATCACTTCAGGAGAAAGAACGGCAACGGACAAAAATCACTACTCTCAAAGTTGGCTATAATAAAGTCTTCGGGTATTATCTTGAAGTAACCAAAGCCAATGCCGAAGCGGTTCCCGAGGAATATATCCGCAAACAAACCCTGGTCAACGCCGAGCGTTACATAACTCCGGAGTTGAAGGAAAAAGAGGACCTGATCCTTACGGCGGAAGAGAAGATATTCCGTTTGGAAGAGGACCTTTTCAGTGAATTAGCCATTGAATTGGAGAAGTCGATAGAGGCATATCTCCTGACCGGGCAGCTTCTGGCCGAGCTTGATCTTGTTGCGGCGCTGGCTGAGATTGCTGTTCAGAACGGTTATTGTCGTCCCGAAATTTATCAGGACACCCGTTTGGTGATAGAAGGAGGGAGACACGCGGTTATCGAAGCGGTGCTTCCTTCGGGGCAGTTCGTGGCTAACGATACCCGTCTGGCGACCGATGGTGATGCGATTGCGATTTTGACCGGTCCCAATATGTCGGGTAAATCGACTTACCTGCGCCAGATCGGATTGATCGTGATCCTGGCCCAGATCGGATCGTTCGTCCCGGCTGAGCGGGCCGAAATCGGCCTGGTCGATCGGGTGTTTACTCGTGTGGGGGCGCTCGACAATCTTGCTCGTGGTCAGTCGACTTTTCTGGTGGAGATGGTCGAGACGGCGAACATTCTCAACAATGCTACCGAACGATCACTGGTCCTGCTCGACGAAGTCGGCCGGGGAACATCCACATTCGATGGTCTCTCCGTAGCCTGGGCGGTCGTGGAACATATCAACGAGCACAACCTGTCCCGGACCGTTTTTGCGACACATTATCACGAGTTGACCTCTCTGGCTCAAATTTATGACCGGGTTAAAAATTACCAGGTAACGGTCAGGAAGTGGGAGAGTCAGGTTCTGTTTCTGCATCAGATCATCGAAGGGGGCTGCGATGATTCTTACGGGATCGAAGTGGCACGATTGGCCGGAGTTCCAAGGCAGGCGATTGCGCGTGCCCGGCAGATTCTTCGCCTGCTCGAATCGGGCAAGTTTAACCAGTCGGAACTGGGAAAAGGCATTCTGAAGGAACGGTTGCAGCCATCACTGTTCGATCCACAACCCTCGGCTACCGAGGAAGCAATCCGAGAACTCGACCTTGAAAACATGACCCCGCTGGAGGCGCTCAACTTATTGAAGAAGCTCAAAGAGGATCTGTCATGATGAAGCGTCCGGGATCGGCAGGAGGGAAGCGCTGGATCCGACCGTTGCCGGAGCGAGTCGTCAACAAGATAGCAGCCGGTGAGGTGATCGAACGCCCGGCGGCGGTATTGAAAGAACTGGTTGAAAATGCCCTCGATGCCGGTGCGAACAGAATTGATATAACTGCCGAGCAAGCCGGAATAAAATTACTCAAAATAGTTGACAACGGCTGTGGAATTCCGGCCGAACAGATAGAGATCGCTTTTTCGCGCCATGCCACTTCCAAGATCAGCACTTTCGACGATCTCGATCACCTATATACCTACGGCTTTCGGGGGGAGGCGCTGCCGTCGATAGCCTCGGTATCACGCCTGCGCATGGTATCGCGTCCAGCCGATCAGGATACCGGGATGGAGATTCTGTTCGAAGGCGGCGTGCTTCAATCCTCACAGCCGATAGCCGCCCCGCCGGGGACATCGGTGGAAGTCGAGGATTTGTTCTTTAACACACCGGCTCGACGCAAATTCCTTAAGTCGGAATCTACGGAAGCACGACACCTCGCACGAACCGCGACCGCTCTGGCGCTGGCCAATCCTGAGACCGGTTTTTCGTATCGTTCCAATGACCGCGAGTTATTTGTCGCTCCGCCGGAGCAGGACCTTCGACAGCGTATCACCGAATTACTCGGGAGAACCAAACGGTTCGTGGAAGTGGTCGGCGAGGTCGGACCGTTGCGTGTGCGAGGCTTTATCGGCACGCCGGATATGGCTCAGCACAATCGCTATGGTTGCTACCTCTTCATCAATGGGCGGTATATCTATTCGGCGACTTTGCTCCATGCCCTTCGCTCCGCCTACGGTGAAATGATTATCGGCGGTGCTTATCCGATCGGAGCTCTTTTACTTGAGGTCGATCCGGCAACAGTCGATGTGAATGTACATCCCTCCAAGACCGAGGTACGCCTGGCTAACGAGCGGGCTTTATATGATTCGATTCGACGTCTGGCACGCGAGGCCTTGCGACAGGATGGGATCATTCCCGTAGTGTCAACGGCCGAGGGGCGACCGGCAATGCCGCCTTCGGTATCGAAGAGTGGCGCGGTTAATCACATACAATCGGATAATCGCCAGGGATTCATACCCGGCATTCTGGCCGGTCAGCAACAACGGCTGGAAGCGGCAGCGGAGATATTTCGTCAGCCGTTACCGGACAAGCATAGCGACACCCTCTCAGAAAACCACAGCGACATTTCCATGCCTAAGGTGGACCGGGAAACGGGTGAAATAACGGAAGATGTTGATTCCTCTTCCCAAGTACCGAAAACCGCTACCGGTCCCTCGACCGGATTTCGTTACATTGGCCGATTAGGCACGCTCTATTTATTGCTGCAGGCCGGTGATGACCTGTTCATTGTCGATCAACATACGGCGCATGAACGGGTGCTGTACGAGCAGATGCAGGATCGTATCGACTCACAAACAGTTAACGCTCAGACGTTGTTGTTTCCGGTACAGGTGGAGTTAAACCCGGAGCAATTGGCGCTTTTCGAAGAATCTCATGAGGCTTTGGCGGCAGGAGGTTTTGTCGTCTCACCGTTCGGGGGACGCATGGTCAATATCGAAGCAGTGCCGGCGGTATTAAGCCGTCGGGATCCGGAGTTAGTGCTGACTAAAGTACTCGACGACATTCTGTCGTTACGCAAATCCGGTTACGATCTGAAAAAAGCAATGGCGCAGTCGATCGCCTGTCGTTCAGCGGTGATGTCCGGAGATCGCCTGAACGACCGCGAAGCGGAGCATCTGCTGGAACGATTGCTTCAATGCCGTGATAAATACTCGTGCCCTCACGGCCGCCCAACCTTCGTTAAAGTAACCCGTGACTCTCTTGACAAGCAGTTTGGCCGTGCCTGATACCCCTCCAATTCCGATTATCTGTGGACCCACCGGATCGGGAAAGACCGGATGCGTGGTAACGTTGGCGGAGGAGTTCGACCTGGAAGTGATCAACGCTGATTCTCGACAGATTCTCAGATATCTTGATATTGGCACCGCCAAACCGACACCGGAAGAGTGCAACAAAGTTCGCTTCCACCTCGTTGATATTGTAGAACCGGGTGAGCGCTACAGCGCCTTCCGGTTCATCGATGATGCCACTGTTGCGATAGGTGATATTCTAGCACGCGGCAAGATCCCCTTCGTTGTCGGAGGCACCGGGCTGTATCTCAAAGCGTTGGCTGAAGGTGTCGTGGAGATCGAACAGGAAGATATGGAGCTCAGAGCGAATCTCGAAGCGGATATGGAAGAGCACGGCCCGGAGGAGATGCATCGTCGGCTGGAAGCTATCGATCCTCTTGAGGCAGTCCGGATTCATCCTAATAACCGGGTGCGGGTGCTGCGAGCGCTGGAACTTTTCTATCTGACCGGAAAATGCAAATCTGAGCTGGTGGAAACAGGAGCGTATCGTTCTCCCGCCTATCGATACGATTTCTACTGCCTGCAACCCGAACGGGCCGAGCTTTATCGCCGTATAAACGAAAGAGTGGATCAGATGATGACCGACGGGCTTCTCGATGAGGTAAAATCTCTTTGTGATCGGGGCCTGACAGAAGCTATTCGAAACAGTCGGGTAATTGGATATACGGAACTGCTGGATTATCTTGAAGGCTCAAGACCGCTTGAAGAAGCAGTGGCGTTGATCAAGCAGAACAGCCGCCGTTATGCTAAACGACAAATGACCTGGTTCCGAGGACAAGCAGACTGTAGATATTTCGATTCGAGCTTAGCTCTGATCGACACCATAAAGGGAAGTGAAATAAACTTTCGAAACAGATAAAACTTGTCTGTAAGTTGTTGACTATCTATAGTCAAGGTATTATAAGCCAGAGAGTTAAGGTCGTCTGTCGGGTGGCCGATAACAGGGAATAGAGCGTAAATAAAAGACAACAAGGACAGTTTAGTGAAAAGTACGATACAATCCCTGACAATATCTGTTGTTTTCTTTTCATTCTTAATTTTAGCTCTGATTACTGCCGGTTGTGGTGGTAAATCAGGAATGAATTCCCCTCAGCTATACGGTGCTCCATCTGATAGAGCGACTGTCGACAGTTCCAAGGCTGATGATTCAGGATCGATTGCTACCGGGTCGAATGAAACAAGTAGTTCGGCTCTCGGTCGGCACCAATACCGGAGCCATCGTGATGACAGCCAAAATCCGGATGAGATTCCTAATCTTGACGATGCTGCCAACACGTCCTCCGCGGACCTGAGCGAGGCCGAGGATATTCTGTCATTCGGGTCAACCGACATGGCCGATTCAGCTTCAGCGATTGATGACGAAATCTGGAGAAAATTCGAGTTGGCTGAAGAGTATTATCACATGGGTGTTATGGCCAACCGCGAGGCTAGCTGGGAAGAAGCTCAGTATTATTTCGAAAAGGGAATGAAGATACTGGCCAAGCTCGATATCGAGGCCGACACCACCGTTTCACCGGAAGCGGTCCGTTACAATCAACTACTCGACAACTTCGTAGCCGACTATCGTTCCACCCTGCGTTCATTGGGACACCTTGAGCCTAGTGTATCAGCTTCGGTGGTGCTGGAGAGATTCAGCAATATGGCCGAGAATCTCGGGTCCGACTCGATCCAGGTTTATGAAGAAGAAAATGCCAAAGCCCCGACCTATGATCTCCCGGTTGTGCTGAATGATCGGGTTCGCAAGTCAATTGTTTATTTCCAGACGGTAGCGAGGGATGCTTTTGCGAAATACCTGGGGCGTATCGATAAATACACCCCGATGATGAAACGGATTCTTCGTCAGTATGATCTTCCCGAGGACCTTGTTTATCTGTCGTTGGTTGAGTCGGGCTACAATCCTCATGCTTATTCCTGGGCGCGCGCCATGGGATTATGGCAGTTCATTTCATCGACCGGTCGCCTTTACAAACTGGATCGAAACTGGTGGATCGATGAACGCAAAGACCCTATCAAGTCCACCCACGCTGCCTGTCAATATCTGAAATACCTCTATGACGAGTTCGGCGACTGGGAACTGGCCATGGCGGCGTATAACGGAGGACCGGGGCGGGTCAAGCGAACCATGGCCAAACAGAAAACCAATGATTTCTGGAAACTACGTCTCAAACGGCAGACGATGGACTATGTCCCGCTGATCTATGCCGCGGCGATTATTGCCAAGGATCCTGAGAAGTACGGCTTCAACGGAATCATTTCCGAATCGGAGGTGGTCTGGGATGAGGTCACTATTGACCGGTGCCTTGAACTTAAAACGGTTGCCTCGGAAGTCGGTTGCTCGGTCGAAGAACTCCAGGATCTGAATCCGGAACTCTTGCGCAAATACACCCCTCCGGATGTCAAGAACTACAAGTTGAAGGTTCCCAGGGGAACAACAGACCAGTTCTATGCCGCCTATGACAAAATGCCATCACCGCAGGAGACAAGCTGGGTTCGTCATAAGATCAGCCAGGGTGAGACAGTAAGTCACATTGCAGCGAAATACGGCGTGTCTCAGTATGCCATCATGGAGGCTAACAATCTAAATCGCCATTCTCGTATCTACGCCGGAAAAACGTTGATCGTTCCGGTACCGCTGGATCGTGAATTTGCTCGTCAGAACTATAGTAATCACAGCTATGAAGCTGAAGGTTCGATCTATACCGTACGCTCCGGAGACAACCTCTGGGATATCGCCCGGGGATTCGGGACAACTGTCGATGCTCTTCGAGGCGCAAATTACATCCAATACGGTTCACGTATTTACGTCGGTCAGAAACTGAAAATACCGGCGTCAGCGAAGAATCTAAAAAATCGCAATTCGGAAACAAGCAGCGGGACCTATGCTTCATCTACGCCGAAGAGTACCACCAGTAGTAATACCTCGTCCTCAGTCACGAAGCATAAAGTGCGGCGCGGCGACACGGTTTGGGATATTGCACGTCAATACGGGACTACGACCGCAAATATCCGTCGCTTGAACAATCTTTCTCGATCAAGTCGTATTTACCCCGGTCAGATTTTAGTGGTAGGCGGAGGAACTCGCGACTATGTTATTCATGAAGTACGTCGGGGTGAGACATTGAGCCGAATCGCTCAGCGCTATCGGGTCAGTATGAAGCGAATAATCTCCGCTAACGATCTTGCTGATCCCGATGAATTGACAATAGGAATGCAATTGAAAATATACAAGGATTAGTGGGGAGAAATGGCTAGAACACGCGATGTTGTCATTATCGTTATAATCGTTTTCGGATTCCTGATTGCGTTTGCTTTTGCCGCATTCATGTTCATAGGAATGGCGGGGAGCGGCTCGGAATTCAATTTAGGACGATTCGGTGGTGATGTCGGAGTGGTTGAAGTCTTCGGTGTGATTGACGAAACCTCCGCCAGGAAGGCGATCGACCAGATTGATGAATTCGTCGATGGTAGCGTGAAAGCTATCGTGATACATATCAATTCGCCGGGGGGAGGGGTAGCGCCCTCGCAAGAACTCTATGATGCAATCGTACGCGCTCGTGAGGAAAAACCGGTAGTGGCATCAATGAGTTCTGTCGCCGCCTCGGGGGGATACTACATTGCCTGCGCTGCGGATAGAATTGTAGCCAATCCCGGAACGATAACCGGATCGATCGGGGTAATTATGCGATTCCACACCGCTGAGGGTTTGCTCGATAAAATTGGAATTGGGACAGAGACGGTCAAATCGGGCGAATTAAAAGATGTGGGCAGCTATTCAAGATCGATGACCGAGCGGGAAGAGTCAATGCTGCGTAGTGTTGTCATGGACTCGTATGAGCAGTTTATAGAAGCCGTGGCACTAGGTCGAGGGAAGGAACCGGAGGAGATTCGTCCTCTGGCCGACGGCTCGATCTATACTGGACACCAGGCTCTAAATCATGGCCTGGTAGATAGTTTGGGGGGATTACATGAAGCGGTACTTCTAGCTGCCGACCTGGCTTCAGTAAGTGGTGAGCCGAGTATTGTACGGCCTTACGAACATAGGCAGGTCACTATTTTCGACTTGCTGGGCAGTTTTCTAGGTGATGTTAGTGAACAGGTGCAGTCTCCTTTGAGGGGGCCGCAGCTAATGTATATTTATCAATAATAGACCGCTTTGATAAAGAATTTTCTGGACAAAAGCAGATTTTTTCCTTTTATTCTGCGTCGGCCTTGCGTATCTTAGCGAACGCCAAAGGGTTAACGACAGTACAGTAGCTCTATTGGAATAGTCCGACAGTTGAATATGAAAAAAAGAATAATGAACATACACGGACAGTTTTCCCGAGGGAGGATGCTGTGACTAAAGCGGATTTGGTCGAGAAAGTAGCCGAGAAGACCGGACTGACTCGCACTGACGTAGCGGTTGTGATCGATTCTTTCCTGGATACAGTCAAGAAATCCCTGGAAGCCGGTCATAATATCGAGATCAGAGGCTTCGGCACCTTCAAGGTGAAGCTACGCAAGGCTCGAAAGGCGCGTAACCCGCGCACGGGTGAAGTCGTCCCGGTTCCGGATCGGAAGGTCCCGGTCTTCAAACCGTCGAATGACTTCAAGAACATGATTACGAAACAACCTATCTAAGAATCCCAAACGGAGGATTGATGCCCAGCGGAAAGAAACGGAAGCGCCTTAAGATTAAGACGCACAAGCGGAAAAAACGGAGACGTGCCAACCGGCATAAGAAGAAGAAGGTTTAACGGTCCAACTCCGTTCCCTCGTTCTTTTTGTGGAGGTCATTAATTCCTCCATCGACATAGTCTGAGTCCTTGCCGCCGACCGGCCGGTTTGGTCGCGGCCTAAAGGGGGAATCAGAACGCAAAGCTGGCGCCCGAGCAGTTATTGGCTCGGGCGCTTTCCGTATACCTGGTTTAGATACGATCTAAGAACAGCTTAATCATTCGGACAGGAAACCTTTGGTGTCTGAAATCGTAAAGGGATACAAAACGATAGATGATTGCACAACGGAGGTAACATGAAGAATATCGTATCCAGTTGCATGGTGACGCTAATGGTTGTCTTGATTGCCGCCATCGCCCACGCCGACAACAGCGGACGTATCTACGGAAAGATCACGACGGTGGATGGAGATACCTTTGAAGGATTGATCCGTTGGGATAAAAATGAAGCGAGCTGGGTGGACATTCTGAACGGCAATAAGGAACTGGAGAAGCGCCATAAGCGGGACAAGGACAAGCGCCGCAAATATCATGACCGCGATCGTATAGAGATCTTCGGGATCGAATTCGGCGGGACCAATGTTTATTACGGCAATTCGGCCCAATCGGGGGTTCGCTTCGGACATATCCGTTCTCTCGAAGTAGTCGATGACGATGCCGCATTGATTACATTGAAGAGCGGCGAGCAGGTTGAATTGTCAGGCGGTTCCACGGATATCGGTGAGAGTATTCGTGAACTGGTCATTGAGGATGAATCCGAGGGAGAGATCGAGCTGGTCTGGGACGATATCGACCGTGTTGATTTTGAGGATACCGACGGTAGTCAGATCTCTAGCTTCGGTGACCGGCTATACGGGACGTTGACCACTCGCCGAGGAGATGAGTTTACCGGTTTTGTATGTTGGGATGTGGACGAAGTTCTCACCGACGACATCCTCGACGGTGAAGACCGTCGCCGTACCCGCAAGATACAATTCGGCAAAATCAAGGCTATCGAGCGCTATAGCTCCAACGGCGCCACAATTTACCTCGAGAACGGCGACGAGGTTCTCCTGCGTGGTACCAACGACATCGATGACGGCAATCGCGGTATCATCATCTCCGATCCCGGCTTCGGACAAGTCACCGTTAAATGGGACGAGTTCGAGCGGCTGGACTTTAAAGAAGCTCCGAATCAAATTAAGTACAATTCTTTCGACGGCGGTAAACCACTTCGGGGTACTGTTTACACTGAAGACGGCGAATCCTACACAGGTTTGATCTGCTGGGACAACGACGAAAAGTATACCTGGGAGATACTTGACGGTGATTATCGCGATATTGAGTTCGATATCGAGCTGGGGTACATCGCCAAGATAGAAAAACGCTCGTACCGTTCGAGTCTGGTGACGATCAAGGATGGTCGTACTTTCCGGCTGAAGGGTTCTAACGATGTCGACGAGGACAACAAGGGGATTTATATTACACTCGAAGACGGTGACGAAGTGGCTGTTTATTGGGATGAGTTCGAGCGTGTAGAGTTCTCACAATGAGGATGTAGATCGTCCCGGTAATACCGGTAAATGATATAAGTCGCACTGCTACAGAAGTGCGACTTTCTTTTTTGAGGAAGCTTTGTGAGGGATATATAATGAAAGCCCCGGCCGGTGAACCTGGTCGGGGCTTTTTATTCATACAAAGAGATGAACTCTATTGAAGACCGGCTTTAGCCTGAGCGTCTTTGAGTTCTTTGATATGATCGCGGGCCTGGGCGATTAGTTTGCTCGCTTTGGCGTTGTCTTTGAAGTTGTTAACGAACTGTTGCCAGACCTCGATGTTCTTGCTGTAGTTGTCGGGGCTGCTTGATTCAACTGCAATCGCATAGTTATAAGAAGCCAGGTGACTCGTGGATTTAGCCTTCATAGCTGCCTGGAAAGAACTGGCGGCAGGCTTGTATTTTTCTTCAGAAAGGTAAAGCTGGCCCAGGGCAAAGTGGGCATAGTAATAACTGGGGTCGGCAACTGTGGACTGACGATAGGCTTCAATGGCTTGATTGGTGTTACCGGTATTTTCGTAGGCTTTTCCGAGCAGGTACCATGACATTTTATCACCCTGGCTCTTTTCATGATACTTCGTGACGGCGTCGATCAGTTCAGTGTATTTTTTCTGGCTGTAGTATACTTTGCCCAGATCCATGTAAACGGGACCGTCTTCCGGGTTGATAGCTAAGGCTGCTTTCAGGGCTGTTTCCGCTTCACCGTATTTCTTAAGTTTATTCTCGACGCGACCTAAGTTGGCAAATGCTTCGGCGTTGGAAGCATCCTTTTCGGTGGCGGTGCGGAACATTTCTAAAGCGTTGTCATAATCTTCACGTTGAAAGAAGATCGCTCCGAGGTTGATATAGGCATCGATATAGTTCGGGTCCTCGGCGATAGCTGCACGATAAGCAACCACGGCGGCATCCATTTCACCGTCTTTGGCCGACTTGAGCGCTGCGTTGAAGTTCTCTTTCGCTTTGTCGGTATCCGCCTGGATGCCTGAAACGATGGTAAGCGCCATTACGATGGTCAGGAAGATGGTGAGTCTTTTCATCAAACTATTCCTTATATAAGTTACTACTAATCTTCAAACGTTTTACAAGCCTGTTCGTTAACCGGTCCCAAAAAATACTACAGGTTTTCTCGATGTTTTGCAATTGCCTGGGCCACTTGCGGGTACTTCAAAGCCAGAATGCGCGCTGCCATGACGGCGGCGTTTTTGGCCCCCGGGGAACCAATCCCCATGGTAGCCACCGGAATACCGGGAGGCATCTGGACGATTGACAGCAAAGAATCGATTCCCCCCAAAGCTGCCGGCAACGGTACTCCTATTACAGGGAGGTTGGAATGGGCCGCAACCACTCCCGGAAGCGCTGCTGCCAGGCCGGCCATAGCGATGATGACATCAAAACCGTCGGCTTCGGCCGCAGCGGCTAATTCTGCGGTCCGAGTCGGATGACGGTGCGCCGATGAAATCTCTACCGATGAATCAATCCCGAATGCTTCGAGTTGTTGTTTGCACTTCTCGGCATAATCAGCATCTGACTTCGAGCCAATCACGATGAGTACTTTGGCCATGATTTAAACCTGTTCCTCGACTGGTTTTGAGGCGCGGAATCCGATATCTTTACGGTAAGATGCTCCCTCAAACTTGATTTTACCTACCGCTCGATAGGCTTTGCTCAAAGCACCTTTCAGTGATTTGTCGCGTCCCATGACCCCGAGCACCCGACCGCCGGAGGTGACGAAGTTATTGTCTTTCATTTCCGTCCCGGCATGGAAGACGTAGGTGCCATCCTCGTGTTTTCCGGTAAGACCGGAAATGGGAAATCCCGTTGCGTATTTCCCGGGATAACCACGAGAGGCCATAATAACACAGGCTGCGGCTCCGGTATGCCAGGCCAGCTTACCTCGGGATGCAAGTTTTTCATCAACCACCGCTCGCATCAGATCGAGCAGATCGGATTTAAGTAATGGTAACACCGCCTGGGTTTCAGGATCGCCGAAGCGACAGTTATATTCGAGCACTTTGGGGCCCTGTGCTGTCAGCATGATCCCGGCGTAAATTATCCCTTTGTATTTGATGCCTTCGGAGTTGAGGCCGGCCAAAGTGCGCTGGATGATGTGTTCTTGAATCTGTTCCATCACTTCGTCGTCGGTGAAATTAGTGGGGCAATACGCACCCATGCCGCCGGTATTCGGGCCTCGATCACCATCGAGAGCTTGTTTATGATCCTGGCTTGGCAGGAACGGAGCGATTGTTTTGCCGTCGCACAAGGCCATAATTGAGACTTCCTGCCCCTTCAGACATGACTCAATGATGATCTGATCTCCGGCCTGGCCGAATGACTTCTGCACCATGATGTCATCGATCGTACTCTCGGCCTGCTTCATATTTTTGACAATGACGGCACCTTTACCTGCCGCCAGACCGTCGGCTTTTATAACAACCGGGAATTCGACAGATTTGCAAAAACCGATTGCCTCAGCCGGATTGTCGAACACCTTAAACGGCGCTGTCGGGATATGGTATTTACGCATGAACTCTTTGGCGAATACCTTGCTGCCCTCGAGTTCCGCGGCCTTCTTGTTCGGGCCGAAAATTCTTAATTTGCGTTTTTGAAACTCATCGACGATCCCTTTGGTAAGCGGTGCTTCGGGACCAACGACAGTCAGATTAATTTTGTTACGGGAGGCGAAATCAACCAGAGCTTTGGTACTTTCAGGTTTAATGCGAACACATTTAGCAATCTGTCCAATGCCCGCATTCCCCGGAGCGCAGAAGATCTTGTCAATCTTTTTCGATTGATTTAACTTCCAAACCAGAGCGTGCTCCCGCCCTCCTGATCCAATCACTAATACTTTCATCTGAACCTATTCCACGTTTCTGCCAAAAGTGCTAAGTAATTACCAGGCCTCAGAAAACTCAAGTATTTTTTTATCCCCGTGGATTTGATAATCATCCCGTGACATGTATCAGGTCGGATTTCATTGGACATAATCTGTTGACAAGCCGTCTATCTAGGTATTTATTAACGCTTTGATCGGCCGGAAGGGCATGTGTTGAAACGGATTTTTAAGCTCTTGCGGTCTACATGAATGAGAAGAAAACGATAGCATTGAGGATGGGGTAATGAGAAAGTACTCTACGGTCATCGCGATTCTGGTTTTGTTGATTGCAAGTGGTTCTGCTCTGGCTCAGGAAGAGGAAGCCCGTGACGTTCTGGAGACATGTTTCTACGGTGGTCTTGGAATCCCGTCAGGCGGCATTACTGATTTTGGCGGCGATCTCGGCGCCAAGACGGGCTGGAGCCTTGGCATTGACATTGGCTATTTCATGCGTTACAACGTGGTGGTAGGTGTCAATTTCATCTATACCCAGATGGCTATTGACGGCGGACCTGAAGTGGATGGTCTCTATCACCGTCTGTATAATCCCAACCTCTACGTTAAATACTACTTTATGGGCGAGAGCAATTTCGAACCCTACATTAAAGCTCACGTAGGTGTGGAAAATCCGAAATTCACCACATACTTGCAGTTGCCTGATCCGAAGTACCATGCTACGTCTTACGACGCATCACTGGCATACGGTATCGGCGCCGGTGTATTTTATTACAGCGCCGATTACAGTGGATTGTTTCTTGAGGTCAACTACCATGCGGCTCAGACGAAAGATGCTGAGAAATCCTGGGATGAGCAGACCGTCGTATTCGGTGATAATCTGGGCATGATAGACATTCACGCCGGTATCAGAATTCTGATCGGTTCCGGTGAATGATCTGAATTATATAAGAGTTCTCAAGCCCGTTGCGCTTCATCGCATCGGGCTTTTTTATTGAATCCGGTTGCATGAACAGCTTTCTTGCAGGGAATATGATTACACGTAAGTTGATTGTTGTCGACGATGAGCCCGCTCAACGAGAATTGGTTAAGGGGTACCTGATCAAACAAGGGTGGGAAGTATACACCTACGGGAGCGGGGAAGAAGCACTTAAGGCTTATCATGAGGTCTTTACTCCGTTGGCGCTGGTTGATATGAAAATGCCGGGTATGGATGGAGTGGAACTGCTGACACGTCTTCGCGAGATCAATCCGTTCATACAGGTAGTGGTATTAACCGCATTCGGTACGGTCGAAACCGCGGTACGAGCCATGAAGGCCGGAGCGATCGATTATCTCACCAAACCGGTCGAAGACCTCGACGAATTGCTGCTTAAGCTGGAACGGGCGGCCGAACAGAACCGCCTGGTGGTTGACAACCAGGTGATGAGCGAGCGTCTCGCGGAGGTATTTCCGGCCAGTGAGTTGATCGGCGAGTCTCCGGCCATGCGCAAGGTTAAGGAGCTTATCAGTCTGGTGGCCGGGCGCGATGCAACGGTTTTAATTACCGGTCCTTCGGGAACCGGCAAGGAGTTGGTGGCAAGAGCGATACATGCTTTGTCACCGCGATCAGACCGTAAGCTGGTGGCGATCAACTGTGCGGCGTTTCCTGAGACTTTGCTTGAATCGGAGTTATTCGGTCACGAAAAGGGTGCCTACACCGGCGCCGATACCGCTAAGCAGGGGAGATTCGAACTGGCCGACGGCGGCACTTTATTTCTCGATGAGATTGGTGAAATGCCTCTCAGCATGCAGGTGAAATTGCTCCGGGTTCTCGAAGATCATCGGATTCAGCGACTCGGATCGGTCAAGGAGATCGAGCTGGATATTCGTATCATAGCAGCTACCAATCGGGATCTGACCCGACAGGTCGAACAAAAGAAATTCCGTGAGGATCTCTATTATCGTCTCAATGTGATCAATATCGCCATGCCTCCTTTAGCCAGCCGTGGAGGAGATATCATGCTGTTGACCGAAGCGTTTCTGGAGCGATTCGCACGGAAGATCGGCAAAGAAGTGGTCGGGATAAGTTCCGAAGCAGCCGGTCTTTTGACTGCTTACGACTGGCCGGGAAATGTCCGTGAACTGGAGAACATCATCGAGCGAGCAGTTGTCCTGACCCAATCGGAAAAAATCACTGCGGAGGATTTAATCGGTTTACAGCCTCGTTCATCGGCAAGTGAATTGACCGGCGAGATTCTGCCTCTCTCTGAAATTGAAAAGAATCATATCAAAACATGTCTGGATCGCATGGACTGGAATCTCGGGGCTTCCTCCGAGAAACTGGGCATTCATAGAAATACTCTACGGGCTAAAATTAAAGAATACAACCTTACTAAAGGTTAACTACATAAACAGTGCATGGGGATGGGTGGTCTGCACAATATCTGTGCGCGGATTGTTTTAATGATGCTTGCCTTATTGCGCTATCGTTAAGAACGGCATAGACATACGTGAATTGGCATGATTCTTGTATTACATCAGGCAGAAAGAATGCAATTAAGGAGTTCAAGAAATGTCACGTATTTTGATGTTATTATCTGCGATCTTGCTGGTGGTTGTTCTGGTCGGCTGTGGTGATGATGAAGATACCGTTTACGATCCGGCACCGCCGACACCCCAGGGTGTCTATTCGATTACCGGTGATAATGCCGTTTATATCTACTGGGCGGGACCGTACGACCGTGATATCAGAGAGTACGTGATCTGGCGTTCGTTCGATCAACTGACTAACTACCAGGCAATCGGTAGTGTCGATGCCGACGACAATCCCAATCTCGATTTGATTTACTATCAATATATCGATTACACTGCGGTGAACGGTAATACTTACTTCTATGCCGTTACGGCGGTCGATGCCGCCGGTCAGTCCTCGGAGTTGTCGGCGGAAGATGTCTTTGATACGCCTCGACCGGAAGGCGAAGTGACGCTTTATGATATGGCAGTCAATGCCGATGCGGCGGGATTTAATTTCGCGACCGGATCGGTGGTAGCTCGCACTTCGAGTCTGGCGGATGTTTTCATCGACAGCGATGTCAACGGTCAGTTGTACGTCAACGCCGGCGATGTTGACAATCTTGATACTGAAATTCAGGACATGGGTTACACCAGTGTGTTTTATGAGATCGGCTGGGCGCCGCAAACCGGTTGGTCCATGCTCGGCTGGGCGCAGGTAATCGGTGGTCATACGTACGTTGTGCGCACCGATGACCTGCATTATGCCAAACTGCGTGTAACGGCTTTTGATGAAGTTGCCGGAACGGTGACATTTGAATACGCCTATCAGACAGATCAAAATAACCCGGAACTGACTCCGGCCCGACCCGCGAATACGGATGCAGCGTCAGGGACGCTGTAAATATCGGCCGGATGGATCAGGAAAGGAAGGTGACAGTCATGTTTAAGAGAATAGCAATCAAGGCAAGCCTGCTGATAATGGCGCTGATGATCGTTGTCCCGCAGGCGTCATCACAAAGTATAGCCCAGAGTTATGAAGACCCGGTGGGAGACGATATGATCAGGTACGACCGGTACCTGGACGTTGAAATCTGGACCAATCATTCGGATGGAGATTTCTACATCGGCGATAAAGTGGTGATTTATTTCCGCGCCAACCGCGATGCTTTCGTGGTGCTTTATTCCGTCGACAGTCGCGGTCGGGTGAACATGTTGTTTCCGACCGATGCCGGTCAGGATAATTATGTAACCGGTGGTGTTACTTACACGCTGCCGGGATCGGATGATGATTTCGACCTGGTAATCTCCGGCCCCGAAGGAGTGGAGAATATCCAGGCTATTGCTTCGCGGGAAAGAATCGAAATCCCCGATTGGTATCCAGAATCAGGTCTTGTCTGTGACTGGGATGATCGCCATGAGTTCATGGATTGGGTGAACGCTCGTTATTTCGCACGCTATGAAGGTCAGAAATTCGCTTTCGATCGCTCAGCGCTTTATATCAACGAATGGGAACAGCAGTATTTCGAGCCGGTTTATTATCCGGTTTATCCTTCCTGGACTGTCTGTGGTAATGTCTACATCGATTATCCTTTCGGTGCCAGTATTTATGTCGATGGAATCTTCTGGGGCGTTGCGCCACTGTACATCCCACGGTTGTACGTCGGTTGGCATACGATCACGGTGTACGATCACTGGCGCCATTGCTGGGAGCATGATTTCCATGTGACTCGATTCTCGACGGTGGTTTTTGACCGTTCGATCGTACAGCCGCAGCCGAACGTGATGTCGAAATACAAAGAAGTCAGATTCTCCGGTTATCGGGATCCGGTGACGAACGGTTATCCGAAATTCGCCGAACGTAAAAGTGCTATCATAGCCTCCTCGGCAACGACATCACGGGGGAAAATCGTCGTTAACGACAAGACGATAAATGTCAATAACGGCACGAATGACGATAATAACATCGAATTCGCCGGCACCAAGAACTACGTTCGCGGCACGACAAAGCTGGTAGAGACCGATCGGGGTTATGAGACCGCCGGTATTACTACCGATGCTTCCGACGCCCGTATCGGCAGTCAGGCCAAATACAGTTCTTCTTCCAAGACGAGGACCAAGAGCAGCGTCTATGATGTGTCCACCGGAACTAAGTATTCGACCAGCCGATCCTCGAGCCGTGGGTACAATTCGAATGATTCAGAAAACGACTATTCAACTTCCGGTAAGAGCCGTATCTCCACTTCCACTCGGTCCTATGACAGCGATAGCCAGGAACGCACTCGAAGCAGCAGCAGCGGCAGCAATTCTGACGGATACTACCAGAAGAAGAGCGGCAGTACGAGCAGCAAGAGTAGTGCGAGTAAGGAAAAAATCCAAACCCGGACGACTACTAAAACGACCACTAAGACCAGCACCCCGGCGGTGAAGTCCTCGGGTGAATCCACGAAGACCACGAAAACATCGACTGATGGGAATTCGGGAAAAACCAATTCCGGTGGATCTAAGAGTAAGGGTGGCGGTAAACGCTAAGGTCACTGCCTGATCAGCGAAAAAAAGGGTTCGGAAGATGTTAAGAAGAATCATGATCGGTATAATCGGGGCAGCGCTGTTGCTGGCGCTGTCCTCACCGGTTGGTGCCGTTGATAAAAAAGAAAAAAAAGACACCAAGAAAGAAACCGTCGTCAAAAAACAAGATTCGAAAGAACAAAAAAAAGAACCCTCGGATAGCTCGAAAGCAAAAAAGGTTACAGAGACCAAGAAGTATGACAACTTCGTAGATGAAAACAAAAACGGCATAGACGACCGAAAAGAGAAATTGCTTAGTAAAAGCAAAAAGACCGAGGATAAGAAAAAAGACGACGACAGTAAGTCGGATAAGAGTAAGAAGTCTGAAAAGAAAGAAGTGAAAAAGAAGAATTAGCAGGCTTTGTATTTGATTTAAAAAGGCCGCCGGGTGCACCGGCGGCCTTTCTTGTATGAGTTTTATGAGGTCATAACAGGGATCATTTGAGCTTGACTTACGTTATAAGAAGCGCTACTTTGTTAGCGCTCTGACACGAGCGCTGCCATTATGGCAGATATGGTGTTCGCGTTAAACGACAACGAGTTATAAAGATGGCCTTCGAAAACCTTTCAGAACGAGAGCGACAG
Organism: Candidatus Zixiibacteriota bacterium; assembly: GCA_035380245.1. Lineage (NCBI taxonomy): Bacteria > Pseudomonadati > Candidatus Zixiibacteriota > Candidatus Zixiibacteriota bacterium. Next base: position 240,357 of record DAOSXA010000002.1, on the reverse strand, counting down.
GTTCTCTACAATCTGGTCACCCATTACATCAATTCAGCCGATCCGGTTGGATCTCGGGTGATTGCCAATCGCTTCAACATGGGGGTTTCATCGGCTACAATCCGGAACACTCTTCAGGATCTGGAAGAACTGGGGCTCGTTGAACAGCCACATACCTCTGCCGGGCGAGTGCCGACTCATCTCGGATATCGCATCTATGTCGATTACTTGCTCAAACCTGAGGCGTTGACACAAGCCGAGATGGAATTCATCAAAGGCAGTATCCTGCTCAAGGGAAGCGGTGTGGATGAAATCCTGGGACAGACTTCAAAAGTTCTGGGTGATATAACACGGCAGTTGGGGGTAAGCATCGCTCCCAAATTCGACGAGGGAAGACTCCGTCGACTCGAATTGATACCGCTAACCGATGAGCGTATCATGGTCGTGGTGGTGGTCGACTCCGGTTTAGCGAAGTCGGTGATCATCGAGATCAAAGCCCGGATTGGCGATGGTGAGTTGCGAGTGGTAGAATCGGTGTTGAACGAACGTCTGGCCGGTTTAACTCTTGGGGAAATTCGCCGGACTATGGCGGACCGTTTGTCCGATGTCTCCGGGCAAGGGCAGTTGGTGAAAATTCTGATCGATACGCGTCAGCGTATCTGGTCAGATATAGGTTCGGATTCGATTCACATGGCCGGCATGGAGCATTTGTTGCACCAGCCGGAATTCGCCGAAGTCAACCGTATTTCCGACCTGCTTCGGTTGATCGGCGATCAGAAAATGCTGAGTGACTTTCTGGATAACTCCGGAGAAGCAGGTTTAGTTATCACGATAGGTAAAGAGAACAAGCTGCTTGAGTTAATGAATTGCTCGGTAGTGACTTCAAGCTACAAAGTCGGCAGTATTTCAGGTATGGTCGGGATAATCGGTCCCACCCGGATGCCATACAGCAAACTGGCTTCAGTGGTTAAATATACGGCGAGGACTATTACCGATGTGCTCTCGGGGGCGGAAGAAGATAAGGACGACTAATCGATGAGCGATAAAAAACGTGTAAACGTGGAAATACGTGACGGTGAGGTTGCTCCGGAAGATGAGCCGGTAACCGATACCGAAGCGAACGAAGAAAATACATCTCCTGGGAATCCGCCGGCCGACTCTGAAGAAGCGGCCGAGGCGCCAACCGAGGAAGAGCAACTCAGGCAAAAGCTGCAGGAGACAGAGGATCGTCTGCTGCGTACGGCGGCGGAGTTCGAGAATTACAAGAAGCGAACAACGCGCCAGTTCGAGTTGATGGCTCAGCAGGCCAACGAACGGTTGTTGACCGAGATTCTCGAAGTAGTTGACAATTTCGAGAGAGCTCTTGCGCACAGTGGTAAGAAGACCGATCCGACCGCGCTGGCCGAGGGAGTCAAGCTCATCCACAACCAGTTGCAATCGTTGCTTGCCAAGCACGATGTCAAGCCGATTGTGGCTGTCGGACAGCCGTTCGATCCGAACCTGCACGAGGCGCTGATGCAGACTCCCAGTGAGGAACACCCGGAAGGACATGTTGCCCTTGAAATGGCCCGCGGCTATCGTCAGGGTGACCGGGTGCTGCGCTACAGCAAAGTAGCGGTCAGCACCGGATCGAATCAACCGGAAGGAGCCGACAAAGACTCGGCTGAAGAATAACAAGAGAAATATTCAATAACGATATCTGGAGTGATGTAAAATGGGTAAGGTAATCGGTATCGACCTGGGTACCACCAACTCCTGTGTGGCGGTCCTGGAAGGCAAGGACCCCGTTGTAATCCCGAATCTGGAAGGCGGACGTACGACGCCGTCGGTAGTTGCTTTTGCCAAGGATGGAGAACGGCTGGTCGGAGCGGCCGCCAAGCGGCAGGCCGTCACGAATCCTGAAAATACGATCTTTTCGATCAAACGTTTCATGGGACGGCATCTGAGTGAAGTCGGTGCGGAAGAAAAGATTGTGCCGTATGCGGTCAAATCGAATGAATCCGGAGCGGTAATCGTTGAAGCGGGGGGGAAGACTTACACCCCGCCGGAGATCTCCGCAATGATTTTACAATCGCTCAAGAAAGCGGCTGAGAGTTATCTCGGTTCCGAAGTTACTCAGGCGGTGATCACGGTACCGGCCTATTTCAACGACTCGCAGCGCCAGGCTACCAAGGATGCCGGGCGGATTGCCGGTCTCGAAGTTCTGCGTATCATCAACGAACCGACAGCGGCTTCGTTAGCCTACGGTCTCGACAAGAAGGTAAATCAAAAGATTGCGGTGTATGACCTGGGCGGCGGTACGTTCGATATTTCGATTCTGGAAATCGGCGACGGTGTTTTCGAGGTTCGTTCTACCAACGGCGACACGCATCTTGGCGGTGATGATTTCGACCAGAAAGTGATCGACTGGATGGCCGAGGAGTTTCTTAAGTCCAACGGGATCGATCTTCGTAAGGATCGCATGGCGCTGCAGCGTCTGAAAGAAGCTGCGGAGAAGGCAAAAATAGAGCTTTCATCGACCATGCAGACAAATATCAACCTGCCGTTTATTACGGCTGATCAATCCGGCCCCAAGCATCTCGATCTTACCCTCAGTCGCTCCAAATTCGAACAGCTGGTCGATACCCTCGTACAGCGGACGGTAGGTCCCTGCAAGGCGGCTATAGCCGATGCCAAGCTGTCGATCAGCGATATCGATGAGGTCGTACTGGTTGGCGGTATGACCCGTATGCCGCGGGTGATCAGTCTCGTCGGTGAATTGTTCGGTAAGGAGCCACACAAGGGAGTGAATCCCGATGAAGTCGTGGCGGTAGGCGCGGCGATTCAGGGGGGAGTGCTGTCCGGTGACGTTCATGATGTCGTTCTGCTCGATGTAACTCCGCTTTCACTCGGCATTGAAACGCTGGGTGGAGTAATGACCAAGCTGATCGACCGCAATACGACGATTCCTACGCGTAAGTCGGAGATATTCTCGACCGCGTCGGACAACCAACCGGCGGTGTCGATCCACGTGCTCCAGGGTGAACGTCCAATGGCGATCGACAATCGGACACTCGGTAAGTTCGATCTGGTTGGTATCCCTCCGGCGCCGCGCGGTATTCCGCAGATCGAAGTTACGTTCGATATCGACGCCAACGGTATTGTTCATGTCAGTGCAAAGGACAAGGCCACCAGTAAAGAGCAGTCGATTAAAATCGAAGTGTCATCAGGTCTGTCCGAGGACGAGATCCAGAAAATGGTCCGTGACGCCGAGCAGCATTCGGAAGAAGACAAGAAACGTACCGAATTGATCAAAGCACGTAATGAAGCGGACCAGTTCGTTTATGCGACGGAAAAGACGCTCAAGGACCACGGTGATAAGGTCAGTGAGGACGAGAAAAAACAAATCGAAGAGAAGCTTCAGTCGTTAAGGGATGCTCTGGCCGGAGAATCGGTCGAGGCTATCAATAAGGCCAAAGAAGAGCTAATGACGGCCTCACATAAACTGGCCGAGGAGATGTACAAGCAGGCTCAAGCCGAACAACAAGCCGCCGGTGGGCAGGCACCGCCGGACTCGAATCCCGGCCAGGACAGTAGCGGCGGTGAGAGCGGTGGTGATGACTCCGGTGCGGTCGATGCCGATTTCGAAGTCGTTGACGACGATAAGAAGTAACGAATCGCAATGGCTAAGCGTGATTATTACGAAGTCCTCGGGGTGATAAAAACGGCCGCCGAGGTCGAAATCAAAACAGCTTATCGTAAGCTGGCGCTGAAGTATCACCCGGACCGGAATCCCAACGATCAGTCGGCTGAAGAGAAGTTCAAAGAAGCGACTGAAGCGTATGAGGTGCTGAAAGATCCTCAGAAACGGCAAATGTACGACCAGTACGGACATGCCGGTCTGGGACAGGGGGCGGGTGGTTTCGGCGGTGGTTACGGTGGTTTCGAGGGTTTCGATTTGAGCGATGCCCTCCGTGCTTTCATGCGTGACTTCGGCGGCGGTGGATCGATCTTCGATGATCTCTTCGGTATGGGAGGCGGTGCTCGCGGACGGCAGCGACGTAACCGAGGCGAGGATCTTCGCATAAAAATCAACCTGACGCTCGAAGAAATTGCTCACGGTGTTGATAAATCGGTTCGCGTCAAGCGGCTGGTACATTGCCAGGCCTGCGACTCAAGCGGTGTCGCGGCGGGATCATCGCGTCAAACCTGTCCTCAATGTAAAGGCTCCGGTCAGGTGCGAACGGTCACCCGGACCTTTTTGGGAACGGTGCAACAGGTAGCAACCTGCAATGTTTGTCGAGGAACCGGTGAAGTGATCTCCGAACCGTGTAAGACCTGTCGCGGCGAAGGCCGTGTGCGAGGCCAGACTACGGTCGATATTAAAGTGCCTCCGGGTGTCAGCAGCGGGAATTACATGACGATCGACGGCATGGGAAACGAAGCTGCTCAGAATGGTTCTCCGGGTAGCCTGATTGCCGTGTTTGAGGAGAAACCTCACGATGTGTTCACCCGTCGCGGCGATGACCTTCTCTGTGAATTACCGATCTCCTTCACAACGGCTGCCATGGGAGGAACGGTTATGGCGCCGACAATCGATGGTGAAGAAGAGATCAAGATTCCCGAAGGCACCCAACCCGGCAAGACGATCAAACTACGCGGCAGGGGAATCCCTCATCTGCATCGAAGCGGACACGGTGATCAGTTAATCCGAATCTTCGTTTGGGTGCCTGACAAACTCTCGGACGAGGACAAGAAGTTGCTTAAGAAACTGGAAAAATCAGCCTCGTTCAAACCGCCCAAGGCAAACAAATCGTTTTTCGAAAAACTGCGGGAGACTATCGGCGTATGACTGACTCGAATCAGAAACCGGATGAGTATATCGAGGCTTCGGTTGATGTCCCTGGGGTACACGCCGATGCTGTCAGCAATTTCATTATTGATAATATCTGTTCAGGAATTCTTCTGGAAGAGGAGGAGGGTTCTGAGACAACGACCATCAGGTTCTATGTCTTGGACGACAAGGCCGATGATTTTATCGAACCGTTGTCAACCTACCTGGCAGCACTTGAAGACCCGGTCCTCGATCCGGTTCCCGAGATCAAGAGTCATCGTATAATCAGCACCAACTGGGAAGAGCAATACCGCCGCTCGGTTGCGCCGGTTTGGATTACTCCCGACATCCTGGTGCGCCCGCCGTGGGACAACACCGCAGCTCCTCCTAAGTATGACATCATTATCGAACCGAAGATGGCGTTTGGCACCGGTCGCCATGAGACAACGCGTTCCTGTCTGAAAGTGATTGGAGATAAATATCCCGCAGGAGGGCGTTTTGTCGACCTGGGTTGCGGAAGCGGTATCCTTTCGATTCTTGCCGCGATGAAGGGAGCCTCTTTCATCAAGGCTATTGACTACGACCAGTTGGCCGTGGACAACTGCATCGAGAATTTTGAGATTAACAAGGTGTCAACGGTGTACGAGGTGCTGCACGGATCACTCGAAAAGTGTGACGGAGACGAGCCTTACGATTTCGTAGCGGTCAATATCATCAAAGAAACGATCCTTCCCATGTTACCTCGTCTCAGAGAACTGACGCGACCTGACGGAATTCTGCTGCTTGCCGGATTACTGGCCAGGGATGAAGCGATAATTACCGCTGCTCTCGAAAAGGTAGGATTATCAAGGTATACTATCGAGCATGACAACGAGTGGATTACCTTCATTATTAGCGGATAATAAGCAATGATCCCCCCGGTATTTTATAGCTCGCCGGACCTGTTTGCCGACACGACGGTGAAACTATCCAAAGATGAACTCCATCATGCTATCCGGGTGATGAGGCTCAAGGCCGGTATGCCGGTAGTGGTAGTCGACGGTCAGGGAAGAGCGATAAGGGGTGAGTTGATCAGTCTTCGCGATAAGGATCCAGCCCATGTCAGGATCATGCACACTGTCAGGAATTATGGGGAGCCGTTGATTAACATGACCCTTGCCAGTGGTCTGTCAACCGCCTCGAAATTCGACGATGTTGTCCAGCGCGGGACAGAGCTGGGAGTGTCACGTTTCGTGCCGATTCTCACTGAGAAATCAAAAGTCAAAATGGAAGACCCTAAAAGGGTCCAGAGTCGTGTGAAGAGACTTGAAAAAGTGGCGCTGGCGGCAATGAAGCAATGTCGTCGATCCTATCGCCCGGATATTGAATCCCCTTGTCGTCTGGATGGATTTCTTTCACAAACGGAAGCGACAGCCGTCAACCTGTTGTTTCACCCGGGTGGAACAAAATCGCTGGATGAAATTGTGCCGGATCGTAATGTTCGCCGGGTCTCGGTGCTGGTTGGCCCCGAATCCGGATTCACCGACGATGAAATCGAACTGGCGATACAGTCCGGATATCGGACGGTTTCTTTGGGGCAAAGGATTCTCCGTACCGAGACGGCCGGTCCGGTTATATGCGGTTTGATAATGCATCTTCTCGGCGAACTTCGGTGATCTCGCTTTAGCGGCGGGGCTTTGCCGCCGATACTCCCTGTATGAACGAAACAATATGGTACGTCTACGTAGCCGTCCTGGGTTTGGCGATCGGCTCATTCCTTAACGTGGTGATTTATCGTTTGCCGCGTAAATGTATGTTCGCGCGGAGCCGTTCAGCCTGCCCGCACTGTGAACAGCAGTTGAAATGGTATCACAATATCCCGGTGCTGAGTTTTCTGGCTTTACGCGGCAAATGTGCCTTTTGCGGCAAGCCCATTTCGTGGCGGTATCCCCTGGTGGAAATTCTCAATGCCCTGGTTTTCGTTTACTTTTTCCATAGCTATGGTTTGTCCTGGTATTTTGCCGCTTTTGCTGCGCTTGGATCAGCGTTGATCGTTATTTTCTTCATTGATTATGATTTCCAGATTATCCCGGATTCAATCACATTACCCGGAATGGCGCTTGGGCTTGCAGTATCGTTCTTGCCTGGTGGATTAACTTTCTGGCAGTCGCTGACCGGTCTCCTGGTGGGTGGCGGAGCTCTCTACGCGGTAGCGATTTTGGGAGATCTGTTGTTCAAGAAAGAGTCGATGGGGGGCGGTGATATCAAGATGGCGGCAATGTTGGGGGCATTTGTCGGCTGGCAAAAAACGATTCTGATCTTTATGGGATCGGCGGTAATCGGCCTTGTGGTCTCAATAGCAATAATGGCGATTTCTGAAAAATTACGTCGTGAGCGCTTGATACCTTTCGGTCCCTTCATCGCAATGGCTGCTATGATTGCTATAGTCTACGGCGATCAAATCATTTCCTTCTACTTAGTCAACGTTGTCGGTGTGGCTGTTCCGTAACCGCGGAGATGGAAGTGCGGTCAGTATGATCAAATTCACCGGTCGCAATAAGCGGTTCGAGGCTGAGGTCAACCTGGGTCTTCTGGCGATTATCTTTGTCCTGCTTTTTATCAATCTTGCCGCCAACTATGTGATCCATAACTCGCGGCAGGCGCAACGAGATGAACTGAATGCCCAATTACATGCAACGGCGGAGGCTATTGCCCGAGAATGGCGTCGTGAGGCTTTCAGCGACATGAACCGACGTTTGCGTGAAGATATCATAATGCGCAATAAGCTGAGTGATATCGCATTTTTCCCTGATGGCCCGAAGGAAGAATCCGACGAAGCTCGCCGTGACTGGGGGCAACGCTATATGCCTACGGAACCGGGGCCGAGAAACTCGGCGCTGATGTCCCGGATCCTCAGAGCAGAATACGATAAGGTCGAATCCGGTGAGGATGGAGAATACTATTTGGTTCGACTCGTTAAGCGTGGTCCGCAAACGGGACTTCTCATGGTGGCAATGCGTAATCGGTTGTTGGCTTATCTTGATTCAGTGGGACAAGTCGTGGTCGTCGTCAGTCTCATAGCCGGAATTCTTATCCTGGGATTGTATTTGTTGCTGTCAAGGTATATCACGGCTCCGTTCAAACGATTGAGACATGAGGCCGAGCAAGCCGGACGAGAAATGACGGAGAGCAACGATGAAGTCGAAGCGGTTATTGAAGATTATCGGAGAGTGATCGAGGAACTGCGCCAGAAAGAGCAGGAACTGCTCGAGGCTAATCGCCGAATTCAGGGGCGCGCCGACTCGCTCGAACAATACAACGAGTATTTGCTAAGCTCGATCTCATCGGGAATCATTTCCATCGATCCAGAGAAACGTTTGGTCTCAATCAACCGGGCTGCCGGTGAGATGCTCGGTATCGAAGTCGAGGATTATATCGGTCGGCCTTTCTGGGATTTATTCCAGTCCAGTGTGGTAGCAGTTAATGCTATCAGTCGCACCATGGAGTGTGGCCAGAGTCAGCCGTATCAGGAAGGAGAGATGGTCTCTCCATCGGGACGTGAGTTGACGGTTGGAGTGGCCGTGTCGGTGGTTATTGATCGTTTGGGGGAGACCGTGGGGACTTCGGTCGTGATCAACGATTTGACGGAATTGATTTCACTCCGGCGGCAATTGGAAGCCAAGAACCGTCTGGCTGCACTGGGCGAAATGGCCGGTGGATTAGCGCACCAGTTGCGCAATTCTCTGGGAGCAATAGTGGGTTATGCCCGGTTAATCGGGAAACGCATGCAAAAACATGATCTCTCGACTGAAAGCGTCAACTCGCTTCAGTCTGAGGCCGGAGAAGCGGAGTCGCTGATTGAACGATTCCTGTATTTCTCTCGTCCGTTCGATTTCTCAGCGAGCGCCGTTGATTTGCGTGTGTTGTTGGAAGAACTGGTTGAGTCGATCCGGGTAAGAAATGATGACAAGAAATTACTCATTCGACTGGATGCCCCATCGGAATGCCCCGTCGAAGCTGATGCTTTGTTACTTAAACAAGCCATAGCGAATCTAATCGACAACGCCGTCAATGCTTATCCGGAAGGCAAGGGTGAAATAGCATTAGAGGTTATATGCAGTGGTACTGAGATAAAAGTAAGTGTTCGTGATTTCGGCAGTGGTATTCCACAAGAGGATATATCGCGCATTTTCACCCCGTTCTATTCCTCACGCCCGGGAGGCACCGGATTGGGATTGCCGTTGGTAAGCAAAATAGTCGAACTGCACGGTGGACAAATAAATATAGAATCGAGCGTCGGTGAAGGGACAACCGTGACGATCTCATTGCCGCGCAACATGGTCGGAGTAGCGGGAAACACTCTTCAATCGACCGGATCAGTTTGATATTCATCTAAAAATCACTTGGGGAGCGGACGTATTTTGTTATATTTAGCGCCGGACTGTACAGGAGGATAAATGTTTAGCGTATCTGATTTCAGACGCGGACTGCGGATTATTGTAGATGATCAGCCATATTATGTGGTTGAGTATCAGCATTTCAAAATGGGCCGAGGTCGGGCGAATATCCGCACGAAGCTAAAACACATCAAGACCGGCGCCGTCGTTGAAAAAGTGTTTTCCTCCAACGATGCGTTCAAAGCGCCTGATATGGAAGACCGCAAGATGCAGTACCTGTACGAGAACGGCGGCGAATACTCCTTCATGGATTCGGAGACGTTCGAACAGGTTAATATCCCCATGGACAACCTCGGGGATGCCAAGTGGTACCTTCTTGAAAACGAGGAGTATCGCGTCCAATTCCTGGACAATGAGGCGATAGCCGTAGATCTGCCGGCATCTGTGATTCTCGAAGTAGTCGAGACCGAACCGGCTGCACGAGGGGATACGGTCAGCAATGTTACCAAACCGGCCAAGCTGCAAACCGGTCTGGTTGTCAAGGTACCCCCTTTCGTTAAAGAGGGAGATAAGCTCAAGATCGATACTCGGACCGGTGAATATCTCGAGCGAGCAAATTAACCGATGTCCGAACCTCGCCGAATAATCGGCGTTGATGAATCAGGAAAAGGGGACTTCTTCGGTCCCCTTGTTGTGGCTGCTTTTGGAGGGGATCAGTCTGCCCGCAAGCTTCTCGCCGAAGCCGGTGTCCGCGATAGTAAGTCAGTAGCCGATAATCGACTTCTTAAAATCGATGCCTATCTCAGACAGAATTTCGAGTTCGAGGTCGTAGTGGTGATGCCGGAAGAATACAATCAACTCTACGACCGGATTCGTAATCTGAACAAGCTGCTGGCTGAAGGGCATGCCGAAGTGATCGATCGTCTTCACCGTCGCTGGCGCGCGGATATGGCCATTAGCGACAAATTCGGTAAGACGGAGTTAGTCGAAGATGCTCTGGATCGCCGAGAGTGTGATGTCAATCTCAAGCAAATGGTGAGGGGCGAAGCAGTACCGGAAGTGGCTGCGGCGTCGATTATCGCACGAGCGGAGTTTATCATGCGTCTCAAAACACTGAGTCAGGAATATGGAATCGAGATTCCCAAAGGCGCTGCTCCGAAAGTTGATTCGGCCGGTCGTGAAATCGTACGATTGTTCGGTCCTGAAGTTCTTCCGAAGCTGGCAAAACTGCATTTTAAGAATTACCAGCGTGTCGTCAATCCAACTCTTTTCTAATAAAAAAAAGCCGGACGCAGAACGCATCCGGCTACAGGTAGGAATTACCGTGACAGTGTAGTCTTTTAGAAGCCGTGGCTGACTAACTGTCCAACTGTCTCGCCCTCCAGCGAGCTAATGCTACTGGCGCCGATCACGTATTTGGCCAGGCCGATCCCGGGTACGTACCAATAGTAGTTCGTCTTCCCGGTATGTCCGGTGCTCACAATCTTGAGCGCATGACTATAGAACTCACCATTGTCTAGTTCCAGGCTTTCGAACCCAGCCACGGTCATCGTGGTCGAGCCAGTGATCGGGAAAGAAACAAGCTGCGGGTCCACATCAGTCTGACCATCGTCCTCGATTGAAACTGTGTCGTTCTCAGTCTTACCCAGGTTGCCATCATTGACCTGGACAGAGTCTGTCAGTTCGTCCTGGTTGAAAACATCCTTATCCCAGCTTGCGCCAAGAGTAAAGGGCAGTTCCAACATCTTCTCGGCCGATGAAGTCTTTCGTGAAAAATGGAACACCGCGTCTGAAGTGGTTCGGATATAGCCGGTATCAACCACTGACCCGTTTACGTACTGGATCAGGCGGTGCACCGTTAAACCCTGGATGACCGTCTCAGAGGTTGCCTTATAGGTAACCAACTGAGTAGTACCGTTCGAGTAATCCACCTCGTAGATCGTGGTATATCCCGGATCGACCGGGAAATAAGCCGCGATACCGGTGGAAGTAACCTGTCCGCCGGAGCTGACAGTCCCGCTCTTGTCGGAGCAGCCTACCCAAACCACACCGATCAGCAGAGTCACTATGGCCAGAACCAAACCAATCTTTCGTGTCAACATGTCTAATCTCTCCTCACTTCCCTTACTTCAGTCAAGGAAACTGTTATCAACTGTTTCGCCTGATTTATTGCAAGGGTTGTGCCGAGGCTGGCTGAGCGGGCGTAAGTCATGTCCGGACATATTGTTAGGGGTTTATAGACGCACCCAAAAGGATTGCTGAAACAGGTATCTTATGGGGTAGTTACCACAGGCAGTAGGACCTTATCGGCTAAGCCCCCGACAAGGACTGCCGACAATAATATAAATGACTGTCTTAAGATGATTTAGGAGCGATATATGGGTTCTGCCCAAACCTATCTCTGGCTGACTATTATACCTTTGACTGCTTTGGTTGTGGTGGCAAGATATCGTCGCCTCCTGGTGGAGACCGATCGCTACAGCTATCGGCATATTGCGTCAGGTTTGTCGTCGCTGGCGTTCGCATCGCTGTTGTCGTTGTTCCGAGCCAACGGGATCATTCCGTTTGGGGACGGAACAGTGTCACCGCTATTAGCCGATATGACGATCTGGATCGCAACTATCGTAGGTTCCGTTCTCACCGCGGCGGGTGTTTCACAATGGCTTCCGTTGTCAAGAGAATATCGCAAGTTACGCCAGAGTAAACTCAACCGACTCGAACTCCTGCGCCGGGTGGAGAAGCTCATTGCCGTAGAGGAGCGGCCACGCAGAATTTTGACTCGGACCCTGGAAGAGTTCATCGATTTGGGTGATTATCGCTTCGGTCGGGTATACACACTATCAAAAGGGGCGCGTCGCTTTCATCTGGTTCATAACACAGCCAAGGTGAACGATGATAGATCTGACCATATGCTCATGTCGGAAACAGATATTCTACATCAATGGATTGATGATCAAAATACTGCTGAGACCATGATATCGGTTCCATTGGCTGACGGCGGATCGCAATCCGTTACCTTGATTCCTATCAGGAACAAGGAACAACTTTATGGCATTTTCACGCTTTACCATAATGACGAAGCTACAGAGCATAATCAAGCCGTACCTCCCGAACTGGTTTTGATAGCTGATATCCTTGCGCGGAAAATATTGCTCGATCGGCACCGTTTAGCTTGTGAGCTGCGTTCTCGTCGTACTCAATGGCGCGATGAGATCGCCGCAGCAATGGACGACAGTAAAGACTTCAAAGCCAACATCTCTGCTGTCGGACAAGATATCATGAGGGGAATAAATGCCGATTTTCTATCGCTTGCCGTTGTGATCGATCATCGTGTGATGCACCGTTTTTCCATGCTATCCGGAGGATCACTTCTGCAGGAAGCAGGTCTTAATCTGCACCGGCAAACTACTCATGTATCACAGCTTCATGCTGATGGAAAAGCTCTGGTGTTTGATGATATACAAGCTGTTCCGGATACCCCGATTGATGCAGTAATTCGAGACAACGGAATGCGATCATTGCTGGCGCTCCCGATAGAGCGACTGGGCAAGAGGGTGGCGGCTGTTACGGTAGCGTCAAGAATGGCGGGCAGGTTTACGGTTCGGGAACGGTCCATGTTACGCTCGTTGGTGCCGGTTCTGTCGGATGCTATTGCGGATGAGATAATGCGTACAGCCATTGCTTTACGGGATAAGTCAATATCGCGTTTGGGATTGCTCATCGATGAAGCTGCTGAAGCGGGGGACCTCGATAATCTATATATAAAAGCTGCCGAAGTTATTTCATCCGAATTACAGGCTACTGTCGTCCGTATTACTACGCTGGATGATGATCCGGCTTTCCTGAAATCTCGTGCGCTGACGACAATGCACAAGGCCCCGGTAGCTACACCGGCTGACGGGACGATGATCATGTCGCTGCTGCCTTATCACATGCTTGTCCGCGATACCGGTCGTGTGATGTTGATCAATCATGATCAAAAGGAGAAGAAACTCAGCGAAGCAGAGAGCTTGCTTGTTTTCTGTCAGGGGGTTCAATCGGTGTTGCTGGCTCCCATCAAGTCGGGTAGTCAGGTGACCGGTTTTATTTCTCTGGCAGATGTTCGATCCTGGGAAAGAAGCCAGTATCGGCATAAAGATATTCTACTTGTCCGGTCGGTAGCATCTCTTCTGGGACTGGCTGAGTTGACTGTGGGAAATTGGCGGGCTGATGTCTCCGGTATAAAGCGGGAGAATGACTCACGTATAGGAGACATGATTGCTTCAAAAAGAGCAACAGATCGAAAGATTGTAAGGCGTTTAACATCTGAATTAGTGGAAATGTAGGATCAATATGGTACCCGAAAACATCCCGCGTTTGCTGTCCGAATCGGAGTACCGATCTCTATTGGGGGATCTGAGTAATCTGGGTTTGCCGGAAAGCGCCCGTTTGTATCTAGTCGCCGGGCTGCCTCAGGTGTTCAAGCGCATCTGCAACGATGCGGACAAATGCTTTGAGGCATCCTGGTTGTATGTTCCTTTGTCACAGGTAAAATCTCTCCGGCAGCATGTTATCGTTGAAGCCAGTCGGTTATCACGCAGCGGTATTTCACGACATGCGGTCCGAGCCGAAGGTGTCAAATTATTCCCGATAGTATGCAGCGGAGAATTTGCCGGATTTTTATCGGTTCCGAGGGGGGAACCGATCCAGTTCGATGATACCCTGCTTGACTCGCTCCTGGAACGGCTGGAAGTTCATTTCGATCATGTGCAGTCGGAAAACAGCAGCATCGTGAGAGATTTCGTACAACGCTTGTATCGCCGGGATCAGAGTTTTCAGGCGTTTCTTAAATCGGCCCTGCAGTTAATGTCCGACCAGTGGGAACGGTCTATGGGAGCGGTATACTACGATCTGGACGGCATCTATAACATGCGTATGGCTCTGGGGGATATTCAATTCGGCGATGTTCTTCCAAGCGAAGTGAAACAATCGACCGCGCGGGATTGGGTCGATGCCGTGCGTCGAAGCGAGTATTTCGTACCGGCGGAACTTCTCCCGGATTCTCCTATATTCCTGAGTATGCCGCCCACGTTTATTTTTGTTCATCCGGCCATTACCTCGTCGCGAACCGAGTTCTTACTGGCTGTTGCAATTTCGGGTGATATCGATCACCAGGCGATTTCGAATATACAGGAAGTCGCCGGTCTGGTATCAGACCTTGATGAGAGTCAGTTTGCCACTTCGTTTGGTTTAATCGAACTATACAGTCAACTTGGTGATTTGATACATGCGGCTCCGATCCGAGACGAGATTCTCCTCGACATATTCAAACGACTATCACAGCAGATGAAATTATCGAGAATGCTCTTAGTGTCGGCATCCGGCCCGGTGAGTAAAGTAAAGCAACGACGACAACAAGAACCGGAATTGTCGATCGAAGAAAGGATACCGGTACCGGATCAAGCGATAAAAGCGGTCTCTTCCGACAAGTCCATTCTCCTCGATGATTTTCGTAAGCAGTTCGGGAACTCGGAACTCAGCAAACTCTACTATCTGGATGATGTGGCTTCAGAATTGATTATCCCGATTCGCTGGTCGAATCAGGAGTGGAGTTACATTGCCTTTGGAACGCCTCTGTCGGCAGCATATTTGGAAGAGCATCGTCGTTTACTTGAATTCGCCGCCAGATATGTGGAAATATGCCTGTTGTTCATTCGTCGAGGCTGGTGGCAACGACAAGTGAGTGATGACGATAGCAAGGCCCCCGAGAACGGTGAGAGTAACGACTTGAGGAAGATCAGCGGACGACTGGCGGACGGCATATTACATGCGTTACTCGAACAGCTTTCGGTAGTGCTCGGGCAAGGCGAAATAATGGAAGATGAGTTAAGTACGGCTATCCCGGGCGAAGATAAAAATGAGCAGCTTGAAGGCACTCGCCGGATAAACCGCGCTGCCACGTCAATCGCAGAATACGTGGAGCATTTACGCTGGTTACAGAAGCACTGTGATCCATGTACCGAGAATGAACTTGTGGAAGTAGTGCAACTTGTCGACGAGGTACCGGCCGTTCTTTCCGGTTATATCCGTGATCTAAAAGCGCGTAAACGTATCGATATCAAGATCTGGAGTGAGTGTGACGGTGAGATTCGGGAAAAGGTTACAAGGTCTACGGTTGTGACAACGATTCTGCCTTTGCTGGTCACGATCCTCGATGAGGCTATTTGTTCCGGAGACATCACTATTCGTTGGCACGTCAGCGAACAATCGCCGATTCTTTCCTGTGAGTTTGCCGAAAACCTTATCGGACATATTGATTTGGCCGGACTGGTCGATCGTGTCTATCCCAGCCATAGAGCTTCCATTGCCGGACAACAAACCGGACGCACGGTATTAAAGTCAGCCGTATTGGATTACCGAGCGAAGGCTGAACGATGTTATATGGATTTCCGATTCGTGAAGATGGATAATCAAAATAACAAGTCATCATTCTCGACATTAAAAGAGGCAGTACACTAGCATGGCTCCCGCGCATCAAGAATTGCGCAGTCTTTATCAGGCAATCCACGCGGAGAAGAGGAGCTTTGCCCTGGATCTGGTTGATGGACTGGCCGAAGCAATCATGCTTCATTTGAAGGCGGATTTTTGCGCTCTTTTCGTCGCCGCCGATGGTGAAGCTCTCCTTCCAATATCTCTTTGTCATCATCCCGATGTACACCCGGTAGATGTATCGTTGTTGCGAACAGGCCGTTCGGGAAAAGCGTCCCCGGGAGGGACACATGTACCTGGTGACGAACAGGATGAATCGAATAAGGGAAAGAATGATGGCGATGAGTTCGCCAAGCGAAATGGATTTGCAGCCTCCAGCCGGTATTGGTACAACGATTATCGTGGCCGCCAGGTACTGGTAGTAGTTTATTGGCGTGATGCGGCCGGACAGTGCGACCTGAAGCCGGATAAATATATGGAAGTCATGTCACGTCTGGTAGTAAGCGGACTGGCCTCCGGTGACAGCGACAATTCATCCGATGATCTCGCAGAACAACTTTCCGATCTGGTTTCCATGTTCGAATTGAACCACACTGAGGTCACTTTTTCAGATATGATCGTCAGAGTGCTAGGTACCGCCTCACGGTTTTTATCGATTGATGCTGCCGGTTTGCTTGTTCGTCCCGGTCGCACAGAGCCATTTGAAGTTTACCGGGTAGCCGACGCAGGGCAGGATGACGATACGATTGGACCTGAAGTAGTGAAGTTAGTGACGGATCGCTTTTCACGACTGCCTCTTCCGGGTAATGCTGAATGGATCGAGATAATGGACGAGTACCAAAAAAAGGCGATTATAGCAGGATTGGTACTTGAGGAACCCAGTCTGGAATATGCTATCGTACTGGTTCGGCACGAAGCCGACAGACTGGACGCTGTTACGGCACAATTGCTATCACTTTATATGCATTCAGCCAACGCAGTCGTGACCCATGCACGATCGGTTCAGAAGTTACGCCGTTCGCATCGTGCTTTAAAGAAGTCTTCCGACAAGATGGCCGCCGTGGAAGCGATGGCGGCTGTGAGCGATATGACTACCGGAGTAGCCCACGACTTCAATAATATCATTGGCGGCATCGTTGGTCGAGTCCAACTTATGAAAATGAAGGCTGATGATGATAAACTGCTGAAGAATCTGGAGAAAATTGAGCATTTGGCTCTTGAAGGAGCCGAGACTGTAAAGCACATTCAGGAGTTCGCTACTCGCACTCGTTACAAGCGTCCCGAACCGGTCGATCTGGTCGAAATGATCAGAACCAGCATAACCAATCAACAGGCCGACTGGTATCACCTTGCCGATTCAAAACAACTGAGAATAGTTGCCGATCTTCCCGAAGAAGGCGCCCGAGTAGACGGTAACAGTCCTGATTTAATCTCAGCCCTGGACCATCTGATCGAGAATGCTGCCGAGCATGCTCCTGAAGGATCCGATATAGTCGTTCATCTGGAAGCCAAGACGGATCATTTAAGGCTCAGCGTATTGGATTCCGGCCCCGGAGTCAGTGAGGAACTGCGTAGTAAGATATTTTATCCATTCTTCTCAACGAAACCGGAAAGAGGTGCGGGACTCGGTCTGTCGATCGTTTATGGGACGGCTGTTCGGCATGGCGGTCGGGTGGGATACGAAGATGCCCCCGGTGGTGGATCATGCTTCTATATGGAACTGGAATATCCGCAGAAGGAAGATCCTAGCGAAACAACCAGCAGGTTGGAGTTGAGTCGTGGTGCTTTGAATATCCTGGTGGTCGATGACGATCGTTTGATCCGTGAAATCCTGAGCGATATGCTGACTATAGACGGGCATCAGACGGTTGTCTGTGAGGATGGCTACCGTGCGCTAGAAGCGATGGAAAAACAGACTTTTGATCTCGTGATTACCGACCTTGGAATGCCCGGTATGTCCGGTCTGGACCTGGCGGGAACTATACACAAATCCAATCCGAATCTGCCCATTGCCATGATAACAGGTTGGGGAACACAGTTGAACCATGACGAAATCAAATCGAAGGGAATTAGATTGCTGCTGTCAAAGCCCTTCCACTTGAAAGATATCAAAAATATCGTCAGCAGCCTTGTGACCGGAAGTAAACAGCCCGCCTAGATTCCAAAAAGCTCTTGCTAAAACCAGTATTCCAGATATATTAGTGACCACTAACTTCGGGGCGAGGTGGAATTCCTCGACCGGCGGTTAAAGCCCGCGAGCTGTGGAAAGAATCCATGGCAGATCCTGCGAAATTCAGGAGCCGACGGTTAAAGTCCGGATGAGAGAAGCTAAGGCGGCAGTACGTTTGCCAAGGCCTGTGTGTGGCTTTGATTTTATGCACCCCGAAGATAACTTTGGGGTTTTTTCATGGCTGTGAAAGCCGACCGTGAATACATGATTCGCGCTCTTGGATTGGCCGAGCGCGCCAGAGGCAAGACCTCACCGAATCCAATGGTGGGTGCTGTTATTGTCAGGAACGGTGAAGTGGTTGGTGAAGGTTATCACCATGCCGCCGGGATGCCCCACGCGGAAGTGAATGCAATTAAAGCCGCCGGGGATAAGTGTCGCGGAGCCACGATATACGTGACACTCGAACCATGCTGTCACAGGGGGCGGACCGGTCCCTGTACGCAGGCCATTATCGATGCCGGTATCTCTCGAGTTGTTTTCGCGGCAAAGGACCCGGACCCAAGAGTATCGGGGGGCGGCGCACGTCAATTGCGTCGAGCCGGTCTTAAGGTGTCTTCCGGTTTGATGCGGGATGAAGCACGCAGACAGAATGAGATATACTTCCACGTTAAAGAGCATCAGCGAGTTTTCGTAATTGTTAAAACCGCCCAGTCTTTGGATGGACGTATCGCAACGGTAACGGGTGATTCACAATGGATTTCATGCCCCGAATCGCGTCGCCTGGCTCATAAACTCCGAACTGAAGTAGATGCCGTGGTGGTGGGCGGGGGTACTCTCAAAGCCGATAATCCCGCTCTTACCGTTCGACATATCAAAGGGAAAAATCCTTATCGGATCGTATTGGCGGCCAATCCCGAATTCCCGCGCAGATGTAAGTTGATTGATGATAATGAGGATTGTCTGACCGTATTTGCGTCAACTGAAGAAACGGTTGAAAAACTCTCGCATCAACGACGTACCCAAGGGGCTATTTTCTGGACAATCAAACGTGATGCGAGCGGTCGGCTGAGCCTTGATGATTTTATGGATAAGGCATATCGCTTCGGTATTCGATCGGTCATGGTTGAAGGTGGCCCCACTCTGGTGACATCGTTTTTCCATAGTCGACTGGTTGATAAGTATGTGTTAGTATCGGCGCCAAAGATGATCGGTGAGGGAAGGGCTTCTATCGGGAGTCTTGACATCAGCAAGTTGTCAGAGGCTGTGCTTTTTGAGAACTGTACTTACGAGCGAGTCGGCGCTGACTGTATCTTTATCGGTTATCCGAAGTGGGGGAAAAACTGATGTTTACCGGACTGATAGAAACCACCGGTAAAATCCTGCAGCTTAGGCAGCGCGGAAATTACACGATCTTGAGAATGCCGGTTCAATTTGACGGTGAGCCGTTATCACCGGGAGAATCTATTGCCTGTGATGGTGTCTGCTTGACCGTGGTGGCGTTCAATGAGAATTGGTTTGAAGTCGAAGCCTCTCAGGAGACGGCAGCCTGCTCGATTCTGAAAGATTACAAGGTCGGAAGCAAGATCAATCTCGAACGAGCGTTGCGAGTCGGTGATCGCCTTGGAGGACATTTCGTAACCGGCCATGTGGATACTGTCGGACAGGTTGATTTCACGAGGAAAGTGGGGGAGTCGCTGGAACTGGCCGTGACTTACGACAACAACTATGACTCATTTGTAGTCCCGAAGGGATCAATTGCCATTAACGGGTTGTCCTTGACGGTGAATACCTGCAAACCCGGGTGGCTGGCGGTAAACTTGATTCCACACACCGTAAGAGAGACAACAGTCGGTTCACTCAACAAGGGACATCGTGTTAACCTTGAATTCGATATGATTGGGAAATATGTCGCCCGTTTCGTTAAGGGCGCTGACGATAAAGGTCTCACAATAGAGAAGTTAAAAGAAAGTGGTTGGTAATATGTCTGACAATAACTGGCAGTTTGATTCGATCGAGAACGCGATCGATGATGTCAAGGCCGGGCGTTTTGTGGTTGTGGTTGATGATGAGGATCGTGAAAACGAAGGGGACCTCATCATGGCAGCGTCATCGATTACACCCGATGCGGTTAATTTTCTGGCTAAACATGGTCGCGGTCTGATCTGCGTGCCAATGACCCAGAACAGGATCAAGCAATTACGGCTTCATCCGATGACCGATAATAACACGGCCCGTCTGGGAACACGTTTCTTGGTTTCGGTCGATGCCCTCAAAGGCACCACGACCGGCATCTCCGCAGCAGACCGTGCTATAACCATCAAGGCGCTGGTCGAAGAAGATACTATTCCGGATGACTTGGCTCGTCCCGGGCACGTTTTCCCGTTGGAATCACTCAAAGGCGGTGTGCTGACCCGCGCCGGACATACTGAGGCCGCAACCGATTTAGCCCGTATGGCCGGATTCCCTCCCGTTGGCGTATTATGCGAGATTATGGATGAGGATGGCTCCATGGCGCGTATCCCGTCCCTGAAGAATTTCTGCAAACAGCATAACTTGCGCATGATCACTATTCGTGATCTGATCGCTTATCGTCGTACTCATGAGCAACTCGTACACAAGATAGAAGAGGTTCATCTTCCAACTGCCTACGGTGATTTCCAGTTACATCTCTATAAAGCTGATATTGATCACCACCACCATCTGGCTTTGGTTAAGGGAGAAGTCGCCGGTAAAAAGGATGTCCTGGTGCGGGTACACTCCAGTTGCCTGACCGGCGATGTGTTCGGGTCGTACCGGTGTGATTGTGGCAACCAGCTTCATGCTGCTATGCGAGCGGTGGATCAAGAGGGAACCGGGGTAGTATTATATATGCGTCAGGAAGGTCGTGGTATCGGTCTGGCCAATAAGATTTTAGCCTATAAGTTACAGGAAGCCGGGCGTGATACGGTTGAAGCGAACGAAGAACTTGGTTTTGAAGCGGACCTTCGCGATTACGGCATAGGAGCGCAGATCCTGTGTGATCTAGGTTTGACCTCAATTCGGCTGTTGACGAATAATCCCCGCAAGGTGATCGGTCTCAAAGGATATGGTCTGGAGATAACGGAAAGAATCCCCTTGCAGATACCACCCTCGAAATACAATCAGGCCTATCTGCAAACTAAGCGGGATAAACTCGGACATTTACTTCAATTGAAATAGAGGGAGATTCGCTATGAGTTACAAGCGGATTGAAGGACATCTAAAAGCTGATGATTTCAAAATCGGCATAATCGTAAGTCGGTTTAATAACTTCTTCACGGATAAGTTGCTTGAGGGCGCAATAGACTGCCTCGAACGTCATGGCGCCAGTCGTGATGCTATGACCGTGGCCTGGGTGCCGGGAGCTTTCGAAATACCGTTTGTTGCCTCCAAAATGGCTAAATCCGGGAAGTATGAGGCAGTAATTTGTCTCGGAGCAGTAGTGCGTGGTGATACTCCGCATTTTGACTATATCGCCAATGAGTCCGCCAAGGGAATTGCCAAGATCGGGCTTGATACCGGAGTTCCGGTAATCTACGGTATGGTAACGGCTGATACCCTGGAGCAGGCTATTGAGCGCTCGGGTACAAAAGCCGGAAATAAGGGATGGGATGCGGCGGAGACCGCTATTGAAATGATCAATCTGAACCGTGCTCTTGCTTAATTTACGATGAAAAAGACACCGCGCAGTCTGGCCCGAGAGCTGGTTCTGAAGGCTTTGTATGCCTGTCAAATGGGGGGAGATACCCCTGACGAAGTTTTTCACAGTGTGCTTGTCGATGACGATGAGCCACCGTCTGAAGAATCCTTAAAATATGCCCGTGGTTTGTTCAAGCTCGTTCTAGAACATAAAGACTGGGCCGATGAACATATTCGGCGTCTGGCCGACAACTGGGTCCTGGAGAGAATTGCCACAATCGATCGTTTCATTCTCCAGATGGCAATGGTGGAGTTGGAGTTTTTACCCGATGTCCCCGTTAAAGTAGTGATTAATGAAGCGATAGAATTAGCGAAAACGTTTTCTCTGCCTCAGTCATCGGCTTTTGTCAATGGAATCCTCGATTCATTTGCGAAACAAAAGGAGACTCCACGCAACTGAGACGTTCTGTTCAAAAAACTGGACAGCCCGACAAAAACTGATATATTGCTAAATCCTAACAGGTTGCATATAAACCTCTTATAGGTGCGGTGCAGGATTTTGAACCGGTTCGAGCAAATGAATAAAAAGACTTTTTTCAATTTTAAATCACCCGATTTCATACTGGCTGCATTAGTCTGGCTGTTTACACTGACCATATACTACCTGACTAAGGCGGCCAGTTTCTCATTCTGGGACTGCGGCGAGTTCATTGCCGCCGCTCATGTTCTGGGATTACCGCATCCACCGGGATCACCGCTATGGATTATCATCGCCCGCATCTTCAGCGTGTTGCCGATTGATCCCGATATCTCGGTACGTATTAACATGTTGTCTGTCGTCAGCTCGGCGTTTACGGCGATGTTCACTTACCTTATTGCATCACGCCTTTTAAAGCACTGGTTTGACAAGGACAATTCGAGTTTCACCCGTCTCCTGATTCATGGCGGCAGTGTTTGTTCCGCATTCTATGTAGCTTTCGGGCTTACTAACTGGACCAACTCGGTCGAGGCTGAAGTCTACGGTCTTTCAATGATGATGATTGCAGCCTGTGTCTATATGGGATTGCTGTATCTGGATCGGCAGGGGACGCCTTCGGCATTACGTCTTATGTTGGCGATTGTGTTCATCTCATTCCTGGGGATAGGCGTTCACATGACCACATTCCTGGCGTTCCCGGTGTTGGCATTGCTGTTCATCCTGAATCGCTCAGCAGGACGTCTTACCTGGTTTCTGGTCGCGATATATTTCGTTCTGGAATTGTATCTGATCTTTGCACTGTCGTCGGCCCCCGGTGAAATACCGTTCTATTTGCCGATTGGATTGGTACTGTTCGTTTACCTTTTTTATGTCTTCTCACACGACCAGATACCCCGGTTTTTTCTGTACATCGCAGCAGGCCTGGTCTTGTCTATGTTGCCCGTGTTCGGTCTTATGGCCGACGCGCTTTCCCGGCGTTCAGGAGGTGGTGAGTTATCGGCTTCGGTACAATCTATTCTGTCGGTTATCGGATTGGTGGCCTTCGTGGCTACCTGTCTGATGGGGTTGTATTACATCTTCCAGTACGTAAAGGGACCGAAAAAACGTGAGATCGACGCGCAGCAACTGACGGCCGGGATGTTCGTTGTGGCGGCAATAGTTTTAATCAGCTTGCTCCATTTTCCGAAGGGATATCATTCGTTTCTGGTTATCTCGTCGTTGTTGGCGATAGGCTTAGCGGCTCTTATCTGGCGCCATCTGAACTGGCCGGTACTGATAGCGGTGGCAGCGGTGTCGTTGGTGATAATCGAAGTCCGGCTGTTTCTTTTCGGGATAGCGATTGCCCTTGTTGTTGTACCGATTGTCGGTATGGCAATGAAGCAACGATCCTGGAAGTCGGCTATGCTGATTCTGTTGATGGCCGTCATGGGCTATTCCGTACATTTGTTTATCCCGATTCGTTCAGCTCTGCATCCGCCAATTAACGAAAACAATCCTTCGTACAGTCTCAAGAGAACCGAAGATTTTATCGAGCGGAAGCAGTACGGCAGTGAGTCGATGGTCGAGCGTATGTTCCAACGGCGAGCGGAATGGACGCATCAATTCGGGACTTACCCTCGCATGGGATTCTGGCGCTTTTTCCAGGAGCAGTATGGCATCATCGGACCACGGTTTGTTTTGTTGTTCCTGTTCGGCTTATTTGGAATTTGGGAGATAGTCAGGCGAACGCCGGCGCGAGGATTACCGCTGCTTATTCTGATTTTAATCGGTACTGTCGGCCTGATTTTATATATGAACTTCGCTGACGGTACACGACAGGATCCGCGTGGGGCCGGTGGTCATCTGGAAGTCCGTGATCGGGATTATTTCTTCACCCCCGGCTTTA
The DNA here is from genome assembly GCA_035380245.1 of Candidatus Zixiibacteriota bacterium. Taxonomy (NCBI): domain Bacteria; kingdom Pseudomonadati; phylum Candidatus Zixiibacteriota; species Candidatus Zixiibacteriota bacterium. The sequence continues at coordinate 216,531 of DAOSXA010000002.1, read as the reverse complement.
TCTACTTCGGCCTGGCTATAGGTCTGGGAGTTACGCTAGTGATCCAGTATATCCGCGAATACGGAAGCAGACTGGGGGGAACACCTCAGAAGATTATCACTTACGGTGCTCTCGTGTTGCTGCTGATGCCGGCCCTTGCCCTTGGGGGCAATTATCATTATTGTGATCGCTCGCGGAACCACATTGCTTACGAATACGGTTGGAACATCCTTCAATCCTGTGAACCTAATTCGGTGCTGTTCACTCACGGCGACAATGACACCTTCTCGCTTTGGTGTCTCCAATTGGTATACGGGGTGAGGACGGATGTCTCTGTTATCAACCTGATGTTGGCCAACTCACCCTGGTATGTGAAACAGATTCCCGAACACATGGGCGTTGATCTGGGTTGGACAGACAACCATATCGAAGGGCTTCATCCCTTCCGTCTTCCCGATAGTCTTTCCCTTGCCCGTCGTGGAACAGTGGTAGACGGTGCGGTATACGCCTATCTCGGGGAAGGCCCTGCCGTAGCGGACAGCCTGCTTCGCCTGTACGGAGCGCCTTACGGACAGGCATTCCGGATCAGCGATCAGATGATGGATCGGATCATTTATAAATATCTTGGCAAGCGTCCGATTTGTTATTCGGTTACCGGCGGCAGTGAAGCCCGACGCTATCTAGGGCATCAGATAGACAGTCTCGTGACTTTACGAGGAATGACCTGGGCTATCGATACAAGTCTTCATAATATGTCCACTGATGTCGAATACTGCTGGGATTTCTTCATGGGAGGCTCCGATAAATTCCGAGCTGACGGGATATCCGATCCGGGCATTTACAAGAATGAGGCGACCGCACGTTTGACAGCCAATTGGGCAAACGGTTTTCTCACCGTGGCCGATTCACTTCGTGTTGCCGGTGATGTCAATCGGGCGATGAAACTGGCTGAAACAGCTGTTGAACGCATGCCGCATGCCGGTGATGCGGTTGAGTTTCTTGCCAAGTTGTATGCCGATAATAGGATGGTAAACTCGCTCGACTCCCTGGTCGCCAACGCTCCTTCGGGGAGTCCGTCCGAACTGGCTCTGGTTCAGGCTTATGCCTGGCTGGCTGTCGGTGATACCACCAGGGCAATGTCGTTGTATGAAGATATCTTGAGGAAAAATCCTTCCGATCACGAAGCATTCGATGCCATGGCGCGTGTCTACTTCCGTAGACAAGAGGTTCCGGAGCTTAAAACTCTCCTGCAGCGCTGGCTCCAGTTTAATCCTAACGACCATCAGGTTCGCGGTCTTCTGCAGCAACTTCAACAGGCTGAGGCCTCGGAATCCGGCAACTAATGAAAATCCTGGCATTAAACTGGAACGATCTTAAGAATCCTTATGCCGGCGGGGCGGAGGTGCAGCTTGAAGAAATGCTGCGGCGAATGGTTCAATACGGACATGAGGTAACATTATTCTGCAGCGGTTTCAGGGGCTGTGCCAAAGAAGAAGTTGTTGAGGGAATAAGGATTATAAGGCGGGGTTTTCGATACAATTTCAATCTGGTTGCCCCGTTTGGCTTGCGTCCTCTGGTGGCTAACGAGAAGTTTGACATCATGGTTGAGGACATCAACAAGATACCGTTTTACACCCCGCTGTATTTAGATATAAAAACTCTGGTTTTGATCCCGCACCTGTTTGCAACGACCGTGTTCTACGAAACTAATTTTCTTCTGGGCAGCTATGTCTACCTCGCCGAGCAACCTTTGGTGCGGATGTATAAAGGCTGTGACTTCCAATGTCCGTCAAAGTCAACCCGGGATGAATTGATCGAGCGCGGTGTTCCCGCTGATAAGGTGACTATTGTCAACAACGGTATCGATGAAAACTTCTTCGTTTATGATCCGGCAGTACCTAAATACGACCGACCGACGGTGCTTTACCTGGGACGAATTAAGAAATATAAATCAGTTCAGCACCTTATTGAGGCATTTGCTCGCGTCCGAGAAAAACTAAATGATGCGCAGCTAATGATTGTCGGAGCAGGAGGTTATACCGATAATCTAAAGCGACAGGCGAGTTCTCTTGGGTTGACGGATTGTGTTGAATTCCCGGGATTCGTCTCAGCCGAGAACAAACTGGAACGGCTCCGGCGTTCTCATGTGGCCGTGTTGCCGTCTCTTAAGGAAGGCTGGGGATTGACCAATATAGAGGCGAACGCTGTCGGGACTACTGTTATTGCAGCCAATACACCCGGTTTGAGAGATTCGGTACGTGACGGCGAGACCGGTTTTTTGTTTGAATACGGCAACATTGACGAGTTGACTAATCGCTTGATGCGTGTGTTGACAAATGAAGAACAAAGAAAACAACTTGAGAAGAACGGTCGCGTCTGGGCCGATAACTTCAGTTGGGACAAGTCCGCGAAGCACTTTGAACAGGAATTGCTAAGACTTACGGAAGGTCAGGAGTGAAACTGCTGTCGAAAAGAACACAATATGTGGTTCTGGGAGTACTGATTTCAGCCGTCCTGATCTGGATTCTTTTCCGCAACATTGATTTCAAAGAACTCGTGGCAGCGCTAAAAACAGCCAACTATTGGTGGCTGATTCCCAACGCTGTCGCCATCTTTGCCACCATGTATCAGCGGGCTTACCGCTGGCGTCCGATGACCCGACCTATGGGGGATGTGCCCTTTTCAAAGCTGCTCTCGGCTACCTGGATCGGTTTCATGGCCAATAACGTTCTACCGCTCAGACTGGGAGAATTTGTCCGGGCATATTCGCTTTCCAGTCAATATCCGAAGATCAGCAAGTCGGCGTCATTGGCTACCATTTTTACCGAACGTATGGTTTTCGATCTTCTGGCGCTGTTGTTGATTTTTGGCAGTATCATCGGTTTCTCCGACCTCGAATTGGAAACGAAAATGAAGCAGGGGCTGATGATTGCGATTGCGATAGCCCTGCTGGGACTCGTTTTCATTCTGCTCCTGGCTCTTAAACCGAACCAGACCGGCAAACTTCTGTCTCGATACCTGTTCTTTGTGCCGGAGCGGTTCCGATCAATGTTCGAAAACATCATTGCGAAGTTCAGTCAGGGTCTGGCGTTTCTGACCGACGCCAAAGCGGTGATAAATGTGGCCATTCAGACGATGTTGATCTGGATATTACTAGGACTTTCGAACGTGTTCGTGTTTTGGGCCTTTGGTTTCGATCTGCCGCTGGAGACTTCGTTCGTGGTGCTGGTGGTGGTGTCGGTATCGATCTTAGTCCCGTCGACACCTGGTTTCGTGGGCGTTTACCATGCCGGAGCGGTGTGGTCACTCATGGCTTATGGAATAGATCAGGAGTCAGCGCTTTCGTGCGCAATCGTACTGCATGCGACGCAGTTCATAATTGTGACGGTAGTGGGATTTTACTATCTCAAGAAAGAGCACTTATCACTCAAAGACCTTGAAGAGGCGGCCGAGGAGAGTTAAGGCTGAAGCATGTCACATGTCGTCGGCCGCTGAAAACCATTACAGGGTAAGCCGCACTCGATGCTTGAACGTTATCACGGCAAATTCGTTCTGATCATTTTGATCGTTGCCCTGGCCCTGCGTCTTGGCGTACTTCTGTTCAATGTTAATCTCCCGGTGATGTGGGATGCCCGTCGTTACGTGGGGGCGGCAATTGCTCTCCTGTCGTATATCGATAACTCCGGTCCGGTTGTAATGGAGGACACAGAGTCGGATCGTGAGGCTTTTGATTTCTACTACCATAAATATATCCAGGGGGAGCAGATTGAATGGCTTTATTATCAACCGACTCGTCTGCAGGGAGCGCGGGATGATATCTTCTTCAGTGGACCGCTCTATCCGGCTGTCCTGGCGATATTGTTCGCCGTTTCACCGGTAAGTGACTTCACGGTGGCGCGTCTGTTCGGGATTGCCGGTGATGTACTGGCGCTATGGCTTCTTGTGCTGATATCTACCCGGTTGGTGGGACGTCGGGCATCGTTGGTCGCCGGGCTGTTATACGCCGTTTATTTCCCATTTGTGTTAACATCAACATCCCTGCTTTTAGGATCATCCACCAATTTACTTCTTCTGGGGGCAGTTTTATTAGCTATTCGAGCCGTCGAAAACGACCGGGGGAGACCATTGGTCTGGGCGGGATTGTTGCTTGGTCTTCTGGTGCTCAACAAACCGACGGCGATGCTTTTGAGTTTACCTGTTCTGGTGGGATTGTATTTCTACAGTCGGAATATCTGGTCGTGCCGTAAGTTTGCCTTCCGTTCATTAGGTTTGATTATCCCGTTGGCCGTGATCATGCTGAGTTGGTTTGCGGTATCCTCCGTTAAATACGGTAGGCCGGCTTTGCGAGATCCGGATTATTCCGGCGCTAATATCCGTCAATCTTCTTCGCTGAAATACGAGGGCTACGATCTCGATCAGGTCGAACCGGAGTTCTGGCAGCGCAAGCCGTATGATGATTTGTTTAAGAAGCTTCCTGATTACGTAGGATTGTTTGCCAAGAAGTTCGAGCGTCTTTACAGCAGGCCTTACAACGATTTCGAACGCCATCTTATCCTGCCGCCGGGAGGACAGGAACTAATACATTTAGTAATAATCGTGTTTGGACTTCTTGGTCTGCTCCATTTGTTGTCTCGTGATCTGACGAAGGCAATATGGCCTTTAGTGATTGTATCGTATTACACCGGGATACATCTCATCTACCACTCAATTAACCGTTATTCGTTCAATGTCCTGCCTTTTGTAATGATATGTGCTGCCGGGATGATCGTCGTGCTGTGGGATCGTTCATTTAGTGGTAGTCAGAAAGAACGCCGCCTGATCTGGATTGGAATAGGAGCTTTGCTAACAGCATGGGGTGTCCAGCCCGGATTGCTGGATTTGATTCATATACCCATGACAGAGCCGGCAGTTTGGGGATTGTTCATCATTAAAATCGCTCTGCTCGGTTTTGCCGCATTTCTGTTTTTAAGAGAGAGTGGGGAAGTTAAAAGATATATCCTGGCAGGGGTATTTGCTCTGGTGTCCGGGGCAACAGTATGGTCACAAGAATTATCACGAAATGCCTGGGGTGAATTCAGCGCCGACCTTTCTAATCCCGGACAAAAGGCCGGGACGCGGATATTCTGCAGTAATTTTCTACAACCAGCGGCAGGGGAGCGGTTCTTCCTGGCGCTGGATCTGGATATTCCTGATCGTCTGGATAGTGGATACCGTCTTGGTATTAACAATAATGACTGGACGTTTCCCGCGGGATATGACGATCCGACCGATTTCTTCTTTACCAAAACGGATGTATATCAGGCTTATGCTCGCTTTGTAAGGAAAAGCCTGACCTGGTTCCGGCAGTATCGCTTAATGGCTCTTCCTGTCGAGATAGTACAAGACGGTTTTACCAAAGATGGTTACCTGGATATATCTGTTCAGATTCCAACGAGCAGTTTACCCGGGCAGTCTTTAAGTCTTCACGGGAGCAGGAATTGTGGAAGCGACTCGGTGTACATACCATCACCCGAGGCAGCGGATGCCTCAATCGAACGGTGGGTACATCGAAAAGATGCTCGGATCAGAATTCCGGTGGATTTTCTCTCGGACTCGACGATTTCATATTATATTACTGATAATCAACCGAATCTGTCAAAGGATCAGGATCTTGGGACATCTTCTGGAAGACAGACGGGGCGATACAATATCTTCCTGATTCGAGTGGAGCAGGACAATGAGTTTACGGTCTATTAGCAAACGGAAGAAAAAATGAATATAGGCGTCATCGGATATGGTTATTGGGGGCCGAATCTGGTCAGGAATTTTAACGGGCTTGACGATACCACCGTAACTGCCGTTTGTGACCAACGTCCGGAACGGCTAGAAGCGGTCCGCAAGCGTTATCCCGGGACTTCTCTTCTGACCCGGGATGCCAATGATCTTCTAATGTCGCCTGATGTCGATGCTATTGTCGTTGCGACTCCGGTGTCACAACATTTCCCGCTTGGAATGGAGGCACTCTCCAACGGTAAGCATCTGTTTGTTGAAAAGCCATTCACGGCAACGGTCGAGCAAGCGGAGCGGATGATCGAATTAGCCGAACAAAAGAACCTTCGGATTATGGTCGATCACACTTTCGTATATACCGGCGCAGTTGAGACGATCAAAAAGTACATTGACGACGGCAAGCTGGGGGAGATGTTTTATTTCGATTCGGTTCGTGTGAATTTAGGTTTGTTTCAACACGATGTGAACGTTATCTGGGACCTCGCTCCGCATGATGTGTCGATTATGGATCATTTGATAATGCAACAACCCCGCGCTATCGCCGCAACCGGAGTGGCTCATTTCGATTCCGGAGTTGAAAATATCGCCTATATCTCGACCTATTACGAAAACAACCTTCTCGGACATATCCATGTCAACTGGCTGGCGCCGGTGAAAGTGCGCCGAACGCTTATTTCCGGGTCTCGGAAGATGATCATCTACGACGATACCGAACCGTCCGAGAAAGTAAAAATCTACGATAAAGGGATCGATGTTGTCCAATCCAAAGACCAGCTTTACGATATCCTGATTCAGTATCGCACCGGTGACATGCTCGCGCCGCAAATCGATCTGACCGAAGCGCTGTCCAAAATCGCTCGCGAGTTTTACGATGCCGTCAACGAGTCTCGTCCCGCCAAAACCGACGGATTCGCCGGTTTGAGGGTGGTAAAAATTCTAGAAGCAGCCAACCGGTCCATTCGTAACGGTGGACGCGTAGTTGAACTGGATTGACTATGAACGATGAAGTTTTCATTCATGAGAAAGCGCTGGTGGCGGAAGGATGTGAAATCGGTCCGCGCACACGTATCTGGGCTTTCAGCAATATCCTTAAGGGAGCCAGGATCGGCGCTGATTGCAACATCTGTGATCATTGTTTTATCGAGGGGAGAGTGCGAATCGGCGATAGGGTAACGGTTAAGAACGGGGTGTCACTTTGGGATGGCCTATCTGTTGAGAACGACGTCTTTATCGGTCCGCATGCAGTATTTACCAATGACGTTTACCCGCGCAGCAGAGTATATCACGATGAGCCGGTACGCACGAAGTTAAAGATGGGTTGCACCATCGGAGCCAATGCCACCATTATTGCCGGTCATACGATTGGCTGCTATGCCTTTGTCGGTGCCGGAGCCGTAGTCACCCGGGATGTCCCGGATCATACCTTATGGCTGGGCAATCCCGCCCGACAAGTGGGGTATGTCTGTCGCTGTGGAAAACACTTAAAGCCCATCGATGGAAGCGATGAATTAGTTTGCAGTTGTGGGCTTAAATATCATTTCGACAACGGAGTTCTTACCCTCCCCGAGTGGTAGCATGTCAGAGCCCTCTCCCAAGATACTGGTTGCGGTGTTGGCGTTCAATGAGGGGGATAAATTACGCCAACTGGTAATGCGTTTCCCGGATGATCGTAATTATGAAGTGTTGTTTGTCGACGATGGCTCCAGTGACGGCACCGCAGCGTTTCTCGATAAAAGCCCGTTTGCGGTAATTCATCATACTGAGAATCTAGGCGTGGGAGCCGGGATCAGCTCAGCCGTAAAATATGCTCGCGAACACGGCCATGAGTTATTAGTGGTAATGGCGGCCAACGGCAAGATGTTGCCGGAAGAAATACCACGTTTGCTTGAACCGCTTATCTCCAATCAAGCCGATTACGTACAGGGATCACGCTATCTGAAGGGCGGACAAGCGCCCAATTTGCCTCTTTTCAGACGATTCATGATAAAATTGTTCACCTTGATCGTTAACCTCTTCACGGGGATTAAGGGAACGGATATCACCTGTGGTTTCAGGGCTTATCGTCTTGCGATACTGAACCATCCGGAAGTAGACATCAACCAGGACTGGCTCGGCAAATACGAAATGGAATACTACATACATTACAAGGTGATCAAACTCGGTTATCGACTGGTTGAAGTCCCGGTTTCGATGGTTTATCCTGCTGAGGGGAAAAACTACTCCAAGATCACACCGTTTGTTGGTTGGTGGTCAATGATCCGCCCCTGGATTTTTCTCATTCTTCACCTCAAGAAATAACGTTTCTATCACTTATAGGATAGCGGGGAAGTTCAAACTTGACACTATCAGGGATTGCCAAGTATTTGCGAAGAACCGTGGTGTGATATGAAAAAACTACTGTTAGCTTTACTGTTATTTGCGATTATCATCGGAATCAGCTACATCAAGGCCCGACGCGGCAATGCGATGGTAGGCAGTTCCACCAGTAATCATAACCAGACTGATGTGGTCGAGTTGTGGGCCTATGAACACGCTGTTGATTCTCTCAAGTACCTTATTAATCAACAAGATATAAAGCACCAAAAGGACTTGCAGCGGAACCAGATGGAGACGCAGCACCAGATTGACTCTTTAATACGCCTGTTGGAACAGAGTGAGACCACCCATTCCAACACGGAGATTGAATCGAAAGGGCCATCTCCCGAGGAAGTGCTGCACCGTCAACAGATTCTCGATCATTACCGTAAGCTCTATCGCGCTCTGCCGAGAGATTTGACTCAGTATGAGATGAGGGTAGCGCTTTATGAGATCAGGTTAAAGACTGCTGAAGAGTTCGAAATAAGTCTCGAAGAGCTTAAAGCAATACGTTCAGAGGCCGGCTTAAGTTATTGATATAAGGTTTCGTATGGCAACGCCGAGGAGAGAGTTCGAGTTTACGGAGGTGCTTGTGGACAAACTCTTTCTGGAATCGTTTGCCAATGAGCAGTCTGCCTACCACGGCGAAGAACTGGAATCATCATTAAGTCGCAAAATGGATCGGTTCCGCTCCAAGCTATCCTGGCACATCCGTAATTCACTTTCTGCTCGCCAAAAGGAAGTGATCCAGTATTATCTGAGCGGTAAAAAGGAGCGGGAAATTGCCTCGATTCTGGGGATCACCCAACAGGTGGTGAACATTTATAAGCATAGAGCTATCAAGAAGTTGCAGAAGGTTTTGACGTCGTAGGTGTATGTCAAACTGCTATTAATAAAGAGCGAGTCCGTTCGCGGGCTCCGAAGTAAACGATCAAGCCTGAGCACGAAGTACCTTGGGCCAAAGGAGGTGGTATTAGGATTTGAAGCATCTCTGCTTCCTCACTGCTAACTGTTAAGGGTTAACGACTTCGTAACCGCTGAGGGGGGAAAAGCAATAGGAGATGCGTATATGCCAAAGAGGAAAGAGGAACAAAAGTTCGCCGAGCTTGGCGAGAAGGACTGCTGGCATTCTTATGGACTGCAGGTTTTGTCGCCGACTAAGTTCAGCAGCGTGGTTGGAAAGATTTTACGAGGACATTATATGTTAATAACCTCGCGTTTTGCTGAAAATGCTCGGAGGCTTCCCAATTAAATTCCCGGCTTCGTGCCGGTCAGGGAAGTTTCGAACGAAGCCTTAAACGGGATTTACTGCCAGGGTAGGTCCCGTTTTTATATTATTGCACTTCGATAAAATTCAATGATTGGTCGTGTCAACGTTCTTTTAGACGTTGGCAATGACAATAACGAGTTCGAGACTGGTCCAGATCCCAGAGGTGAAAACTGTTTCCGAGGCAGAGCGTCCAGTGCTCGCAGTCGGCACAATCGCCCTGTCGCATCCAGCGACGATCCCGGAACTGCCGGTAACGGTTTTCCCAGACATCTATAAACGAATCCCGATAGATGTTACCCTGAGCAAAGCGGCGGTCGATGTTGGGGCAGGCGAGGATGTCGCCGTTGACCATTACACCGGCAATCATAATCCCGGCCAGACAAAGATAGCGTTGCGAACGCACCTTCTGTTCGAATTCAGAACCCAGGTAACCGGATTCTGAATAGCAAACATCAATCTCGCCGCGGTTCCTGAAGTCAATGACCTTTTCGAACAGGCGTCTCAATTGCGGGCCGCTGAGGGTTAGCTCAGGGAATTTGGCTGCTCGTCCAATCGGAGAGATCATGAAGAAGCGCCACATTTTTACGCCGTGATCGATGAGGAGTGCTCTTATTTCTTCCAGGTCGCCTATGTTTCGCTCATTGACGCAGGTAATCACATCCCAGTTTCCCGTGTAATCGCGTAAAGAATCAATAGCGGCCATAACCCGTTCGAATGATCCTTCCTTGCCGCGAAGCCAGTCATGATCATCCTTGAGGCCGTCCAGGCTTAAGGTAATTGAGCCCATACCGGCGTGGAGCGCTTTGGCCAGACTGTCATCATGCCAGGCGAAGCCATTGGTCACCATGCCCCAGGGGAAGCCCATTCGAGCAATCTGACGCCCTAATTCCCAAAGGTTGGGATAACAGAGCGGCTCGCCGCCGGACAGGGCAACCGTGATCTTGCTCGGATCCTTGCCGGAGTCCTTGATCTCCTTCAGAACACGGAGAATGTCCTCAGCGGGAAGATCGGGGGTGCGGGTGTCGCGAACGCAATCCGAACCACAATGGCGGCAGGCCAGGTTACAACGGTGAGTCAGCTCGAAGAACATGTAACGAAGGTCATGAAGTTTAGTCAGTGAATGGCGGTACAACGGAAACAGTTGTCGTTGTACGAAAGAGGGAAGACTCATAGATTTATCGAATTAATTATCCGTACCGACAACGTTTTCGACGGTATCGGAGACAATAATTTCGGATATGACCGGTTCATCCGAATTGATAAGGATTAACTTGGGAGTTACCACACCGTACAATGGCTGGATTACGATTGTATCCCACAGCGTGTCGGATTGATCGTCATCGTCAAGGATCGGGCCGGTTCCCCTGGTGCCGCAACTGATACCGAGTGCCGTCAGCGCCAGTACGACGCCCTTGTAGAACAGATGTTTCACTGCTGCTCCTTTATTCGGATATACGGAAGCTCCGGGTTTATCCTACTCGCTTTCCTCATCGAGACGGATCTCCAGATTGGTTTGTTCGTAAGTCCCGAGGTCGTATTGCCCGTCTCCCGGATCGGTTTGAGTCAGGCTCAACTCAACTAAGGTGTCGGCAAACAAACCGCCGCCGGCTGTACTGTCGATATCATGTATGCTCAGAGCACAGTCGCGATCATCTCCCATGTCGCAGGGCATATCGGTGATGTCTATACTGAATCGGCCGGATGTATCAGTAGTGTCTCGAGCGTCGAGGAATCCAACCTGCATGCCGCTAAGGGGTGAAACATCCGTGGCTTTCACAACTTGTCCGGAGAGAATATAACGAGCGAAAGGGATACCATATTCCGGCATTGGGGCATATTCTACCGGTCCCGGTCCCGAATCGCCGCCACAAGCAAGACCGAGTGATCCCAGCACAAGAGCTAACGCCTTATAGAATATGCGAGGCATGATTCAATCTCCCTCATAGTTCAGGTCAAATATCGTCCGGTATTGTTAAAGTAAAGCCTGATTCTGATTATGCAACAAGAATTAACTATCCGTTATTTAGTTCGCATTGACAGGGCAATCCGGTGTCGTTCGATATCCACGTCCAGCACCGTCACCTGTACTCGCTGATGAACCTTCACGACTTCGGCGGGATCTTTGACGAACCGGTCGGCTAATTCGCTAATGTGTACGAGACCATCCTGATGAACTCCGACATCGACAAACGCTCCGAAGGCAGTCACGTTGGTGACGATGCCGGGAAGAGACATCCCGACTTTTAGATCCTCAATGCTGTTGACCGAGTCATCGAATGAAAATGGTTCATATTTATCGCGGGGATCTCTGCCCGGTTTGGACAGTTCCTCCATGATATCGAGAAGCGTGGGAATACCGACCTTATCGGTGATATAATCTTCGAGACGAATTTTCTTACGAAGTTCTTCGTTCTCCATGAGTTGCAATACGGTGCAGCCTAAATCACCAGCCATTTTCTCGACGACCGGATAGCTTTCGGGGTGGACGGCGGAACGGTCGAGAGGATTGCGGGCGTCATGAATACGTAGAAATCCGGCCGCCTGCTCGAAAGCCTTGGGACCGAGGCGGGGTACTTTTTTCAGGCCGACTCGTGATTTGAACGGACCGTTCTCGTCGCGATAGGCGACAATTCTCTCGGCCAGCGTCGGACCTAGCCCTGATACATAGGTGAGGAGTTGTTTGGAAGCGGTGTTTGCCTCGACACCGACGGCGTTGACACAACTCATGACGGTGTCATCGAGCCCTTGCCGCAGCGAGGATTGATCGACATCATGCTGGTACTGTCCGACACCGATAGATTTAGGGTCGATTTTTACCAGTTCCGCCAAAGGATCCATCAAGCGACGGCCGATCGAAACGGCTCCACGCACCGTTACGTCATGATTCGGAAATTCCTCACGGGCAACTTCCGAAGCCGAATAGATTGAAGCTCCTGATTCGTTGACTGTTTCGACCTGGACATGCTCACCAAGATCTATCTCTTTCAGGAAAGCAATTGTTTCGCGACCGGCGGTGCCGTTTCCGACAGCGATGACGTTGGTCTTGAACCGCTGCACAAGCGCTTTGATATCGCGAGCGGCTTCATTTCGAGCTGCTTCCGAACCATGGGGATAGATAGTAATGTTGTGCAGGAGTTTACCCTGTTTGTCCAGACAGACCACTTTGCAACCGGTCCGGAAGCCCGGATCTACGGCCAGAATGTTGCGTCGTCCGAGCGGGGGAGACATAAGCAATTCACGGAGATTTTCGGCAAAAACTCGAATGGCTTCTTTATCGGCGTTCTTTTTCATCTCGGCCCGAATCTCGGTTTCCATAGCCGGACCGAGCAAACGCTTGTAGCTGTCGGCGCACGCCTCGTGAACTTGATTGGAGGCATCACTGCTGCCGTCGATAAACATCCTTTCCAGAATGGCCAATGCTTCTTCCGATTCGGGGCCGATCTTGAGACTCAGAACCGATTCTGCTTCACCTCGACGCATAGCCAGAACACGATGCGACGGCGCCGATCGAACCGGCTCCTCCCAGTCGAAATAATCAGAGAACTTAGCGCCGTCTTCTTCCAAGCCCTTAATCACGGTCGATCTGATTGTGGCTTTGCGCTCAAACAAATCACGCATGCGAGCGCGAGTGTCGGTGTCCTCGTTGATCCATTCAGCGATGATATCGCGGGCTCCGGCGAGAGCTTCTTCTACTGAAGAAATTTCATTCCCGGGATTGATGTATTTTGATGCTTCAACCGTGATATCAAACGGTTCCTGCTCGAAAAGCAATTCCGCCAGCGGCTCCAGACCACGTTCCCGGGCTATTGTGGCGCGCGTACGTCGTTTTGGCCGGAAGGGGAGGTAGACATCCTCAAGCTCAGCCATGGTAGCAGCCCGGTCGACTTCAGCCTTTAATTCATCGGTGAGCAAGTCACGTTCTTCAAGTGACTTGATGATCGCTTCCCGGCGTTTATCGAGTTCGCGTAATTGAACCAGGCGATCCCTGATAGCTGTGATGGCGACTTCATCCAGATTGCCGGTTGCTTCCTTGCGATAACGGGCAATGAACGGTACCGTGGAATCGTTATCAAGAAGGGTTATTGTCGCATCTGCCTGAGCAGTCTTGATGCCCAATTCGGAGGCTATGGTACGAGTGTAGTCGGACATGCGTGATTTCGCTTTCGCAGGGATTATTTACAGCGTTACTCCCCGGCTGGTTCGATTTTGATTAATTTCAGGTCGAATTGAACCGTCTGGCCGGCAAGCGGATGATTACCATCGAGAGTGACGGAGTCATCGGTGAAAGCGACAACGACAAATTGTTGCTGTTGGCCATCAGGGGGATTGAAAGTCAGAGTTTTTCCAACTATGAGCTGTATGTCTGATGGTAAATGCTCGCGGGAAATAGTCGCCACAGCCTGCTCATTTCTTGGTCCGTAGGCATCCTGCATTTCGAGATCAACTGTCTTGGATTCACCTTCTGCCATTCCATCAACGGCCCGATCGATTCCCGGAAGCACTTCATCAGAGCCAATCTTGAACTTCCAGGGAGTAGCCGGAGTAGTGGTAACGAATGTAACTCCATCCATGGTTCGGCCTACCGCCTGAATTGTTACCAGATCACCTCGGTGGGCGGTTTTTGGTTGGGAACAACCGGTTAATAAAGGGATGGTGATAATTATTGAGATGATTCCAAGAGCGCGTAAAATTCTCATTTTTGTCTCCATTTGTGAAGATACAGACTAATTCCCTTGGTGAGATTGGTCACTTACAACCATGAATATCGACCAGTCAACTTTTCTTAAGCTGTCTCTCAATACCGTTAAAGTCAAGTAGTGACTGATCATTGGGGCGGAATATGTTGAAAATACTACACAAACGGCCGATAACTGAATAGGGACAGTTTCATAAGAGGAAGGTATCGACGCAAGGCCATGGTGGTATCTGAGAACCTTAAACGAGCGATTGTAGCCGAGTTGCAGCGGCGTTCGCCGTTGATCAACATCGAGGGAGTAAAAGGGGAGATGCTCGATTGGCTGGCTCAGTTGAAATTCCCGTACAATCATTCCTGTAATCAATGGGAGGATTGCCTTTCGGTTTTTCCGCCAACTCAGGAGGAGATCGACCTGGAATCGGGATTGCGCATAAGGCTCTCCTTACGACTCAGAACCCGCCTGAATAAATATCTTATCTCGGTTTTAGAATGTCTTACTCCTTCAGCTCGAGGGACGTATATCATATGCTGCCACATGGGCTGGAGGGAGAAAGAACGCCAATTGCAGCAACTGGTTGAGGAAACCTACATGGGGAGTTTTGCCGATGTCCTCAAAGCTCGCCAGGCTATCTGGGTACAGACCTTCCATGAAGGGGAATTGGTACTGGCTCTCGACTGTTGCGCCAGAGCCATGTTGGGAGAAGAACTGATAGGTGATCTCGAACCTGATGATGTAGACGGCGAACCTCTATCAGTTCGTCCCCCCATGAAAATGGACATCCCCGAACGCGCCGACTAGTCCGTACTGCTCTTATAACTCGGACAATCCGCGGGCTGAGCTCCCGAGTTAAACATATAATCTACCAATTGAACAAGGTCGGATACGTCTATCTGATGGAACATGTCGCCGGTTATATCTCCGCTGATATTGGCTTCGGTCCAGCAGGTCGGCTCAGGGCCTTCAGCGAACATATATGTCACGAGATAGACAAGGTCCGAAATGTCAATGACATCGTTGGGATCGGCATTGATATTACCACGGAAACCTTGACAGCAGTCTTCATAAACCACGGCGCCAGGAATCGCTCCAGGTTTGTATATGGCACGATCGGTCGAAAAACGGGGCAGGTAGGACGAGAAACCTGCCAGGTCAATAGGGGTGACCGCATCATTGTTCAACTCACCGGATACTGAGAAGTAGAACTTGAGCAGAGGACCGGTGCCGGGCTCCAATTGATGGGCATTGCCGTCAAGGGCGTTCGTCATACGGAAGGTCGCAAGCCGGTTAGTAGGGTCGTTTTGCATCCAGTATAATTCTTCGAACCATTCTGTCCGACATCCGACTTTCGAAGCGGAATCGAGTGTGAGGGTAATATCGCCGCTGTAACTGACAGGGATTTTCAACTGATACAGAGGCAGAGTATTAGTCCCGTATACGGTTACGACAACTTTTTCTGCTTCTTGAACGGTTATGCTGTCGGCCCAGAGAGTGTCGGCCAGAGCAGCAATGCAATAACGCTGAACAGCGCTAAAGCTCGAGTCACCGGAGTGTACCGTAGCACCAACATCGAAAAGGCCGCGTTGATTGAAGGTATGGGAAACTTCATCAAGACTGGTGGCAATCTGGCCGCCGTCGCCGAACGACCAGTTGATCGAATCCACCGACAGGTCGGTTTCGGAAGTGAAATTTACATCCAAAGGAACCCAACCCCAGATAGTATCCGCCTCAAACGAGATCATCGTCTCGGTCAAGCCTTTGATACAGAAGTTAGCCGAGGGGTCATCTTCCCAAAGGTCGTGCCATTGGCCGCCCTGATAGTAGTAACTTTCATCCGGGTGGGCGGTTGAAGTTACGATAGTTCGATAGTCGGCGCCGAGCAACACCGGAATATCGGAGGTCTGGTCGTAGGGTTGTCCACCGTCCGAAAGATCGACCTCTATATACAATTCACCGTTGGCAACTGTCTGTGGGGTAGTCAGATCAATTGTGTGGAAACCGCGTCCATAAGAATCACCGGACTGGGTGTAACGCAAAGCGCTGGGTTCTACATCCAACGAATCGTACAGGTTGACCGTGTAGCTCACCGTATCCGTCGCCTGGTAGAACGAAACGGCTCGAACATAGCCTCCCTCGGTAATATAGAAATGGTTCAAGGCACGCTGGATGTCGGTTTTAGTCGATCTCCAGCCATGATAATCGTAGTAGTAGATCCGGTCGTAAGCCATCGGTTCAACGTTTTGAAACGATACCGCTCCCATGAACTCATTGTGTCCGCAGTGTTTGTCGTAATAAGAAATCCAGAAATAGCCACTGTACCCCCAGGAGGAACCCCAGGAGTTTTTACACAGCCAGGCTCCGGGATTAGATGCCGGAGTATTAAGGTTATCGTTCCAGCCGACAATAGCTACCGCGTGGTTGGGATCATCGGTTGTCCAGGATGGCTGATATTGAATCAAACCATCCATATACCCGCCGTACATCAGGCAGGTCCCGACAACACCGTAATCTATTACTGCCTGTTTTATGACATCGATATTACTTAAATTCTCACCTGCGTCCATCCAAACGATATCACGGGGATAGTAATAATGGAAGCTGTTGTCCGAGCGTAGGGGGGGCTCGGTGTAACTCTGACCGTCGATATCGCGAACCGCGCCTTCGCCTCGTGTCAGATAAGCGGCAGCCACCAGATAATCACCACCCTGGTGAACTTCCAAACCGGCTCCGGTAGGAGGAGTGATGTCGTCATTGTTGTTCTGGTTAAAACCATTCCACCAGTCAAGATGGTATTCAGCCAAATTGGGTTCGCCCGTATCACCGGCAACTTGCCAAAGACCGGTAATCATGAGGTTCCCCTCGATTGCCGCCATGGTACCGTGAGTCCAGCAGGTTCCGCCGGTTTGGGATTTTACGGAAGTGACATAATTGACGCCGCCGACGTTGCGCAGATCGTAGCTCGACGGCAAATCAGCCGCTGCCGAGGCCGCCAGACTAGCGAAGATCAAAGTCATCAGGATGGTAATGATGTTAGTTCTCGTCATAGTGTTAGCTCTTAGTGTTACTTATTAATCGTCCTGTTTTCTCCATTCTTTGACAATGCCCGGTCTCTGAGTCTGCCGATGATGCCTGTAGCCATGTTGATTGGCTTTATATCTCCTGTACCACAGACGTGTTTTGAGAAATGGATGTGTATGGCTTTTTCGACAGGCTCCTGAGTTAGCAACCAGACATCTTCATTGTATGATAGGACGCAAACCTCATTTTTCAAAGAGATTACTGATAGAAGATGCTCGTTTCATAATTCTCGGGGCATAACTGAACAATTTTGCGTGTTATCCGTATTGAAGCTGAGAGCGAGCGGCGCTTCCGGTCACGGGGAAAGATGATCACGGGACGCCGGACCAACCTGTAAAGCACAAAGCTGAAGCAACGCAAAATGAGGTGCTCCACATGAGTTATTTCAGAACGGCACTACCGCAGGGCATATTGGGGATTCTTGTCGGTATTCTGCTGTTCGCGACTTTATCACAAGCGGCATTCGAACCACAGTACAGTCCCAAAATGATAGCGGTCTTCTCTGAGGAAGCTGTGAAAGTGGACGGACAACTGAACGACCGAGCCTGGGAGAAAGCCGCCCGAGGTTATGGATTCGTGGAACGTTATCCGGGAGATATGGTCGAGCCCGATGTCAAGACCGAGGTATTATTGACTTATGACACCGACAACTTATATGTGGCTTTTATCTGCTACGATGATCCCTCGCAGATCCGGGCTACTATGTGTCAACGTGACCAGTTCAGTTCGAATGATGCCGTCAGTTTGTATATAGACACTTACGGCGAAGCCTCCTGGGCTTACCAGTTCAAGGTCAATCCTTACGGTGTTCAGTCGGATAGAATGTGGACGGCGGTGCACGGTACCGATTCCGGTTTCGATGTAGTCTGGGAATCCGCTGCCACGGTGACCGATTCCGGTTATCAGGTCGAACTGGCAGTTCCGTTCAGTTCCATAAGATTTCCCGACCGGGATGTCCAAAGTTGGAAGATCGACTTCTGGCGCGAACGTCCGCGCGAGAGTTACAAGCAGTACTCATGGTCGGCTTATGACCGCAACGATCAATGCTGGGTTTGTCAATGGGGTCGTCTCGACGGGCTTAAGAATGTCAAGCCGGGTCGTGGTCTTGAGTTCCTTCAGAGTCTGGTAGCCAATCAGGTCGGTGAGCGGTCTGATCCTGAGAAAGCGCTGGATGAGAGCGATATCGACGGTGATCTGTCACTGGGAGCGAAATACTCGCTTTCGTCCGACATTACCTTCGAGGGTACGTACAATCCGGACTTCAGCCAGATCGAAGCCGATGCGGATCAGGTCGATGTCAATACGACTATCGCCTTGCAGTATGCTGAGCGGAGGCCGTTTTTCCAGGAAGGGAGCGATATATTCCGTACCCTGTTCAACTCGTTCTACACGCGTACCGTCAACGATCCGGCCTTTGCCGTCAAAGGGACCGGTCGCATGGGTACAACCAATATCGGTTTCCTTTTCGCACAGGATGAAAACTCTCCCTATATGATCCCGCTGGTTGAACAGAGTGTCATGGTTAATGCCGGGAAAAGTTATATCAGCGCATTGCGCTATTCACATACCCTGGGGAGTGGTTCCAGTTTTGGTATGATCCTGACCGACCGGAGATTCGATAACGATGGCTCGGGAACGATTATGTCGGTCGATGGCGACCTGCGGATATCCCGTAATTATCGTGTCATCGGTCAATTTATCGCCAGCCATACCAAGGAACCCGACAATCTTTCTTTGACTCCCGGCTACGGCGATTGGAGTTTTAACGACGAAGAACAAACCGTGGCCCTCGACGGTGAATCTTATTACGGCGACGCCATGATCCTGCAGGTCCGACGTAATTCACGAGCCTGGAATTTTACGCTAAATTATGATCATACCAGCCCCACTTATCGCACGGAAACAGGTTACGATCCATGGAATGATTACCGCAACCTCTGGTTTTACACCAGTTATACTTACAGGTATGACAACGGCCTTCTGGAACAACTCACACCGGAGGCAAACATCAATCAAAAATGGAGCTATGACGGTTTTGATCGCAATCGTGGCGTGACGATAGGTTTCAACGCCAACCTGCGTCTGGCACAGATTTATTTTGGGAGCGACTACAGTGTTTACCGCGAAGTCTGGGGAGGTGTTGAGTTCTCCGATCTCTGGGAGTTCAATCTGAGCGCCGGGAGTCGCCCCAGCGACCGCTATGGCTTCGACCTCAGCTTTTCCCGATCGCGCAATGTTGCCCGCTGGCTGGTGACGATCGGCAATGAGACCGATCTGGCGGCGTCGATGTTCATCAAGCCGGTTGATCGGATTACGATTGAAGAAGACCTGAGTTATTCCCGGAGTACGCACGATGTTACCGGTGAGGAACTTTACGACGGCTACATAGCCCGTACACGGCTGCAATACCAGGCCAATAAGGAGCTGTCGTTCCGTCTGGTTCTGCAGTACAACGACTTCAGCCGAGCCTGGGATGTTGATCCGTTGTTGACCTATCGGATCGGTTCGTTCTCGGTGTTATATCTGGGATCGACTCTCGACTATGCCGACTTCGGCGGCGGAGAAGTTTATCATCCTGACGGTATCACTACTTATTACACTGATAAATGGAGCTTGAGCCAGCGTCAGTTCTTTCTCAAGATTCAATATCTGTTCCAGGTCTAGGATGACCTGAACACTTCTCTCGAACCGACAGGGTCGATCGTTTTACGGTCGGCCCTGTTGTTGTCTGAGAAAGGGAACAAATACTTGACAGTAAAAAGAGAGGTTGTTATGCAGTACACAAGAGGTCGAAAGGACTAGTGTGAAAAATAATAAGAACCGGGTATACCCGGTTGAAAAGGCGGATGAGTTGGACAGTTTCCTACGGCGCTTGTTTCATAATCCAAAACGTATCCTGCGATCCTATCTAGGTACCGGTATGACGGCGCTCGATCTCGGCTGCGGGATTGGGTATTTTACTTTGCCGATGGCTCAAATGGTGGGAGAAACGGGGAAGGTGGTAGCCGTAGACATACAAGATGGAATGCTGCAACGGGTGAAGAACAGGATTGACGGAACCGAACTGGAGCCGCGAGTCGTTTTGCACCTGTGCAACGAGAGAAGTTTGAATTATGAACATCCAGTCGATTTCGTGCTGGCCTTTCATGTAATGCATGAGATACCGAATCAACCGGCGGCTCTGGCGGAGATCGCTTCAATTCTGCAACCGGGCGGACAAGCACTTATTGTGGAGCCACCTTTTCATGTCTCGAAAGCCGATTTCGCGGCTATGATTGAAAACGCTCATAAAGTCGGTCTGGAGTCTTCACGCGGTCCCCGGATGATCTTTGATAAGACCGTAGTGTTTACCCGAGTTTAGGGTGACTTGCGTTTATTTATCCCGGGATTGCACTCGCGCTTAGGAAGAGGATAGAATGGAATTCAAACCAATTGGTATCATCCACACACCGTTCACGGATCGGGCGAACATGCCGATTCAACCCTCGGGCGGAGCCGGAGTGGAGGGGACGATCGAGCTATTCGAGGAATACCGGGAAGGGTTGAAAGATCTCGACGGCTTTTCACATATCACGCTGCTGTTTCACTTCCATAAAAGCGATTCTTACAAGCTGCTGGTGGTGCCTTATCTCGATACGGAACTGCGAGGTGTGTTTGCCACACGTGCACCGCGCCGGCCAAATCCGATTGGATTGTCCACGGTGGAATTGATCCGGATCGAGGACTGCACCCTGCACATCCGCAATTTGGATATGCTCGACGGCACGCCGCTGCTGGATATCAAACCCTACGTGCCGGATTTCGACCGCCAGACCGAAGTCCGCTCCGGCTGGCTGGAGGAGGCTCGCAAACAGGCGCGGACAAAGCGCTCCGACGGGCGGTTCAGGTAGAGGGTGTCTTTTCTAACATTGAGGGGGCGCTCGCAGGTCGAAATCTTCTGTCTGCCGAAGGAGTCATGTCGAGAAAATCAAGCGTTTGCGGTCATTGGTGCCCCACCCATCGGGTGGGATATTGTACGGGAGTTGGTCGGTTTATTGTGTTACCTATGTCCGGATTGTACAGGTACCGGTGGCCCACCCGTCCACGGGTGGGATTGTACCAGGTCGACAACACAATTTCGTGGGCGGCAGACGTCCTCGTCTGCACCTGCAGCAGCACACTCCGGAGAACGTCTTTCCCGGAAAGCGGGAATTCCTCTTCATCTTCTCGGTTCCCCCACCCATCGGGTGTGACTTGATGGGTGTGGAGCAAGATTCCGACAGAATGTGCCCTTATGAGCATACGGTATGAGAGCCACAACACATGTGCTTATAGGCCAGGATCGCAGGGATCCTGGCCTTCGATTTGACGTGGTATGCGCCAAAGAGCAACGCCACATGAGAAAGAGAAGTGGTGCCCCAGGACATTACAATCGCGGAAACGACCTTTGAATCGAACTGGGATATTGTCGGGAAGAATCCAACCGAGTTGGTGCCGGAGGCCGGACTCGAACCGGCACGGTATTGCTACCGGGGGATTTTGAGTCCCCTGCGTCTACCACTTTCACCACTCCGGCACATCAAGAGTGGTTCGACGGGCCGGTGAAAAGCCCGTCGAACACGCAATTAAATGTCCCGCGAAGACTTGTCAAGTCAAATGAACGGGGAAGAGGCTTAGAAATGACGCCGGTCGTCGCTGGTGTCGGCCGGAACTACCGGTTCATCTCGAAGTACGTTACCCAGGCCAGTCGCGGCTGAAGGATGCAAATGACACGGCTTGGTCGGACAGTTGTCGGCCAGAAAAACCTCGTTACGGACTTCAATACAGCGGTCGGTGGCCAGTTCACCGGATTCCAGACAGACATCAAGATGGACAATTCCATCTGGCTCGTCAAACCCGGCAATCGGAAGTGAATCGTGAGCATGGATCATGAACTCGGTCCAGATCGGAACTCCGTTTTTCGCACCGTCCTGGTTCTTGCCCAGTGAGGTTTTAGAATCGAATCCAACCCAGGCCCCGGCGGTAATGTATTTGGTATATCCAACAAACCAGTTGTCGCAGAAATTGTCGCTGGTGCCGGTCTTACCGCCCGCCGGTTGATTAAAGCCCATCCAGCGTGCCCGCTGACCGGTACCGCCGTTCACGACTGACTGCATCAGATCAACCATAATATAGGCCGTCTGCGCCGAGAGGACTTCCTCTCGCTGCACCGAACGGTTATCTTCGAGAACGCGACCATAACGGTCAACGATTCGCGTTACATAGCGATAGGGGATGTGGATCCCCTGGTTGGGGAAAACAGTGTAAGCGCTGACCAGTTCGATCAATTTAACCAGACCTGTCCCGATAGCGAGTGAAGCGACCGGCGGCAGCGGGGTGGTGATTCCCATACGACGAGCATAGAAGATCGCCTGTTCCGGCTGAATCTTTAACAAGAGCTTGATAGCGACCAGGTTGCGCGACATCCGCAGGCCATCGCGTAAGGTAATCGGACCTTTGAACTTGTCATCGAAATTGTGTGGTCGCCAGTCTTTGGCGCCGGGTATTTCAAGTACGATGGGGTTGTCATCGATGATATCGGTGGTCCGGAAGCCATTGTCGATACAGGCCGTGTAAATAAACGGTTTGAATGCCGAGCCCGGTTGCAAGTCCGCCTGAACCGCTCGATTGAATTTCGATTCTTCGAATGATCTTCCCCCGACCATGGCCAGTACGCCGCCGGTAGCATTATCAATAGCGGCAAACGCTCCCTGGACTTTCTTGAGCACCTTGATCGAGTCGCCGTTTTCATCGACGGTATCGGGCAAAGTTTCCATATAAGCGGGGTGGCCATGGCCGTAGAGCCGTTCGATTCGCGCCCGAAGCGAATCGACTTTCTTATACACGGCCTCTTCAGCCGCTTTCTGGAGGTCGGCATCAAGGGTGGTATAAACCTCCAGTCCACCCGAATAGAGTTCCTTCTCCCCGTATTTATCGTACAAATACTGACGCACCGTCTCCGTAAAATACGGTGCGATACCGATATCCTCCCTGGGAGGATTGATATGCATCGGCTCTGCTTTGAGGGAGTCAAACAGATCGCGACTGATTTTGCCTTCATCATAATATGAATAGAGCACACGGTTGCGCGCCCGGAGTGCTTTTTCGGGATTGATAAAGGGAGAGTTGACGTTTGGAGCCGGGAGAACCCCGATCAATGTAGCGCAGTCGAGCAGGTCCAGGTCACCCACCTCTTTGCTGAAAAACTGCCGCGCTGCCGCCGCTACACCGTAAGCTCCACGACTGAAATAATACTGGTTGAGATACATTTCCAGTATTTCTTCCTTGGAGTAAGTCCGTTCGAGCTTGATCGCGGTGAGGGCTTCCTTGATTTTCCGCTCCATCGTTTTCTGGCGATCCAGGAATAACATTCGGGCAAGCTGCTGGGTGATAGTCGAAGCTCCCGCAGCCGCGCGCATTTTGACTATATTAGATATTGCAACGATACCGACACGGCGCAGATTGATACCCCAATGATCGTAAAATTCCCGATCCTCAGAGGCCACCAGCATATCGATCAGGTGCGGCGGCATGTCCTTATAAGGAGTCAGGACTCGATTCTCGGTGAAAAACTCTTTGAGGATCACACCGTTACGGTCATAGACCTTGGTTTTAAGGCTGGGTTCTATGTTATGTAATTGTTCAAACGAAGGCAAACCGGTCTGATATGTGGAATAAACACGGCTGCCGATTATTACGCCCAGCACGACCAGCAGCAGGGCCAGTACGATAATGCTGTTGCGAAAACGGTTACGGGTAAAACGCCGCTGATCTATGGTTCGTGTCATGAGGACTATTCTTGTCTCTGTCTCGTATCAAGTCAAGCTAAAAGCTGTGACACCAGCTTGAGTTTGATTTTTGTAATACTGTATACTATTATGGGCTGCAAATATATGCCGGAAAACCTCGAACAAATGAACGGAATTCGAGATTCTGCCGATAGATGTCCTAACAGGGGTTCTAAAGGAGTTTGAGTTGACAGAAGTTAATGACAGCCCTGAAGTTAGACGCGAGCTGGAGCACCAGTTGAAGATAATCGGCCGGGGAACGGTCGATATGCTCCCTGCGGAGGAGTGGGAAGGACGCCTTAGAGAGGCAATCGTTGAGAACAAGCCGTTGCGGGTAAAACAGGGATTTGACCCGACGGCCCCGGATATTCATGTCGGCCATACGGTGGGAATCCGTAAGTTGAAGGCATTTCAGGATCTGGGCCATAAAATTGTTCTGATCGTCGGAGATTATACCAGTATGGTCGGCGATCCCAGCGGCAAGTCGGCCACACGACCGATGCTCTCGCACGACGAGATCATGAAACATGCCGAGACCTACCAGACTCAGTTCTTCAAAATTCTGGATAAGTCTAAAACGGAAGTTCATTGTAACGGCGAGTGGTTCTCCAAACTTGATTTTGCCGAGATCATGAACCTGGCGGCAAGATTCACCGTGGCGCGAATGCTCGAGCGCGATGATTTCAAGAAACGGATGGACCGCAATGAGCCGATTTCGATCCATGAGTTGTTTTACCCGTTATTGCAGGGGTATGACTCGGTAGCGATCAAGGCCGATGTTGAAATCGGCGCTACCGATCAGACTTTCAACCTTCTTACCGGTCGCACGATTCAGGAAGCTTACGGGATAAGACCACAAGTGATTTTGACCATGCCGTTGCTGGTAGGTCTCGACGGCGAAAAAAAGATGTCAAAATCGTTGGGAAATTATATCGGAATCGACGAGCCCGCCAGGGAGATATTCGGTAAAGCGATGTCTATTCCGGATGAATTGATCTACACCTATTTCGAGTTGGCGACCGAAGTATCCCTCGAATATCTGGAGCAGATCAAGCAGCGTCTTGAGGGTGGTCAAGAGAATCCGATGGACATCAAGAAGGAACTAGCTCGCACCCTTACCGATATGTATAATCCGGCCGGAAGCGGCCAGGCCGCTCAAGAAGAGTTCGAGCGGATGTTCTCGCAGAAAAAACTCCCGGATGAAATCCCCGAGATGACGGCCGATGAAATGCGTGCGCTCGAACTTGATCCGAATGAATTGTACCTGGTACACCTTATTTCAAAGGCTCAAATGGCTCGCTCTTCCAGTGAAGCCCGGAAACTTATCGAGGCTGGGGCGGTATCACTTAACGGAGATAGAATTGAGGATATGAACTATACTTTTGCCCTTTCGAAGGAAATGGTGCTTAAGGTAGGAAAGAGAAGATTCCTCAAACTCGTTCCGGACAAATAGACGAAAGTTGATGGATGGCCTGTAAGGCATACAGAAGTAGTATTGTATTGACCCGGTTTGGTTGGCTCGCAACCGTTATGATATGCGCGGTATTGATCGCGGTCGGTTGTGGAGGCCGGAGCAGTGTCGCCAATCCTGTAACTAAACAGGAAAAGGCGAACCTCTCGAAATCTGCCAACCAGAGAGATGCCGGTCAATCAAGCAGCGATTCTCGAGTAATTCGCACCCAGGTTGACGACAGCATTCATCCCACCGCTTTGCATTTCTTCGTTAACGGCGCTTTGTTCGAAGCGGACGGGCAATATCGCCATGCTGCGGAGCAGTACAAGCGTGCTTTACAGTATCATCCTCTTTCTCACGAAATACGCCTTTCGTTTGCGCGTATGTTGTTCGCCTTGCGCGAGTATGACAATGCCGTTGAGGCACTCCGAGTGATCGAACCCGAAGACGACATGGTCCAACGTTTGAGAGGTGCTTGTTTCCATGAATTGGGAGAGGGGGATTCTGCAGCTTATTATTACCTGGCGGCAGTACGACTAGACAGCATTAATGTAGCCCCTTTTGCATACCTGGCGGCGTATTATCAAAGCCGCGAAGTGCTAGATTCGACTGTCTGGGCTTACCGCAATCTTACGCGATTGCGTCCGGATGATCATTCTCTGTGGTATGAATTAGGGCGGTTGTATACTCTCCAGGGAGAGTTGATCCCGGCACAGGAGGCTTACAGCCAATCGATCGAACTACTAGATGACTCTTCCAACATGATGGCTTATGTGCGAATCGGTGAGCTGTATGAAGCCCGGCGGATGAAAGACTCATCCATTGTAATGTTCAAGAAAGCTCTCGAACGTGATCCCGAAAACATTGTCCTTAACCGCATTCTCGGGACATACTACATCAGCGCCGATTCATTCGCAACGGCGCTGCCGTACACGCAACGAGTGGCGGAAGCCGCGCCCATGGAACGCATGGCCCAGCGAAGACTCGCTTTGGTTTATTATGTCCTCGATTCACTCGATATAGCTGATTCGATTCTGACTTCGTTGGTGGAATCCGGGGATAACGACCCGACCAACTATGCTTATTTAGGTCGGATTGGAGTAATGCGAGAAGATTACAACAAGGCTCTGGTTAATTTCGAGGCTGCGCTGAAGGTTGTCGATACCTCTTACGATGCTTATCTCGACCTAGGCTGGGTTTACAGCAAACTGGACCTGATTCCCCAGGAGATTGAGCTTTACCGTCAGGGGCTGAATCGCGTCACCGATTCCACCGGAACCATCAGATTGTTGATGTCGTTAGGGGCGGTGCTGGAAAAGGATGGTCAGACCGAAGAATGCATCAGTGTCCTGGAACGAGCGCTGGAGCTTGCTCCCAACGATCCCACTTGCCTGAATTTCCTGGGATATCTTCTTGCTGACCGAGGTGAACGTCTCGACTATGCGAAAAAGCTGATTTCACGCGCGGTAGAACAACAACCCGACAACGCCGCATTTCTGGATTCTTACGGCTGGGTTTACTACCGCTTAGGCAAATATGGTGATGCCCTGAGTTATCTTCAGAAAGCCGCAGAGCTTGACAATGATCCTACGATTCTCGATCATCTGGGAGACGCCTACGAGGCGAACGGCAAGGAAGATAAAGCCCGGCTCTGGTGGGAAAAAGCCCTTGAGCTGGATCCTGACAATGAAGTCATTAAAGAGAAACTGAAAGAGTGAAGCACATAACCTCCCGCCTTTCTGACCTGATCGGTCTGATTCTCCCGACCACAATTCTGATTTCCATGTTATTATCCTGTGCCGAAGTGGCTGATCCCCCCGGCGGACCTGAGGACAAACAGGGACCGTTCGTGATGGGCTCCGAACCTCAGAACGGCAGTGTGGATACTCCTATTTCAGATCAGGTCACGATCTATTTTTCAGAGACGATTAAAGCTCCATCATCCGGCAAGACTGTTTATATCTCCCCGCGACTCGATGAAGACCCGGAAGTGAAGTGGAAGTCCGACCGATTGATCGTAAATTTCCCCGATAGCTTTCTGCCGAATCAAACCTATATCGTTTCGGTTGCGGCGGGGGTGGTAGATTTGCGCGGCAACAAAATGGACAGCAGTCTTACGGTAGCTTTCTCCACCGGCTCCGATATCGCTCATGGGGCGCTTTCTGGTATACTATACAACGAAAAGGGAAGTTACAAGGCCGGTGGTACGATCGCTCTTTACGGTGAAAAGCAGATAACCGATTCGACTATCTTCGATTCCATCTATGCCGAATACCTGACCCAGTCCGCTACCGAAGGGGCTTTTGAATTGTCCTATCTGCCCGATGGCGATTATTTGCTGCTGGCTTTCGATGATCGCAACGGTGATGAACGACTCAATCCGCTTGTCGAGTCATACGGATTGCCGGATCGTCCCGTAAGCATCGGCGGAAAGATTGATCTAAGTTCGCTTAATATGATCCTTTATGATTGCGATACTACCACTCCCAGCATCCTCTCGGCAGCCAATAACACCGATGGTCTTATTCGTGTCCGTTTTCAGCGGGAGTTAAAAGTTACCAATTTAATGGCCCATCCTGAACGGATATGGTTGTCTCCACGGACCGACAGCACCGTCATGCTGCCTGCTTTAAAGGTGCTGGACGAAGGCAAAGACAAGCTTAGCTCGATAACATTCTTTGCCGGTGATTTGTCCGATGGCGCCTATCAACTTTTTGTAACCTGGGACACAACCCGCAATCCAATCCGCTTCGAAGAGTTAATTATTACGGCCAAAGAAGACAAAACACCTCCGGAGCTGCTGTCGTTCGAACCGGATAATATCCCTCGCTTACCGGGCGATATCGAAATACGAGCTTCTTTTTCGGAACCGATTGACAGTTCCTCGCTGACTCCGGGCACGTTCGTACTGACGCGAGGAGCTGAGGCGGTACCGGTTCCGTATGTGCTTGACTGGTCGGAGCCGCTTTCTATTCGGATCGTTCCTGACAGCTTATTGGGGGGAGAGGCATATCATTTGGAGATGGTCGAGTTCGAGTTGGTCGACAAAGCCGGCAATGCCCTCGGAGACACGCTGCAGGGTTTCAATTTCCGTACTATTTCGGATGACTCTCTCGGATCAATATCGGGAGCGGTGGTTGTATCCGTTCCGAGTAAAGGAAACGATCCGGTTTTGCTGACTTTCCGGCGGCTTGACGGCAAGATATGGTTTTCTACTACAGCCGAAGAGGGTGCTTATATGATCGATGTCCCGGGTGGTAAATACCTGGCATCGGCACTGGTCGATACGGACGGCAACGGTGAGCCGAGCAAAGGCTCCCTGAAGCCTTTCCGTTTTGCTGAAACAATGGCAACCTTTGCGGATACGATTGTAGTGCGGCCGAGGTTCGAAACAGCCGGGGTGGATTTCGAGATCAAATGAGATATTGCAGGAGACAGCTTTGGGGCTGTTACTTCTGAGATAAAAAAACGGCGGTCCGTTTGAAACGGATCGCCGTTTTACTTTTCTGTCACTATCGCGGATGCTTACTGCATCGGACCCCAGATTTTCAGGGTGACGCGACGGTTCTTGCTGGCCGCACCCTTTTCATCGGGCATCGCAACCGGCTTATCCTCACCGTAAGAAATGGTGAACATACGGTAGAGGGAAACGCCGAAGTGATCGGCCAGGAAGCGCTTGGCGGCAGCGGCACGCTTTTCGCCGAGCAGCAGATTGTACTTGGAGGAACCGGTGCGGTCGGTGTGACCGGCAACTTCGATAACCGAAGCCGGATTCTTTTCCATCGTTTCACCGGCTTCCATCAGGGTCGCCTGCGCCACGTCGGTGATATCCCAGCTATCGAACTTGAAGTTGACTTCGCCCTGCCAGATAATCTGGTAGTTCTCGAAGCCTTTCGCACGATTCAGAGCCATGTCGGTTTTGGTCGAAAGCTCGTTAGCCAGAGCCTTGAGCTTGTCAACTTCGGCCTTGTTGGCATCAGCAGTGCCCTTAACCGCTGCGATCTGAGCCGAAGTACGGCCCTCAGATGCCTGGATCTGTTCTTCCACGTACGCTTTGTTGACGCCACAACCGCCGATTACGACGGAAAGGAGAGCAACAGCAACCACAAGAGTCTTCATGATAGATACTCCCTTTCTATGAAACCACTTGCCTTAGTTTTCCAAATCTCGGGTCAAAACCTAATGATTTGACCTGCAAATGCAAGGAAAAAATGGACTTACGATATTTTCACTTGACATCGAGCAACTTATTGTTTGATCGCTCCGGCTGTAATCCCGCTAACAATCTGCCTTTGCAGGATCATGAAAAGAATCAGAACCGGAATTACCGCAATTGCCGAACCGGCCATTAAATGCGGCCAGTCGATCGCCTGGTGACCCTGGAGCATGGCCAGAGCTACCGGTAGTGTGCGAAGTGATTCGCTCGAGGTGAGAATGAAAGGAAACAGGAAAGAGTTCCAGTTGGTAAAAAACACTTGTATCGCCAGCACGGCCAGAGCCGGTTTACAAACCGGCATAACCACGGTGAACAGGATACGCCAGTCACCGGCGCCGTCGATACGGGCGGCTTCCTCCATTGAAGTCGGGATCGACTCCACGTACTGCTTGATCAGAAAAATGCCAATGGGATTGACCAGGAAGGGGAGAATCAAAGCCCAATAGCTGTCATAGAGCTTGAGCTTAAGCATCAGGATGTACATCGGGATGATCGTAATATGCACCGGGATCATCAGCACAACCAGCACCGAAATGAACAGTAAACGGTTGGCGAGAGATCGGTATCGCGCCAGGGCATAGCCCGCCATAAAACTGAATAGCAGATTGCCCAGGGTTACCGCCAGCCCGACGAAGACTGAGTTGAAAAGGTAACGCCCCATACGGTCGGCCGTGAACAGGTCCAGGAAATTACTGAACGTAAATCCGCCGATCAGAGTGGAAAATAGTCCGGTCTCGGTTCCGACCGGTGCGAAAGCAACCCGAAACATCCATATCAAAGGAAAGGCCATGGTTGCAAGGATGATGGACAACAAGGTATAATGAACTGTCTTTTTCAGTCCCCCGGCGCGCTCTACCATAACGGTTGCCTCCGGCGCATCAGGATGAACTGTATCAGTGAGAATACTCCGATAATGATAAACAGAACATAAGCCGCTGCGGAGGCATAGCCGAACTTGAACTGGGTTTGAAGTCCCTCATCATAGAGGAAATAGACAACTGTGGCAGTATCGAATTTCCCTTTGGTCATGACAAATATCTCAACGAATACCTGGAAGCTCTTGATGGAGTTAATAACCAGGATAAAGAGTGCTGTCGGACGCAGGAGCGGCAAAGTGATCGAGAAAAATTGACGAATTCGCCCCGCACCGGAAATAGCTGCGGCTTCATACAGCTCGGTTGGGATGGCTTTCAATCCGGCCAGGAAAATCAACATGTAATAACCGACCGACATCCAGATATCCATACCCATAATCGAATACAGGGCGGTGTCGCGGTCGAACAGGAAGCCGTGTTCCGGCGGTGTTAATCCGATCATGGTTGCCAGCGTAGCAATGTAACCACCGCGCTGATAGAGATTGGTGAAGATGAGAGCAATCACGACCATTGAGGTGATCGAAGGGAGGAAATAACCAGCCCGAAAAAGACCGCGTCCGGTAAAGCGCTTATTGACCAACAATGCCAAAACCAGGGCGATTACGGTTGTTACCGGAATGGTGCCGAAAACGAATACAAATGTATTCCCCAGGGCCGATAAAAAGTCGGCATCATGAAAAAGCTGTATGTAATTATCGAAGCCTACCCAGTGATATCCACGTCCAAGCAGGCGATAATCGGTAAATCCGACTATGAATGAGTAGACAAGAGGAAAAACCCAGAAAGCCAACAGGGTGGCCGACCAGGGGAAAGTCAGAAGCGCCGCTGTCGACCTGGGTTTCTTCATTCCTTGAGTAACTTATCGATTTTCTTGCGCGCCACGAAAAGTGCCTCCGCCGGTCCCGTTCCCTCGAAAAGACAGGCCTCAACGGCATCCTCAATATACTCCTCCATATAAACCCATTCCGGGTGAACTGGAGGATGTACGGCGCGAGCGATTTGTGAAACGAAAGCCTTCAGGTGCGGGTTATTTTGAAAATAGTCATCCTGCTGGGCGGTGCGACTCGAAGGATTGGCCGAGCGATTGGCCTTGCAGAATTTAATCTGATTTTCCGGTGATGTTATAAAGCGGATGAACTTGCCGGCAGCTGCCTTGTGCTCTGAAGCGGTATTGATGGCCAGAAATTCACCGCCCATAAATGATTTGCCAAGAAAGGTCGGTCCGGGTATCAATGTCGATACTAGATCAATATCTCGTTTTTCGTTCTCGATCCGTTTCAAAAGCCAATCACCTGAGATTATGAAACCGATCTTTCCGTTAAGAAAGGCGTCTTCGATCCCCCGCTGATTGGAAACGAAACCACAGGAGTCGTGCAGCCCTTTATAGACCTCAAGCGCAGCGATACCTTCCTGGGAAGCCAGCACGCAACGGGTATCATCGTCGGTAAGGACCTGAGCGCCGTTCGACCAGAAAAACGGCATGAACTTCTTATAAAGGCGATGTTTTTCGGCGCTGTTCGAACCCCATCCATAGATATCCTTGCCAAGACTGTCAACTTTCATAGCTGCAATGTACAGCTCCTGTTCGGTTATGGGGATGTAATCCGGTTCGAAGCCGGCTCTGTTCAATAAAGTGCGATTGGCAAAAAGAATGCGTGTGCCAAGAATCCAGGGACGGGCATAGACATCACCCTTGTAGGTTGCCATACCCCAGCCCTGGTATTCGGATGAATCCTCGGCGATATCATCCGACAGGACGGCCAGGTGCCCCGACTCCGCGAATTGCGCAATCCAGTCCGATCCCAACTCCAGGACATCCGGGCCGGTTCCGGAAGAGAGGGCGATGACGATCTTCTCATGACCGTTAGCCCAGGTAAGATCGGTAACTTCTACCTTTATGTCGGGATTCTGCTGTTCGAATTCAGCTACCATTTCATTGATGGTAGGGCGAATAGCAGCATCGGTCCAGAACTGCCACCATTTGATAGTGGTTTCCGCATGGATAGTTGCGGTAATGAGTGTCAACAGGGCGGCGATAAAAATCAACTTGCGCATCATATTCTTAGTCTCCTTCGTTCATTATCCAATCCAGCTAGATATAGAGCGAGCAATCGTTGCGGTCAACGATAAAATGTTTTTGTTGAGTTGGTTCACGGCATCTCGGATCGTTTATCTATAATGAATCCAATGCTCACTGTCATTCTGGCCACATCCGACACGGCCTGGTTTGATTCGGCTCGTTTACCTACTCTCATCACGGCGGCCATAGCCATAGCCATTGTCCTTTTTACAACCTACAACCGCCGTAGTCGCGAGCGCTTCAAACTTCGTCGTATTCCCGGGCTGGAAGCGGTCGAAGAAGCTGTAGGACGAGCCACCGAAATGGCTCGCCCACTGCTATATACACCGGGCTGGGGCGGTGACATCCAGCGCCCAACGACCATTGCCTCGATGAATATACTGGCCAGTGTGGCCGAGAAAACCGCCCAGTACGATTGCCGTCTGGTTTACCCGACCCATGATCCCGTCATAATGACCGTCGCTCAGGAGGTCGTACGCGAGGCTTATGCCCGCAGCGGGTATGCCGATCGTTATCGTGCCGAGGATATCAGTTATGTAACTTCATCCCAGTTTGGCTATGCCGCCGCCGTAGACGGACTCATCAGTCGCTACAAACCCGCCTCAATCTTCTTGCTCGGTACGTTCGAGGCCGAATCGCTGATTCTGGCCGAGACCGGTAATTCGGTCGGAGCGATTCAGATCGCCGGGACCGACTCTACCATTCAGCTTTCCTTTTTTATCGTTGCTTGTGATTACACCCTGATCGGTGAGGAGCTGTTCGCAGCGTCGGGATATCTGTCAAAGGACCCCTCGATTCTGGCCTCAGTGCGAGCTCAGGATATAATCAAGTTAATCATCATAGCATTTTTACTGGTTGCCGCCGTTTGGGCGACAATAGCAGCGCTGAGCGGATCTCTCCCCGATAATCCGTGGTGGATATTCTGATGGATCGCAAAATCGCCCTCGCAGTTTGTTTCGGTTTCGGGCTGGTGATGTTCGCGCAGTATTTTTCGGACACACTCCTGGCACACTCATTGCGGCAGGGAATAGCAGAATACTGGCAAATCGTTTTTGCCTTTGCCCTTCTGGTGGGAATCGCGGGATATGTTCAAAACAATCTCAAAAAAGTGACTCGCGGAGAAGAACGCTCGTATCGAACCGTTGGTCTTCTTGGCTTTTTGGCGATGCCGGTATTGGCTATTTTCTGGGGTATCAGGGCCGATTCACCGTTCATGTGGATGTTCGAGAACGTTCAGACACCGATGCAATCGACCGTGTTTGCTCTTTTAGCGTTTTTTGTCGCTTCCGCCTCTTATCGTGGTTTCAGAGCCCGCTCGGCCTCAGCCACGTTGTTGTTGATAGCCGCTCTTATCATGCTTCTTAGCCGCAGCGCCGTGGGGGGATGGATCAGTTCGTGGTTGCCTGATGTCGCCGATTGGATCCGGAATAACGCCGCAATGTCCGCCCGACGAGCGATTTTGATCGGCATCGGGCTGGGATCGCTAACAACAGCCTTGCGAGTTATCCTCGGCATTGAACGCACATGGCTGGGTGGAGCGAAGTGATGTCGATCCAGTCCCGCCATTTGATCTTCCTCGGCCTTTTTTTACTCATCGGGATCGTTATGGTATCGGGATTGCGGGTGAAAACGGAAGTTTCTCCCGAAACCCGGCGTATGTTCGATTATATCGATTCATTGCCCGAAGGCTCGGTGTTGATCGTTTCGTTTGACCATGAAGCCTCATCATTGCCGGAAATCCGCCCTATCGGTGAAGCCCTTCTGCGACACGCGTTCTCGCGTGGCCACAAGCTTATCGGTGTCGCTCTGATGGCCGAGGGGACACTTATCGGTTATCGCATGCTTGAGCGCATCGGAGAAGAATACGATCGTGAATACGGTCGTGATTATGTTTTCCTCGGTTTCAAGCCACAGTACATAGCGGCGATTCTCTCCATGGCCGAATCGATTGAGGCTACCTACCCGCAAGATTATCGCGGCCAGGACGTTAAGACAATTCCAATGATGGCCGGAATACACAGCTATGACGACATCGCGGCGGTGCTTTCGATTGCCGATGGCTCTTTCACGACGCACTGGATCGAATATGGTCGTATTAGACATGATCTGACCATTATCGCCGGGGTGACGGCCGCCATGGTGACTACCTACGATCCCTATCTTGCCAGCGATCAATTGCATGCGATGATCGGAGGTCTTCGCGGAGCCGCTGAATATGAGAAGTTGATTGGCCATCCCGGCGGCGGCGGGCGCGGTATGCCGGCCCAGACTGCGGCTCACCTTTACGTCATTTTGATGATCATTATCGGCAATGTGGTCTGGTGGCGCTCACGCCGGAAGGGGGGAGAGTCCTGATGGATGCAGGCACTTTTATTGCCGGACTGCTGACATTGGCGATCCTATCGTTCTTGTATCGTGATAATCCGGTTTACAAGATGGCCGAGACATTGTTGATAGGGGTCTCGATCGGTTACACGCTTGTGATTGTCTGGTCTAATACTCTTGTCGATATTCTTTTTGCGCCGCTGTTTGGCGATGGGAGACTCTCTTTAATCGTTCCGTTGATCCTGGGATTGCTGATGTTCTCCCGGTTCGTGCCAAAACTGCGAGGACTGTCGCGAATACCTATTGCGGTGATGATCGGTTCCGGAGCAGGTATCGCCATTCCGACCATGCTGGAACAACGGACACTCACACAGATGTCGGCCACGGTCGCGCCGTTACTCGGTGAAGGCGGCATGCCTGACATGGCGGCTATCATCGTGCTGGCCGGTGTTATATGTACGCTTTGCTATTTCTATTTCAGTCGGGAACACACCGGGGTTTTCGGCGCTGCCGCAAAGGCCGGCACCTGGTTTTTGATGTTGTTCTTCGGAACGACTTTCGGCTATACGGTCATGTCGCGTATGTCGACCTTCATCGGTCGTATGGAATTCCTTCTGTCCGATTTTTTGCACCTGACCCGCTGAAACGAGTTTCTTCTCAGAGCATTTTCCCGGTGCAACCTGTTGAATATCCCCTCCGTACAGGAGTATGACTATCGAGAAACACAGAGGTGATAATCAAAGATGAATGCAGATGTTCGTGTCGGGACATCCGGCTACAGCTTCAACGACTGGAAAGGACCGTTTTACCCTGAGAAGCTCGACAAGGGGAAAATGCTCGATCATTACGTCAAGTTCTTCCGTACGGTCGAGATCAACTCGACCTATTATCGCATTCCCCATCCGGCTGTAATGGCGAATATGGTCAAGAAAGCCCCGGAAGGATTCGATTTCATGA
The DNA here is from genome assembly GCA_035380245.1 of Candidatus Zixiibacteriota bacterium. Lineage (NCBI taxonomy): Bacteria > Pseudomonadati > Candidatus Zixiibacteriota > Candidatus Zixiibacteriota bacterium. The sequence continues at coordinate 180,674 of DAOSXA010000002.1, read as the reverse complement.
TCAAGGTGCCGCAGTCCTTTACTCATCGCCGCTCCGATCTGGAGGCGGATGTGGCGGCATATCGCGAGGCACTGAAGCCGTTTGAAGAGTCCGGCAAGCTGGCCGGTACTTTAGCCCAGTTTCCCTATTCGTTCAAATTCTCTCAGAACAATCTTGATTATCTCGCTGTGATCAACGAAACACTAAAACCCAACCGGCTGTTCGTGGAGTTTCGGCATAACGGCTGGGTCAACCGCCCCATGTACGATTTCCTGTGCCGTCATGAAATCGGTTATGTCTGTGTCGATGAACCGGCTCTTCCGGGTTTGCTTAATCCCGACGCTTTTGCCACCACCGATACCGGCTATGTTCGCATGCACGGCCGCAATGCCGAGAAGTGGTGGAACAGCGGAGCTTTGCGTTACGATTATGCCTACAGCAAGGAAGAGCTCGAGGAATGGCGACAGAAAATCATGAAGCTGAAGACAAAAACTAAGACGGTTTATATGTTCTTTAACAACTGTCACCATGGCCATGCGGCCCGCGATGCTTTTGCCTTCGTTCAGATGCTTAACGGATGAAATGGGTTTTTATTTGACTGCAAGCGAAAGGACGGTTAATAACTGTGTCCATGTCGTATCTTGTACTTGAGAATATCAATAAGTCGTTTGGCGCTAAAGTTGCCGTCAGGAATCTTTCGCTGGAAGTTCCACGCGGATCTATTTATGGCGTTATCGGTCCCAATGGAGCCGGTAAAACAACGACTATTCGCATGATAATGAATATCACGGTACCGGACTCGGGACGGGTGTTGATCGAGGGCCGTGAGCGACCGGCTGATTTTAAGAACATTGTCGGTTATCTGCCCGAGGAACGCGGTCTCTATAAAAAAATGACCGTACTTGAAATCATCACCTACATGGCGGCGTTAAAAGGCTTCCCCGAGACACGCAGCCGTAAGGAAGCCGTTCCCTGGCTCGAGCGCATGAACCTGCTCGAATACAAAGATCACAAGGTGGAAGAACTCTCCAAAGGAATGCAGCAGAAGCTCCAGTTCATTACCACCATACTGCACGATCCCGAATTGATCATTCTGGATGAGCTCTTTTCGGGGCTTGACCCGCTCAACATAGAATTAATCAAATCGGTGATTCTCGATCTGAAGGCACGCGGCAAGACGATCCTTTTTTCGACTCATGTGATGGAACAGGCCGAGAAACTCTGTGATCATGTCTGTATGATCAACCGAGGCTCGAAAGTCCTCGACGGACGCATGAGCGAAGTTAAAGCCGCGCACGGTACGAATACGATCGAACTCGTCGTTGACGGCGACGCGAGTTTTGTCAACCAGCTACCGGGGGTGTCACGCCTGGTGACTTATCCCAATTATCTGGAGTTACAACTGGCCGACGGCGCCGACAGCAACGCCATCCTTCAGGCGGTGGCTTCCAAAGTTTCCGTGCGACGGTTTTCCATTGAGGAGCCCTCTCTCTATAATATCTTCATCGAGGTGGCTGGTGTCGATCCCGATCAACTGGCTTCCGGAACGGGAGGAGGCGCCCATGCGTAAATTCTGGATAGTGTTGAAGCGCGAATACGCCCAGGTGGTGAAAAAGAAATCGTTCATCGTCGGTCTCCTTCTAACCCCGGCTCTCATGGCTACCATTGTAGTTCTCCCGACTTTCCTGGCTCGGATGAAATCCTCCGAAACTGAAAATATGGCGGTGATTGACCAGTCTCGATATGAGGTAGGGGAGAGGTTCGTTGAATCGCTAAAAGAGTATCGCCTCGAAGATACCACCAAACCTTATTACAACGTCCAGGAACTGTATAAAATCGATCCGGCAGATACTACCCGTTTCAAGCAAGCTGAAGACTCCATGCGTACCCTTGTCTCCGAGAAGAAACTCAAGTACGTGCTGGTGCTTCTTCCTGAGCCGCAGTTGTCAGACAGTAATTTGTTTTTAATCACCAATTCGGATAATTTCACATCACTCAATCGCTTCGAGGGAAAACTGTCCGGTATTCTTTCTTCGATTCGACTGGAACATTCCGATATCAATCTGAGCGTCGATTCAGTGCTGGAACTGACTCACAACGTAAATCTCGTCACACAGGATACGAAAGGTGAATCGATTCCGTTCACCACGAAGTATTTCAGTGCCTTAGTGTTCGTCGGCATTATGTTCAGCATGATCCTTGGTTACGGGCAATTGGTTATGCGTTCCGTAATCGAGGAAAAGAACTCACGTATCATGGAGGTACTGATCAGTTCGGTCAGTCCTTTCCAGCTCATGTGCGGGAAAATAGTCGGTTTGGGGGCGGCGACGTTTACGCAAGTGGCGATCTGGTGCGTGTTGGGAATGGGATTGTTTTCGATAAAAGGTGCGCTGGACGTGGATCCGGCGGTCGCACGTATGATGTTCGATCCGGTCATCGTTATATTCTTCGTGCTTTTCCTTATTTTCGGATATTTACTGTTTTCGACTTTGTTCGCTTTGATCGGTTCGGTGGTAACCTCGGAGAAGGAAGCACAATCTTTCGTTGCCCCGATCAGCATTACGATGATTCTGCCTTTCATATTGGGAATTTCAGTGGTACAGGACCCGCATTCAACCATGGCCACAGTGCTCTCCTTCATACCACTGACGGCACCCACGATGACAATGATGCGAGTAGCCTTTGTTGCCCCAACCCTGACCGAGATATCACTCTTTTCCGGGATAGTCGGCGAAGCTACGTTGTCGTTAATTGTCGTCATCGTTTCCGTGCTCGGTATGATCTGGATAACGAGCAAGATATTCCGAATCGGCATTTTGATGTACGGCAAACGGCCAACGCTGCCGGAGATTATTAAGTGGATTAAATACTGAGCTGGGGCCGGTCGATTAAACAACTATGGGCATTAGACAACACATTTTCGGTATCGGGGCTTACCTCCTGGCATTGTTGATTCTGTCCACCGGTACCTTACAGTTTTTCGAACCACATACGACAATCGACACCCAGGCTGCCGTCAATCAGCATTTTCATTTCGATTATGATCACGTTCGTGAAAAGGGACCTTACTTAAATCTGAAGGCTGCGGTGCTGGTTAACTACGATAACGGCGAGGTGCTATATTCCAAACACGGGGATGATGTCCGTCCGATTGCTTCGATATCGAAGTTGATATCAGCCATGGTAATTCTCGACGCCGGTATCGATCTCGATCATAATACGGAGACAATTACCAAAGCCGACGCCTATCGTTCATCTAAATCACGTCTAACAGTAGGGTCGCAGATGACTCTTCGTGATTTACTTCATGCTATGCTGCTTTGTTCCGATAACCGCGCAGCACGAGCGCTGGCTCGGGCGACGGCCGGTTCTATCGATGCTTTCGCCGCTCTCATGAATAAAAAAGCTGCCGAGCTTGGTTTGTCCCACAGCCGTTTTTATGAGCCTTCGGGGCTGGATCAACGTAACGTTTCGACGGCAATAGAAGTAGCCAAGATGCTCCATTATGCCTTTGAATATCCTACCATTGCCAAGATCACCTCGAAAAAGCGCTATGAAGCGACTTACCTTAACAGAAAACGATACAACAAGCTGCCCATGGGTAATACCAATCTCCTGATCTGGTCACCCTACAAAGTGATGGCCGGTAAAACCGGTTATATCCAGGCCTCGGATTATTGTCTGGGGACAATCGTGCGCAATAAAACCGGACAGAGACTGACGGCGGTGGTCCTCGGCGTGCCGGGCGACAAACTCCGATTCAAAGAAGCTCGCAAGTTGCTGAACTGGGGTTTCAAGGAAACGACCTAAAACTGCTTGGCTATCCTCGTCGTCCTCGTTATAATTCTCCGATATGACAACTGAGAAATCAATCCTCGTAGTCGGTGCCGGTTTTGTCGGCCTGGCCACTGCGACCTTCATGGCAAACAAAGGCTGCTCGGTTGTAGTGGCCGAAAAGAATCCAATACTGGTCGAATCCCTCAACGGCGGTAAACTTCATTTTCATGAACCACGACTCGATCGGGAATTTCGGAAGCTGATTAAGACCGACCGACTGACTGTTGATGAACCACATCCGGACGATTTTGCAAGCGCCGGTACAATCGTTATCGCTATCGATTCAGCCGATCAGAAAACCTGGAAAATGAAACTGTCGGCATTCGAACGCATGGCCGGTTGGATTGGCAGTACGCAAAGAAAGCGAAAAGGCTCCGTTATCCTGAAATCGACCAACGTGCTTGGTTTTGCAGAGATGTTTGCCGGATTAGTAGCCAGGACTCCTGCCGCGGATTTGGTCGAGGTAACCGTTGCACCGGAGTTTTTACGCGAAGGTTTCGCCTACGAAGACACAGCCTCTCCCTGGCGTGTGGTTATTGGTACTCCACAGGGGCATCATGGTAGTGCGGTCGAGAAACTCTTGAAATCACTATATCCGAAACGAACACCGTTTGTCGTTACCGACCTTAGAAGTGCGGAGCTTGTCAAGCTGGGATCAAATTTATACCTGTCTCACCGTCTGGCATTTATCAACGAACTGGCTGAGTATGCTCGTGTCGAGAGTCTCGATATGGAGGCTGTCCGAGAGGGGATAGGTCGAGATCCACGGATCGGTCTCGAATACTTCACTCCGGGCCTGGGATTTGGCGGTTCATGTCTGCCCAAAGACTGCCATTTGATCAATTCCTCGGAACTTGAGCCTTCATTCGATTTTCAGACGGCCTATACGGCGCTGCTGATCAACGATCAGATACTGGAAGGAATAATAGAAAGGCTTAAGAAAAAACTCGGCAGTTTGAAGGGCAAACGAATCGCGATACTCGGAGTGGCTTTTAAACCGGAGACCGATGATACTCGTGGTTCACAAGCTGTCAAATTGGCTCAGATGCTGAGAAAACGTGGTGCTAAACCGACGCTGTACGATCCTTATCTGAAAAAAGCCAAACGTCTTCCGGATGCCGGTCTGGATCTTTGTAAGGATATTTCAGAAGCCCTCAAAGGGAGCCGGGCTGTGGTTGTCGGGTGCGCTCATGCCGGATTCAAGAAGATCAAACCGACTGATCTGGTACGCATGACAGGTCGTAAACCGGTAATTATCGATTACTTCGGTATTTTCAATCGAAAGAATTTTGAAAAACAAGGAATGGAGTTTCTATAGACATGGCAGCGGTAAAAATGAGAATTCTGCTTACGGGATCTTCGGGGACGGTGGGTACGGCCCTTACTCAGGAGTTAACCAGGCGTGGTTACAATGTAACTCCCGTAGATATCAGACCATCTCTATGGGACAAAAAAATAGACCGAGCGACTGTTCGTTGCGACCTCCGCAAACCAATCAAGGATAATCGCCTGATGCGTCGGCCTTTTGACCTGATTATTCACCTGGCGGCAAACGCACGTGTTCATGATCTGGTGGTAAAGCCCAACCTCGCTTTGGACAACTATCTAATGGTCCATAATCTGTTGGAATTCGCTCGTAAACGAGATATAAGCCGATTTCTGTTTTCATCCTCTCGCGAAGTATACGGCGAATCAAAACCGGGGGAGAAGCGACGGGAGGAATCCACGCATGTATCCCGAATTAAAGCACCGTACACAGCTTCGAAATTCGCAGCAGAAGCACTTATTCACGCTTACCATGTTTGCTATGGTATCCGGCCGGTAATTGTCAGGCTTTCCAATGTATACGGACGCTACGATGTCTCTGAGCGGGTTATCCCGTTATTCTTGTATTATGCGCTTCGAGATCGAGACATAACAGTCTTTGGACGTGAGAAGAAACTAGATTTCACTTATATCGATGACTGCACAGCCGGTTTATCGGCTATTGTTGAACGATTCGACCGGGTCGCCGGTGAGACTCTCAACCTGTCGACCGGCAAGGGGGAGAGGCTTTTGGATCTGGCCGAAATGATTGTCGAGAACCTTGGAGCAAAATCAAAAATCTCTTCAATCGACAAGCGTGTCGGTGAAATCTCGACGTTTATTGGAGACATCAGCAAAGCACAAAAACTTTTGGGATATAAACCAAAAGTTTGCTTAAAAGAGGGACTTAAGCTCTGTACGGATTGGTATGTGAAGGCGATGAAGGAACGTCGAGTTTACGAAAGCCAGCGTCGGAATCTCGCCCGCCGCGGCTGGGCTTAAAGTAATACTTCAATAAGATTAACGATCAGCTTCATTATAGATCGTTAATTATAAGAGAGACATTCCGATACAAGTCTGATACAGGCTTGAATTACTTTGAGAACAGGTTGTATTTAACAATACAATAGACAGCCTTGACACCGTCGCGCCAACCGATCTTCTTACCCTCGGAATAAGTTCTGCCGTAATAAGTAATACCGACCTCAAAAATACGAACGTTACGACGAGCGATTTTAGCCGTTATTTCAGGTTCGAATCCAAATCGGTTTTCCTGAATGTCAATTGATTGAATCAAATCCCGACGAAAGACCTTATAGCAAGTCTCCATGTCGGTCAAATTGATATTGGTAAACATGTTAGAGAGGAGGGTGAGGAAGCGGTTGCCAACATAATGCCAAAAATAAACAACGCGGTGTGGTCCGCCGCCCTGGAAGCGCGATCCATAGACTACATCAGCCTGATCTGATAAGATAGGTTCAATAAGCATCGGGTACTGACGCGGATCGTATTCCAGGTCAGCATCCTGTATGAGCACGATATCTCCTGTAGCATGCTGAAAACCGGTTTTGAGAGCGTAACCCTTGCCGTAGTTTTGATCCTGATAAATGACTTTATCGACAATAGCTTCGATTTTGTCTTTGATCAAGTCACGGGTGCCGTCAGTCGAAAAGTCATCAACGAGGATTATCTCTTTTGATTCGACTGGAGCATTACGCACAGCAGCTACGAGCTTTTCGAGAGTAGAGAGCTCGTTATAGACCGGAACTATGATAGAAAGCTTAGCTGCCATCAGATAAACGTCTCATAAGATATATTATGTTAACATATGCTTGAATCTATCATATTAGCATCACATAAATAGTCGTTCAATTGGCCACTATATTAAGGATACGTCCTTTGACATATATCTTTTTACGGATATTCTTGCCTTCAATATGTGCTGATACTCTCTCACTGGCAAATGCAGCCTTTTCGACTGTTTCCTGATCAGAATCGGCCGCAATCTTGACTGTATCCCGTAATCTGCCGTTGACCTGAACGGCTATTTCAATCATATCACCAATCAGCGCATTCTGGTCAGCAAGCGGCCAACAGGATTTGAACACGCTGCCGGATTGATCACAGCGTTCCCACAGCTCTTCAGCTATATGCGGCGCCAGCGGAGCCACCATCTGGATAGTTTTCAGGATAATATAGTCGTTTAGTTGATCGTCTTTGATCTTTTTACTGTCAAAATCCCGAGTCAATTCCATGAGCGCGGCAATTACCGTATTGAATTGCAATTTGTCGAGATCTTCAGAACACCGGACAACCGTTTGATTCAACTTGGTATAAATAGCTCGTTCGTACTCAGAGAGAATCTCCGTCTTAAAGTAACGCTCTAAGTCTACGCCCGAACCTCTGTAATCTTCGTACAATGGGTACAGTCGATTAAAGAAGAACTTCTCAATCCCGGTAATCGTGTTATTTGTCCAGAGCACCTCTTTTTCACAGGGAGCGGTGAAATACATGGCCAGTCGGGTGACATCGACTCCGTGTTCCTCCATCAGAGGCATGGGCGAAACAACATTTCCCAGTGACTTGGACATAACTGCGCCATTGGCGTCCATTACCATTCCCAGACAGAACATCCTTTCGGCAGGTTCATTACTCTTAATCCAGCCCAGATCACGCAGGAATTTGTGGAAAAAGCGGAAATAGATCAGGTGTCCGGTGGCGTGAGTTATGCCGCCAACATACAGGTCAATGGGCAGATAGCGGTCCGCTTTGTCTTTGTCGAACGGAACGGAATCATTATGGGGATCCAGATAACGGAGGTAATACCAGGACGAGCAGACGTAAGTATCCATGGTATCGGGATCCCGGCGGGCTGCTCCCCCGCATTTCGGGCAGGTTACTTCCATGTATCCGGGTACATCTTCCAGGGGTGAGCGGCCCTTTGGGATAAAATTATCGGTATCCGGCAGGACAACGGGTAAATCTTCGTCCGGAACGGCTACTTCACCACATTTGGGGCAATGTATGATCGGAATGGGCGCCCCCCAATAACGCTGGCGCGATATCAACCAATCCTTGAGCTTGTAATTGACCTGGCTCCGTCCGAATCCCCCGGCCTCAGCGTAATCCGTGACTGCTTTTTTAGCTTCAACTCCTGAAAACCCATTAAACCGGTCAGAGTTCACCATCGGGCCATAATATGTAAAGGCATCCTCCATTGAATCGGGATCCAGAGAGGTGTTTTCATCGGGATGAATTACAACTCTAATCGGGATGTCGTATTTCTTGGCAAAGGCGAAGTCACGGGTATCATGAGCCGGGACAGCCATCACCGCTCCGGTGCCGTATCCAGCCAGAACATAGTCCGCAACCCAAAGCTGAACTTTCTCGCCGTTGTATGGATTGATGGCGAATTTACCGGTGAAAACACCATCCTTTTCGGCGGTGGCGTCGGTTCGGTCTATTTCCGAACGCAGCAGCGCTTCTCTTTGGTATTGTGCTACCTTTTCAGCGTATTCGCCTTCGAGGTGGAGACGTTTCAACAACTCCGCTTCCGGTGCAATAGCCATGAAAGTGACACCGTAGATAGTGTCCGGCCGCGTGGTAAACACCGGTAGTTTTTCACCGGTTTCTTCGATCGTGAAGTCTATTTCAGTACCGTAGGAACGACCGATCCACTCACGTTGCATTGCCTTCAGGTTGTCGGGCCAGTTGGGGAGTTTATCCAGGTCATCGACCAGTTGATCGGCGTAGTCAGTGATCTTAAAATACCATTGGACCTGTTCTTTTTTCTCGACCGGAGTACCGCAACGTTCACAGACACCATTGACGACTTGTTCGTTGGCCAGAACGGTTTTATCTTCCGGACACCAGTTGACATAACCGCGCTTGCGATATGCCAGCCCCTTCTTAAAGAGCTGGATAAACATCCACTGGGTCCATTTGTAGTAATCCGGGAGGCACGAAGTCACCTCGCGCGACCAGTCGAACGATATTCCGACTCGTTTCAGGGTATTGCGCGAAACGCCGATATTGCCAAGTGTCCAGTCTCTTGGGTGAATCTGCCGCTTAATGGCAGCCCGCTCTGCCGGCAGTCCAAAAGCATCCCAACCGAACGGATGCAGGACATCCTTACCGAGCATCATCTGTTTGCGTGCCACGGCATCGCCAATAATGTAGTTGCGGAAATGTCCCATGTGGAGATCGCCCGAAGGATAGGCGAACATTACCAGCATGTAGAATTTATGTTTCGGGTCAGCGAGATCCGGGGCAGCGTAGAGCTTCTGATCCTCCCATTTTTGCTGCCATTTACTTTCGATCTCTTTGAAATCGTACCGGGGACGCTGGTTGCCGTTCATAATTCACACTCCGCTATTACAGTTATCGGAGGCCATTTTAGCAAAAAGGATTATTATTGGCAAGGTCTAAAACAGCTCTCGCAACAACTCCTCTACAGGTGAAAAGATCGGAACCGCTGGAGTAAAACTGTACCGCCGGAGAGACGATTAGTGAAAGCGGCTATTACTCTCTCGATTCGGTGCCCGAAACCTGAGCCGAGCTTGCGTTGAACTGAAGCCGGGTTATCGAAGCTGTAAACGGCCATTCGGCCCAAAGCGAGAGGTCGGTCGTCAAAGGCAGGGTATCTCATTGTATAACCGTGAGTATAGCCTGCTTCAGCAACCAGTTTCAGGAGAGTATCATCGATTCGACCAAACGGATAACTGATGGAATCAACGGTTTTCCCCAGTATTTCCTCTAAAATGGTACGGGATTGCCGCAGTTCATCGGCAACAACATCCACTGGTAAATTTCTGAAGCAGCGGTGAGTATGTCCATGGCTTCCGAACTCAACTCCAGCATCGGCCAGTCGGCTAATTTCATCTCGATTCAGATGGCGACTCGGGGCCAGTCGGTAAGAATAATCCCAGCGATTAGTTCGGCCAATGAACGCAGTTGGCATAAAGACCGTCGGTTTGAGACCGAATCGGTCGATCAAAGGCGGCAGTTCGTCAGCCAGTTCGGCCATACCGTCATCGAACGTTATCGCCAGATGCCTCTCCCCTGCCGGTTTAGACGATATTTCATCCGACAGCGGGATAAAAACGAAGCCTGCCGACTCGAGTTGAGTAAGCAGGCTTATAATGCGTTCCGGCCGGTAATTGGTCGCCGACCAGGTGAAGTTATGGCTTACACGGTGAAAAGTCAGAATCATCGGAGCGAAAGGCACGATTGTCAATGCCTCTGTCCGTTCATTCTTCAAGGACAGCCTCCACTGTCTTCCGATTAGCCGGGCCAAGTATCGTAACCGTGCGCCCCTCGGGATTAAAGAGGGCTCGGGCTATCATTTGCAGGTCATCGGTCGTTACTCGATCGATATCACGAATAGTCCGGGTCAATGAGATATATTCACCCTGCATCAGTTCGAAACGAGCCATACGGTTCATCTTAGCGATCGTGGATTCGAGCGCCAGCATTACCTGACCCTTTATCTGTTCCTTGATGCGGCGCAGGATGTCTTCAGAGACTTTTCTATTACACAGTTTCAGCAGTTGCTTTTGTACTACGGAGAGAGCCTCCGGAAGACGCTGCTTGTCGGTAGCGAAATAACAACCAAAAACCCCAGCGTCACAGTAACTGTCATGGTAAGTGTAGATCGTATATGCAAGACCGCGTTCTTCCCGGATTTGCTGGAACAGGATCGATGACATGCCGCCACCCAACAGAGTTGACAAGACCATCGCCGCGGTACGACGTTTGTCGGTCCAGGCTAAACCCGGGTAACCGATCACGGCATGTACCTGGTTGTTGTCGTTAGGAATGAGCAGGAGTTTTTGCGTATCCATACGAGCCGCGGGCAACATTCCTTCAGATAATCCTTCCGGAAATTCGAATTTATCACGAGCCAGTTTGACTACACGATCGTGAGAAAGCGCACCGGCCGCGGCAATGACAATCGAACCGGCGCGGTAATGCCGGCTGAGGTAGTTAAAAATACTGTTGCGAGGCATTCCCGAAACGCTTTTCTCCGTTCCGAGAATGGGTCGTCCCAGTTGATGTTTACCCCAAAATGCAATATTGAACAGGTCATAAATATGATCCGAAGGATTCTCTTCGGTTTCTTTAATCTCTTCGAGAATTACCTGTTTCTCACGTTTGAGATTAGTGGGCGTCAGCGTCGAGCGGCTGGTCATGTCGGCCAGAACGTCCATCGCCCTGTCGATATATGCGGCTGGGAATCTGGCCGTATAACAAGTTTGTTCTCTTGATGTAAAGGCATTCAGATTGCCGCCGATCGATTCGAGTGAATCGGCAATATCTTTCGCTGAACGGGTTTTGGTCCCTTTGAAGAGCATATGCTCGATCAGATGAGACATGCCGCCTTCAGAATCATCCTCGTAACGCGAGCCGACATTGATCCATACCCCCATGGAAACGGAACGGACCGAGGGTACTTTCTCGGTTATTACCCTCAGTCCGTTTTTCAATGTCGTCTTGCGATACAACCCATGCGAGGCATTGGTTGTGGTTCGCATCATGGTCTAACGCGGTCTCCTTGGTTGACGCCGACGATCATCCCGGCCACGGTCACGGTCACGGTCGCGACCGTTGTCGCGATCACCGCTACTATGTCCGCTGTTTCCCTCATCCTGTCCGTCGTTCGGAATGAGGACTTTGTGGGACAGCCTGATTTTACCGTCGTTATCGATATTGATCACCTTGACCTTGATTCGGTCACCAACATTGAGAACATCCTCTACCCGATTGATTCGGTTATGGGCGATCTCAGAAATATGCAGGAGTCCGTCGGTCCCGGGAATAATTTCGACAAAAGCGCCAAAATTGGTTATGCGACGCACGATACCGTCATAGACCTTATCAAGCTCGGCTTCTTCGGTCAGGGCCTCGATCCGTTCGAGCGCCCGACGACCGGCTTCACCATCCACCGAGGCGATACGAACAGTACCATCGTCCTCGATGTCGATCTTGGCACCGGTTTCTTCGCAGATGCCGCGAATGACCTTACCACCGGGGCCAATCACCTCACCGATCTTCTCCGGGTTGATCTTGATGGTGATAATTCTGGGGGCGTATTCCGAGAGTTGATCGCGGTGTTTCGGCAGGGTGGCATTCATCACTTCCATGATGGACAAACGAGCCGTGCGAGCTTTCTGAAGCGCCTGGCGCATTGTCTCGAGGTCGATACCGGCAATCTTGATGTCCATCTGAATAGCAGTAATACCTTCAGAGGTGCCAGTTACCTTGAAATCCATATCGCCGAAATGATCCTCGTCGCCGAGAATATCGGTCAGAATAACGACCTTTTCATCAGTCTTAATCAAACCCATCGCAATACCGGCCACCGGCGCCTTGATGGGAACTCCGGCATCCATAAGCGCGAGAGAACCGCCACAGACAGAGGCCATCGACGATGAGCCGTTGGATTCCATGATGTCGGAAACGACACGAACCGTGTACGGGAAGCTGTCTTCCGCGGGAATAACCGGGAAAAGAGCCCGCTCGGCCAGAGCACCGTGACCGATTTCACGTCGGCTGGTGCCGCGGATCGGCTTGGTCTCACCGGTCGAGAAAGGCGGGAAATTGTAATGCAGCATGTAACTCTTGGTTGACTCACCATCGAGTTCATCCATGCGCTGTTCGTCCATCTTCGTACCAAGCGTGACCGAAGCCAGCGACTGGGTTTGACCGCGAGTGAATACCGCCGACCCGTGAGCGCGCGGCAGGAAACCGACTTCGCAGGACAACTGCCTGATATCATCAGGTCCGCGACCGTCGATACGCTTATCGGTATTGATGATCATACTGCGCATGGCCGCAGCATCGAGGTCGTGCAGCACCATCTTGATATCACCGATATTATCCGGGTAAGTCTCTTCGAGTGCCTCTACGATCTCTTTTCCCAACGCTTTCTTCGCTGTGTTGCGCTCTTCCTTATCGACAATGCGATTGAATTCCGAGTACTTCTCGCCTGCCATCTCAGCGACTCGCTTCGATAGCTCTTCGTCGATCCGAACCGGTTCATACGCCATCTTGGGTTTGCCGCACATTTGCCGCAGTTCTTCAATTTTCCCAAGGATGATCTTGATATGATCGTGGCCAAATTGCAGCGCCTCGATCACATCTTCTTCAGAGACTTCACGACCGCCACCCTCGACCATCGCTATCGCGTCATTGGAACCGGCTACGACGATGTATACATCACAATCGTCGATAGTGTCCATGGTTGGATTGATAATCCATTCACCGTCGAGACGTCCAACACGAACTCCGGCCACGGCTTCACTGACGGGTATATCGGAAATGGCCAGGGCCGCACCGGTACCGGTCAACGCCATGACATCGGTGTCGTTCAACTGATCGTGAGACAGAATGAAGTTGATCACCTGGGTTTCCCCCCGGAAGTCATCCGGGAAGAGCGGGCGGATCGGTCGGTCGATAATACGGGCCGAGAGAATTTCTTTTTCGGAAGGGCGACCTTCGCGTTTGAAAAATCCTCCCGGGATTTTACCGGCGGCGTATGCTTTCTCTCGATATTCCACCGTCAGTGGGAAAAAATCAAATCCCAGCTTCGGTTCCGACTGGGCACAGACGGTGGAAAGAACCATCGAATCACCGTAACGCACGGTGACGGCACCGTTTGACTGCTTAGCCAAGCGACCAGTTTCGATGGTCATTGTACGACCGCCTAATTCAAACTCTACTTTGTGTGGCATCTATACTTCCTGTTTTGAGCACTTATCGACGCAGGCCAAGGTTGGCGACCATCTGACGATAGCTGTTGATATCCTTCTGCTTAAGATAGTCGAGCAGTCTTCTCCGTTTGCCTACCAGTTTGAGCAGACCCAGTCTGGTATGGTAGTCTTTCTTGTGCACCTTCATGTGCTCGGTAAGGTGATTGATACGATCGGTCAACAAACCGATCTGAACCTCGGGGGACCCAGTGTCGGTATCGTGCAGCTTGTGCTCATCGATAATCTGGGTCTTGTTGGTCCGTTTAACTGACATTTCTCATCTCCTGTTGTATTATTCTTAACACTTCTTTCTTATCAAATTCTATCTGTGCCACCAGCGCCTCGGGTGAATCGAACCGGCGGTTCTTCCGGAGAAAATGCGTGGGGCAAACCGCAATATCGTGAAAATAGATGTCGGCGTCAAAGTCAAACAGATTGGCCTCGACGGTAACTTTACTTCCGGGATTGAAATGATTCCTGCCGATAAACATCATCCCATCAAGGCGTTTGCCGTCAATAAGAACCTTACAGGCATACACCCCTTCGGCAGGTAATTGTTTACGTTCACCATATTTAATGTTGGCGGTGGGATATCCGATTTTACGCCCTAGCCCTATCCCCTTTTCAACCGTACCGTAAATGGCATAGGGATGCCCCAGGTATCGCAGGGCATCGGCGAAATCACCCTCAGCCAGCGTCCGTCGGATGAGAGAAGAAGATATTCTTGTCTCACCGTCAAGCACCGGTCCGACCACCTCGACTTCGAATCCCATCACCTTACCCAGACGATTCAACTCGACAATCGTCCCGCTACGATTTTTGCCGAAAGCGTGATCGTATCCAACCACAAGCTTATGCATTCCAAGTCTTTTAAGTAATATCTCCTTAACAAACTGCTCAGCTTCCATCGACTTGAGAGCATCGTCAAAATCGAGGACCAAAACAGTACCCCGGAAAAAGTCCGGCAACCAGCGTTTTTTCTCCTGAAGAGTAGTGAGAAGGCGGGGGGCGCTGTCGGGTGTCACAACAACCCTGGGGTGAGGGTGAAAGGTAACGAGGATCGTATCGAATTCACCGTTCTTACTGTTGTGGAGCACTCGCCTTAAAATCTCCTGATGGCCTAGGTGGATCCCGTCAAAAGTCCCGACGGTTACGACTGCGGAGCGATCACCTGATCGTTTGAATTGATCGAGCCCATGGATGAATTCGATACTCAATTCAGCACCCTCACATAACTGACGAGCTTCCCGTTTGGCTCAAACCGAGGGCTATCCTGGCAAAACGACTGCTGAATCTTAACTACTGCCAGGGCCTGACTGTTGGCGCCGACGAGTAAAGCGACATCTCCGGGTGCAAGCGGTCGCTCGCAGGAGATAATATCAGCAACGGTTAAATCGCGTCCCGTCGTGATAAAACGGGCGAATTCAGGTGTTACCGTGATTGCCGGAAAATCAAGAGCATCTCTCGGGGACAGCAGTTTCTGACTTAACTGTCCATGAGCCAAAGTTGTTGCGAGGGAATCACGAGAAAGCGCTCGATCCAGATCAAAGCGGCCGACACGGGTACGTCGCAAACGTGAAAGAAACGCACCACAACCAATCGTTTCTCCGATATCATGAGCGAGAGATCGGATATAAGTACCGGCAGAACATGTTACGGTGATGGTCAGGAGCGGCTCAGTCCAGTCAATTAGCTGCAATTCTTTTATTGTGATTCGACGTGTCGGGACATCGACTTCCTTGCCTGCGCGTGCCTGTTTATACAGTCGTTCGCCTTCAACATGTACGGCTGAAAAGGCGGGGACGGTCTGGTTGATCTCACCGCGGAAACCATCCATAATTTCATTCATGGCGAATCTGTCAAGCTCGGGAATCTCATTGGCCGGGAGCATAAAATCCACTCCCTCTCGGTCATAGGTGCTCGAACGTCGTCCCAGGGTAATTTCCGCCTCATACACCTTGTCATGATTAGTCAGAAACCGTGAGATTTTAGTAGCTGATCCGAGACACATAAGCAAGAGGCCTTCCGCCTGAGGATCAAGCGTTCCGGTGTGGCCAACACTGCGCTGAGCAATCATCCGGCGTACCTCCTGCACCGCATCATGACTGGTAATCCCCAGCGGTTTATGGTAAAGAAGAACTCCATGATATTTATCATTTGTCTTCCTGACCACGATCAGCCTCTCTTAAGAAGTCAACAACTTGCTTCTTAGCTTCATCGATGGGTAACTCAATCGTACATCCGGCGGCAAGTTGATGTCCGCCGCCACCAAACCGGCTCGCGATTTCGGCTACATCTATCCCGTCTCGGGAACGAAACGAAGCCTTGGTTGTGCTGGTATCGATTTCCTTGAAAAGCACACCGGCTCTGACACCGCGCCCGTAAAGTGTGTAATCGACCAGACCTTCAGCTTCAGACTCATGTGCTTCCGTTTCCTTAAGCATTTCACGAGTCATGGTAAGCAGGCAGTATCGACCGTCATCAAGATATTCAATTTCATTGAGCACTTTACCGGTCAAGCGAACGGTCGATATCGGCATTTCGAAATAAACCTTGTTGGATATCCGCTCAGGATTGGCTCCGGCTGCGATCAACACCGAGACTACTCTCATTGTTTCGGCTGACGTCGACGGGAAACGAAAACGGCCGGTGTCGGTCATAACGGCGGCATAGAGTTGCTCGGCCGATTCTGTCGGGATAGTGTAATTTTTGTATTCAAAAAACTGAGTGATCATTTCCCCGACAGAACTGGAGTCGGCTTTAACCCAGTTGATGTCGCCGTACAGGATGTTGTCGCGATGGTGATCGATATTCACGACCTTTTGAGCATTTTTCAGGAAACGGGCGGCATCACCCATTCGATCCTGTAACGGACATTCCAAAGATAAAACGGTATCGAAAGAAGCTCTCGGATTCATTTCACTGAAAAGCGGCAGATCTTCCGTTCCCTTCAGAAAGCGATATTTATCCGGAATGACCCCATGACGACCGGCAGTTACGTCCTTGCCCAGATCGAGAAGATAGCGCCGACAAGCCAGGAGTGTGCCGATGGCGTCACCGTCGGGATCGATATGCGACACGACTAGTACTCGCTGAGACTGCTCCAGTGCGTCCGCGATTGTCTGCAGGATATCAGTGGTGAAGGCCGAACCGGTAAGAGTCATTCTTCACGTTCCTGTTTTTCGCGGTTGATCTGATTAAGCAGCTCCTCAATGCGAATCCCCTCTTCGATCGAAGGATCGAATCTGAAGAGTAATTCCGGACTGTGCCGGATGTGCATTTCACGACCTACCAGATATCTGATATGTTTTCGCTCACGTTCGAGGAATAGCCCAACCGATTCACGATCTTCGGCACTGCCGAGAAATGAATAATAAACCGTGGCGTTTCGGAGATCTTTGGAAAGCTTCACTCGCGTAAAAGTCACCATGCCGGGTATACTACCTTCATATTCGGACTCAATAATACGCGAGATGGTTTTCCGCAGTTCTTCGCTGACTCGATCTGAGCGGTTGTATTGACGCATCAGAATGACTCCACCTGAACATCAATTACCATTAGCTCAGGATTGGCCGTAACCCGGTCTATCACCTTAGCCATGACCTGTTGACCGAATTGGCCAGAATTACTTATCACCGCGGCACCGATCAAAGCATGACGAGGATGATCGTTCAGGTCAACCTCGGCCATCGATATGTTAAAGTCATTACGCATACGTGTCATCATAGACTTAAGAACCCGTCGTTTGTCCTTTAGGGATTGAGCCCCGGGAAGGTCCAGACGAAGCGTCAAAACAACCGTAACCACTGTATTTCCGCCTACAAGGTGCGAGCCGTCTCCACGATTTCAAAAGCCTCAATGGTGTCACCGACCTTGAGATCGTTGAAGTTTTCGATGCCGATCCCGCATTCAAATCCTTCTTTCACCTCGCGGGCGTCATCCTTGAAGCGCTTGAGTGAACTCATCTCACCCTTGAAGATCACCTTGCCGTCACGCACGACACGTACCCGGTCCTTGCGATTGAAACGCCCTTCCTTGACGTAACTACCGGCGATCACGCCCACCTTGGGCACCCGGAATAACTGGCGGACTTCAGCCATACCGACGAAGTTCTCGCTTACTTCGGGACTCAGGAGGCCTTCCAGCGCTTTCTTGACGTCGCTTTCGGCTTCGTAGATTACATCATAGGTACGAATGTCAACTTGCTCGGATCGAGCCACCTCGCGGGCACGGGCATCGGGGCGTACCTGGAAACCGATAATGATCGCGTCAGAGGCCGCGGCCAGGAGAACATCGGACTCGGTGATCGTACCGACTCCCTTGTGAATGATATGTGTTTTGACTTCATCGTTGGCAATAGAACCGAGCGTATCCGAAAGCACCTCGACCGAGCCGTCTACATCGGCTTTGATGATCAAGCGAATCTCTTTAATAGCGCCTTCCTTGATGCGGTCAAAGACCTTATCAAGGCTGGTGCGGCCATGAGTGAAACGGACGTCCTGCTCACGTTTGATCTGGTTGCGCTTGAGTGCGATTTCCTTGGCTTCCTGATCGTTCGCTACCACCATAAACGAGTCACCGGCCTGAGGAACACCCCCTAAACCGGTGATTTGTGCCGGGGTTGACGGTCCCACGAGCCTGAGAGAATTCTCACGGTCATCCATAATCGTACGGACATGGCCGCAACAAGTCCCGGCGACAATCGAATCACCCACCGTGCAGGTTCCCTTTTGAATCAGCACCGTCGCCACGGGGCCTCGTCCTTTTTCCAATCTGGAATCAACGATGACGCCCTGGGCGCGGATATCCGGATCGGCTTTAAGATCCATCATTTCTGCCTGGAGAAGAATCATCTCAAGCAGTCTGTCGACGCCCTCGCCGGTTTTGGCTGAGACATCGACCATGATCGTCTTGCCGCCCCATTCTTCGGCTATCAGGTTATGTTCGGTTAACTGGGTGCGAATGTGATCCGGATTGGCCGTCGGTTTATCGATTTTATTGACCGCTACGATAATCGGCACACCGGCCGCACGAGCGTGATCGATAGCCTCGATGGTCTGAGGACGAACACCGTCATCAGCGGCCACTACGAGAACTACGATGTCAGTAATATGAGCGCCGCGGGCACGCATAGCGGTAAATGCTTCATGACCGGGAGTGTCCAGAAAAGTAATTACACCACCCACGTGCATTACCGTGTAAGCACCGATGTGCTGAGTGATAGCACCGGCTTCACCGGCTACCACGTTAGTCTTACGAATATAGTCAAGGAGAGAGGTTTTACCGTGGTCGACATGTCCCATGATCGTTACTACCGGAGCACGCTGTTCAAGACGTTCTTCCGCCTCTTCTTCACGCACTTCATCGCCGATCTCGGTCATCTGAGCCACTTCGAAACCGAACTCACCGGCCAACATCTCGATTGTGTCAATATCGAGCCGCTGATTGATCGTCGCCATCATACCCATCTCGAACAATTTGGCGATCAACTCAGCCGGTTTATGATCCATTTGTTTGGCCAGTTCAGCCACCGACATGAACTCGTTCACTTCAATGACATTATCGGCCTGGTACTGTCCGTTGTCGGCGGTAGTATGGTCGCGGCGGTATTTTTTCCGAGTCTTGGAGGTGCCAAGATTAGCCATGGTAGCGCGGAAACTCTTTGCGACTTCGGTCTTATCCACAGTACGACGATCCTTTTTACGACGGCGTTCCTTTTTGCGCTGTTTCTTGTCTATACGGCGCATCAATCCTGCAACGTTGGAGCCCCCGTCGGCTACTTTGATCCCACCGATGGTAGTTGACTTGGCCTTGATACCGGAGGCTGTCTCCTTGGCCGTGGTACGTTGCTCCATCTCTTTTTTCGCCGCTTGCTTCTGCTCCGTGAACTTGTTCTTCACTGCGGCCTTCATCTCGTCGGTTGCTACCGACATGTGAGATTTTGGCTCAAACTCCAGCTCACGCAGGATGTTCAACATCGCCATCGACGATATCTTGTATTCCTTCGCCAGTTCATATATTCTTTGCTTATTATCAGTCATCCTGCCTCACCTCCTTCAGGCATCCAATCAACCTGATTGTGAGCTCTGGTTGTATTCCTTCAACCCAAACTTATTCTCGTTCCTCGTCCTCATCGTCAGCCGTGTTCTTCGGCTCATCCTGATCTTCATCTGAAGGAGCGGTCTCCTCAGATTCAGCCTCGTCTTCACTGCCGTCATCTTCAAGCAGATCACCGAAATCGGGGGCCTGAGCCAGCGGGACATCATCCTGTTCCGTGACATAATCTTCGTCGTCGTCAAAGACGTCCTCGGCGGTGAGTTTCTCTTCACGTGCGGCCCGTTCCGCTTCGCGTTGTTTTTGCAAGTTGCGCTTGCGATCGTACTCCGTTTCGAGCTGCTTCACGTATTCCTGAGCCTTCTCGATCAATGTCTCAGCGGTTTTCTCACCGATTCCGGGAATCTTAACGAGAGTATCGACGGTCGCCGCAGCCAGACGCTGAACCGAACTGATGTCCGCCTCAACCAGTCTCTCCTGGATTTTATCACCGATGCCGTCCAGGTTGCCAACCGGAGCCAGCAATTCCGCCTCGCGGTGCTTGGCTTCGTTATACTCGGTCTCAGACATGATATTGACTTTCCACCCGGTTAACTTGGAGGCCAGCCTGGCGTTCTGTCCGTTGCGTCCGATTGCCAGAGACAGCTTTTCGTCTTCAACCGCAACCGTCATTTTCTTTTCCAACTCGAACACATCTACGGCCACCACTCGAGCCGGAGCCAATGCCCGCGTGACGAACATTTCCGGAGCCGAGGTGTACGGCACGATGTCGATCCGTTCGTTGTTCAACTCCCGGACAATTGCCTGAACACGAACACCCTTAATACCGACACAGGCGCCGACCGGATCGATTCGATCATCCGAAGAATAAACGGCGATTTTGGCTCGTTCCCCGGGCTCGCGTGCGATTGCGCGAATTTCGATCACCTTTTCGTAAATCTCGGGTACTTCCAGCTCGAACAGCGAGTGCAGAAATTCGTTGGTCACACGCGAAAGAATAATCTGCGGTCCACGTGTATTTTTCTGTACGTCGAGAATGTAAGCTCGTACGCGGTCCCCCTGGCGGAACTTCTCACGCGGGATTTGTTCCTTGACCGGAAGCACTCCCTCGGCACGACCGAGGTTTACGATCACGTTCCCCTTGTCGATCTGCTGTACGACACCGGAAGCCAGAGTACCGACCTTGTCGATGTATTCCTCGTAGATGCGATCCCGTTCCGCTTCGCGAACCTTTTGAATCAGCATCTGCTTAGCCGATTGAATAGCGTTGCGCCCGAATTCGATTTCGTAGTCGATATAGATGTCGATATCATCACCGATCTGTGCTTCAGGATCGATATCCTGCGCTTCTTTTAGCGATATCTCGGTGTACGGATCCTGTACCTCTTCAACCACGCTCTTAGTGGCGATCATCAGCAGTTCGTTGTTTTTACGGTCGAACTTGAAGCTGAAATTATCGGTGTACTCGTATTTCTTCTTGGCGGCGGCCAGCAAACTGGCCTGAACCGTTTCGACTACCGAATCGAAGTCGATATTCTTTTCGCGAGCGATGAGAGTCATCGCCTCTACCATGTCGAATGCCATCTAAGTATTCTCCGTTAGAATACGATTTTTGACTGTTTCACCTCGGACAAGGGCAGTCGGAAAGTCCCGCTGTCGTCTTTCAGCTCAATGTCCGTATCTGTAGCTGAAATGATCTCAGCCTGTATTTTTTTCCGCTTAGGTTCGACAAACTCAACGATAATGCTCTCACCCACACGGTATTTGTAATCTATGGCCTGTTTTAAAGGCCGGTCCAGACCCGGCGACGACACTTCCAACAGATAACCGTTTTCGAACAAATCGGTTCCGTCAATCAGGTCTCCGACCAAATCCGACAACTCGGCGCAACGATCAAGGCTTACCCCCTGGGGCGAATAAACGAACAGCTTGAGTGTGAACGATCCCTTGTACTGTGACAGGACCACTTCAGCCAATTCACACCCTTCGTCCTTTAAAGGGCCTTCAATTAAAGCCGTAACTTGTTCTTTCAAGTTCTGCGCCAAAGCAATACTCCAATAAAAAGTGGGCAATTGCCCACGAGAACTGGATAAGTTAACCATTAACTTGTTTGTACGCAACAAATTTCTCGACAGATTGTGGTCTATAGTCAGACTATGAACCAATCCCTAAAATCCCCTCTCCCCCTGGTCGTTTCATGTCTCTATCCTGTTGATTTATAATGTGATACTCCATATTTCAGCCATCGTAATTCCATGCAGAGCTCGCTTTTGATTCACTCATTATATGCTTAATCTCGTTTATGTATGAATTTCTATTGAAATACTGGTTGCCAAGCATGTTTCGGAAGATTATTTATAGGCCTCAAGGTACCCCCTTGGTATCTTCTGGTTTCAGTAAGAGATGCCCCCGTGGTGCAACGGATAGCGCGTCGGCCTCCGGAGCCGGAAATCCAGGTTCGATTCCTGGCGGGGGTACTTTTTTATGATTAAGCTATAGTACTTCCCACGAGCTTCTACCTGGCGGATTGGCTGTCGCTAAAGCGAAGGAGTGGAAATAACTTGATCAGAATTTCATGGTAGAACAACAACCAGAGCACCAGCGGGAAAGAATCGTTGATAAGATAAACCGGTACGGTCAGCCGGTAGGCGGTTTTACCCAAACCGTAGGCATCAACGATAAAAAACACCACCGCCGACATCAGTAAATGTCCAAGGATAATTACACCACTCCCCCCGAAAAAAGCAACTAAGCCTCGACCGTAGTTCTTGATATGCCCCGGTGTGGCAATAACCAGCGCCAGGTATGGAATCAGGCTGGTGTAGTGA
This sequence comes from Candidatus Zixiibacteriota bacterium, assembly GCA_035380245.1. Taxonomy (NCBI): domain Bacteria; kingdom Pseudomonadati; phylum Candidatus Zixiibacteriota; species Candidatus Zixiibacteriota bacterium. The sequence goes on along the minus strand of DAOSXA010000002.1, from coordinate 157,921 downwards.
TGCATCAGCAGTTCAAGAAACCATCGCTTAACGCCCAACAGGCGAAAGAACGGAACGGCTACCGGTCGCAGCATGTCCGGATAGACTTCCTGCCACCAGGCAAACCAGATCCAGCCCAGGATCAAGCTGGCCCCGATCAGCTTACTGAGGAACAGCCAGCATTCTTTTTTCACGGAAAACCACCAGGTAGAGCCAGCCGATCCACACGGCAGCGATCATGATGATAAGAGTCGCCTGCCAGAAATAGAGGTGCATGAATTCAAAAAGGCTCTGAGAGTGAGCCCCTACCAGAAGTAGAACGACGATACGCACGAGATTAAACACGAAAATCGCCGGGATGCCAATCGCCAGGCCCTTGAGCTTGTTGCGGATCGAGGTCGAGAATGCGAGCACCGCGGCGCTGTAAATAACCATTTCCAGCAGGCCGGTGCATTCGTCGATTATTTCAACGGTGAAGCCGTTGTAAACACAAACCGTACCGAAACGGTAGCTGTCGCCGGGAACGACTGACATGATCCAACCCGTCAGCACAGCCGTAATATCCATCACCCAGGCAATTTTCTCGTGATACGAGGCGGTCAGATGGGCATACAAAAGCCCCAGGATGATAACAAGCAGGAGAAACAGAAGTACGAAACGAACGGCCGGATTGAGAGACCGTCTTCCCCGGGAATCGTCCTCCTTGCTTTGGGCTTTAAACGATTTGCTTTTCGAGCGCTTGCCCATAGGCATAATTTAGCGAACGCCGACAATCGATGCAACGATTATCGCTTATCTCCACGATCTTGCCCTGCTTCACGTGGATGATGGAGCAACGCTCTCGTTGAGTAAGGAGAATCTCAGAACAAATATGTTGCGATAATGCCCGCCCAGATGATGATCACGGCAAGGTTCCCCGCCCAGCGCCCTTTGCCTGTCAACAATGCAATCGCCGACCAGATTAAACCGATACCAACCTTGGCCGTCCAACGGGTAAGCGTGAGCATTTGTACCGCATCGGCCAAAAGGAGAATTCCAACGATCACCAACGAGGTGTAAATTAGCCACGAAGGTCCGTATTTCTTGCTGTTCTGACTATCGCTCATCTTTGCGATCCTTCAGAAAACGTTCAACTCCTTCACGAATTCCGCGGGCTATTTTTTTGCGGAATCCGACATCCTTAAGCATCGCCTCCTGTTCGGGGAGAATCATGAAGGCGCACTCTATGAGTATTGCCGGATAGGCGGTAGAGCGAGCAACGGCCAGATTTCCATGATAGAGACCATGGTCCGGGAGATCGATCTCGTCCAGCAGACAGTGATGGACCGCTCGCGCCAAATCCAGCGAATGGGGATGGTAGTAATAAACCGAAGCTCCGTTATTCTCGAACGGATTTACCCCATCCGGCAAAGCATTGTTATGAATCGAAATAAACAGGTCGGCACCAACGGAATCAGCGAAAGCCGGGCGTGAGTACAAAGGCACATTGCGATCGTCGTAGCGAGTCATGACAACATCCGCACCGTGACGCCGGAGTTCCTTGTATAATTCAAGGGCAATGTCTAGGTTGACCTCCGCTTCGGTCAGACCGGTCGGTCCGATCGCTCCAGGATCGGATGAATGGCCCGGATCAAGCACGATGAGTTTATGCTCGAGGTCGCCGATATCATCCGGCTCGCGTTTCAAAGTCAACACCAGGCTGTTGCCCCGATACTCGGTATCATAGCCCCACAATTTGTGATGCAGCGACAAACGGAATTCGTACACATCTTCCTGTGGTTGGTACCAACTGGCCATCTCAACGAGGTCATCATCGGCTTCGTACCTGATCCAGTCGGTATCCGAAGTCACACCGAACAATTGCAGTCGAATTTCCCTGGTTGATTCTTCGATTATCCGGAAAGGATGCTTGCCGCTTAGCGGGAACTCAATTTCCAGACGGTCATCGAGACTATGGCACCGAATTGCTCTCAGAAGCGATTTGGGAGGGAGTAAACCGGGAGCAAGTGTTTTCACCGAAAGGCGATTGGCCCAGGCGTATTGTCCCGGTGCGAGACGAAGACGATACCAGTCACCCTCTCCCCCAATAGCCAACGCCCGTACTCCTGCCGGCTGGGCAATTGCGAAATAGCCTCGGCGTGGCCCATATCTTATCACCTGTAAGGTATCCGTAAACTCAACCGTAACCGGGAAACGAGCGCTGTTGATACTGACTCTATATCCGGCAGAAATTGAGATCGGTTCATAACAGGATAGCTCCATAAGATCGGCCAGGCTTGCTCGATTCGTCGAAGGCGTGCTTGAAAGAAGTCGGCCAAATATCTGAGCTCGCGAAGGAGGCGCCAGATGATATGTCGGGTAGATTTTGTCACCGGTCAGATGGCATGGAACCTCCCAGAACCCGGTGTAGACTCCAGCTACCATAAGCGATTCCGGTACAGCGCCAATCCCGAAAACCGCTTCACCCCAGTATGGTTGAAATTGAGGTATCTCCTCGCTCATAGGAATCGAGTCGACAACACCTTCAATTGAAGCCCAGGCACGACAACCGGGTGTTCCACGGAAACTCAATATCAATTGTTCCCCTGAACCTAGAGCGAGATTCCCTGACGGCGGACGATAATCCCCCACTATCAGGAGGCTGTCATCGGGAAGGGGCTGGTCAGGTTCGGGAACTTGTACGGTCAGAGTGTCTGATACCCATCCTAAAACTTCAGGTGGCAATTGCGGAGTTTTTTCGACGAGACGCATCAGCAACGATGAAATTCCGTTTTCTCCTACGAGATCAGGTTGCTTTTTAAAAGCAACCGCCCTGGCAATGAAACGGAACTCTCCCGGTTCAAGAGGTACCCAGGCAATAAAACCTCCCCCTTCATGGACCTGAACGGTATCGCCGTTGATAGTCAGAAGAAAGACAGCTCCTTGTTGAGGATGATCGACATGTCCCAACACGAAACTGGAATCGACAGCCCCTATCAATTGACCTTCTTCGGGATAGATGAAGGTGACAGTCGGGTCCTGTCTTTCCGTCTGCGCCTGGGATGTCGCCGCCGGCCAGAGTAAAATCAGCAAGGCGGCAATCAGCACAACATCAGACTTTAATATACTTCTGAAGAACATCACGTTTTAACTTCGGTCCGCCGATTATTTCACGGTCAACTTCGATAGATTCACGGTCATAACGAATGCCTCGGGCGATGTCGTGCTCCAGCAACAACGGTCCGTCAAGGTCGAAGTAGTCAGCCAGTGAAGACATATAAACAGCCTGGGCAATACCGACCGAGGATTCGACCATACAACCCAACATGACTTTCTTATTGTCCTGACGGGCTCGATTGGCGAGACGCATTCCTTCGAGAATGCCACCCGATTTCTCGAGTTTGATATTGATACCGTCTATTCCGCTCTTGATTCGCTCGTAATCGTTGATCGTGTTGAGTCCTTCATCGGCCAGCAACAACACCTCGGAGTCTTTTCCCTTGAGATGTTGCCATTCATCGACGAACTCTATTTTAGTCGGTTGCTCGATGATCCTGACGCCGATTCGTCCGAGATGATACAGCATCTCTTCCGCTTTGGCGCACGACCAGCCGCCGTTGGCATCGACACGAATCTCTTTACCTTTGACCTGTTCGAGCGCATCCAGAAGCAGAACATCTTCTTCGTGTCCCATCTTGATTTTTACGATCGGATAATCCGTCGCTCGGATAGCATCGATCATGTCCGAGGACTTGTCGACACTGATCGTGAATGAGCTCTTGATTCCCAACGGCGTTGAGAGCCCCAGCAACTCCCAGGCATAGCGACGGCTCTCACCGGACAGATAGTTGAGAGTCATACCCATAAGAGCCGATCGGGCTAGCGGATTGATGGGAAGGTGGTCAATCGCTTCGAGAGTACCGATTTCAACTTTATCGAGACCTCGAATATAATCCATCCCTTTTTCGAGGTCTTCTCGTAGTTCTTCGTCTGTCGGGCCGTAGGCCACCGAAGGGGCTGCTTCACCCGAGTAACGATTATTAAGTAAGGTCAGATAGTTTGATTTAACGTCCGCAGCCCCGGCGGCCGTGGCAAATCGTTTTTTCAAAGGGAGATCGACACGTACACTGTCGACTTGCATCACAGAATCCTCCGAGCCTGGTCAAAGGTGTCTTTCAGGTCGATCCGACAGGAAGGGTCATTGAGATCAAGGCTGTTAATGCGAACACCTCCACCGCCGCGCGAACTATGGATGAAGTTCTTTTCATCCAGCGCGATGGCGACATGACGCTTGAAGAACAGCAAATCGCCGGCTTTCAGCTTATCGAGCTCGATTCGACTTCCCGCCTTGATCTGATCCTTAGTGTCACGGGGCAAGTATATCCCCAGCGACGAATACACGGTTCGTACGAATCCGGAACAATCGAAACCGGCCGGAGATACCCCGCCCCAGAGATACGGCACGCCTAAAAAGCGTCGTGCCTCTGCTATTACCGACATCCCGTTGACAGGAACCGGTATCTCAAAATCAAGTGGTCTTATGGTTGTCTTTTTGATGTAGAAATGGCTGCTGTCGGGCATTCGGACTTTTACGAACGCCGATTTGAGCGGCTCGGTTTTCAGCCTCGTCCCGAAATACAAAAAAAACGGCGGGATAATCTGCCCTCGCGTATTTGCGAAAATGTCGGCGGTGTTGATGCGAACGACGGCATTTGAATTACCTATTGCAGCGTGATAGTCATCGGATGTCATGGGAGCCAGGAAACGACTATCTACCCAACCTTCGTAACCGTCAGGTTGACGTACCTGAGCGAAACCTTCCTCCGATTGCATCAATTCGACAGGTTCACCCCAGAAGAGCTGGCTGACACGCTCACATTCGAATTTCGGCGCACTCCACAGATCGACCAGATTATTAGTAACATAACAATAACGCATGATCCAACGGTAAAGACCGGATGTGCGCGAATCAATTAAAAACCGGGAAACAAAAGGAAAGCCGGGCTTTTAGACCCGGCTTCGATCATATCATATAATAGTCGAGTAGATCAACCATTCAACAGCTTATCGATACGGACCAGGGCTTCCTTGATATTCTCAACTGAGTTGGCATAAGAGAATCTCAGGTAACCTTCTCCGAACTTGCCAAACGCCGTTCCGGACAGACACGCCACACCGGCATCTTCAAGCAAACGTTTGGCCAGTGTGCGTGACTCGATACCGGTCTTGGTGATGTTTGGGAAGACATAAAAAGCGCCGAGCGGCTTGGTGCAGCTCACGTTCTTGATCTTATTCAGTCCGTCGACGAAAACATCGCGGCGCTTCTGGAATTCCGTGACCATCTTCACGACGTCGTCCTGCGGTCCGGTGAGAGCTTCGACCAGAGCGTCCTGAGCGAAGGTCGCGGTGCAGGAGAAGTTGTTGATCGCCAGTTTCGTCAGAACATCCGCGACTTCTTTCGGCATCACGCCATACCCCAGACGCCAACCGGTCATGGAGTAGGTTTTCGACATACCGTCGACCATGATCGTCCGTTTCAACGCGCCCGGTACCGGGAGAATCGACTGGAACGGAACATCGTAAACAATGCGCGAGTAGATTTCATCGGTCAGAATCCAGAGGTTATGTTCCTCAGCCATCTCATAGATCGCTTCCAGCTCGGCCATTGTGAGAATGCCGCCGGTTGGATTCTGAGGTGAGTTGACGATGATCATGCTGGTCTTGTCGGTTATCAGGGATCTGAGATAATCAGCAGAAAAGCGGAAACCGGTTTCTTCGGAAAGCTTCATCGGAACCGGCGTAGCACCGACATAGTCAACTACCGATTCGTAAATGGGGTAACCCGGATTCGGGACGATGACCTCATCCCCCTCATTAACTAATGCAAAGATCGCATTGAACAACAAGGGCTTGGCGCCAGGCATAACCACGGTGCTTTCGGGGGCGACATTGATGCCGCGAGTCTTGGAGACATAGTCGGCAATCGTCTGCCGCGCCGTGGGGATACCTGCTGACGGACAGTAATGGGTTTTGCCGTCGCGGATCGCCTTAATTCCAGCTTCACAGATGTTGGTCGGGGTATCGAAATCAGGCTCGCCAATCTCAAGATGGATAACCGATTTACCCTGCGCCTCCAACTGCTTGGCTCTTGCCAGCACCTCAAATGCGCTTTCGGTGCCTAAACGTTTCAGTCTATTCGCGAACTGCATGGCTTAATCCTCGATTGTAGCTATAACTTAAGGAGTTTCTTGGCTTTGTCTGCAATGTGCTCGGCGGCCAGACCGAACTCCTTGACCAACTGCCATGGTTTTCCGGATTCACCGAAGCGGTCGCTTACGCCGACCATTTCGAACGGGATTACCTTTTTGTTGGGATTCAGACAAAGCGTTGCGGCAACCAGGTTACCCAGGCCGCCTTTCTGGTGTTCCTCGGCAGTGATAATCGCACCAGTCTCCGCCGCCGCTTGCAGGATCGCTTCGCGATCGAGCGGCTTAACGGTGTGCATGTTCACCACCCGGGTTTCGAGACCAAAATCCTTGCGCAGAATCCAGGCCGCCCGAAGGGCTTCGGGAGTGGCCGGACCACACGCGATAATGGTCAACTGCTCATTCTCGGATTTATAATCCGAGGCCAACTTCACCTCGAACGCGTCAACGAAGCTCTCGGCCTCTTTGCGGAAGCGGTAGATGTTGGCTTTACCGAACTTGAAAGGAGTATCCCAATCGGATACGATCGGGGTAGCTTCACGTGCAAAACGCAGATATTTAGGTCCGACAATGTCGAACAACATCGCTTTTGTCATTTTTTCGGTTTCAATCGAGTCGCACGGCACTCCCACATGCATGTTGGGCAGACCGGTCATCTGGAAAAGTGATTCCAACTCCTGGTGAGTGGCGCCGTCCGGGCCGACGGAAATGCCACCGTGCGCCCCGACGATCAACACATTGAAATCGCCGTAGCAACAGGAAACGCGGACCTGGTCCAGGTTACGTGCCGAAGAAAATACGCCATACGTACCGAACACCGGGATTTTGCCCTCTTTGGCCAGACCGGCAGCCACGGTGGTAGCGTTCTGCTCGGCAATACCAACCGAGATGAAACGGTCGTTACGCTCGGGATGTTTGGCGTTGAAATCCGAGATCGTAATAGATCCTGAGATGTCGGCGCCGATACAGACGACACGCTCATCGTCACCGTATTTATCGAGGGCGCGCCCGAATCCCTTACGGGTCGGGTCCATCTTGACCTGCATCTTTTCGCCGGCGTTCCACCAGCAATTCTCTGAAAACTTAGGAAGATTTTCAGATAAACGCGCTTCCACCTTCTTTTGATAGGCAACCCCGTGAGCGAGCCATTCATCGGCGTTGAAAGTCCCGGTCAGATCAAGCTCGACCAAAGCCTTGTCCAGCTCTTCCCGGTTCGGAGACTTGCCGTGCCAACCCACTACGTTTTCCATGAACGACACACCTTTGCCTTTGACCGTATGGCAAATTAGCGCTACCGGTTTACCGGTGTCGTTGTGGTTGCGAGCCCAGTCCAGTTTCTTGACGATATCGGCCAGGTCGTGACCGTCGACATCGATCACGTGCCAACCGAACGCCGTATATTTGTCGTTAATCGGGTCGATTCTCATGACATCTTCAGTTCTACCATCGATCTGAAGATGGTTACGATCGAGGATCAGGACCAGATTATCCAGATGGTAATGGGCGGCTGACATGGCTGCTTCCCACATCGAGCCTTCCTGCTGCTCACCATCGGAAGAAATGATGAAAACACGATAATCCTTCTTATCGAGCCGAGCCGCCAAGGCGACGCCGACACCGACCGAAAATCCTTGTCCAAGAGAACCGGATGAAATCTCAACTCCAGCCAGATCTTTGCGATGCGGGTGTCCCTGGAACGGGGATCCTAACATACGCAGTTTCATTAACTCGGTCTCTTCAAAATAGCCTGAAACCGCCAGCGATGTATACAACGCCGGGGCTTTATGTCCCGCGGACCAGATGATTCTGTCGCGATCGGACCAATTGGGATCTTTGGGGTCGTGACGAGCCACCTTGAGGTACAAGGCAGCGCAGACATCCATAATACCCAACGTTCCACCTGAATGGCCTGAGCCGGCCGAGCAAAGCGAAAGCAAGTTAAGACCACGCATGTAGTTTGCACGTTCTTTTAACTCGTCAATCGTATAGTCGCGAAGTGTATTTTTAGCTTTCGAATCGGTCAATGGCATACCAGATACCTCACCGTTTGTGAAACTATTAACAACCTATGTAACAAGCCCAATTAACCGATTTGGACTAATAAGTCAACCGTTAGTCAACCTATTTCGTATAAACTTTTTATGGAATTTTACGAGCTTCGATTCGAGCTCTTTCAGGTTGCCGTTGTTGAGGATAAAGCGGTCTGCTCGGGACCGATAAACAGCTATCGGAAGCTGCATTTTTTGGCGCGCGAGGGCATCCTCGCGGCTGATTCCACGAGCTGCCAGGCGGTTAAGACGGAGTTCCCGGGAGGCATGAATTACAAGGGTAAGGTCTAACTCGCGATCGAGATTCCAATCAAGTAAAAGGGCGGCATCGACTATGACCAAGCGGTGAACCCGAAGGCTCTGTTTTACCTGGTTACGGAGTTCTTTTAAAAGAAACGGATGTACCAGCGCATTGAGGTCGCAACGGCCGGATTCATCGGCAAAGGCGAACCGAGCCAGAGTCTTACGGCGCAGTTTGCCGGTCGGGGTGAGAATTTGGGGGCCAAACCGGGTCACCAGTTGTTTTAACAGTGAGGGTGAATTTTCAACCACCTGACGACCGATAAGATCGGCATCGACCACAACACTGTCTTCAAGCCGGGATAGTATCCGAACCGCCTCGCTCTTACCGGCCCCGATTTGCCCGGTCACTCCGAGAGTAACGCCTTTACTTGGCATCGAGCCAGTTCTCCCCCACTCCAATATCGACCGTTACCGGCACTCTCAGCTTGACAGCTTTCTCCATGCCGTCTTTGACCGTTTTCTTCAATTGATCAAGTTCGTCAATGTGGACATCGAACACCAGTTCGTCATGTACTTGCAACACCATGCGAGATTTCAAACCAGCCATCTTCTCATGAATTCTAACCATGGCCAGCTTGATCATATCAGCGGCGGTTCCCTGGATTGGCGTATTGATTGCCGTGCGTTCGGCAAATTGTCGAATGTTATAGTTTTTAGCCTTGATCTCGGGCAAGTACCGGCGACGATTAAATAGCGTCGTGACGTAACCATTGTCGCGAGCCGATTGTTTTGTCGCTTCCATGAATTTGAGAATTCCCGGGTAACGCTCAAAATAGGTATCGATGAATTCTTTGGCCCCCCCCAGATCAAGTTCGGTTTGCTGAGCGAGACCAAAAGCCGAAACGCCGTAGATAACCGCAAAATTAGCTGTTTTGGCGGCTCGCCTCATCTCCGGTGTGACCTTCTCCGGGGTGACTCCGTAGACTTCGGCCGCTGTCCGTCGATGAATATCTTCACCTTTGACGAAAGCATCGATCAAACCGGGGTCTTCCGTATAATGAGCCAGAATGCGAAGCTCTATCTGGGAGTAATCCGCTACCAGCAGGCGATAGTCTTTGTCGCGTGGGATGAAAGCCTTGCGGATTTGACGCCCCTCTTCGGTTCTGACAGGAATGTTCTGAAGATTGGGATCGGTAGAAGATAAGCGTCCCGTCGCTGCCACCGCCTGGTTAAACGAGGTATGCACGCGCCCATCCAACGGACTGATCAGTTTCGGGATGGCATCGATATAGGTGCTCTTGAGCTTGGTCAACTGGCGATAGTCAAGGATAAGTCGTGGAAATTCGTGTATTTGCGCCAGATCTTCAAGTACGCGCACATCGGTCGAATAGCCGGTCTTTTTGGCTGTTTTCCCTTTCGTCGGCAGTTTGAGCTCATCGAAAAGAATCTCTGAAAGCTGTTTTGTGGAATTAATGTTGAACTCACGACCGGCCTGGCGATAAATCTCGGCCATCACATTGTCCAGCTTGACTTCCATCTCTTTCGATAACTCACCCAGGAAATCAGCATCGACTCTGATCCCGGCCTCTTCCATTGCCGCCAACACTTTTATGGTTGGAATCTCGATATTATAATAAAGGTTCTGGAGTTCCTTTGCGTCGATCTCCGGAGCCAGCGTTCCCCGAAGACGGAACGTGAAATCGGCATCCTCGGCAGCGTAGTAAGTAGCCTTGTCAACCGGTACAGTATCGAAAGTAGTCTGCGTTTTCCCCGACCCAATGAGGTCAGTGATCGGTTGCATTTTATGATCAAAATGCTTCATCGCCAGAAAATCCAGCGAATGTTCGCGCGATGATGGATCCAACACATAAGAAGCGATCATGCTGTCAAACGAAACCGGATCGATGTCCACATCATACCGATGAAGAACCTCAAGGTCGTATTTGATATTCTGGCCGAATTTCTGGACCTTTTTGTTCTCGAGCAGTTTCTTGATCAACTTCAGCGCTTGATCGAACGGCAGACAATCCCTGGCATGATCGCCGGAGTGCCCTATCGGGATATACCAACCACGACAGGCCCCGTCTGAAAGCGATACCCCCACCAGGTTAGCTTCGAGCGCGTTCAGCGAAGTTGTTTCGGTATCAACGGCAATTTCTGATGCGTCGGTCAGACGAGTGGTCAACTTATCCAGTTCTTCCAGGCTGTGAATAGTGACATACTCTATTTGCTCGTTGTTTACCGGTTCCGGTGCGGCAGTTGGGATGACGGCATCTGCTTGAGGCATCAACTCTGACAGCAGCGTACGAAATTCCAGTTCCAAAAACAGCTTCTTGGTCGCATCGTAATCAATCGGCCGGGTTTTAAGCTTCTCAAGGTCAAAATCAATCGAGACATCACAGTTTATTGTCACCAACTCGCGTGAAAGCCTGGCGATGTCGATACATGCCGCGATTTTCGTACGTACTCCCTTTGAGCTGATTTCGTCGTATTTTAACAATATCTCATCCAATGAGCCGAACTGGTCAAGCAGCTTGTCGGCTGTTTTTGGACCGATACCGGCCACTCCCGGAACATTGTCGGAGCTATCCCCCATCAAGGCCAGTTTGTCGATTACAAGCTCGGGATAAACACCGAACTTGGCTTTAACCTCCTCGCGCCCCATTTTCTCGGGCGGTTCCGCTGCCTTCTTCGGGTTATATATCTTCACCCGTTCGGATACGAGTTGGAAGTAATCCTTATCTCCGGTCACACACCAGACATCGAGCCCCTGTTCCGCGCCACGATGAGCAAATGTGCCGATGATATCGTCCGCTTCATATCCAACTTGTTCAAAGTGAGCGATATTCAAAGCATCAGTTGCCTGTCGGATGCGGGGAATCTGCGCGGCCAGTTCATCGGGCATCTTAGCCCGGGTGGATTTGTAATCATCATATAACTTATGGCGGAAAGTCGGCTCCGGAGTGTCCCAGACAACGGCCATGTAATCCGGCTTTTCTTCTCTTATTACTTTCAGAAGGGAGTTGACAAAACCAAACGTTGCCGAAGTATCCTCACCTTTGGAGTTAATAAGAGGATTACGAATAAAGGCGAAATAAGCCCGATAGAATAGCGCAGAGCCGTCAAACAGATAAAGAGTTTTACGTCGTTCGGCATTCATCGATAGAGTCCCTTTCCGACGATATAATCATAGACCTCAGGCGTCACCAGATCCGCGACAGACTCCCCCATTTTAATACGTTTCCGGATTTCAGTCGATGAGATATCAATCATCTCAATCGGGATCATTACAATGCGATCAGCCGGTAATTCTTCGGGCAGACTTAACGCTTCGTGGGGCGGACGGTTGCCTACAAGAAACGGTATTTCAGCGACCAGTTCTTCCGGACGGTGCCACCGAATGAGATCGCGGACATTATCCTCCCCGATTATAAAATAGAACGATACATCTTCGAATTGTTTTTTAACCATCTGCACCATGTCCAGCGTGAAACCGGATAGATTCCGGGCTCGCTCGATGTCCGAGACAACAAAGCTGTCATGCGGCTCTATTGCCAGTTGAAGCATCTCTACTCGCTCATCGAAGGATGCGGCTGGCGTCGGTTTGAAGGGATGATTGTACGAAGGGACAAAAAGCACGCCGTTGAGTTTGGCATGCTCCTTTACCTGCCCCGCTAAATTGGTATGTCCCAGATGTACCGGGTCGAAACTTCCGCCCAGAATCCCCCATCGCTCACCGGGTTCAGGTACCAACCGTCTCCTCCGCTTCGACCGGCGCGGGTTGGCTGTCGGCGAGTTCACCGAGATATTTCCGAATGGCATCGACGTGGTTGCTTTCAGGAAAATCCTTGAGGAAAGCATCGAGCTTCTCACGAGCCTCCGGCTGAGCTTCTTTGAATGCCTTTTTGGCATCTTCAAAAGCGGACTTCTCGATCATCTTGAGCGCCTTGGGAACGAATTTATTCTCCGGATACACAGCCACGAAATTCTGGAACTGCACCCGGGCTTCGGAATAATTCTTCTGTTTGTACTCCATCCGAGCGATATCATAGAGGGCTTGAACGGCGTACTCCGACTCGGTGTAGTCGTCGATTACTTTCTGGAAATATATTTTGGCCGATTCAAAAGCCCCCATTCTACTGTAAACCAGACCGGCCGTATAGTCCTTCCTGGCGAGTCGATCGAGCGCTGCGTGCAGGTATTTTTGAACATCGGGAAGTACCTCGGAATCGGGGAAATCTATGATGAAATCCTCAAACTGGCGAATGGCCGTGTTTAACTCCGTTTGATCCATGCCCGGGTCCTTGGGTGTGGACTCGTAATAACAGACCGCTCTCATAAAAATTGCATGTTCGAAAAAAGGAGAGGCGGGATAGTTCAACACGAGACGGTTGAACTCAACCTGGGCCACCTCGTATTCCTCGTTCCCGAAATAGGACAACGCCAGATAATACTGAGCGGTATCGACCGCCATGTCCCCCGGGTAGTTATAAACACAGGCCTGGAAGTGCTCAATTGCTCTCAGATACTTATGTCTGTTGTAAAGATCCATGCCGGTCTTGAGCAACTCACCGGCTGTCATAGTGGAAATGGATCGGGGTGATGAACAGGCACCGATCATCAGCACTGTCAGAGTAAAGGTCATAATGACCAATTGCAGCGATCTTGGAAAGCGTGTCAAACCGTGTAGTTCTCCTTAAGCATACGATAGTTCTCCATGACCTTGCGCAGGTAGTTATCCGGTATCTTCTGTCCCTGTCGTATTAATCCGCGCAATCGCGTTTCTCCTACGTTATATGCGACAATCGCCTTCTGGACATCACCGAATTTCAAAATCTGCTCGAAAAGATGAAAAGTTCCCAATTTGATGTTAGCTTCCGGCTCGAACAGGGTTTGCGATCCCTGCCAGTCGACGTCGGTCCGGCTGGCCAGATCTTCACCGACATAAGGGACAACCTGCATCAGACCACGTGCCCCAATCGCCGACTGCTGCCCTTTGCGAAATGATGATTCAGTGAGAATAATCGCCAGAACGAACATCGGGTCGTAGTTGTACCTGTTACTTTCCGAGTAAATAACCTCGGTTAATTCGCCGACCTCTTCGTCCGAGAAACCGATCTGGAAATCCTCAATCGCCTTGAGTATCTGAAGTTTCTCCTCCAGCTCGCCAATGCGCCGTTGCTGGAAAGTGATTTGACGCTCAAGGTCGAACTTGTCTTTGATCATATAAATGAGCAAACCCGACTGCAAGAGGTAGATCATTACCAGCACAAAACTTATCGGTTTTGACAAATATATGCCGAGCTTCTCGACCTGAATCATCCCCTAACCCTCGACTTTGACACCTTCCAGGTCATAGCCGTCGGCCGCCTCTATCCGCACTCGGCAGATATCGCCGACCCGGAGGTTGTCGCCACGTACTCTCACCTCCTGATCGATATCAGGACAGTCGTTTCGCGTGCGTCCGATTGCCGATCCGGACTCATCGCAAGTGTCTAACATAACTTCAACGACCTTGCCTATCAAGAAATCATTTTTATCGAAAGCGATCTCTCGCTGGAGGCTCATCAGCTCGTCCAGCCGCCGGTTTTTCTCCTCATCGTCGATTTGTTCCGGCATTTCCGCCGCCGGTGAGCCTTCTTCGCGTGAATACGTGAAAGCCCCAAGCCGGTCAAATTCCTGCTCATCGACGAATCGGCATAATTCCTCGAACTGCTCTTCAGTTTCTCCCGGAAAGCCTACAATAAAAGTAGCTCGGATCGCAGCTTCGGGCGCCGTTTCTCGGATTCGCCCGAGCAAACGCTCGATATCCTCACGTGAAGATCGGCGCTTCATCCGCTTAAGAATCTCACTGTTTATATGTTGCAGCGGCAGATCGAAGTATGGCAGGGTTTTATTATGCGGTGAAGACATATAATCTATCAAAGCCGTATCGGTCTGAGCCGGATGAAGATACATTAGTCTGATCCAGGCAACTTCATCAATTTTATCGAGAGCTTGCAGGAGTGTCACTATATTCGAGTTATTCTTCAGATCATGTCCGTAAACGGTTGCCTCCTGCGAGACAAGGATCAATTCCTTTTTCCCGTGCTCGACAAGAAAACGAGCTTCACGAAGAATATCTTCAGGTGGCCGACTTCGAAAATGTCCTCGTATGGAAGGAATGATACAATAGGTACACTGCCGATTACAACCGTCGGATATTTTGAGGTAAGCGTAAGGAAAAGAATCACCGATGTGGCGTCGACTGCCCGCCAGATAGTCCATTCGCTCAACTGCTGTAGCGATATTAGGACGTTTCGGAGAAACCGCATTGATAGCACTGCCAATCGCATCCAGTTCTCCAAGCCCGAAAGCTCCGTCCAGCTCAGGCATACCCTCGAGTAGTTCAGCGCCGTGTCGCTGCGAAAAACAGCCGCTGACAAACAACCGTTGGAGCCGACCGGTCTTTTTATACTCAGCCATCAGAAGGATCTGCTCGATTGACTCCTCTTTGGCATCCTGAATGAAACAGCAGGTGTTGACGATGATTATATCCGCTTCCGAAGGCTCCCGGACGGCGGTATGTCCCTCATCAACGATCCGCGCCATGATGTAGTCGGCATCGACATCGTTCTTGGGACAACCCAGCTTGTGGATATAGATGTTCATCAGGGAATGCGCACCCGTTCGATTGAGTCATCGAAATCGGGCACAAAACGGGATTCATCGCAGATAGAGTCAAGTACCTGACGGGTCAAAACAAAACGATTCAGGTCACCGTTTATATCTTCATATTCGAGCCGCTCGATACGATCCTCATCCGAGGTGATCCATATCGTCATTAGCTCGGGCAATCCGGTTAAAGTGCTGTCGATCAAATCCAGTCGATAACAGCGGTTCGATTCGATCAGCGATGTCCTGTAATGATCGTCAATCCGAATCAGGAAAGAAATCTGGTCGGCTTCGGCAACTCCCGAGGGCTCAATAATTATCTGTTCGTTTTCCGGAACATAGGAATACCTCTCCGTCCCGTCGTCAATGTATACATCCTCCCCCAAACGCAACCTGAACCGACCATCATCGGCTATATATGCGAGTCCGTTGGCAGTATCAATCGTATCAAATACATCCGACTCGAGTATTGATAAGAACTCAAGCTGAACGCACCCGGCTTCGGCCAGATCCGTTTTGATCTTATCGAACCGATCGGTTGCTTGTACAACCAGGGCACAACATATCACGAGGGCTGTAACTACCGAGCATTTCATACCAGCCCTTATACTCATAATGCTTTTAGCCGTTCTGATGAGAGGTTTCGACAGCCGAAGCACCGCTGAACAATGCATCGACATAAGCTTGATCCACGAGGACTTCACGAGCCTTGGAGCCGTCAAACTTGGATACAATGCCGGCTTGTTCCAGTCTGTCTATGAGTCGTGCCGCTCGCTGATAACCGATCCCCAGCCGTCGTTGCAACAGAGAGACCGATCCCTGCTTATGCCGGACCACCGTATTGCACGCCTCACGGAAAAGAGGATCCTCGGTATCGATATCCGCCTCGGTCGGTTCACCGCTTGCTTGAGAGATGTTTTCAAGCGTGAACATCTCAAGTCCCTGATCCTTGATAAACTGGACAATCCCCTCAGTCTCTTCGGAGGAGATATACGGTCCATGAATACGAACCGGTTCCGGCTGCCCCGACGGCAGATACAGCATATCCCCCTTACCGAGCAATCGTTCGGCTCCGTTGGCATCGATAATCGTTCGAGAATCTACTTTAGATGACACCTGGAAGGCTATACGAGCCGGGAAGTTGGCTTTTATTAATCCGGTGATTACATCGACCGACGGGCGCTGCGTCGCGAGGATTAAATGGATCCCGACCGCACGTGACATCTGAGCGAGCCGTGTGATCATCATCTCGGTTTTCTGGGTGTTCGAGGACATCATCAAATCGGCCAGTTCATCGACGAAGATAACGATATACGGCAGCTTATCCTCTTCCCTGGTCTGACGTTTGTTGAAGTCGGCGATATTCCGCACCGAGGCTTCGGCCAGCTTTCGATAGCGATGTTCCATTTCAACAACCGCTTCAGCGAGAACCTTTTCCGCTCGTTTCGGTTTGGTCACCACCGGCCGTCCCAGATGTGGAATCCCTTTATAGATCGACAATTCGAGCATCTTGGGATCAATCATAATGAATCGCACCTGATGCGGATGCAGCCGGAACAGGAGCGATGTGATCAATACGTTCATACAGACCGACTTGCCGGAACCGGTAGCTCCCGCCACCAACAGATGCGGCATGGTAGTCAGATCTGCGACGATCGGTTGACCCGAAGTGGACTTGCCCAGGGCAATCGGTAAAATCAGCTTACTGTCGTTGAATGCCGATGAAGTGAACACATCCCGCAGGTAAACCATCTGGGGATGCCTGTTCGGTATCTCTACACCAACCGCGGCTTTGCCCGGGATCGGTGCTATTATGCGGATTCGCTTGGCTTTAAGCGTCAGGGCCAGGTCGTCGGCCAGACTTACGATGCGATTGATTTTGATCCCGGCCGCGGGCTTGAACTCAAAACGAGTAATGATCGGACCGGGGAAATGCTCTATTTTGCCGTCAATCTTGACACCGAAAGTCTCCAGCGTTTCACGCAGCATCCGAGCCGAGAATTCCAACTCCTCCGGCGTGACAGCGGGTTGCGTAAGATCCGGCTCGGCCAGTAAGTCCAGTCCCGGGTAGGTGTACTTGATTGACTTAAGTTGTACCGCCGGGGCCGGTTTTACGATTTTTGTTTTGCGACGGGATGGCGATGGTGATGAGGATTCAGACGAATCCTCATCAGGGCGTTCATCAAGAAGTTCGTCCTGCTCCGGGAGATCATCGGTTTCGCTATCAGCGGGGGCGTCCTCATCGTAGACCTCTTCACCATCATCATCGTTGCTTTCGGTTTGACCGAACAGATTCCCGAGCCACGAGAAATTGAATACTTTACCCAAGCCGCGGCTAAGGCGTCCATAAATCCGGTTTATCCACTCTTTTCCGGGTAAGGGCAGACGCATGGCCAGTAGCGGTGTTATTGATGTGTAAAGCACGAGCAACACGAGAATAGCACCGCTCAGAACCACGTAAGAGCCCAGTTCACCCAAAAGACGAAGGCTCAATGAGGTCAGTTGTTCACCGATATAGCCGCCGATTGTTCCGACCGGGCGCGCTATCTCACGCGGCGACATGAGGTGTATATTATAGAGGATCGTTCCGATCATTGAGGCCACGAACAGCACGATGCTATTGATCTTAATACGTGCCGCCGTTTTACCCGACATAAGTTTAAGGGCCGCCAACATCAACCAGAGGGGCAGGAAAAAGCTCAGCCAACCGATTAAAGTGGTGAAGATAAATGACAGATATGCCCCCATCATCCCGCCCTGGTTGTTGTAGGGGATATCGAACGGGTTGAGGTGGCCGTCCACTTCACCGGCGACTCTGGCATCATCGATTTCTTTATGGGTAGCTAAAGAAATCAGTAATAGGAGAGCCAGCAGAGACAGTAAAATCCCCAATACCAGCCCACGTTTATCCTGACCGGTGCTATTTTTCCTTCTTCGTGCCATAGTCTGGTAATTAAGCTCCCAGAGCCGCTAAAGCGCAAATTTTAACTTCAATAAAAAAGGCAGGGATCGGTATCCCTGCCCGAAAACCGTTGGTCAAAGAGGCTATTTCTTGACAGCCGTCTTGAGATTCTTACCGGCTTTGAACACTGGGACTTTAGTCGCCGGTATCTGGATTGTGGCACCGGTCTGCGGGTTACGGCCGGAGCGGGCTTTCCTTTTGGAAACCGTAAATGTGCCAAAACCGGCAAAACTAACCTTCTGACCTTTCTTGAGCTGATTCGTAACACCGGTCATGAAGGCACCAAGCGCTTCTCCAGCTTGTTTCTTCGAGATGCCGGACTTCTCGGCCATCAAGGCAATCATTTCTTCTTTCGTCATAACCTTCACCCCTCCATGGGCGGCTAAACGGTTTAGAGGTTATTTGTTACATTTAAACAAACGAAATGTTGAAAACTACTGTCAACTAAAAGATGCCTGAAAGTGGCGGCAAATCAGGCTTTTTCAGCCCTATCGATTGGTAAGGCTGCTGATTGATGTCTCGTGATTGTTGTCGATCTTAATATCCGGCATTGCGGTCACATAAAGCTTGAAACCGAATCCCGGATTTGATCCCACCGGCGCCCAATATAAGCTGCCTGTCCAACAGTGTAACTGGCGTACGATCTGAATTCTGGTTGAGACCAGTTTAGAGGTTCTGAAGTTATATTCAACGTTACTGAGACTGACTGAAGTGTTTCGTGTCAGGTTGAATTGAATGGTGATACTGGCCTTCAAAACATCATTAGTTTTACTCCAGCTTGTTCCCCGCCCTGACTCGGCATATTGGTAGTACAGATTGCAGGTCCAGGAGCCTTTTGATTCTTTACCGGACGAATTGCCAGCTTGTGAGGCTGAATCGGCCCCACGTGGGATATCATTGGCATCGTCGAAAAACGGGAAACGGCCGTGCAGATTGAGACTAGTATTGAGAGAAAAGCTCTGCATATACAGGTCGAGGAAGTTCAATTCATCCGTTTCCGGATTATACGGCGTATGGATCATAGTTCCGTTAAAGGTCAATCCGGGAATTGCTTTTAGCTGATAATTGGTCGTGATGTTGGACCAGGGGTGGTCTTCCTTTTCAAAATCCTTGGAAAAACTGGTCACCAGACTGAGCCATTCACCGCTTGATTCAGTTTCGCCGGATTTCACCTTGCTTTGGAAACGCTGATCAATACCAAAAGTCATAGTCTGTGATTTGGAGCTTCCCGCACCACCTCCCGCAAAACTGCGAATAGTCTCATGACGATTAACATCCGGAGTATAGGCATAAGTCACTGATGGTGTAACGACGTGCCTCAGAGCTGTTACGCCCAGAATGTTGGGGTAAATAGCTCTTCCATAGAGCGTCGTAGTGGCTTTTATGGATGCGTTCCATGAATAGGTACGGTAGTTGTCGGCTTCAATTCCGGCATCGCGGGACTGATCGGTCTCGTAAATCTTGATCCAGGTTTCGCGGTAACCAAAGCTGGGATTCAATTTCAAATAGTTTCCAAGCGTCACCTGCGGCAAATAGAGTGTCGGGCTGTGCTGGATTTTCGCATAATGCTTTCGAGAACGATACGAAAGCGTGTCTTCATGCTGAACGAGAGTGTCGTACACATAAGTACTGTCATCGAGCAGGAGAGAATCAACTTGCTCTTCCCAGGTATAAACACTGTCTTCGGTAACGCGCGTAGAAGAATTCAGTAAACTCGGTGAATACTGCAGTTTGAAACCGTGATACCATTTTTGCACGACATTTCCGTCGGCATCCCGGGAACCATTACCGAACGGATAAACCAAGGGTAACGAGATCGTAGCCGATGGGATTTCATCGGTGCGGGACTCGTTTTGCAAATCCACGTAGTGCTTAAAAGTTGAAGATATCGAGATGCCATTAGCAAACTGCTTCGCAATCGAAGCCTGCGAATTCATACTTTTCGAAAGACGATCATCCAGGTTGTTCGAATAATCCGAGAAGTAGTTTTCATCGGAGACAATTTTACCGGTAGCGGCGATTTTAAAAGTGGGTGTGATCTGATGATTGTAGGATCCTTCCAGGAACCATCGTTTGTGTTTCGACTCCCGAGCCTTGGTCGTACTGTAGTCCGTTTCAACCAGGTACTCACCGTACATACGAGTATTCGTTATATAATATCGTTTCGCGAAATTAGCCTCTGACTTAAATTTGAAGCTGGAGTTGTTCTCGATATAGTCAACCGAGTTAGTCCAGTCGAAATAGTCGGAGGGAGCCCAATAATACCCCAGGTCGGTAATCTGACGATCACCCCGCTGGAAGTTACCATAGCCAAAAGTCAATATCCCGCTACGTCTTCCCTTCTTCAAGGGAAAGACATAATACGGCAACGCCAGCACCGGCAAACGACCGATATAAAACACCACCGGGCGGGCAATCATCTTATCACCTTCAATCAATTTCAGATTTTTGGAATGAAAATGGAAGTGCGGTTCCGGCGCATTGCAGGTGGTGAATCGGCCGTCATCGATATAAGCGATGTTCTCCTGTTCGCGGAACAATTTGCCGCCATAATAATAGCCGAGATCATATTCCGTTTTCGATTTAACGATTCTTCCCTTGCGCGTGTCAATCGAATAACGAAGATAATCCCCGACCAGAACATCCCCGCCGTCATCCAGCAGAACCGGGATGTTGTTCGGTTGAAGTTGCGCCATACTGTTCGGGTCGGTGCTGTCCACGGCCATGCTGTCGATATCTTGCACCTCGGCGGAATATGCTTCCACGATTCGCTCGTGCGTGTCAAAGCTGATATCATAAGCCGTTAGCGACATCCCCTGTGATTGTACGGCGGCTGCTTTTTTAAGAATGATCGTCGAATCAGCCAGACTGTAATCGATATATTCCGACTGATAATCGATAGTGTCGGACGAGACGAGAACGGAATCGTTTTCGGGAAGTTTCCCCGAAATATATGTTCCGATCGCTCCTCCGGTAACCTGGACCGATTGCAACTCTTCATTGCTGACTACGAACCTTATCGTATCTCCCGATACGGAGTTTTCGTTGTACTCACGGGTACCGCGATCCGACGGATAGTACCAGGAATAAGCCTGCCCAAAGCATAAAATGTGATTCAGCTCACCGCGATCGAACTGGAATACGATGTTGTCGCCTTCCAATCTCGATTCATCGACGAACAATCCAGCCGAGTCAACCGGTTCCGAAAAGACGCCGCTCGCAGAATCGGTCACGATGATCGACTCGATTACCTCATCGTGGTAATTGACCGAAATCATTGCCCCGGAAACCTGGCTGTTGCGTCGGATAGCTACGGGATCGAGCGTCAGCAACAGATTGTGAGTATCGAGATCCATATCGGCGCGGCCGGAGCGAGTAGTTATATCCTGCGATGTTATATTTACATCACCTATCGAAACAGCATAGCCGGAGTCGGCATCGTATTCAATCGTATCCCCTAAAATTTCCACCATGCGAGAGCTGTCCGGATAACGCAGGTAAAGGAGAGGTCGTTCATCCATGAAGAAATACTTCTCCAGCGACCGATAAAAAGCGTGTGTACCGACCGCATAGATCGAATCGTTGTAAGACCAAAGTTCGACCTGTTTGCCCCAGGCTTCGGAAAGCTCATCTTTAACACCGTAATAAACCGAATCAGCCGCCAACTGGTAGGCGTCATCTTCAATCCTTACGTTTCCCTTGAGATTAACATCGACTCCTCGACGCCAGATAGCCGAATCGCAGAATATCGTTGCAGTACGAGTGGTGAATTTCACGTCATCCACGACATAAGTGACGTATTGGTCTCCCTCAAGCACCACTTCAACCGACCCGGAACGTTCGAGCACCAACTGTTTTCGTTCCGCAGCCGCTCCGCTTGCAAGGATCAGAAAGAATAAGGATATAAAAAGGAGTCTATTCATGCGAAAGAGACTCCTCGATTATATCTATATATAGCTTAAAATCTACGGTTTCAGCCTGACCGAACTGCACCAGTGAATTACTTCCCCCGCCTTTAAGATTGGTCGCGTCGTTCAACCGTTTTGCCGTTTTTCTCAGATCGAAATTACTTCTTTCAGGCGCTGCCAGTACGAGATTATGGTCGTTAAGCAAGCAGGCTAGCCGTTCGGTCCGTTCGGCAATTAAAGCAGCCAGTTTGGCCGTAAGACGGACATCAGGCAGTTCGGTCACTCCGGTTACCAGATTCACTCCATGATTGTTATCGATAACCTCTTCAGCCAGCGTAGGCAGCATGCGGGTGTAGAGACCGCTGATTCGCTGTCTTAACTCACGCTCCTGAGCAAGGAGATTGTCTATTTTTTCGGGCAGGTCCCTTACTCCACAAGTAAGGCTGTGCGATAACTTATCGGTGACTTCGAAACGAAGCTGATAGTCATTTATTGTTTGTGAGCCTGAAAGAAAATGCACCAGGGCGTGATTGCGAAGTTTCCCCTGTTCAATAATTTTAATCAGACCGACTTGTCCGGTGCTGTCACAATGAGTCCCGCCACAGGCAGCATATTCGAAATCGCCAATCTGAACAACGCGAAGTTTTCCCGTTCGTTTCGGGGGGCGCCGGAAAGGAATTTCATCGGCTTCAGCCCCATCCACGAAACTGATCCGCACTGGATAATCCTCACGAATTATTACATTTGCCTTATCCTCGGCCTGGCGCAGTTGATCTTCGGAAAATCTCTCCCGGTCGAATTCGACGGCGCCGTAATCTGCGCCTAGGTGTACGGATACGGTGGGAGCGTCAAACAAATCCAAAAAGACCGCACTGAGAATGTGTTGCGCGGTATGCTGCTGGCGATGTTGCCAGCGACGTTCAGCATCGATTTCACCGTGGACCTTGTCTCCCGCCCGGCCAGGTGGTTGTTCCGTCTTGTGCGCTACTTCCCCATTGTCGGATGCTGAGACTTCGATTACGGCTATTCCGTTGAGTTTACCGGTATCATGAAGTTGTCCGCCCGAAGTGGGGTAAAACGCCGACCGATCCAGAAACGTCAGCCAGTAACCATCCTGTTCCTGAATGCGCATAATAGTCGCATCGAAATCAAGAAGTCCCTGGTTACGATAATAGAGGCGGTCGGTCATGATACTTTCTGTCATACAACTCCGGGGCGGTGTGCTCTCTCCTGACGTTTCTACACCGATACGGGCTATGAGGTCCCGGCTTCACTCAGCCGATGATCGGATTGATCAATCGGCCGACGTTTTCTACTACAACTTCCACGGAATCACCGGGAACCATCGGTCCAATCCCCGAAGGTGTTCCGGTCGAGATCAAGTCGCCCGGATAAAGCGTCATGATACTCGATATGTAGCTGATCAAATAAGGGATTTTGAAGATCATGAGTGAGGTCCGACCGGATTGTTTTACCTCACCGTTAAGAATCCCTTCCACTTTGAGATCGCTGAAGTCGACATCGGTAACGATAGTCGGTCCCACCGGACAAAATGTATCGAATCCTTTTGCCCGACTCCACTGACCGTCCTTTTTCTGCAAATCACGCGCCGTGACATCATTGACACACGTCAAACCGAATATATAGCGGTCGGCATCATCTTCAGAGACGTTTTTCGCCTCACGACCGATCACCACTCCCAGCTCCGCTTCATAATCAACTCGCTGGGATTGCGGCGGGTGGACTATCGACTCGCCGAGGCCAATTACGGCCGAAGAGGGTTTGAGGAATATCAACGGGTAGGCCGGGGCTTCATCGGCCGATTGAGAGGCAGCTACATGAGCATGGTAGTTGAGTCCGATACAAACAATTTTACTCGGTTCTATCGGAGCTTTTAATACCACGCTGCCAAGACTGAACACCTCGTTGGTCGCCTGACCACCATACCAGGGAGCATCATCAAAAGCGGTGATGCTTTCCCCCTCAAGTTTTCCATAAAGAAAGTCATCAGAGTCCGGATCAAAGAAACGAACGAATTCACTAGGCATCTATAATTCCTCAATTCCCTGTTTTTGACGGAGTTACAATATAGCCGGAAGCTCCGGTGAATCAACAAATTACTTAGCCCACACAAGACTACAGTTCTTTTGTTTTCCACCTGCCCAGCCTGAACCAACCGGCCATGATCAGAGCTTTGATGATCGAGGTGATCGTAAGAGTCCACCAGACACCGTTGATACCCCAATCGAGATTAAAACAGAAATAATAGGCCATAGGGATACGCATAAGAGCTCCGGGGATCGATACTACCATTGGCGGTATCGTATCGCCGGCTCCGCCAAAGGCGCCTTCCAGAACGATTTCAATAGCCATCGCCGACTGCGATATTCCTAGAATAAACAGGTAATCAATCGCTATTTTCTTGACCTCAGGATTGTCGGTGAAAATCGAGGCAATCCAGTCGGGGATTACGATAAACAAGCCGCCAATGATAAAAGTGATACAGATTGCTGTACCTGCGGCTCCCCAGGCAGAACGAGCAGCCCGGTCGGGCTGTCGCGCCCCGAGGTTTTGACCGACCATGGTCGAGGCCGCCACTGAGAAACCGAAACAAGTCAGATATGAAAAGGATTCCATGCGATTGCCGATACCCATTGCAGCCGCGGCTACTTCGCCGAACTGATGGACAATCTTAATGAGAAACCAATACACAATGACGAAGACAAACTGCTGGCTGGACATCGGCAGGCCGATTTTCCCGATTTTCACCAGGCTGCGGAGATCGATTCCGTTACGAAGCATCCCGCTGACATCGTACCCCAGTCCTCCGCGGAACATGCGGCGAAGAATAAGCATCGAGCCGATTGATATGGCAATACCTGTCGCCAGACTGGCTCCAGTCACACCCATGGAGGGGATCGGTCCCCAGCCGAAAATAAGCAACGGGTCCAGCGCCATATTTATGACGATCACCAGGGCAGCAACCATAGCCGGTGTACGGGTATCTCCTGAAGCCCTGAAGGCCGAATAGCAAATCTCATTAATGAAGAAAAACACTGCTGAGGCGAAAAATATCCGCAGATACGGCACTGCATGGATCATAGTCTCCGGGCCGGTATCCATGAAGCGCAAAGCCGCCGGCGTGAAGATGAAGCCGCTCGCTCCAAAAAAGAAACTCAGCAAAAGACCTGCTTTGATTCCCTGCCCTAGATAGAATCTGACCCGGTCCAGGTCCCTGGCGCCGACATAACGAGATACGAGCGCAGTGACACCGACTGATACAATAGCAGTTGTTGCGAACATGGTCCAGATCACAACCATTGAGGATGTCACGGCATCTTGAGCCATGGCTCCGAGCTTGCCGACCCAGAAATAGTCGGTGCTGGCCAGGGCAAATTCCATGAACATATTCAGGACTACCGGCAGCGCCAGAGAGAATATCGCACGGGTTATCGGTCCGTTCAGTATGTTGTCGTTTCGATTGGTCATTATTGCCTGACATCCTGGTTCATAACAGCAGGAAATTTGCCGGGGTCAAAGCTACACGGCGCTATAAGATAGGTCAAGCGCTGATTGGGGACATCACAAAAACGGCCACCGCAGTAGTACCGGTGGCCGTGATTTATCCGCTTATATGAAGAGTTATTCTATACCCATTCGAGCTATGAAATAGGCCGGATTCATCGGTTCCCCGGTTCCTCGTTCAAGCAATTCCAGCCAGGGATAGCGACTGCCAAAACGCATGTAATTCTGAATCAGGAAGGATCGGGTTGAAGGATCACCCGCCAGATTCATGTCGTTCTTTTCGAAATAGGCCAGGGTCTGAGCGCAAACGATGTCGGCATATAGATAATTTTGGACATAAACCGGATGCGTGGTGAAATGGATCGTGGCTGCCCAGGGGTAAATATCATCATGACGGGGAAGCATTACATAGCGTTCGTATAGGTCCCAGTACAATTTATTCAGATCCTGCCCCGGACTGTTATAAGCTTCATATTCGAACATCAGCCAGGTCAGATTCTGACGCTGATAAATTACTTCTTTGTCCTTGGTTAGTTGCAAATACTCATCGGCCAGACCGGCGGGAACATGCGCCACCTCAATCAGCCAGCGGCGATTTTCGGTCAGAGAAGCGATAATCTGAGCCATCCCTTCCGTCCAGGAGCCATCCAGATGCACATTGAACAGCTCTCTATCCTGGGCGACATAGGCCGAATGAAGAGCGTGGCCGAGTTCATGCAGTATGACGGTGATAGATCCGATTCCATCGTACAGATTGGCCATCACACGGATATCGTATGGGGGTTTGATCGGGAACGCATAGGCAAATTGCGAACGGCCTTCACGGCTCTCCAGATCGATGAAAATCGGCAGCTTGTCGATGTTGAAACCAATTGAATCGAGCGACCTGTATACGAACACCATCTGGGAATCAACCGGGAAATAGGCGTCGATTTTTGATGTGACATCGGCGGTGGCGTATCCCAGGTCCCAAACGTCGATATCGGAATATCCCAGCGTCTTTTCGGCATCGGTCAGAATCGCTTTATACCGGTCACTTGTGGCTTGATCAAGCCGTTCCAGCAGTGCCAGATGGTCGTGGAGATCAATCTCAGAGCGAGAGAAATTCATTGCCAGGAAGTTGTTGTAACCCAGCTTGCGGGCGTATTGGTTACGCATCCTGATCAACCGCTCCAGGCCGTCGGCCATTTCCTCACCAAGTGATACCGATGCCCGGTATGCCGCTTCCCTGCGGTCACGACTGCGGTCATGACGAGCGATCCGGCGTAGTTCGTCGGCGGAGCTTTCTTCGCCCTCGAATTCGGGACGGAAATGGATATCGATGCGCGACAATGAATCCCTGAGCGCCGACACCGAGGGATTATCCTCTGCCCGGCCGATGAGGAAATTGGCAAAGATTATTTCCCAGCGCCGATGGTCCACATCATCGTCAATCAGCCGTTCTCCTTCTTTCAGAATCTGGAACGCCTCATCATCGGCAACGACACCGGCGTAAAGGTCACGGTAATAATCCAGCGAATCGGATTGGCCGGTCGTGTATAAATCCCAGTATTCCTGCATTATACGGAAATCCAGCCATACGAACTTCTGTTCGAGACTGTCAAGGGTTAACCGAACATCCTCTAGCGTAACCTGGGTCTGTTGGCATGAGATCGCCCCCAGCATCAGGACCGGCAACAGTGATATGATAAACAACCAACGCATCTTATTTCTCATGAGTAGTATCGGCAAAATACGACAGAGCCATAGCATATCCGTAGAAACCGAAACCGGTCAGGTGCCCCTGACAGATCGGGGCCAATACCGATTTATGTCGGAATTCCTCGCGGGCATAGATATTGGACATATGTACTTCTACGGCCTCGATCGAAACCGCCGAAATGGCATCACGGAGCGCATAACTGTAATGGGTAAGCGCTCCCGGATTGATAATCAAGCCATGCGCATCGGGAGCTTCCTTGTGAAGGAAATCAATAATCTCCCCTTCGTGATTCGACTGGAAAAACTTCAACTCTATTTTAAGCTCCTTAGCCATGTCGTTGAGTTTGCCGTTGAGTTCATCCAGTGTGCTGCGGCCGTATATTTCCGGTTCGCGCTTGCCCAAAAGATTCAGATTGGGGCCGTTGACGACCAGAATTCTACGCATCCTTGCCTCCTTGGTCGGTGATATATCGCACCATTGCGGTAACAGACGCCCGCACTTCACCGGGTGCGATTCCTTGCACTATTATCGGTTTCCCCGGCGCTTCCAATAAAACGAACCGGAGGTCTGAAACCGAGCGCTTTTTATCCAGCTTCATATAATTGATAATTTGGGCCGGGTCAAGGACCACCCTTGGGATGGGCAGGGCCAACTTGTATAAAAGTGATGTAAGCGGCCACAGGTCATCACGTTTCGCCCCAAGATGCCGAATGGATAACTCTATCGCTCCCAACAATCCCAAGACAACCGCTTCACCGTGATACAGACGGCGATAACCGAGAGAGCCTTCGATACCATGCGCAAAAGTATGCCCCAGGTTAAGCAGCATTCTCCGGCCCGCTTCTCGTTCGTCCGAGGATACTATGCGAGCCTTGTATCGAACCGACTGAACTACAAGCTTATTCAGCATGTCCATATCGTACAAATCTCCCGCATCGAGGAATCGGTCTAGTTGGCGTATCATGCCGTTACCGCTCAAACCGGCGTACCTGGCTACCTCACCAAACCCGTTAACCATCTGCCTTTGCGGAAGAGTGTTAAGAAAGCATAGATCGCATAACACGAAATTCGGTTGCCAGAATGACCCGATCAGATTTTTTCCCGCTTTTTGATTAATGCCGGTTTTACCGCCAATAGCGGCATCCACCTGCCCCAATAAACTGGTCGAGATAACTCCCCATGAGACACCGCGAAGAATTGTCGCCGCGACAAATCCGGACAGGTCGCTAATGACTCCGCCGCCAACGGCGATGATCATGTCGTTACGCGTGACCTTTTCATCCAAAAGCCAGGCATACAGCCGATCCAATTGAGTCCGGGATTTTGTCTTTTCTCCCGGCGACAGACATATTTCCGACTGACGCAATCCGGCTTTTTTCAGGTATCGCCGGATCACCTGGCCGTACAATGCAAACACCTGGGCGTCATAGATAACAAAAAGGTTACTACCCTTTAGTCGGTTCTCCAACAAGCCCTGTAATTGATCGAGAACTTGAAAACCGACTACGACAGGGTAGTTTCGCTGTCTGGTCCGAACTTCAATGACACTCGTCAAACCGTTTAATCAACCTTTCAATCTCATTAACGACACCAGTAATAGTCTTGTTGGTGGTGGAAACACGAATATCGCATTCCTGATAATATCGGCGTCGTTTCTCCAGTAATTCAGTTATTCGGCGAAGGCGTGCTTTTAATAGACTTTCTCTCTTTCGGGGCGGCACATTCAACAGAGGGCGGTCAACATTTCTGGACAAACGTCGGCATATCTCCCTGATGGAACAGGATAAATAAACAACGATTCCCGACGCTCTCATAAGTTGCCGGTTTTCGCGGTTCAGTACTGCTCCGCCGCCGAGAGCTATTACTGTGGCATTTTCAGCCTTTGTCACAACATCCCTCAAAGTGTTTTTCTCTAATATCCTGAACGCGTGTTCCCCTTCCAGTCGAAAAATATCAGCAATCGATATCCCGCGTGAGCTTTCTATGATTTCATCTATATCAATAAAACGCGCACGACGCCTTTTAGCCAGTACCGGCCCTATCGTTGATTTCCCCGACCCGGAGAATCCAACCAGGAATATGATGTTACTATTGCCCATCACTCATTGAAGACAGCTTGATGAATTGGTTCGAATGGAACGGTTTGCCCGGTCCAGATTTCAAACGACTTAAGCGCCTGAGCCGTCAGCATGGCTGAACCGTCAAGAACCGTCAATCCATGCTCTACTGCCTGCCGTACTAATTGGTTGTTCTTATTGTAATTCAAATCGTAGTATATCTTGCCTGAGGGCCAAACAAAATCAGACGGCAGCGGGCTTTTATCAGGATGATTGGCTCCCCCCAAGGGTGTGCAGTTGACAACAATTGAGAATCCCTTTGGGTTGGTTTGCCCCAGAGTATGAATCGGTTCGGTGTGAAGCTGTAACGGTTCAATAGCTCGGTTCAGCGATTCCTTAAAAACAGACAACTTTTCCCGAGACCGGCCAAATACAGTAATCCGGTCCACTTCGTAATCGGTATGTAAAGCGTATATTGCCGCTTTGGCGCTTCCACCGCACCCCAGCACGGCGGCATGACTGTGCTTTAACCGCGAGGTATATTTCTGAAGCGGCCAGCCGAAACCGTCGCGATCAGTATTAAAACCGATCATCTTGCCGTTTTGGAAAGCGATCGAATTGACTGCATCCAAAGCTCGGGCTACCGGGTGTAGTTCATCCAGCAGAGAGATAACACGCCTTTTGAAGGGAATCGTCACCGAAAGACCGGCGACTTCTTCGTTTTCCCTAAATCGTGTGAATTCCGTTTCAAAATTATCAGGGAGATAATCGAAATTGACAAAGCTGCCCTGCAATCCAAGGTGATCGAAAATCGCCATGAAAATATCAACCGACTTGGAATAGCCGATATTGTGGCCGAGAAGGCCAAACTTGAGCTTATTCATTACTGAGAAAGCTGTTTTAACAGATCATAGAATGTGGGGCAGGATGCCGCCACCACGGAATCATCATCGATTGTGGAAGGCCCGGTCAAAAAGAGCGCTCCCACGGAAAAGGCCATGCTGATGCGATGGTCTCCGAACGACATAAAATCAGCCCCGGACATCTCCGTTCCGCCTTCGATAGCCAGGCCGTCGGCCAGGGTTCCGCATTTGATACCCATTAGTCGCAGATTGTGTTCGATTGCCTGCAACCGGTTCGATTCTTTAACTTTCAACTCGTCGGCGTCGCGGATAACCGTAGTGCCGTCGGCAAAAGCGGCCATCACGGCTATGACAGGAATCTCGTCAATCAGGTTAACCGTCGTCTCTCCCGCGATCTTCCGCGCACGAAGCCGTTGACCGATAACCGTCACTGTTCCCCTGGGTTCTCCGGATAAAGTTTCTCTGTCCGTTATCTCTACTTTACAGCCAACGGCTCGAAGATGGTCTATAAATCCGGTTCGTGTTGGATTCAGACCGACATTTTTAACCGTCACAGTACCACCGCTGATCGCTGCCGCCGCCCAGAAGTAAGACGCCGTAGAGATATCACCGGGGATGGATATTTCTCCTCCGTCAACCTGTGTCTGCGGACTGATACTGATTTCTCGCTTAAAATCCTCGGGCATTACCTGACGCCGCTTACGGGGATCCACCGGATCGGTTTCATAAACAGGTTTGATATCGCGAATTGTGATATTCTGCCCAAGCGCTTCAATCATTCGCTCGGTGTGATCTCGCGTAAGCGTTTTCTCCCGCACAGTTACGGAGCAATTCGAGGCCAGACCGGCCAGCAGCAACGCCGATTTCACTTGTGCTGAAGCCACCGGCAAAGTGTACTCCAAAGGCATGAGTTTGCCGCCGCGAATGCGCATGGGAAGATGTCCCTCATCCGCGAAAAGCTCCGCACCCATTTCACTCAAGGGATCGATTATTCGTTTCATCGGACGACGGCTCAATGAACTATCGCCGCACAATGTCGCTTCTAACTTGCTTCCGGCTATGATTCCGGATAGCAAACGAGCGGTTGTACCGGAATTGCCGCAGTCAACGTTCATTTCCGGCTCGGCGGTAATCGTTGCCGGGGGAGTCAACACCAATCGGTCCTCAACACGCTCAACTCCGGTTCCAAACCGTTCCGCAGCTGACAATGAACGGGCGCAATCTTCACTGTCCGGGAAGTTAACCACAGTCAGCGGTCCCCTGGATAACAAAGACAATAGAGCTGCGCGGTGCGCGATTGATTTATCCCCCGGGACCATGAGAGTCGCTTCGCATCCCCGAATTGGTTTGATCTCACGCTTCATGGAAGTCACGTCCGGTTCAACACCGCTCCTATTGCCTTGGCTTGTTTGACCAGTTCATCGAACGTGTCCGGAGTAATCGACTGGGGGCCATCCGACAAGGCATGCACCGGATCGTGGTGGACCTCTATTAAAAGACCGTCGGCGCCGCAGGCGATGGCCGCCCGTGAGAGCGGCAGTACTTTCTCTCGTCGCCCGGTGCCGTGGCTGGGATCAACGATAATCGGCAGATGACTGGTTCTCTTGATATAAGGTACGGCCGAGAGATCCAGTGTATTGCGGGTGTGGTGCGCGAACGTACGCACGCCGCGCTCACAAAGAACTACCGCTTTGTTTCCCTCGGATAAGATGTATTCGGCCGCCAATAGAAACTCTTCGAGCGTGGCGCACATGCCTCGTTTCAGCAGTACCGGCTTGGGCTGGCGTCCAGCTTTTTTCAGCAACGAGAAATTATGCATATTCCGCATCCCGATCTGAACCATATCGGTGTACTCAGCCACCATAGGTAAGACCTCGGTGTCCATCGCCTCGGTGACGATTTTAAGCCCGAACTGTTCGCGGACCTCGGCCAATATCTTAAGGCCTTCCTCGGCCAATCCCTGAAAACTGTAGGGTGAAGTGCGTGGTTTATAGGCACCGCCACGAAATATCTGCGCCCCCGATGCCGCCACTCGCTCGGCGATGCGCATGCACTGGTCTCGGCTTTCGACAGCACAGGGACCGGCTATTGTTACCAGCGCTTGTCCTCCGATTTTTACTCCGTCTACATCCACTATCGTATCTTCGGGAGTGAATTCCCGGCTGACCAGCTTGTAGGGCTTGGTCACATGGATAACTTCTTTTACCCCATCGAGGGTGAGAATACGATCGGGACTCACCTGTGTTTTATTACCGGTGACACCGATAACCGTGCGAGTAGTCCCAGGTATCGGATTAGCCCGGAGTCCCATCTGCTCGATCTCTCGACAGCAGACAGCTACCTGTTCCATGGTAGCTCCCTGGCGCATGACTATTAACATCTATGAAACCTTTAACCCGTTGTTTATCAGGTTTTATGCCGGGTTCAACCGCTACATTGCCTGTGGCGCTTTTATCCCCAACAAATGTAATCCTTCGGAAATAACGGTCTGGGTACATTTAACCAAACCGATGCGAGCCAGTGTCAGGGCTCGGTTATCTGAAATTATCTTATCAACGCGACCGTTTTCATCCTTGCGTTGATAGAATTTATTAAACGCCGCAGCCAGCCGGAGTAAAAACGCTGAGATGATATACGGATCATAACTGCGAGCGGCATCTACCACCGCCTGCGGGAAATCGGCCAGCAACTCGATCAGGCGTTGCTCTTCCTCACCTTTAAGCAAACCGACGTCGATTCCGTTCGTCTCGATTGGTCCGTCATAATTCCTCATCAATGAGCACAAACGGGCGTGGGTATATTGCAAATACGGGCCGGTTTCCCCCTCGAACGAAAGGACTTCGGCCCAATCGAAATTGACATCTTTGTTCTTACGAACCGACAACTGTGAAAATAGCACCGCCCCAACTCCGATCATCGTTGCCGTCTCGTCGATATTATCCAGCCCCGGATTTTTCTCGCGTATCATTTCGCGCGCCAGATCGCGGGCCTTGTCGATTACTTCCTCAAGAAAAATGATCTCCCCGCGACGGGTCGACATGGTGCGATCCTTGAACATTACCCAGCCGAAACCGATATGCTGTGCACGACCGGTCAAGCGATCGTTTTCGGCCTTGCCTTCGGCCTCTTCAAGCAGCGCCATGGCTTTGAACAACTGCTTGAAATGGTCCGACTGCGCTGAGGCAACCACGTAAAGCAGTTCATGGAAATGGTATTCCTGCCAGCGATCGATAAGCGCTGCCAGATCGCGGGTAGCGTACAAGGTGGCGCCGTCCGAACGACGCAGTAAAAGTGGCGGTAGCTGCTCGTCCTTCAGGTCGACAATCTCCGCACCGTCCGAGATCTGAGTCAGACCGGCTTTTTCGAAACGTTCGATCACCGCATCCATTTTGTCGTTGTAATCCGCTTCACCGGTTATGACATCGAACTCCACCCCGAGCAGTTCGAAGATACGGCTGAACTCCGCCAGTGATATTGCCTTGAACTGATTCCAAAGCTCGCGGGCCTCGGGATCACCCGATTCAAGCTGTTTGAAAGCAGCGCGACCCTCTTCATCGAGTGATGGATTATTCTCGGCTTCCTTATGAAAGCGAACATACAACTCGAAGAGTTTTTTAACATCGGCTTTGGTGTCGCTGCCGCCGCTGAAGACTACCTCGCCGCCCCATTTGCGGAAGGCTACAATCATCTTCCCGAACTGCGTACCCCAGTCACCGAGGTAGTTGATCCCAACCGTTTCGTATCCGAGCTTTTGGTTGATCAAACGAAGTGAATTACCCAGGATAGTCGAGCGCAGATGGCCGATTCCAAACGGCTTGGCTATGTTGGCCGAACAGTATTCGACCAGATATTTCTTGCCCCGGCCAAGGTCGGAACTGCCGTAATCGTTTCCGGAAGTGAGAATGTTCGTGATTACATCATTGGCCAGTTTCTTAAAACTTACCGCGATATTGATAAATCCGGCCACGTTGGCGCATGAAATCGACCATGAGTCATCCACAACTGTATATTCATTGACTTTAACGGCAACATTCGCTGCAATATCGGGCGGTTTAGCACCTAACAACTTGCCGTAACGAAATACCGGAAAAGCAAACCGGCCCATTGTGGGATCTTTGGGCTTTTCGATGTTATCGTAGATGAAGTCGACCGAGAATACCTGTTCGTCGCCGGTTTCACGGTATGCTTCCGGGTATAGTTCCCGAAAAGCCCTCGCCGCCAATTCGGCAAATTCTTCTCTATAATTATCTTTGTTCATTGCCCACTACTTACATTTGACCTCATACACGGTCAAATTGAAACTGTCTTCCATAAAGCGGCCAAGATAGCGGCTCATACGACGGATGTCAAAGACCAAGTTTATACTTACCCGCTCCGGTTTACTTGGCCAGACCTCCCCAGTCGGCGATAATCTCCATATCCTTGTCACCGCGCCCGGACAGGCAAATAACGACGTTTTGTTTGCGGTCATAGCGACGATGGTGTTTCATCACCCAGGCCAGTGCGTGTGATGACTCCAGAGCCGGGATAATG
The DNA here is from genome assembly GCA_035380245.1 of Candidatus Zixiibacteriota bacterium. Taxonomy (NCBI): domain Bacteria; kingdom Pseudomonadati; phylum Candidatus Zixiibacteriota; species Candidatus Zixiibacteriota bacterium. The sequence continues at coordinate 123,262 of DAOSXA010000002.1, read as the reverse complement.
CCTTCGAGCCGTGAGGTTTGCTTGAAAGCCCGCACCGCTTCCTTATCGGTGACATATCCATATTTGACCCGGCCGATGTCCTTGAGCATGGCATGTTCCGGCCCTACTCCGGGATAATCGAGACCGGCCGACACCGAGTGAGTTGTTGCGGCTTTGCCGTCGGCGTTACAGATTAAATAGCTGTACGATCCATGCAACACCCCTCGCCTTCTTCTCGCGAGGGTAGCCGCATGCCGGTTCGATCTTAGACCGTACCCGCCGGCCTCTACCCCGATCAACTCGACCTTGCGGTCATCGAGGAAAGCCTCAAATATCCCAAGGGCATTCGAGCCTCCTCCGACACAGGCGACCACGGCATGCGGGAGTCGTCCTAATTGGTGTTTGCATTGTTCGCGGGTCTCGCGACCGATAACCGTCTGGAAATTCCTCACTATTCGTGGGTAAGGATGTGGACCGAGCACCGATCCGATAACATAAAAAGTGCTTGATGAATTACGCTCCCAGTCCCGGAACGCCTCACTGGCGGCATCTATCAATGTTTTAGAACCGGTTTCGACGGGGATGACTTTCGCCCCTATCAGCAGCATTTTCTCAACGTTCAGGGACTGCCGCTCGATATCCCTGGCCCCCATATAAATTACGCAAGAGAGCCCGAAACGAGCACAAACCGTAGCGGTGGCCAAACCATGCTGTCCGGCTCCGGTTGCCGCTATTATCCGGCTTTTGCCCATCTTTCGCGCCAGGAGAACTTGTCCGAGGGAGCTGTTGATGTGGTGTGAGCCGGTATGGTTCAAATCCTCTCGTTTCAGATAGATATCAGGTCCAGCCACTTCCCGGGTCAGGCGTTCGGCGTAATATAGCGGCGAAGGACGCCCGACAAAATCGCGCAGGAATTCATTTAGTTCATCCGTAAAGGCCTTACTGGCGGCTGCCGTCTCGTAACATTTTTCCAACTCGTCCAGGACCGGCAGCATGCTCTCGGAGACATAGCGACCACCGTAAGCCCCGTACTGACCCTGTTTATCGGGACGCATTTTCTCATTCAGTGATGTTTTCTTATTTGTCATAATCTAGCTGATTACATTTCCTGCAATCTCTTGTCTCTATTTCTCGCGTACCACCACCCATTTCGATGAGGTCCCATCGCGCTGCTCAGCTCCTTTGAAAAACCAGTAGAACGTCAATGAGGCCAGAATATACACGACGATCGTGATATTCATAGCGAATGTGTAGCCATAGTCCTCGATCAAATGTCCACCTATCCAGGTGCTGACCATCCAGGCTGAATTCCAGCCCAACATCAGGAGCGCTCCAACCAGACCATGCTCACGTTGATCGGATAACTCCATACAGACATTGGTCACGATTGGAACCCCTAAATTCATCAATCCACCGCGAAGGACGAATGCCACTACCGCCAACGGCAGAAAATAGCTGTAAGAAAGCGTCAACATAAAGGGAATCGAGAGCATCTGGGTCAACACCACCGTTCTGACAAGCCCCAATCTTTTGGCCAACACCGGTCCGGCCAGCGACCCGGCCAGCATGGAGAACTGTACCAGGGAATAGTACGCGCCTATGGTCTCCGGTGAAAGATTAAACCGATCACGGAAATATAAGTTCAGGAAAGGTATTATCAAACCAGCCCCGGTTCCCACCAGGAAATTACTGAAAAACACTTTTCCATAGAAACCGGATCGGGCCAGGAATTCCTTCTTTGACAATTTGATCCGATTCTCTTCTTTCGACGGATTAGTCGATTTAATCATCGCGAACGGTATGAGAGCCAGCAGTGATATGCCTATCCCCACCAGCAGAGTGTAACGATAGCCGATTATGATACTTCCTGAAGATTGGCCGATCACCTCGGCGAGACGACCACAAAACAGAGCCCCGGCCATGCCGGCCAGCATATTAGTAGCGAACGAGAATGAAAACAGGTGGGTTCGCTCAGTCTTGCTCGAATTACGCATATAGAACGGTCCGGCAGCAATTTGGTAAATCGAAAACGCCGTTCCGGACAAAAGCGAGAACAAAAAGAGCATCGTGAATGAATCCAAGTTCACGATAAAATACGAGAAGAACGCAAATAGCACCGAGGCACTGATCAAGAACGGTTTCAATCGGATTCGCGCCAGCATCATGGCTGCCGGCAAAGCCATCGCGGTCATACCGATTGCTCGGGCAGAACCGATCTCACCGATATCCCCTTCTAAAAAACCGATCTCACGCAAATACAGATTCAACAGCACCAGGAATACCTGGAAATTAATCCCCATCAGAAATGAACCGACCAAGTACAACCGCGCATTGCGACTGAAAAGGCGAACGTGGTCGCGGTAATCGACTATTCCCCACCTGATGCGGTCAATGAAACCATGTGACGGTGGGATGGAAGAATTCCCCGGAGAGGACAGAGACATCGATCTTCTCTTTACTATCAATCCAGTCGACTGGCCGCTTTCATTGTCCCGGAAGTTAATTAAACAAACACTCCGGCATAGAACCGGCTGGAGTATCAATAAATAACATAGAAAATCCCGGAATCAACCGATTGTTTCCAGATAATTCCTGAGGATCTGCTTTCCACTTGGAGTCATGATCGATTCCGGATGAAACTGAACACCGTAGATCGGTCGCTCAACATGCTCAATCGCCATTACGATACCGTCGTCGGTCCAGGCGGTTAGTCTGAATTCCTCAGGTAGTGAATCGACATCGACAATTAATGAGTGACACCGGGTAGCAACGAAAGGCGAGGGGATATCGGTAAACAAAGTAGTGTGATTATGGAATATTTGTGAGGTCTTGCCGTGCATGAGACTGGGGGCATAAGTGATCACGCCGCCAAATACCTGTGCGATGGCCTGGTGACCGAGACCAACTCCAAGCACGGGAACCTGTCCGGACAACTCGGCCACGACCTGATTCACGATACCGGCATTCTCGGGTCGGCCCGGCCCGGAAGAAAGAACCAATCCCTGTGGGTTGCGTTTACGTATCTCCTCGACGGTGATCTCATCATTACGGAACACTACGACCTCGGCTCCTAATTCAGACAGATATTGCACCAGGTTCCAGGTAAATGAATCGTAGTTATCCAGAAGCAATATCACCGGTCGTTGCCCCCTGTTATTGCTTCTATAAGAATTGCCGCTTTAGCTTCGGTGTCACGGTACTCACGATTCGGTTTGGAATCGAATCCGATAGCTGCTCCGGCTTGAGCGTAGAACCTCTTTCCCTTCTTGACAATGGTTTCGATCAAGGCACAGGAATCCATGTTGCCCGAGAAGTCAAGATATGCTATGGAGCCGGCATAAACGCTGCGTCGTTCCTTTTCCAGATTATCGATAATCTCCATCGCCCGAATTTTCGGAACTCCCGAAACCGTTCCGGCCGGGAAACAGGCAAAATGTCCATCGAGAGCACCGGTATTACGGCGAAGTCTGCCGCCTACTGCGCTCATCAGATGAAATTCATTCGAATATTTTTCGACCGCCATTTTCTGGATTACTTCAACTGTTCCCGGCTGACTCACCCGTCCAATATCGTTTCGCGCCGAATCCAGCAACAAAGAATGATCGGCCAATACATTGAGGTCGGCACACAACTCGCGAATTATACTCAAATCCTCTTTTTCGTTTTTTCCCCGAGGTCGAGTCCCGGCTATCGATCTTGTCTCGATCGTTCCCTTCTCTATTCTGACCAGCATTTCGGGAGAGGAACCGATAACCGCATGGTTGCCGAAATTCAATAGGAACATATATGAAGAAGGATTCAGGCGACGCAGGCGCCGATAAACCGCCAGACTGGAATCATTACTGTCAACCTGCCAGCGCTGCGATAGGACGACTTGATAGACATCTCCCTCTTTGATGAATATCTTAACTCGTCGCACCATCTTCTCGAACTCTTCGCGGCTGTAGAGCGCCAGTGGCTTGCTATTCTCAATTTTACTGAGTCGCTTTGTTCGACGGTTGAGGCCGAGCCGAGCGACCGTATCCTCCAGCACTTTGACGGCGTTGTCGTATTTTTCTTTCAGGCCGGACTGACCGCGATCGTGCAGGATATTGGCGATTATAACTATTTCCTGCTTGAGATGATCGAACACGATAACTTCGCGAAAAAAACCGAACCGCAGTTGCGGAAGGCCGATCGTGTCGGGATTATCGTTCGGGATATGCTCTACCTGTCGTACACAATCATACGAGAAATATCCCACGGCACCGCCGGTAAAACGCGGGAGACCTTCCAGCTTCACCGGTTTGTAGACATCGAACATTTCCCGAAGGAATTCCAGCGGATTTGCCTTCAGTGTCGTAGCGCGTCCCTTTTGTTTGAGGCGAATGCGGTTACCTTCTCCCTCAACCACGAGAAACGGATCGAATCCCAAAAATGAATATCGGGCCAGCTTCTCGCCGCCCTCGATTGATTCCAGCAAAAAGGCATCACGGTTTCGTCCCATCAGTCTCATATAGACCGAGACCGGCGTGTCCAGATCAGCCGGAATCCTCGTGTACAATGGAATGATATTCCCCGATCGATTTAACTTACGGATTTCCGTGAAGCTCAGCATCAGTAATAAAATTCTCCCGAGGTCGCTATTTCCACCGGCCCAACCAGTTCTATGATGTCACCGGTCTTTTTCCAGTCGACATGCAGCGAACCGTTCTCGAATTGTACTTCACATTTACGGTCGGCTACTCCCAGCATGACACAAGCACATACCGAAGCGGCGGCACCGGTACCGGAAGAACCGGTCGCTCCGGCGCCTCGTTCCCAGTCGGCTACTTGTATGCAGGAACGGCTTATCACCTTAACAAATTCCACATTGGTTTGATTCGGGAAATGTGAATCGAATTCGATAGCTGCGCCGAGTTCTTCCCATTCAAAATCGAAGTTATCGACGAGTAGCACCGTATGCGGATTCCCCACCGACAGGCAGGTAACCGGAATGGATACCCCGCCTAATTTTAACGGAGCGTTGATAAGGTACCTCGAGCGCACTTTGACCGGTACTGCTTTTGCCTCAAACGTGGGTTGCCCCAGTTCGGTGCGGATCATTGCACCGTGCCGGCGACAGCTAATAACCCTGGCCTGATGAACCTCGCCCCCCATTTCCAGACTGAACTGCCTTCGACGCCGATCATTCCGGTGTAAATGAAAGACCACTGAACGCAATCCGTTCCCGGATTTTTCAGCGGGACTGCCGTCGGAGTTATACAGGTCAATCGAGATATCGGCTCTGCGACTGGCCGTAAGTAAAAGGATACCGTCGGCGCCAACTCCACGATTGCGGTCACATATAGCCCGAGCGAATTCACCCCGGCGCATCGCCGGAAACCTAAGATCAGACCGGTTGATAACGAGGAAATCGTTACCAAGAGCCTGGTATTTGATAAAATGGACTTGCATGACCGGTGTATAAACGATAAGGCTCTGAGATACAACAAAAAAGCCCGCCAAAAGGCGGGCTTTGTCGTTGTCTGAACAGGTTGACTTAGATATTGTCCTTGAACAATTTCGCCAACCGCTTAATGCCTTCCACGATTCCCTCGTGAGTGGCATTGGAATAGTTGAGACGCATCGTATTCTTACCGGACCCGTCCGGGAAGAACGGCTGACCGTATACAAAAGCCACCTTCTGCTCGATAGCCTTGGGCAATAATTCCTTGGTCGACACGTGCTTGGGAACGGTCACCCACAGGAAAAGACCGCCTTCCGGCTCGGTCCAGGTGCAGCCTTCGGGGAAATGCTCTCGCATGGCCGAGATCATAATATCCCGCTTGGTCAGATAATCCGCCTTGATCTTCTCCACATGCGGCTCCGCCTTACCGGCATTGATGTACTCGAACAGCACCAACTGAGAGAAAGTACTCGTATGCAGGTCAGTACACTGCTTGACTTTCTCGAATACCGGAATGATATCCTTCGGGCCGTTCATCCAGCCGATACGGAAACCGGGAGCGATGGTTTTGGAGAAAGTTCCAATGGCAATCACGGCATCGCCGCCAATGGATTTGAGCGGCGGTTGCGGCTGGCCGGTGAAACGGATATCTCCGTATGGATTATCGTCGAAGACCGGGATGTTGTACTTGGTGGCAATATCCACCAATTGGTGCCGGCGTTTCAACGACATCGTAATACCGGTCGGGTTCTGGAAGTTTGAAATCGTGTAAATCAATTTCGGATGATACTTCTTGATCTTCTCTTCCAGTTCATCCATCAACATGCCTTCGGAGTCCATCTTCACCGGGGCGTATTTAGCCTGGTAGTACGAAAAGGCCTGCAAAGCGCCGACGTAAGTAGGATTTTCGGTGATGATATAATCACCGGGGCCTACGAACGCACGAGCCAGCAGCTCAATCGCCTGCTGTCCGCCACTGGTAATGATGATGTTCTCCTGGGCGGATTGCACTCCGCGAATGGTTTCACGCTTGGCAATCAATTCCCGCAGAAGCGGGTGACCCATTGAAAGTGAATACTGAACCGACGAAGCTCCATACTTGTCGATGGTATCAATCATGGCTTGCTTAAGATCTTCTAAAGGAAACAGTTCCGGCGCCGGCAAACCTCCGGCAAATGAAATCACTCCCGGCTGGGATGAGAATTTCAGAATTTCACGTATAACAGAAGTCTCCATGGAGACCACGTGATCGACCAGCGGCCACTTATCCGTGCAGACTTTGTTCATACCATTATCCTTTCTATTAGGCGGTCTGGAGACCGCTATCAAAACCGACCTGGCGAGCACGATCCAAAGCCGGTAGGAATACTATCAATGACTATATAAGATAGCAAATTACGCGGATTAATTCAAGACTTGTGAGGTTATTTTGTGAAAATTATAACGAGCCCCAAATGGTATGAAAAAGAGCCACCGTGCGGAATCGAACCGCAGACCTATTGATTACGAATCAATTGCTCTACCAGCTGAGCTACGGTGGCTTGATTTTCCTATCTATATCGGCCGCGAATTATAAACCCGACAGGTCGAACTGTCAAGAAAAAGCGAAGGTGTACAGCATGTTTGGGAGATTAAGAACCCAAGTCTGATATCTGATACCATCAGGTTTCAGTGTGATTTGGCCGGATTCCCCTGCTTTTAACAAGGTACAATATGTCATGTTATTGAGAGATAAATTAACCCCTCCGGTTGATATCCGGAGGGGCGAAGTGTAACTTTAAATATGGTGCGTAACAAGTTGCCTTCTTGCCGCTTTACACGACGAGGGCTCTGTCGATATGTCCCTCAATCGGCAACTCTTACATTAATAATATCGGCTTAAGTTGAATTTTGTCAAGGTAAAAAGGGATTGGTAAATCAGAACTAGCTACGGGTACTCTGGATCATGGCCTTAAATACTGATGAATTACATCCAGAACCAAACCGGTCAGCTCAAAACCGATATAGATCATGGCGCCGGTTACTATACCCAACTGGGCCGATTCCATAGTTTTACGAACTGACATATTCATTATCTGCCTCAAAACGGTTTTTGTTGTCAATCCTGATATTGCAAGCAATATGCCATCATTCCGCTGGTCTTCTCACTTCGGAGATATCTGGCATGATTCGCAGGTAGTTAGAGGAAAACCTGATGGCATAATCCCATATAATCCTGAAGCTGACATAGCATAAACATGGATGACAACTACGCAAAATGCTGCACAACCGCTTATTCCCCTCCCCGTATTATCTCAATCCTTGACTTCTCGCTGTTGTTTCGTCTTTCTTATTTTATAGTAGTTATAAATTAGTTCTTCTGATTCCTTCTATCGAGGAGAATCCTATTATGAGTTCATCTCTATCCGTTCGATACTTGTTACCTGTGCTGGTTTTATCAATAATCGGGAGTTTATTAGTCTCCTGCGCCAAACACGAATACTACGAGTTCAATTCAGATTACGAACGGCAGGTTAACCAGATTCTCCAACGCCCGGGGCTTGTTATAGACCGGGTAGTTGATCGTCGCCATTGTCCGGCTCAGGAGATAGGTTTATTATCACCCGGCTTAATCGGTACTCCTAAAACAGTGAAGCTAGATCACCCGGCAAATGATTTTGTTCACGAATCACTAACGGCGATGCTCACCGACCGTGACGCCCCCCCCGGCACTGAGACTATACCGGTTGTCGTGTACATTGACAGCTTCTATGTCACTGAACGCTTTGCTTCGGTATTAAAAAGAGTCGAATTCCACGCTGTTCTGACCTTTGTCATCGGAGAAGCTAGCGACTCCGAGCAGGTCATCCCCATATCCTCGATGCGCTTTAAGGAATGGGCAGTAGTCACCCCGGATGAAGCGGAGGACATGATGTACCACAGCCTCCGACAGTGTGTCGATCGATTCCTGATGCGCTATGATCAAATCATGGCAGATTCACTCGACAGTACCTCATAAATGAAATAAGGCTATGCTCCGGTCCTGATAGCACCTCATTATCGCTCATGTTTATTCCAGACATGACATAAAACGCGCTGGGAGGCACAGAAATCGGTTTGCCCACGACAACACAAATACCACATCTTCGATTCGTTTTTCATGGAATCCTTTTTATAACTGTCCCGCTCATTATCTTTCTTCTGCAGTTGATTGGATGCGCCGGGAGCCCCATATATCACGTTCCTCAGTACGATCGTTTTAGCGATCAAAGGCTATCGGACAGCACCGGAATCTCGGTCAGCGAGGTTATGGACGACCGGATCAATATCGGCAATCCGGCTGCAATCGGCTCAATCGGTATGGGTACGAACAATTACTGCCTCACGATTCCACTGACCGATTTCTTTGCCCAATGTCTTGATTCACTTCTACCTAAACCGCCAGACCCTGGTATTTCTCATTCAATAACGGTTCATATAGATAGTTTCGCCGTCTGGAATACGACAACGGTCATGATGGATACGGCCCATATCGCCTACTCGGTAGATATTGTCGATGATTCTTCCGGCCAGGCGGTGAGAGTCAGAGGCCGCAACAGTAAGGAGTCGGCAAATGCCATCCAGGTCGTTCCTGATTTGATTTACGGCAGTCTCAGGGAAATCGCATTGGAGTATCTTTCGGGACGAACCGATCCGACACGATATTACACCTACAGGCATGAATTCTCGACAAGAAGCACGGCCTACTCAACCAAAACGACGAAATCAAATAATAACGACAGCACCAGGAAGTATCGTCTATCTGATCGTAAGACTCGCCTCTGGCTCGATTATTTACATATTGAAGACGACAACAATCGCACAATATCCGCAATCATTGCTTTTGAGAGACGAAATGCCGGCGGAACCGGTGCGATCGGTATCGGTGGAGGTTTCTCTTATCGATGTAGTCATGGGAAAACAGATTTTGACGACAATGAAGTCGGTGTGACTCTCGCTGTCTACGACAAGATCGGCTTATCCGAGAATGCGACCAGACCTGGCTTTATAATTCGTGTGGCCCCGATTGTTGGACGGCGATCCGGAACTGACAAAGAATTCTATTTGGGGATATCAGGAGATTTCGGGATAGGCTTTCAATTCGGTGAAACCGTACATACCCATTTCGGTATCGGTGCAAACACAAGCACCGGCAACAGTGTTCCCTGGGGAACTTTTGGACTCTACCTGGGACTCGGCTTAAGACTGTAGATATCGTAATGAATCTCCCCTGTAGATAAAGCCTATTAAATCTCCTTACAGTTTCCAGTTCGCAGATAACTTCTATCAGGTGCTTTCTTATTATCCACAGCTGTTGGGACTATCTTGATCCCGGCCATAACATCATAGCTCGCGAATCGTACGGAAGATTTCAAAGAGAATGTTGTGAGAAAGCCGTTGCGATCCCTCAACGATTGGTATAGGTCTTGGGCTTCGCTTTTGAAACTACTTCCTCACGTACTCCGCCACTTCAGTCCAGGCATCGTGATCGACGGCATACTTAAGTAAAAAAGCCTGTATTTCCTTCGTAGAAGCAGTGAGTATAGGCACCTCTTCAGCCCAGATATGAGCAATCTCATCGGGGTGATCGGTCAAAATTGAAGTCAACCAATCATACTCAAGAGTGCTGATTCCCAGCCTCGTTCCTACTTCATCGATACGATAGAACGAGTGTACCGGGACTAGATGTCCCTGGTAAAATTCGCCAAGGGTCTCCTCCGTTGGCTCGGCCGGGAATAAATCGATCATGAGCATGTCGCCGACACGGACGGGGCGCGCTTCGAATACCGAGGTTGATTCGTCATCTTCCGACATGGTGAGAATGTAACCCGGATCAAGGGTATCGACTTGAAATCTAATCCAGTCCGAGGTCCCTTCTATTACCCACAGCCCCTCGATTCCTTCAATCGAAATTACCTCGCCATCCTGATAGAGGGGATTAATGGACAGAGGAATACAACCTGTCACAGCCAGAAGCGCGAGAACGGTTAACGTCACAGCTTCTTTTAATCTCATACTGTGCCTCCGAACGTTTGGAAACAGCCAATAATATGAAAATTGAGCACTGTTATCGACTTTCATTTTATACCCCGTTGTTGTCTGGCCTGTTCCGGGGTTTACTCATGACCTAGAAAAGTGAAAACGACAGACCGGTGCTAAGCGCCCAAATGCGACCGACCCGATGGTTGCTCCAATTGGAACGTTTCAATTGATGCATGGTGCCGGTCAGACGATTGTTCAACATCACATGCTCACCTAACTTCACCATGAGACCGGCTCCGAATATCACCTCATATCCATCCCAACTGCGTTCATAGGCATAGTAGTTTTCACTTTCAATACCGGACCAGTAATCATAATACCGACCCCAGACAACATCGACCATATCCTGATCCAGGTATCGTCCGGTGATCGACAGGTACGGCGCCGTTCGGAAATCCGTCTTAGCGAAGGTGTACAAAAGGGTTACACCAATGGCCAGATCCTCGTATTCGATATTTTCATCATTGTCCCCGGCATAACGAAACGAAGGCCCTATTCCGAACCGATTCCAGAAGAAATGTACGGCCTCTATCTCGAAACTGTACTTCAACAAAGCCCCTCCATCCGCCTGGTCGTATATGCGCCCGTCCCAGGACGACAAGCTGATACTGCCGTTGAAAAGAGTCGCTCCTTTACCGAATTGATATTCGGCGGCTTCAACCGATCCCGATAAAATGATGAAAATCATCATAGTCAATAGGGCGTACTTCTTCACTGTAAGCCTCCGTTGAATGATTCGCATTGTTCCATGTTCAGGCATTGAATATGGCATAAGCGGTCGCTTCAGACAAGGAATGATGTCTGCTAATCCCAAATCGATATCAGAGTATAGGTCTATCCTGATCCGTGGACAACGACCGGGGTTGCCGTTAAACGAAGAGACCGGTTATAAACCGGTCTCTTCGTTAATTATCGACTCGTTTTGAAGCGAGCGTCATTTAGTAGCGATTACGGTGTCCGCCGCCGCCACGTCCGCCACTGCGAGGGCCGCGCTCTTCACGGGGCCGGGCCTCGTTGATATTCAGGGCGCGACCACCCAGGTCCTTACCATTGAGCTCCGTGATCGCGGTCTGAGCCTGTGACTGGTCGGGCATCTCAACGAAACCGAAACCGCGTGAACGGCCGGTATATTTGTCGGAGATGATATTGACGGAGGAAACTTCACCGTAAGCGGCAAAAGTATCCCGAAGGTCATCTTCAGTCGTATCGAACGACAAATTACCTACGTAGATGTTCATCCTGTACTCCACTAATGTTCGCTGATCCGGCGGAATCTCGATGATCCCGGTGTCAAGCAAACGCAAACAATGCGCACCATTGCGCGATGGTCCCGATCGGGCACTGCTTCGATATTTGACTTTCTGGGCAAATTCTCGATAAGGTCGTTCCCGGAAACCAGTTTTAGATGACGCAAGTTATTGAACCATACAGAACTTGTCAACCGAAATTATCCCCTCACAGCCGCTAACCGACCGGCGCATACTGATTGATAGATACATATACTCTATTTTGTTTTATCGCCAGCCCCAAAAATATCCGCCAGGGCGGCGATTTCCCGTATACGTCGTTGGGCGTGGTCCATATTCAGCGTCTTATTACGAACGATCATGTCGGAGATACAAACTCGGCTCCGAGTGAAATGAATCATCTCAAAAGGCGCTGCTTCGATGACTATCGTTCTTAATTCCGGCCGATTCATCATGTCAGGTTTATCCTTGTGATCACCCATAATGAAAAACCGCCGATCGAACTCGGCATCTCCGGTTTGATGTTCCCAGGCGAGACGAGCCGCTTTCAGAAAACGATCCCAGCCACCTTCTTCACGGATGCCAAAAGACCCTCCGGTGACAGCCGATGTACTTACGAGGAGAAATTGCAGGCTGTCACCAGTCAAAACGCTTCCACCTTCACCGAGCGGGCTGTCCGAAATTTCTATCATTATTTTATGATCTCCCACGATAGCTTCGAAACTCTTGTAAGCCCAGACGAATTCCATCTGTGGTCGATTCGCCAGGCGTTCCTCTCGGGGGACATCGGGATCGAAGAGTGTTCCGCTGTAAAAGGCCTGCAGTTGGTCTATCAGAGCATTAAATTCATCTTCCCAGGGACGTTCGAGACTCACTTCATTCCTCCCACGCTAAACGAAATTGTGATATTGTCCGGCGATGCCTGCACATGAAACTACGGTTATTTTTTTCCAATGCGCCCGGGGCGAATCGAAAAACGTTGCCCGTCCACGGACTTCCCGAGATTCGAAATCAGGATTTCAACGTACTCATCGATATGGTTGGCAAGATCGAGCGAGCTTGACGAAGCATCCAGGAATCCAAACCACAGCGGATTCACCTCCGGCGGGATCGGCTTCAATTCTTCGAGCGTTTCCAACAACAAAACAGCCCGTTCCAGCGGTTGCACCCATTGGTCGGCCTTCCATATCGACAAACTCAGCACCTTTTTCTGGGAGTGCCTCACCCAGCGAATAGGGCTCATAACCTTCCCCTCCCAGAGGCCCTGATAATCCTCAACCACACCATATTCGCTGATCATGGGCTTGGACTGATAGAACGATATTTCAGCCATAATAGAAGCGTTAGTGCGCTCCGACACCAGCTCATACCCCTGCGCCTTCAACTGGACGGCCAGCTCGTTCGTCAGTTGGGCATACAGCGCGTTTTCATCCGCGTCGTCGGACCAAAACGCTTCTTCCATATCCGGACCGGTCACGACGTAGATTTTCGTCGGAGCGGCAATCCGACCCTCCTCATCGGCCATCGCATAGAGTGTGACCTTGGGCGAAAAACAGGCAAGAAAAAGAGTTATAGCACAAACGAGCGCGAGGGACAAAAGGCGAAGCATCGACACCTCTCTTTGGGCGAATGTGGTTTGACTGTGATCCATATTAGTCGTCCTGTCGAAGGCTGTCAAGACAAAGCCGAATCCCTGAGCGCAGTCCTCGCTGCAATCACCGTCTTGTCTTCTCGTTCCGTCGCCCCCCCTCTTCTCGTTCCGTCGCTCTGCGGCGGAACGAAGGCGAAGCCAGCCTTGGCAGGTCTCGGTGAGACCGGCCCTACTCGCATTGTTGGCTGGATCAGATGGCCGGAGCTTCCGTGCAACCCACTCAGAGTAGTTGGTTTACAACGAAATGGGTTCGTTTTGCGGATTTTAGTTTGGCGTTGTTGCGCCTTCATCCGCGAGCCCGGTCGACCTCCGGCCCAACCCGCTTGTCAGTTATCGGCCTGCGAGTGTAGTCTGCGATGATGTTGTGGCGAAAACGCAGGTGATTGATACGCTCGATCTGGCGCTCCCCCATCTTCTCGTTCCGGCGCTCTGCGGCGGAACGAAGGCGAAGCCAATCGCCGCCTACCAGTCAACCGTCACCTTCAGCGGCCCGGGCCGCCCGGCATAGTCGCCGGCGCTGGAGTACAGCCATTGCTCGGGCGACAGCACCAGGCCCTTCCGAACCGGGTTGTAGTGGATGTACCGAATCTTCTGCCGCATCATCTTCGCGCTGATGTTCTGCTTCGAATGGTATCCCTCGATCCAGACTTGATATTGCCTCTGGCCGTCGATCGGAAGCCGGAGCGCGGCCAGCTCGCGTCGCGCGATTTCATCGCCGCGCTCGCGCAGTCGGTCGACAATGCGCCGAGCGGTGTAGGATTTGAATCGAGCGAGAGCGCGCGGCAGGTCCGGCGCGGAGGCAATCAGGTGAAAATGGTCCGGCATGAGCACGTAGGCGTAGACGGCGAGGCCGTCTTCGTCCTGAAGGAACCGGAGCGAGTCGAAGATGATTCGGCGGACTTCGGCGAGTTTGAGGAGGGGACGCCGGGAGATGAAGGAGCTGGTTATGAAATGCGGGAGGTCTTTCTCGTAGATTCTGTATCTATCGCGAGACATGACTTGATAACGCTCGGGATGCGATGGCCGAATATCGGCTGCCGCCGTCGTTCCGCCGCAGAGCGCCGGAACGAGGGGGGGCAAGGATTTCAGTCTTTACGCTCCCGAGCAGCGCAAGCACCGTTATCATCCCACCTAAGGGCAACAGCTCGGTCTTCAACGCAACCAATCATCTAGTTCACCGTCGGCTTCCAAGTGCCGAGTCTGTATGTGACGCTCGGTTTCGAGCACCTTTTCCAGTGAATCCGCGCTCAGAATACCTGGTAGTGCTGCGAAGTCCCTAAGAATCCGACTCTTCTGGCCAAGCTCATGCGGCTTAAAACGGACGTCCGTTCGTTCATCATCACAATACGTCCGACAGAACATCAGATTGGCCTTGGATACACTCTCTCGATCCGAGATACTGGCTTTCCTGACATACTTCCAGAAGACCAAGCAATAGACCTCAATTGGAGCCGTGTTGTTGCCAATCCACCCATACCCGTTTGTGCGTTCTCCAGGGCAACGTACGCACACTTCATTAGCCATCGTGGACAGAAACTTATGATAGACGGGCATAGTTACTCTACGTCTAAAACCGATCTTCTTCCTCAGTTTCGTCATTTCGGGAATGATGAGCGTCCGTTCAACCAGATCTTCGGCCATTTCGTATGTGAGCCGCAATACTGAGTCGGTGCGATGATAAGGTGTATCGAGAAAGCGATACAACAACTTCTTCTGTTGGTCCGGCTTGGCGTCCTTGATGAAACGCGCGACGAAATACTCTTGGAAAGACCTGTGCGCGTATGTCAACTCGAGACCGTCCTCAACTAAAAGAGAGACTGCTTGATGTGCATCATCCAAGAAGTCAGATGTCTTAAACTCCAAACCGACTATCGTGCGGCATCTCTCCAGATGTTCCAAGGCGCCTGGCCTGGGAAAATGAAGCTCTCTCTTGTTGTATGTACGGAGAGAAAAGGCCGAAAACACTCTGCCGAAGTCCATAATATCAAGCTTCGTCTTCCTATCGCGGCGGAAACCGGTCTTAAGCGCGTCGTGACGATGAAACAGTGCATCGTAAGCCTGTTGATAGAAAAGACTAACCTTCTCCGGTATCTCCGCATTCTCGCCATATGTCAAGACCATGATCGATAATAGTAGTGGATTCGATAGGAATGATTCATGGCGACTGTAGAGATGCATTCTTAGGTCGCGTGTGAACCTAGTTCGCAAGTCACGATCAATTGGTAGTGAACTAACCAGTTTACAGGCCTTATCAACGGTCAACGGAACAACATGGAAATTAGTGTAGTTTTCCCAGGATTCACATTCTCTATCTGGCCTGCTCGTCACAATGACATCAGCCTTCGGGTAGTACGAAGGCAATTCGCGGATTTCTCGAGCCAATTCATCTCGACGATGGTGAGCAATCTCATCAAAACCATCCAGTAGAATCGCGAAGTGTCCCAATTCCATAGCCGTTTCAAAGTGAGTTCGTAGCGCTTTCAATCCGTCTCTTGTCAGGCTATCCTTGACGGATTCAATAATCGTCACCTCGCTTCTATTCAGATCCCTCAGCTGTACGTATACTGGCAGCTTGCCGCCAGACTTGATGCAGTTTAGCAACAGGTGTTTGAGGAGAACTGTCTTACCGCATCCAGCTCCACCACATAGTACATTTGCTTGGCTTACCTTTTGGATTTCGTTATACTGTGCGTTCTCCAGTATGCGATCTCCTATGCTCAGGTCAACGGGCACATATGTGTCGTAGAGGTAGGCTGGTTCGTCTCTCACAAAAAAAGACTTGGTCTTCGAGTGATTTTTGGCAATTGTCGCCATATAGTCTGAATAGCCGCTTCTGAGGCGCGTTATGAACCGACCTTTGACTCCCTTGAGAGTCTCAGATAACCCATCTATCATCCTATCCAAGTTCGCCTTGAGAAAAGCAGCGGCAGTGGCGTTCACATCGAAATCGAAATTCGGCTCGGCGGTCATCTACTCCCCTTTCATTATCTCGTGCCCTATATTATCCTAAAATAATCCACCAGCGTGCATCTACGCGGGCGGGTGAAGGTACGGGCGCGAGTGAGGCCCTCGCCCGTTGTGCCGGCGATGGATACGGTCGTGAAGCCCTCTCCCCCGAATCCGAGACCGGCAATGTTGGGACCGTTTTTGACGAAGATATTGGCGCGACAGAGCTGCGCCATGTTGGACAGATTGACGATGCTCGTGGAATGCATCACGAAGGTATGCTTGAATTGATGTTCGACGATCACGGCCTTCTCCATCGCTTCCTCGACCGTCTTGCAACGGACAAAAGGAATAACCGGCATCAACTGCTCGGCCATAACGAGAGGATGATCCCAGGGAGCCTCGAAGAAAACCAGCTTAGTGCCCGGGGGCGGGGTAATGTTGACCTGACGAAGAATCTCATCCGGTGACTTGCCCACGAAACGACGATTGATCGTCACATGCCGGTATCCTTGCCCGGCGGGATCATTTTCGATCAGAATCTTGGTCAGTTTATCGATATTGTGTCCCTCCAGCTCATAAGCGCCGTTGGCGATCATTTCACGCTTGAGACGGTGAGCCACCTTATCGACACAGAAGATCTCTTTTTCATCGCTGCACAGAACGTTGTTGTCGAACGATGCGCCGACAACGATATCCTTACCGGCCTTGGGCAAAATGGCGGTTTCATCGATAACGACCGGCGGATTGCCCGGCCCGGCACAGATAGCACGTTTGCCCGATGTCATGGCCGCCTTTACCACGGCGCCGCCGCCGGTAACCATGACGAGGTCGATGTTTTTGTGTGACCAGAGCGCCCGCGCCGACTCGATTGTCGGCGAGGCCATACAGGTCACCAGGTTTTCCGGTCCGCCGGCTTCAACGATGGCATCATGCACCAGCCGAGCCATCTCTCCCGAAACATTCTTGGCGGACGGATGCGGATTGTACACGACACTGTTGCCGGCCGAAATGATGGAGATGGAGTTGTTCAGCACGGTCGAAGGCGGGTTGGTGCTCGGAGTGATCGAGCCTACCACGCCCCAGGGAGCCGGTTCCACCAGAGTCAGGCCGTTGTCTCCGGTGTAAGCCTCGGGACTGATGTCCTCCGGTCCGGGTGTTTTCAGAGCCTGGAGGAGGATTTTGTTCATCTTGTCGGGCATTTTGCCCAACCCGGTTTCCTCAACCGCGGCCCGGCCTAAACGTTCGGCGTTGGCGACGGCATGTCGCCGAATGTTGGCCACGATATCCTTCCGCTTCTCCAGCGAGATATCCAGAAATTTCCTCTGCGCCAGGCGGGCTGCTTCGACGGCATCGTCAAGCGAATCGAACAAACAGAGTCGATCGGAACCAGAGGGTCTTAAACCGCTGTTCTGTGGCGGAGTCCACAGCGAAGTCGGTCCTTCGGCCTGACTCTGGGTAATTGCCGGCGCCGGTATTGTATGTGTTGAGTTACCGTTCTGGAGTTCTTTCAGAACCGCTTTGACAATATCCTCAACGTTTGGATTCGGGGAGGTATCGGGCATAATCAAAGACTAAAACGGGAGCTTTAAGAAAGCTCCCGAAGATGTTTTATTTTATTCGTTTGGCAGTTTAGTCGGGAAGATTTCATGAACGTTGGAATGCGGCCGCGGGATGACGTGGACGCTGATTAGTTCACCGACTTTCTGAGCTGCGGCAGCACCGGCATCGGTAGCGGCTTTACAGGCGGCTACATCACCGCGCACGATAGCTGTTACCAATCCACCGCCGACTTTCTCGTATGCGACAAGGGTAACTTTGGCCGCTTTGACCATGGCATCAGATGCCTCAATCAGAGCTACCAGCCCCTTGGTTTCAATCATTCCTAAAGCTTCCATCGAGACTCCTGTAAGACTCGGGTTATTCTCATTTTGGGCTAAGTCTAACCGGCATCCGGCTGGTTGTCAATCAAAAAAAGACTGCGGCGTCGCAGTAACATCAAGAGCGGCAGGCCAATCAGGTAACAAGCCACCAGTTGCCCTACTCCGACCATCTGAACCGCAAACCAATACGAGGTTCCCATGATCGGAGCCAGATAAATTGAAACCCCAAACGCATTGAGTAATACCGGCGGCAAGGGTGCAATAATCATGTTAAGATTATCCCCGGCTTTGTGAATCCGGGCCAACAACATACCTACCAATGCTGCCGCCAACAACGACAACTCCCCGACAATACCCATCCAGTTATTATCTCCGGCGTACAGAAAATACCCCGAAATTAACACACACAATGCCCCGGCAGTCAGTACGATGTAATTTAAGTTCTCCAGGATACCTCGATGCGACTCACTGAGCATCACCAGGGCTATACCCAGTACCGAGAGACTGATGCCAATGCCAATCGACAGATTGTAGGATAAACCGGTCAGAAGACAAATGCCCCCGGCCCATAAAAGCAAGAACGGGATCACTGAAAGCCAGCGTGAACGACTTCGGCGTGAGAGATGATAGGCGGCTCGTGTCAGTAATGCCGCCACTAGCGTCAATAAAGGCCCCACGACAATATCAAGCCAGCCCATCCCGCCGATTACATTGGCAAGCACACAGCCGATGAAAAGACCCGGTATGGCTGCTCCGGTCAGAAACGGTAAAACCGTCAACGCTTCCGCAATACGTACCTGATACAGCCCGAATGATATCGGTTGAAACACGATACTTAGAATCGCATACAGGGCTGCAATCAGACCGGCTATGGATAATTGCCTGACCGAAAGTGCTTTCACGCTCAGAAAAGTGAATAAACCTCACTCAACGGTCAAGGTAAAACTGTCTGCAAAAGCAGTTACGCTCAATCGTATAAAAGCGGGATCAGAGATCCCGCTTTTCGTAAACCTGTTCCTGTATGATTATTCGGCCTGGATACAGGGAGGTGGTTCCGGACCCTGCTGGAACATGTAACTCACGATAAAAACCAGATCGGCAATGGTAAGGCCATCGTAATGGCCGTCGACATCCGATTCCTCGGTACACGGCGGCGCCGGTCCCTGTTGGAACATATAGGAAACCATGTAAATCAGATCGGCGATATCAGCCGTGCTGCCGCTATGATTGATATCACCGCGATATTCACAGCAGGAGCAGGCATCTCCGACCCCGTCGCCGTCGGTATCTTCCTGACCCGGGTTGTAAATACCGGGGCAATTATCAATACCGCAAGTCGTAGCCGGATAGCCTGGATTCGCAAAACCGTCGCCGTCGGTGTCGACACACTCGTCGCATAGATCACCGGAGCCATCCGAATCGATATCGGACTGATCGGCGTTGGCCGTATCAGGACAGTTGTCGCATAAGTCTCCGTAACCGTCCCCATCGACATCACTCTGATCGGCATTGGCTACATCAGGACAATTGTCACACGGACTGCCTATGAAGTCACGATCAGGATCAGCCTGTGTCGGGTTCGCTATCTCCAGACAATTGTCACATGAATCTCCCACACCGTCTTCGTCGAAATCTTCCTGGTCCGGATTGGCTTTCTGCGAACAATTATCGCATAATCCGCCGACACCATCGAAGTCGATATCATCCTGTGAAGGATTAAAAACTGTGAGGCAATTATCGCAGGAATCGCCAATTCCGTCGGAGTCGATATCCTCCTGGTCCGGATTATAGGTCAGGATGCAATTATCGTAGATATTTATTATGCCGTCGTCGTCGTCGTCTGAAACCGGATCCATGATATCAAAACAATGGGGGCCGTCCCAGGCCGGTGAGACATCGTTACCGGATGAAATGGACCATTTCCAGAAACCACCGGTGCGATAATAGCACGAATCGAGACAGATCGTCTTTCCGTGATAGGAATCGTCGATTGGACCAATACGAATGGTGTGAGTGATATCATCGAAACCAGACGGCATGCCAACCGGATTACTCATGACGGCACCGCCGATGCCGATCGTGTCCGCTTCCTGACCATCACAGCTAAAGAACGAAATCACCCAGGCTAAATCGAATTGCGCTCCCCCAAGTGTTCCGGTCGTGTCGGCGGCAGTGGCATTCCATTGAGCACCATCATTCGAGTATACCCGGAAACCGTTGGTGATTCCCAAATAATTGGATTCACCGGCACTCATGCGGATATAAAAGGTCAAGATGGAATCGACAAAAACGGTATCGACGGCATAGAGACCATCGACATGATCAAGTGATATCGACTGAGTCCGGCCGGTTCCAACGCAGATTACCAGCGTCAGTAATAGCGCTACAGCAATTGGTCGCAATAAGGTCATATTAGTTTACCTATCGGATCGCCCCGGATAATTCTGTATTCTCATTAGGGCCAGGTGAGTATCTGGCACACCGTCTCTGCTCCCTTATGATACCAAAAGTGGCGATTATGTCAAGCGGAGAACGCGTTTCGAGGATTAGTACGTTTTTTTGTAGAACTGACCGATACGGTGTAAGCGGTCGCGCAGTTGCTGCGGCTCGAGAACCTCGACATCAGCTCCGAAGCCAAGAATCCAACGTTGGATCTCATCGATTCCTCGGGTTACGACCGAGTAAATGACACCACCGTCTCCCGTTTCTTCAATCTTCTCATCCGGATGATGTTTGCCGGATCGAACTACCCGAGCGGCGGCTCCTTTCATTCGTATTTTGATTTCAGTCGGTATTCCGGAATAAACCTCCCAGGAGCCATCGAAATAAGTCTCAGCGTCGATCTCGGGTTGTCGCACAAAATGTTCCTCAAGTAATTCGACCGACTCTACTCGGTCCAATCGGAAAGTGCGAAAAGCCTCCCGTTGCCGACAGAACCCGACAAAATAAAAAGCCTTGCCGCGAAAGATAATGAAATAAGGCTCTACTATCCGCTCGGACGGTCCGGTTTGAATAGAACTGTATTTAATGCGAAGGCAGCGGTGTTCGTTGATTGCGGTTTCGATTCGCCCATAACATTTTTCACAACGTTGTTGCTCGACTGAGGACAGAATGGCCAGGTGGGTTGCCGGTGGTGTGAATTTGCTGCGTCGACGCACCGGTTCGGGGATCGAGGCCTCTAGCTTGGCCAGCAATCTTTTTATTACTGCGCGATACTTGCCGGTCGACTTGAGCGGTGAAGCTTCCAGCGTGGTTTTAAGCACAAGGTATTCATCGAAATCGAAATTGAGCGGGGGCAGAAAATTGTCCGAGGCCAGCTTATAACCGTTGTCGTAGTAGATCGGGATATTGGCTTCACTGAGTGCCACCATGTCCCGATAGATCGAGCGCTCGGTTACTCCGCACTCCTGCGCCAGAACTTCCGCATTCAGGTTTCTTCGACTTCGCAAAAGATTCAGAATGTAAAGCAGACGATCGTATTTAGGCATCCCCATACGTTCACCTCGAATAATCAATTATAGCTAATGATCGACTCCCGCGCAATATGGGATTAGCCCCACACTTTACCGAAGTTACAAGGTTCCCCCAAATGACGCACACCCTGTCTGGACGCTATAACCTCTAATCTTACAACCGATTACAGGCACCACCCACCCCGGCACAGCCTTTGCAGTAAGCGAAGCTGAAACGAATGTAGAACCTCGTTATAAAGGGGACGAATATGGGCCGGAGAAGAAAAAGTCGCCTCGATGAACTTGAGCAAAAGGGTTTTCTGGAGGGAATAGTGTTCCGTTGGGGCAGTAAATTATTATTGGGAATGATCATTGTGATCGGGGTGCTGACTCTGGCGCAATGTACGATAAAGAAACCGGAATCACCGACCTGGACAACGCAGTGGACCGTACCGATGGTCAATCGGACCTACCCTATGACCGAGTTGATCGACAAAATCGATCAGGAAGGTCTGGAGATGGATGATTCCGGCAACATTACTTATTCTATTGCGCGTGACCTCGACACGGTTAGGCTCGATGAATCCGTTCTTACCGTACCGGCCGTCAGTTACATCCAAACTGAACGCGTGACTCCCATTGTGGTCACTCCGCCCACCGTGGCACCGATATTGATATCTCTTTCCGCTATTACCGGACTTGCCACCAGCCAGCCTGGTGATATCGCAATTATACCGGAAAAGGGATTTTCGGTTGTCAACGCCCTGCCGGTTTTCGACAACTTCACGCGGTTGACGGTAGCATCGGGACAAGCTATAGTAACCCTTGAAAATAATCTCGGCGTAGACCTTGATAGTGCGATAATTCAGCTCTACGATTCATATTCTCGCAGGGTAATCGCAACTGATACTTTTCCCAACATCGTTATAGCCGGACATACCGACACTTGTATCATCGACCTGGCCGGGTTAACTTTCTCCAATCAGATTCGTGTCGACAGCCGCTGTCATACCGAAGGTGGAACGGTAAGTGAAGCCTCGACACGATACATGGAAACCGGCATGAATTTCACCCCGGGGATGGAAGTCTCAAGCGCCATCACCGAGGTGCCATCTCAGTTATTCGAATATACTCAGGAGTTGTCCATAGACCGCACCGATCGTCTCACCACGGCCAGTCTTACCTCCGGACAATTGACCGTGACCGTTGTTAACGGTACGTCACTTTCGTCCGATTTGACAGTTACGATTCCCGACTTGCAATTATCGGGACAATCGGTCGTACTAACTACCAGTGTCGCTGCCGGTCAGACTGCGGTACTGACGCGTAACCTGAATGGATATGAACTGATTCCCAGCGATATTACGGTACCGCAAATGCTCCCGGTAGAATTGACGGCGCTCATCCCGGGGTCTAACGGACAGCAGGTGGTTGTCACCTCAACTGACTCGATTGCCATCACCGCGGAGTTAAGCGCTTTGTCTTTCAGTGCCGTTACCGGTGTGTTTGAAAGCAGCGCCGCAACTTTCGATGACATCTCAGTCGATCTCGAAGTCCCCACCGGATTCGACTCGTTGGAATTGGTTTCAGCGATACTGACGCTTGAAATCGAAAACGATGTCAACCTGCCGGGAGATTTGAACATTGAGCTGGTTCGAGATGATGGCCGTATCTTAACCATTAGTGGAGATGTAGAACCGGGTACGACCAGTGCTTCCGTTGTTTCTACGTTTATCAACGATGAAATAGCAGCGTTTCTCTCCCCTCTTCCAGAACATCTGACCGCTCGCGGCAGCGCTTCGTTCGGTGATGGCGTCACCGAAGGAACCGTTTTCGATAACGACTGGGTTTTCGGAAGAGTCGCTATCGTGACCCCGATGGAATTGGTGTTGCATGAATCGCTGGTTGAAACGGATGTGGAGTCGGAGGATATCGACCAGGAAGATATCGATCAAATCACCGAGCATGTCGAAATCGCGCATTTCGTTTATCAGGTCGATTCACACCTTCCGATCGGCATGACCGTACAGGTGTTTTTTGGACCGGACTCTGCGAGTCTGTACACTGACCCGCAATTGACCATCGGTCCGATCGAAGTCGGCGCCGCCCCCACCGATGCCAATGGTATCGTTACCGGCGAAGCCGGCACCGGGGTACAGGAGATTCTTTTGACTAACGACGACGTTCAGGTGCTCAAGAACGACCCGCTCTATATCGGGCAGCAGTTGCTGATCCATGATTCCGACGGGCAGGCGGTTAAGATCACCCAGAATGATTACGTAACGATAAACGGTCGAATCGAGATCGAGTATCTCTTCGACGGAGAGTTCTAAGGAGGCCGCCATGTCTAGTAGAGATATTCGAAATATGGAATCAGGCGGTCGTGCGGGACGCTGGATCGGCTTGTGCCTGTTTACCCTGGTCCTGACACTGATGTTAATCGCCACCCTGGCTCCGGGATCGGCCGCATCCGGTCAATCATCCGCTCGCAGTATCGCTCTGGCGGGAGCTTATACCGGTCTTGCTACCGGAGTTGAAGCGGCCCGTTATAACCCGGCCAACCTGGGCTTGGGAGATCGTCGCAACAGTGAGTTACAATTAGTTGGTGTCGGCGTCAACCTGACCAACAACTCCCTCACGCTTGACGATTACAACCGCTACACAGGGGCGGTTTTGAGTCAGGAAGATAAGGATTACCTGCTGGGTAAAATTCCAACCGACGGCCTGCATCTTACCGCCGAGGTTGAAGCTACAGCCATGTCGATATCGTTCGGATCGTTCGTACTGTCGACAACCGGCGTCGGTGCGGCCAACATCAATCTTAACCGAGATGTCATTGATCTGATCCTGAACGGCAACACCATCGGAGAGGATATTTCTCTCGAAGGATCTTATTCCGATGTTATCGGTTATGTAGAAACCGGGCTTTCCTACGGGATGCCGCTCTATAGCACGGCGCATTCGCAACTGGCCGTGGGGGCAACCGCTAAGTATATCCGAGGCCTGGCAGTGGAACGGATCACCGAGCTGGATGGATCGGTTAACACCTGGTCAACCGGCTTTGAAGGATCAGGCAATCTGGTCGCTCAAACCGCTACCGGCGGCAGCGGCTGGGGTGTCGACGTCGGCGCTGCGTTGAAGTTGAGTGATGATTACTCTGTGGGGCTATCCGTACGTAACCTCATCAGCAACATCAACTGGACCAATAATACCGAAGAGCACGGCTATATCTTCTCGTTCGACACGATGACGGTCGATAACATCTCCGATGATTATATCGTGTCAGAAGAATACACCGAAGATATCGATCCGTTCAGCACCAGCCTGCCGCAGGTCATGACAGTCGGACTGGCCAATACAACCGGCAAACTCCTTTGGGCAATAGACTGGGTTCAGGGATTCGAGACTACGGCCGGGTCCTCGGCCAAACCGCGTATTGCGGCCGGCGCCGAGTGGCTTGGGCTGGGTTTCGTACCGCTTCGGGCCGGATTCGGTACCGGTGGAATTCAGGGAACCGGATTCTCCTTCGGTTCCGGACTGAACCTGTCTCCATTCGTAATTGATGCGGCCGTACAAACCGGAGCTACTCTTAGTTCGGGATCGGCCAAAGGTCTTAACGTGGCATTCTCAATTGGACTTGACTTCTAAATCACTATAAAGCTACCGCAGCATCTTTTAAATCCCGGCGTCGTCGATGATGCCGGGATTTTTCATTATTGCATGAAATTCACGATCTCACTCTCACAGAGATTCCCGGCCTTTATTAATACCCCAACCTCACAGCTCCCGGTGTAAAATCGAGGCATGGCGACACCTCGGCAGATTATAGGGCGTCTCCCCCATTGACTGTTTCAGAAATCGCAGAAACAATAGGGCAGCTCCCTTACTACAGCCATTATCCTATTGCACTACAACACAATACGACTCTTACGGGAAGACGGCATCCCCTTTGCGAAATGTTTCATCGGAACAAGTTGGCCCTTGATTCAGAGGAGAAAACGATGAACAAGTTCTGTAACAATCGCAAGAAATTGAGCCTTCTCTCAATGTTGGCGGCAGCCTCGTTAATGATTCTTTCAACCGTTGCGGTAGCTTCTCCGCCTCATCCGGATCTGGTGGAGCAGATTAAATCCGGCCAGAAGGCCGAGCCTTATTTCCTGAAAAACCTTTCGGCTATGCGGACTAAGGGAATCAATTCACCCGAACGTTTTGAACCGTTCGCCGGTACGTTTGCCGCCTCCAAGACTGTCGTAAAATCACCTGAAGATGTCACGACGTTTAAAGTCCTGGCAATTCTCGTTCAGTTTGGCGATAACACCAGCCAGGTTTCAGCGGAGTTTTTTGACAGTCTGATATTCGACGAAGCCGGCTATACCGTCCATGATTACTATTCGACGGTAAGTTTCGGACAGATCGACTTGGTTACGGTTAATCTCCCATCGGTAGCCGGTTGGCAAACCGCTCCTCAGCCTTACGCCTACTACGTCGACGGTCAGAACGGCACCGGCAGTTATCCCAACAATACCCAGAAACTGGTAGAGGATATGGTTGATGCCGTCAACGCCAGCGTCGATTTTTCGGAATACGACAACGACAACAACGGCACGGTTGATGTCCTTATCGTTATCCATTCCGGAACAGGCGCCGAGTATTCCGGCAGTGACGACGATATCTGGTCACACAAATGGGCAATAATACCTAAATACGTGGACGGTGTCTGGGTTTCGGATTTCACTATTCAGCCGGAGTACTGGACCAGCCCCGGTGACATGACCATTGGTGTCTATGCTCATGAACTCGGTCATGGTTTCGGTCTCCCGGATCTCTATGACACCGACTATAGCTCCAAAGGAGTTGGTAAGTGGTGCATAATGAGCTACGGATCATGGCTGGGACCGCTCTCTCGCGGCGGACGTCCGGCTCAGTTCTGTGCCTGGGCGAAAAAAGAACTTGGGATCGTTACCCCGACCAACATAACCGCCAACGTGGAACAGCAGCCGATCGGCAATGCAACCGATAACGCCGAAGCCTATCGTCTGTGGAACACGGGCTCCGAATCGGATGAATACTTCCTCATAGAAAACCGTCAGAAAACCGGCTATGATACGTATCTGCCGGGTAGCGGCCTTTTGATCTGGCATATCGATGACGCCAAGGCGAACAATACCAAAGAATGGTATCCCGGACTCAGCACTTCTGATCATTCAATGGTCGCTTTAGAACAGGCTGACGGCCTCTATGAACTCGAATACAACAGTGATAACGGCGATGCGGGCGATCCTTTCCCCGGCACATACAACCAGTCGAATTTTAACAGCCTCAGCAATCCGTCTTCCGATGCTTACGATGGAACCGGTTCACTGGTCGGTGTTGAAGATATCAGTCTCTCGGCCTCGACCATGCATGCCGACCTTATCGTCGGCCTCTCAGCCGGGACTGAAGATAATGAAGACGACAACCAGGATGAAGGTGATAACACCAATCCCGGCAGTATGCTGCCTCAGGGAGTGAATCTGTCACAGAATTACCCGAATCCGTTCAATCCCGAGACACATATCGCCTTTACCATCGGTGAAGCGGGTGAAGTTACCATTGACGTCTTCAATGTCGCCGGACAGCGCATCAAGGTTCTTCTCAACACCAATATCACCGCCGGTGAACACGAGGTTATCTGGGACGGTACGGATGAACAAGGCAGCAACGTAGCCTCGGGCATCTACTTCTACCGCATCCTGGGCGCGGGCTCACAAGATGTGAAAAAGATGGTACTCTTAAGATAGTACGAATCGCGAGTTATTATTCTTCTCTGTCTTCGGCCAACAGGACCGGCCCCGGTGAATCAGTCGCCGGGGCTGTTCTGTTTATTCTACCCGTTGACCATCGACCGTCGCATGAACGGTCTCTTCTTGTCGTCCCTCTCGCTGGGACTTTTTGTAACGAGTATGACAAGTCTTGCAGCGTTTTGGATCTTCCGTGTACCCCCGTTCCGCAAAATACTGCTGCGCCGCACTCGTAAACACGAATTCTTCCCCACATTCCGAGCATATGAGGATCTTTGGCTTAAAACCGTCGGTCATTAATCCCCCTCTCTGCCGCATAGTCCAACTTCCTTGTTGAACGCGGCAAACGGTCTATGCACCGAATGATCTATATAACTCGATAGCAGTCAACAAAAAAAAGACAAAAAGAACCAGTCTAGTGGCATGACAAAAAATAAGCGAGTGATCAGACTAATAGGGATTGCACGGCGAAGGATCACCGTCCTGGAACATGTATTCAACCATGGATACCAAATCAGTGATGTCGTTCCCACCGGAGCAGTTAAAATCAGAAGCCTCCAGCGGGGTAGGCTCGGGACCGCCTCCGAACATATATCCAACCAGGGACACCAAATCGGAGATATCGATGTTTCCATCCAGATTCATATCACCTCTCTGGACGATAGTATGAAACAGAACGGTCTGAGTATCGGCTACATTCGGAGCCGACCATGATTGAGCAATAAAATGAACGTAGCAGGTATCTCCTACCGTTGTCCCGGAAGGCGCCGTAACGTTGACCATGAAGGTTGTATCGCAAAGAGGTGCGATCTGCTTGTTGACCGTATGGCTGGTTCCCCAATCCTTGGCGTCATCCGTCGATATCGTGAAGTTGTCAACAAGTTCCGATGCGTTCATCACAATAAACGGAATAGCTCTCGTCTTTCCGGCATAAAGGACGGAATCGTAAGGATCAATCGACGTGCTTACCGCATAAGGATCGTAAACAGATGCCTGATAGCTGAAAGGCGTACCGGGTGAACCCTCATCAAGATTCACTCCGATCAGGGCAACGGAATAATAACTCTCGAAATGTTGTATCTCACCGGTCGCTACATAAGAAACCGGATCTAAATCGAGTCGTTCGCAAATGTGGGTGTTCGAGGAGGTCGACTTGATCAACCAGGCGGCCCAATGGCGAGAATCGGATCCGTTGAAAGTGAATCGGAAAGTTTTCGGTGCCGCCGGGGGGACGAATTCCACATAAGTCGCGCCATAACCTTCGGGATATCCCGGTGAATTCTGCAACGCCACAGGATAAGTCGTATGGACCTCTCCGACCGATACCAATGGATAATCGGCAGCTTCATCGTAGCTCTGCCCGTTTGACCGAACATTGGTTATGTAATTCCACATTGCGAATTCGGCAAAGGCCGAATCCTGGGTCCAGCCGGTCCGTCCCTGAATACTGTCTCCAAGAGTCTCAAATACACCGGCAGTATAAACAGAACCTTCCCAGGCTGCCCGCATCAAACTGGTATCGAATTTCTGAGCAACGAACAGACCATAGACAAACGTGGAATAGCGATGGTCTGAAGCATTCAGCAGAGATATCTCAGGATCGTCAAAAAGCATATTGAGATAGTTGTAATTATCATTTGTGGAATCGAAAACCAAATCCTCGATATAGGTCGCATCGAGGTCCATGAACCACATCGGTTCCGAGCCATCGTAACTGAATTGAACGGCGTGATGAAACTCATGGGCAATGGTGACTTTCATGGCGCCCCATTGGTCGCCTTCGGGATCGTCGTTCGGTTCAAAACCCAGGAAATTCGAGTTCAGGGTTATATAACTGAGATTGTCGTCCCATGCTGCCGGCCCGCCCCCTTCCGGAGTGGTGAAGCCATAGTAGCTGGTCTCAAGGAAATAAATATCATATTTGCTGTCACCGCCCTGAACTCCATCAGGCGGGGGATCCAAGTAATTCCAGGCACGATGAAAAGCAAGCGCCGTATCGGCATACGCAGCGCACTTCTCGATAAAATCCGGTATCCCGGAGGAATCATTGTCGTCGGCAGGCACCGGATTAGCACTGTCATAAGCAGTATCGTAGTGTATCTTAAAAAAACCGCTCGGAGAATCGTAAGTGTAGGTAGTGACAGCTCGTCCAAGCGCATCCTGAAGGAGCATCTGTGTCGAGGGTGAAAGTAGATCCCATTCGTCTCTTATCTCTTTGAGTACCGAAGTGGCATCATGAGTTGCTCGATTGGGAACCGATTGCGCCATAGTATTAAGATGATATCGATCGGGAACAAGCTCCGGCTGCCTGATCGCGTGTACTTCAAGAATCGCTTTCTGATCGAGCGATATTTTACCGGCAGCATAGTCAGCCTCGATTGCCTGCATATCTACCGGCGTTTTGACCGCAGAGGCCAAAGCTACGCAAGACGACAACAATAAGAGAATAAACAGGAGCTTAGGTTTATACATCTTTTTACTCGTCAATCCGAGCGATTACACACTATTGACAACCATTTCATCGACCGATTGTGCCCGACTCTGAATGGTTGTCGTTATAATGGACCAATTGTCGTTGTATAAGTTCCCAATAAGACAGGTACGTTGTTGACCGCATATGCAGACATCACACCCGATACATGCGGATTACGTCAGCCCCCACGCGGCTGAACAATTACTTTTCAGGTCTGCAATCGAATCCCTAAAAAGAACTCGCCCTCAACCACAATGTATTGCACTTCAATAAGTTGTCAAGGGCAAACTGGCCCCGAAAGACTCGAAATACTGCCCCGAACCGACTGATATCTGCCAGCCGGTTGCTTCCGAATAAGATAAGTCCAGACGTCCCAACGCACTCCGTGAAGATTTTTCACCCGAGACACGAATTCCGATGCCAATCGCGGCGTAAGCCTCGTCGAGTCCCAATTCCTCACCGTATTCCCATGTCTGGCCGTAATCAACAAACAGTGTCGCTCCAAACTGTACCGAGAGAATCTCCAGACCGGGTAGAAAACGCGCCTCCAGGTTGGCAATCAGTCTTCGGTCACCGGTCATAAAATACTTGTCGTAACCTCGAAGCCCGGTTGTGCCTCCCATCACGAGTCGATTGACCCCGCCGATCGGTTGATCTTCCATAAACCTGGCGTTAAAGGCCATGGTTGTCATAGGTAATGACCAGTTGTACAACCATAAACGGAGTGCATAGAGACGTCTTACGAGTTGACCGGAGCGATCGTGCCAGGCGGATGTCTCACCGTCGGCAGCAAATAAGGTCTGCCCCCGGTAGCCGGTCCATCCCAAACCGACGCCCATTTGTCGAAAAGCTGTGCTGTCGTGTGAAAAGGCGTAGGAGGCGCTAATCTGAAGAATTGGGCCAATCCGGAAATCTTCGGCTGCTCCAAAGCAATCAATACGGCGAAGAGTCACATAATCATGGACCAGCACACCTACGACCAAACCAATACGATGAAACATAGAATCTGTGGGGAAGTTAGCCAAAGCCTCGGTGGAGTCTTCGGGACTGTTGCTGTAGAAACGTCGATCTCGGGTCGTCTCACACACATAATCGTACAGAACATCAAACTCTAACTTCTTATCATAACGGCCGGTTCGTCCACCTGCGACAATCGACAACCTGTCGGCATCATCGTCATTCGAGGCAATAAGACGATCATCGGAATATATCTCTCTCAGATCGGTGGTCCCCCCTCCGCTTATCCCCCATTTCCAACTCTGCATAAGATCGTAGTAAGGTCTCGAAAGACCGAGCAAGTATCGTTTCGCTTCCGGATTACCGGAATAGGTCCCCTTGATCTGCAGCTTATGTCCCTGAAACCGTCTTCCGACGAAGGATACCGCGATATAGTCGTTTTTACCGTCTTCGATATAGTAATCGGCCCCGAGACCAACCGCCTGTCCGAGAAGATTGCGTTCCGTTAATCCAAATTTGAATTTGTCCAGATTCCCGTCTCGATTGTAACGAATCCCACCGGATATGGACCATTCATCCACCGTTACGAACCGCACCAGCAGTTTGTCTTCAGCCAGCTTTTCTATTTCAACCCAGGCATCGTATAAGGCCAGACGGGCACGCATGTTACGGGCGGACTCTTCGGCTATATCGACGGAAAACGGCTCTCCGACATGAAGGAGGATTTCCCTCCTGACTACTGCTTGCCTCGTAACGATATGCAAATGATTGGCAGTACGAAACACGATGTTGTTGTAAGCCGGGTTCTGTACATCATAAATGTTCCGATTGTCGATCTCAATGGAATCGATCACGATGCCTTCAAACGGTTCAAGCTCCTGCTGTTGTTGACTCGAAGCCGTTGCGATCATCGGTATGACAGACATCAACGTCAAAAGAAGACATACACAGTTTGTCAATGAGGGTCTTTTCATACTTCAGAGAGGCAATAAAGGCACTAAGCTCACATACAACAACGATTTCTTCTTACTTCTACAGGTTGTGATCGGTAAATCCTTAAGAAAAGAAACATGACAGCCGATAAATTACTGAATCCTATAATGATCTAAAAAAGCGACATGGGAACAAAAAAGAAGATCGGCGACCTCCTTATCGAGAAGGGGTTTATCACCCAGGACCAACTGGATGAGGGACTCCGTGAGCAACGACTTTCCGGAGAACGTCTCGGTGAAGTCCTTGTTGAGAAGGGTTTCATCACCGAGGATCAGCTAACCGAGACGATCTCGGAGCGGCTCGGCATCCCTAAAATCTCGCTAAATCAGATGGTGATCGACCCCAGTATTGTCCAGCGAGTTACAGTCGATGTCGCTCGTCGCTATCTGCTTATACCGATTTTCGAGATCGGCAACACTATGACTCTGGCCATGGCCGATCCCCTCAACATTATCGCTATTGACGAAATCAAGTACCTCACCGGCTCCGAAGTCAGAAGAGCCGTGGCGAATCCATCGGAGATTAAGGCCGCCATAGATGAGTATTATTCGGTAGCGGACTCTCTTCGGCACATGATTGGCCCGGGTAAGGATCGGGCTTCCGGAACTGCCGGCGACAGCGATACTGCTAAGATTGAAATAAAATCTCCGATTGACCAGAGTGAGACCGAAACACCGGTCGTCAAGCTGGTCAACCTGATTATCTCCAAAGCGGTCAAGGATCGCGCTACGGATATTCATATCGAGCCGGATGAACTCAAAATGAGAGTGCGATACCGAGTTGACGGAGTCATGCGTGAGGAAGCCGACCCGCCGAAGTCAATGCAAAATGAGCTGGTTTCTCGTATCAAAGTGGCTGCTGACCTGGATGTCTCTGAAAAAAGATTGCCACAGGATGGAAGATTCATGATGGCGGTCGACGGTCGGCCGGTGGACCTGCGAATCTCTACCCTTCCGACGATACATGGCGAGAAAATCGTTATCCGTATTCTGGACCGTCGCAATCTCATGCTGGCGTTCAAGGATCTCGGTTTCAATCCCGAGGTGGAAGAACCCTGGAATAATGTGATTCATAAACCGGAAGGACTGATCCTGATTACCGGTCCGACCTCAAGCGGTAAAACCTCGACTCTCTACACTACTCTGCAGGAAATCAACTCGGTCGAAAAGAACATCATCACGGTCGAGGACCCGGTCGAGTATTCGCTTCCATTGATCAATCAGATTCAGGTGAACGAAAAAGCCGGCCTTGATTTTGCCACTACCCTGCGAGCCATACTCAGACAGAATCCGGACATCATCATGGTAGGAGAGATCCGTGATCCGGAAACCGCCCGTATGGCGATTCGGTCAGCCCTGACCGGTCATACGGTATTCTCAACCATGCACACCAACGATGCTCCTTCGGCAATATCACGATTAATCGATATGGGCATTGAACCGTATCTGGTCGCCTCGGCCGTAAAAGGCGTGCTTGCCCAGCGTTTGGTCAGAACCAATTGTCCCGAATGCCGCGATCCATACATGCCGTCAGAGGCCGTTCTACGAAGAGCTCAGCTAACCGGCAATGCCCACGACATAAGATTCACCAAGGGAATGGGTTGTCCCAATTGCAAAAATACCGGGTTACGCGGTCTGACCGGCGTGTTCGAGTTTGTGGAGGTCACCAATCGTCTCCAGGAAATGATTATCTCCAGCGCATCAATCAACCAGATCACGCATGAGGCGCGACACCACGGCTACCGAACGCTGTTCGAAGCCGGACTGGATAAAGTCAACGAGGGTTCGATCATGTTGGAAGAACTTCTCAAAGAGACCTCATCCAGCGAAGAGATGCAACTGGATTTCGATGCTGCGGCCTCAGTGGGAGTAATCCATGCCGACCCAGTTTAAGTATCGTGCTGTCTCCGATGACGGCTCCCCCACCGACGGTATCATTGCTGCCGACAGCAATGCTCAGGTTCAGGAGTTCCTGGCTGAACAAAAGTTGACCCCGGTCTGGATCAAACCGGCTCGCAAGAACATTGCTTTTTACCTCTCCGGCGTGCTCGGTGGAGGGGCAATGGACGAGTTGATTACTTTCACTAATTCGATGTCGACTCTGTATCGAGCGGGTGTTCCTCTCCTCAGAGCTCTGAGTTTGATTCGAATCGGGCAAAAAGACAGCCGCTTCAACTATGCCATATCACAGATTCGTTTGAGCTTGCAATCGGGACGTGCACTCAGCACCGCGTTGGGTGAATTCGAGGATATTTTTCCACCGATATATGTCGCTTCGGTAGCTGCCGGTGAAGAGAGCGGTAAACTCGATGAGATCCTAGATGAACTGGCGCTGGTGATGGAAAAAGAAATGACTCTCACCCGCCTTATCAAGTCCGGTGTGCGTTATCCAACCATGGTAATTATCGCTCTGGCAGTAGCGTTTCTGGTATTGGTGACATACGTCGTACCGAAATTCGTGGCCTTTTACGGCGCCTTTGAAGCTGACTTGCCGATTTTTACAAAAGCCCTGATCTGGATCAGCGGTTTCCTGAAGCAGTATTGGGCTATCATTTTGGGAGTGGTTGCAGCGGGATTTTTCGGATTCAGAAAAGCTGTCCAGAACGATAAAGTTCGGTTGGCTTTAGATACATTTATGCTCAAAGTGCCGGTTTTAGGCCAGCTCGTTATTAAAGGAAATGTCGCCCGTTTTTCCATGATGTTCCGGATCCTGCTGCAGTCGGGACTCCCGATGATCCGCTCTATGGAGGTTCTGATCGACTCCGTAAAAAACCAGCGTATGGCACTGGAAATCAAGAAGATGCGCGAAATGTTTCAGGAGGGGCGAGACGGCCAGTTGGCCGACAGTGGATTCGAGTATTTCCCCGAAATGGCACTGCAGATGATCTCTATTGGTCTCGAATCCGGTTCTTTGGACCGAATGCTAACTGAATTAGGTGAGCATTATCGCAAGGATGTTGAATATACCTCAAAACACCTGACTTCAATCCTTGAACCCATCCTGACCGTGGTCATGGGTGTCGCGGTGCTGATCCTGGCGCTCGCGATTTTCTTACCTATGTGGAACCTTATCAAGGTGTTCCAAGGACACTAGGACATTAAAGCTACAGGCACAAACTGCCGAAAAAGAGAACAAAAATGTCAACATTCTTAACAACTGATCAACAGGAGAAGTTATGCGACTGAAACCGAACCAGAAAGGTTTCACACTGATCGAAGTAGTGATCATCATTGTGATCCTCGGTATCCTGGCTGCGGTGGCGATCCCGAAATATCAGGATTTGTCAACCGAAGCCAAGGAGGCTGCCGCCCGTAGTGCTCTGGGCGCGATGCGTTCAGCCGTTACGATTTATTACGCCACTTCGGCCGTCAAGACCGGCACGGCTACCTGGCCGCCGTACGATTCATTGGTATCGGTCGGTGTGGTGATGGAACAGGCGATTCCGAAGAATCCGTTCGTGTCAACGCTGCAGGACAGTGTTTATCAGGTCGCCGCCGGTGTAACCAAGGGAGCAGTTCAGGCTGGCGGAGCCGGTTGGGTATACAAACCGTCCACCGGAGAAGTATGGCTGAATTCCAATGTTATTGGTGAAAACTCCTGGTAAGCAGAACCGCGGGCTGCCGCCGGTAGCCGAAATGACCAGGCCGCAGCAGACTCGTTCTGACTGCGGCTTTACATTGATCGAAGTGGTCATGATAATCGTCATTCTCGGCATTATCGCCGCGGTGGCAATCCCTCGGTTCGGAGACATGAGCAACGCTTCGAAAGAGGCGGCGACACAACAGGAATTAGCGATCCTGAAGAAGGCCATCGTCGGCGATGCTTCCATAACGGCTGGAGGTAAGATGGTCAACCGGGGATTCGAAGGTGATGTCGGTTTCGTACCATCACGGCTGCAGGATCTTGTTACCAAACCGGACAGTGTCAGCTCATACAATCCGCTGACACGACTCGGCTGGAATGGCCCGTACATCGATGGTTCGAATGGGTTGTACCTGACCGATGCCTGGAGCAGCAACTATGTTTACACCCCGTCACTCAGGGTAATTACCTCGGTTGGCGGCGGCGACACTATTTCAGTGACTTTCTAGACCGGAGCGACATGGCCCGACTGAGCGAAAAAATACTCAACCGCTTGAAAGGCAAACACAGACCGAACTCACCGGATTCCGCATCATCTCCCGAGCATCAGTTTGCCGAACATCAAGTCAAACCGAATCGACGGTTTTTCATAGGTAATCGTGTCGCCGTTCAGATAGACGACCACAATATCTGTATCGCGGCGGCTCGATCGAATGGACTCAAAGCCTCTCTCTCAGCTCTGAAACGGATTCCGATTTCGGGAGAAATAGCGACCGATGAACTTCGGGATGAATTTATCGCTCAGACGGTCTCGAAATTCCTCAGGCAGCATGGCATACGCTCGGCGGAGATGTGTATCGCTCTAAGCGGACGCGAGACGACTTTTAGAACATTCTCCATGCCGGCTATGAATTCCGGAGAACTCAAATCCGCTATCTCTTTTGAGGCCAAGAAACAGGTACCGTTCCCGATTGACGAATGTCTTTACGATTATCGCCGAACCGCTCGTGTCACAACCGCTGATCGCGAACGTGACATGATTGCTTTACAGGCGGCAACTCGACGCTATGTTAAGCAGTTGATCGAGCCGTTTCGCAAACAGGACCTGGTTGTTTCACAGATCCATTTCGCACAAGAAGCATTGGGGTATCTTCTTCCCCACTTGCCCGGGTTCAATCCTGAACAAACCCAGGCGGTTATCACACTAGCAGCTAATCGCTCGGATATTTCTTTCTATCGCGGGACGCAACTTGAATTCCATCGCAGTGGCTCGGTTGGATCGGGGGACCTGGGCGACACTCCTGACGACTACCATTTAGAAATGTTCGTCGAAGCACTTTCCGGCGAAGTGCAAACATCGTTCGACTTCTATTCGGGTCAGTACGGTCGTCCCTTGTCCAATCGCATTTTTATAACCGGTCAAATTCCGGCCGAAGATAAAATTGCTGCTTTACTTACGAAATCTGCAGGTTCCGAATACACACCGCTGCCGGTTAACCAGCTCAGTTTTCTGGGAAACATCAGTGATATTAGCAATGAAGAACTGAATTGCTGTATCGGAGCCAT
Organism: Candidatus Zixiibacteriota bacterium; assembly: GCA_035380245.1. Lineage (NCBI taxonomy): Bacteria > Pseudomonadati > Candidatus Zixiibacteriota > Candidatus Zixiibacteriota bacterium. The sequence continues at coordinate 86,264 of DAOSXA010000002.1, read as the reverse complement.
TGCCGTAGCAACGAGCAACACAACTTTAGGAAATCTTGCTCCCGATAAAGAAAAAGCCATAGATCAGGATCGCCGGACAACATATCGAGCACGAGCCGCCACACTGGTTTTGGCCATCATTCTCGCTTTTTCCTGGTGGTTCATGACCAGAGATATGCAAATCGCCCGTGAAGAACTTCGTCAGATCGAAAGCCAGTTAACCCATTTAAGGGGCACCGAGGCTTATGTAACCTATCAAATCCTGAAACGGCAGGTTGCGGCAAGCCAGGAATATGTTAATCAGGCGAAGGAAACACCGAGCCATTTCTATTTGAATCTGAAAGAACTGACTCGATTAACTCCCGATAATGTCTACCTCAGCCACCTCATTTTCGACAGCCATGCTCCTGTCCAGAGTATGATTATCGAAGGCAGCGTTTTGTCGGGACAAATTCCTCCGGAATTGACTCTGGCTGAATTTGTCGAGCGTCTCGCGGCTTCCCCGTTTTATCGTGATGTCAAAGTAGAGCGACATATCAAACGGCGCCAAAAGGATGGTTTTCAAATAGATTTCACGTTGGCCATGGCGGGAGGCATCTGATGAATCGGATAGCTCAATACAGTATTCTCAGTTTCGCCTTGATTATTGTTTTCTATTTCCTGGCTTATCTCCCCTTTTCAAGCGAATACGGTCTTATCGACAACCGTATCAATGAAGCCAGGCAGGAGCTGTTGGATTTCCACGCCACTGCTGAACAATTCCCGGAGTTTTTGGCGAGTCGCCAGCAATTGGCCGGTGAGGAGTCTCATCTGACCTCGAGGCTGTACGCTAAAAACGACATTATCAAGTTATTCGATCGAATCCGCCATGACGCTGAGAATCTCGATCTGCGCGTCACCGAAATTTCACCGCCGGTCGAAGAACTTCTAAGACTTAACGCTACCCCCAACAATCTCCAGGCAGAGTTTCTGAACATATCGATCTCGATAGAGGGTAATTTTCTCCAACTCGGTCGTTATGTTCAGGGACTCGAACAGGCGGGCTTCTTTCGAGGCATAAACCGCTCGGAATTTATCAGCACCAACGACCCTGCCAGAGGCACCAGCCTAAGGGTGGAATTCCGCGCTCTTTTAGGGAACGAGAGACCGGAAGGAGTTACATCATGAATGAAACCTCACGGAAGAAAATCGTCTATGTAGCCCTTGGCCTGGCAATAATCTGGGGTGGATATAACATCTTCTACAAAAAAAAACAGGTGACAACGCCGCCCGTTAATCCGGGCCTTTCCATGGTCGAGGCAGCAACTGCCGCTGCGGCCACAGCCGGCGGAATATTCTACGTAGCCAATCCGGATGCTTATCGCGATCTCTCCTGGGGGCGTGACCCATTTCATAGCGACTATGTAGTAGTTAACGATTCCGGCACAACATTGTCCCCAATAATCTGGCGTCTTTCGGGAATTGTCTACAGCCCGGAACGTCCCATTGCGATCATCAATTCCAAGACCGTACGTGTCGGCGACACGATCGATAAAGCTTCGGTCCTGGAAATCACCCCTAAAGAGGTTACGCTGCAAAAAGACGGGCGGACCTTCACGCTAACCGTTAATCGAGGATAATGATGAAATATCGCCATTCTGGTCTACTCATAATCGCAGCCCTGATCCTTATGGCGCTGCCCCGGTCGGCCAACCCGGCTAATCTGGCCGAGACGTCGATTTCACTTGAGCTCGACCAAGTGCCGATCACTACCGTGCTCTCCCTTATCGGTCAGCAGAACAATCTTAATATAGTTGCCTCGGCAGGTGTCGAAGGCGATGTAACCGTGCGTCTGGTGAACGTTCCGCTGGATATCGCTCTTAATGCCGTCCTGGCTCCGCTTGACCTGAACTACATCGTAGACCACGACGTCATTATGGTCAAACCTCTGGAACGTACTCTGACGGGGGAAATGAAGTCCGAGGTCATACGCTTGAATTACGTCGACGCCGGCTCGGCCAAAGCTGCTCTTGAACAGATGAAATCCGAAAAAGGACAAGTAATCATTCTTGAACCGTCGGCGGATATGCAACAGAGTGAGCAGTCAACGATAGCCAATCGGATTCTGGTAACCGAGTACCCGGCGCGTCTGGCTGAAATGCTCGATATGATCGACCGAATCGATCAACCACAACGGTTGGTATCTATAAAAGTGAAGATCATAGAAACGAAGGTCGATGCTTCCAGTCAGATCGGCTTTTCCTGGCCAAGTTCGGTTACCGCCACGATGGGCGCGGAAACCTCCTCAAGCGATGATACCGAGAGTGACGGGTCTTCAAGCAGTTCATTGCTCGACAACCTGACCGGACTGTACAATCCCAACAACGGCGACTGGACCTGGGGCACTCTTTCCGTGGGCCAGCTCAGTCTCGTGCTTGATTTTCTCAAACAAAGCGGCAACAGTAAACTCGTTTCGGATCCGCATATAACGACACTGGAAAATGAACCGGCTGAAATAAAGGTCGAAACAATCGTACCGATTCCGACAGTGAATCGCTTTACCGAAGGCGGCGCTACCCAGGATATTTTGACTTTCCAGGATGAAGAAGTCGGCATTTCTCTGCTGGTCACCCCGCGTATCAACGCCAATGATGAAATAACCCTGGATGTATTCCCTCAGGTTGAGGACATCATCGGTTACGCCGGACCAACCGACAATCAAAAACCGATTACCGCCTCACGATCAATCCGGACTCGCATTACCGTCAAGAACGGTGAAACGGCAGCTCTCGGCGGCTTGCTTAAGGAAGATGAAATAATAAGCGAGTCACGCGTACCGTTGCTGGGATCGATTCCGATTTTAGGGAGACTCCTGTTTACCAACAAATCGACCGACAGGGAAACGACCGATCTGTTGATTTTGATAACGCCGGAGATTATTCGCTAACGACGCCTGGTCGGCACCGCCCGCCAGGCGGTCGAACGGCTGAACCACAGCCAGACCGTACCGAGAATCAGTAATAAATCGAACCAAAGTGCATCCAGAGCGGATTTGCTCGAAGCTTCCGCGGCCTTGAAACAACCACAGTCGATATTAATCCCGCGAATCGCTGCCGTAGACAGTGCCACGATAAACATCACCGTCATAAGATTAGCCAGCAATACCGAACCTCGATACCATATACCGAAAATCACACATAATCCCGCAATCAGTTCTATCCACGGTAGAATCAGAGCCATGAGATTGATCAGCGTGCCCGGCAGCATGTGGTAGAACCAGATCGATCGCGCAAACGAATCCGGCTCGATGATTTTATAGAACGACGCATAGATGAACGTTATGCCTACGGCCAAACGAACCAGCATGGTGAGCAGGTCGGAGTCGATTATTCGCCGCAATCTTTCCTCCTCTCCATCTCAAGCCCGAATTTCTCCCATTCTCTCGAACCTCCGAAGAAAATCGCCAGATTGGTGTATCCAAGGGCTTGCATGTTGCGAGCCAGATGCAGCGAAAGGTCACATTCCTCACCGGAACAGAAAGTTATAATACGCTGGTTTTTATCAACGCCGCCAAGACAGGAATCGATATACAGTCCCAGATCTCCCTCGGGGAGTTCTTCAAAGGGGATATTGATAGATCCCGGGATCGTCGAGCATTCGAATTCATCCGGATCGCGGGCATCAATGAAAACCGCCGCGTTCTGAGAAAAATCCAGCTCGGCGACATCAACTGCTATAAAAGGAGGGTCGTTGGGACCAGAGTCCGGAGGGACTATTGGCCCGTCGCCGGTATGAAGATCGCGATATTGACCAATGATCGGAATGCTGTTGGGAGAGAAAACATTCACTATCAGAGAAATCATTACCGACAGGACTACGATAATTATCGACTCTTTTATTGCCATATCCTTGTTGTTCGTGTCTTACTTCTCGTGGTTCTGAAGGTTCATCTTGTCTCAGGGCCGAAATTATAACCTTTCCGGCACAAGTCAACCTCAATCATCAGACGCCCGGACAGCTTGTTTGGTTACGGTATCGGCCTCATTACAAGATTATAAGCTACTTCTCCCATGTCAGTTCCATGAAAGGAGTGGTAAGTTGTTGACAGTTTGACCATGAGAACCTTTTACTTGAACGCAACAGGCTGGTTCAGCCCGTCAGCAAATCGGACGATAACAGTGTTACGGAGAGTTGGCGGCAACTTTTCGCCGACTCTTACCATGACTGAGGATACGGATGAAACTCTTCGACATACTCCTTAGAGGAGCGGCTCTGTCACCGGACAAGCCGGCGGTGCGGCACGGCCATGATGAAATCACCTACCGCCAACTGCTTGCGTCAGTTAAAAGCCTGACTGCTTTTTTGCGGAATCAGCCAATCTCTCCCGATGCTCGGGCAGCTATTATTTGGGAAAACAGCCTGACCTATGTCTCCTGCTTTTTCGGGATCACCGCCTCAGAATTGACCGTAGTGCCTATTGATACTTCACTAGGAGCGGCCGGATTCAGAAAAATCATAAACGACTGCCGTCCGGAAGTATTGTTTGTCCAGCCGAAATTCGCTGCTGCTCTCAAGGCCGCCATTGACGAACAATCCTCAGTTCGTCTCATTCTTTCCGAACAACTACTTGAAACACCAGCCAACGGAGCCCAATGTACCCTGTTGCCGTATACTGCTTCGGATATTAATTCATTTGTCAATGTCCCGGACGTAAACGACCTTCCCGACGACGGCAGTATGACTTTCGCTGACTGGCAAGGTTCACCCGATGACCTGGCAGCGATCTTTTACACTTCAGGAAGTACGGGAGAACCCAAAGGAGTGATGCTGTCCCACCGCAATTTGGTGAGCAATACGGTAGGTACGGTCGAATATCTGCGCCTGACTAAAAAAGACACTGTGCTTGTCGTATTACCATTCTATTACATCTACGGCAATTCGCTTCTTTTAACGCACCTGCTGGTGGGTGGTTGTGTCGTTATTGAAAACCGTTTCGCCTACCCTCAACTGGTAATAAAAGCTCTTGAGGAAACCGGCGTTACGGGCTTTTCCGGGGTGCCCTCGACTTTCATCATGTTACTGAATATGGATCGATTCGACCCTGCCGGCATGCCTCATCTACGGTACATTACTCAGGCCGGCGGTGCAATGGCTCCGGATGTAATCAGGCGGCTAATGGATCGTGTCGGAGGAACCGTTGAGATATTCATCATGTACGGACAAACCGAGGCTTCTCCCCGCATCAGTTGGCTTCCGCCTGAGATGCTGGCCAATCATGTAGGTTCGGTCGGCCAACCGGTTCCGGGGGTAGAAATCCACCTGCTGGACGACGACGGTCGGCCTGTTGCCGACGGCGATATCGGTGAAATCGTGGTGGGGGGGCCCGGTGTCATGTTGGGATACTGGAATAACAACGATGAAAAAGTCCTGCGCAATCGTCTCCTTTATACCGGAGACCTGGCAAGACATGATGAATCAGATCTTTACACGATTGTCGCTAGAAAAAAAGAGATAATAAAAGCCGGTGGCTATCGTGTCAGCGCCAAAGAGGTCGAAGAAACCCTTCTTGAACACAAGGCTGTTCTGGAAGTTGCAGTGATCGGCATTAAAGATCCTCTTCTTGGCGAGGCTATCAAGGCGGTGGTGGTTCTGAAAGAGCCAAATTCATGCGATGAAAGCGACCTTAAAAATCACGTCAAAGCCCGCCTTCCCTGGCATAAAGTCCCGAAAGTCGTTGAATTCAGGGATTCATTGCCGAAATATAAGACCGGAAAAATCAATAAGTTAGCTCTGTCCGACGAACAATCGTAAACGCCACATATCCTTTATTTAGTCCTTTTTGGAACTTTTTCAGTCCGTGCCTGTTACGCTTATACAACTCCGAATCGACACTGTGTAAACCCGTTTGTCTCTCCTCCCGACAAACGGGTTTTCTCTTATCAGGATTGATTCAATGGAACGCGGCGCCGTCAGCCGTTCTTCTCGATTTCTCCCCTGTTGCGATCAGGCCTTCATCAAGAGCAACAGCGAACAGGCCATGGATGTTACCGGCAGGCATTCCATGAAACTGTAATCGAGAATAGCTGAGGCAATCGCTGCCAGCAACAACGCCGGAAGAACCAAAAAGCGAAGTATGGCGAAAGCCAGAGTCGCCAGACGCACCAACAGCAACGTCAACATAGTGCCGGTTACCAGGAACGCCGCAAGCAAACCGATGTCGCCGTATCGAGTGCGGATGAAGTCAATGGCAGTCACAGCCATAGTCTTAATGGTGGACCAGATAGATGGGTCCACCTCAAGTGCTTCTCTAGCCTTAATGAACAGATCTGTAACTACCATGACTCCACCACTGTGATGTCCGTGCACGAACCAACCGGTCAAGAGTTGTCTACCCCACAATCTCTCGACATTATGCTTTCCGGTCCATGCCGGATGTAACTGTCCGCCTGAGCGAGAAGACCTTTGCCTCTTCTTATACTTCGGGGATCAGTTTTTTGATTATATGTTTCACACGGACACAGGGCAAGTCAAAATTCTACTGCATACTCTTTTTTTATCATATTTCATTTGAGCTCAATCATGCGATGGCACATTCAGAAAATCCTTGAAGGATAAATGAAGTATCGTTTTATTATTGTCAGGTATACCGGCTATTTATGGAAAGCAGAGATTCATATTTCAGAATTCCCCCAGACATTGAAAGGCATCCTTATGTTGTATTCTAACCGAGCGTTGTTGACGCTCGCATCCGTGTTGTTGCTGCTGATAGTTACGTTCGGTATGAGTCTGGCCGATGACAGCCCCGAGCCTGCCTGGGTCGATTTGGATGGTGATGGATTCAATGATCTGGCCGAAGATGCCGATCAGGACGGCATTCCCGATTTCGGCGTCAGCCACGCCCCCGCCACAGTGGCCGGACCAAGTCAATCCGGCATATTCGCCAATATGGAAATGCCGGAGGGCGCTAGTGATGTAACGGCCGAGCCTAACTCTCTCCTATTCGACCGCCTAAGCAAACTAACTCTGGCTCAGTCTCTTACGCGGTGTGACTTAGAGTGTGCCTTTGGGGGCAGCTCCGGTGACAACAGTAATGCGGCAGCGGGCGGCGCTTGCGCCGGCGGTGTCTGTTTACGATAGGAGAGACATCATGCAAAATCGTTATACATGCATCGTACTGGCCCTCCTGCTTTTAGCTGTTGCTCCCGTGAAAGCTGATTTCGCTTTCGAATTCGGACTGAACAACGGCCGCAGCGGTAATATGCTTGAGGATTCTTCAGTTACCGATGCCGCATACACCAGCCTCAGCGGTTCGGCTCGCTGGTACCCGGATCAGTCAATCGAAATGCGCTGGACCGAAGAATACACACGGTATTACAATAATCTCGACGGCCTCAGCAATCTCCGCTCGACTCTTGGGCTGTCCGTGGTGCCGACCCGATCGACCTCGAAATTCCGGTTGTATATCTCCGGCAATTTCAACGGGCGTATCTATAAAGATGATTTCCGTGATTTTAGCTCCACCAACGACTTCGACCTGATCGGCTCGGCTTCTTACAAACTCGCCTTAAACAGTCAGATCAGAACCGGAGCAAAGGCTACTTACAAAGTGTATACTAATGCCGAGATTGATGATATCACAACCTGGGAGGCATTCATAGGCTTCAATCAAACCCTGCCTCAGCGAACAGCTTTTGATATCGAACTTGGGTACTCGACCGGCAGCTATCAATATGTCAACTCCTGGGATGAAGAGCACAATCGTCCCACCGGAGCCATCACCAGTGAGCGTAGTTATAGCATCCTCGATGACGGGGATATGAAAATCTGGTATATCTCCCCGCGAATATCAAAACAGCTTGGAAACAAACTGGGACTTTCCGCCACCTATTCCCACCGCGAGATTATCGACCGCAACGACAGCGCCCTGGTGTATGGGTATTCCACCTCATTACTGTCTCCGGCCAATAAAACCTACGAGGGTGACGGCATAACTATCCGCGCCAAGAGCTATCATATCCCCAAATCCGTCCTGGAAATGGGTTTCGGGTATTGGGAAAAGGATTTCCTGAAAACAATTGAAACCACTCACGATGTCTTTCAGGGAGCCGAAATCATAACCACTTTGTTCGCGAAAGATCGTTCCGATAAGAGACGCCGTATCTACGCCGAATACACTCGTCCGCTCAGTCTGGGGGGATATTTTCTGGAACCGAAACTTCGGATAGAGTCCATCCACAACTCGTCCACTTTGGTAGTCTACGATTACGATTACTTCGATCTGAGTCTGGCTCTCACCCTCAAATTCTGATTGAAAGGCAACCGTCACAACCACGGAAAGAGCATATTAAAGGAATCCTTCAACTTGCCTCCGGCCGCTGCAATGCCTCACCGGAAGCCTATAATCGACCTTGACTTACAACACTTATTGGATATATTTAGTACATAATTACAGAGAGGTAACGCTTTAATCCGACAGAGAGGAATTCATCTAGCATGAGACAATCAGCTAAGAGACAATTGTGTCTTTGGGCGCTGTTATTCCTGGCCCTGGCGGGAACCGCCCTGGCTAACGATGTCACGATTGTGAGGGATCCTGCTCCACTGGCAGCCGAAGAAATTACGGCAGTTCAGCCGACAGATGGCTCCCGGGCAACCTATGACGGAACCCTGCGGGTTTATATTGTTGAGCCTTTGTCGCCGCGTTGGCGAGACGATGACAACCGTCAATATGAACAAGCGTTTCTGGACTGGTCGACGGTTGATACAATCAGCGTTCCGGATGGCGGTACTTATTATTCCATTGCCACCTGGACCGCTCCCAGTGCTTACTCCAATATTACCGAAGATAATATCGCCGCCATCGGGGTGGTCTTCAACGCCGAAGACACCGTTCTGGATGCATACCCCGGTTATGGTTATTGGTTCACCGCTCACTTTGCCGATGGATGTGCCTATGCCACTCCGGGCTTGACCGGTTATAACTCCACGGATCACGGTACTACCCATACGGTGTTTATCGAAGAAGGTACCGCTTGCTGGTGCGGGTACTGCCCGACGGTCAGGGCGGCTTTGTCGTCTATCCATGCATCAGGCACATACAATTTCGAATATGCGGCGCTGGTCGCACAGCAGACATACGGCGGAGCGGCAATTCAGCCCGCTTATAACAGACTGAGTAACGATTACAATCTGGCCGGCTTCCCCACCTGTTTCCTGGACGGGGGGTATGAAGTGTTGGTCGGCGCTTATGGAGTCAGTACTTATCAATCATGGATTAATAACCTTGCTCAAAGAACGGTACCACCGCTTGAAATCATGACAGCCATTGAATGGCTCGGCAGTGCTACTATCAAGACACACGTCAGAATCGCCAATGGTACTTCAGTAAACAGCGAACCGACCGGTCTGGTCGATCCCGTAATTCCCACGGTCTATATGATCGGAACCGATCTGAACCTGGAAACCTATGCCACTGATGCCGATGACGACTCTTTATTCTACCAATGGGATATTCAGGGACCGGAAACTTACACCTCCGACTGGCTGGGTCCGTTCCCGCAGGGAGAAATGGCCACTTACGTTTACAGCTTTGAGGAACTCGGTGATTACACCGTATCGGTCCGCGCCAAGGAAGTCTGGGGCGCGATAACCGACTGGTCTACCCCGCAGACGATTACGATTAGCTGTTGTGATCACCGCGCCGACATCAACGGTTCCGGAAGCGGACCGGACATCTCCGACCTTGTGTACATGGTGACTTACATGTTTTCACAAGGACCTGAGCCTGTCTGTCTAGAGGCCGCCAACATCAACGGTCAAGGCGCGGATGCCCCCGATATCGCGGACCTGGTATATCTGGTTACGTTCATGTTCTCAAGCGGTCCTGATCCTGCTCCTTGCGCACTCCAGGAATAGAGACTTTTTTGCATAGTATTCCAGCGGCGGAGATTAATCTCCGCCGCTTTACTTTTTTTACTCCTCCCCCGTTCGTGACTAAGCAATATCGAGAGAAAACAAGACATCGGATAAAAAGACAATCATCGCTACCCTTGTTGCCCGGTGGCCCGAACCGACTCCCGGCCAATAACACAATTTTGGAACAACTTCCCGGCGCTGGTTGTTGGAAAGACCGATAAAGCGCCCTATTAAAGAGCTTGCGCCAAATCGGGACAAATGCTATCTCTAAAAATGTGCCGCCATTTGCGGCAAGATAAACCCCGGGGCAAACGGTAAACATAGCCAGGAAAATTAGAGGATCCCACGTTGACCAACAACAACCTTCGTTTCGATATAGCCGATCAGCGACTGGCCTATAACGGCCTGCAACGCGACCGAGTATTTGATACCGACCGAATCATCGAGTTTAACCATCGTCATCATACCGTTCTGTCCAATTATGATATCGAATTGGTCGAGGGACATATCATCCATCTCGATGACCGTATTAACAATCGTTCCAATCTGGGATCTTTACGTAATCGCCAATTACGCGAATCGGTCATAGTCGCCGCCGCTCTTTCGGCTTCAGCGGTCGCCATGACCGGACGCGGCAGTGCCAGGCGTTATCCGACCGAACAACTGACCGGAGCGTTTATCAATCAACTCAAACGCGCCAATGATCGCACCGCAGCTCAGGTTATGGCCGACGTGCTTCAGGTAACAACCGAAACGCTTCCGGTGGGCGAGGAAGTCCTGATCGAATCGACCATTACCGAGGGCGTACGGATGAAACCCGGCAAAGAAGTTGGCGGCAATCCAACCGTCGCTGTCGGCGCTCTTTTCGGGAAAAAAGAACATCGAGCCCGTTACGGTCTCCCGATGATCCCCAACGTTACGCTCCTCTCCATGGGAAACGACGTAGTCGAAGGCACTACCAAATCGGTCATGGGCGGGCATTCCAGCCTGACCACCCTCTTCCTCACCGAATCGAACGTCAAGCGTCATCTACCGGATATTTACGTTCAACGCTGGGCGGCCGGTGTCGAATTCGATGAATTCAATCCGCGTCGCACCGACCTGCTGCAGGCGGCCGATATCATTTCTCAGGCTTACGGTCTTAAGGGACCGGACCAACTCACAGCGTTCTTCCTCGATCGTCCTCGCCATGAACCGGCTATGGATTTTTTAAACAGCCATGGCGTGGTCACACCATTCGACGGCGACGGAGATATGTTCCCGGCGATTATTCTCGGTCACAACGGGCTCGCTTTCCCCAACGGTCGTCCCCTCAACTCCATCATCGGTGAGATCGGCGGTTCGGCCGAATGGGCCGTCGGTGTTCTACCGCTGGTCTGGCGTGGCGGGCAGGGACTCGGGATGCTGACCAGCCAGTCGGCGCTTACCCGATCGGGGATGTCGGCCGCTGATAAATGGCGCGAACGATTCAGCTTCACTGAAGATGAATTCATTATGATCCAGGATGCCCGGTTCGAGCACAAGCCGTTCTTCTCACTACGTGACATTCTCGAAGATCCTTTCGCGGGCGGCATCAGCGCTTTTGGAGCGATTACGGATAATTATTACCTGCCGTTCATGCACCAGGTCACGACCGATCCGGTCAACGGCTCCTTTACCGTAAATGTCCTGGTAGTTAACTCCCTCGGCCGTATGGAATGCTGGAGATTGACTTTCAGAGCCTGTAACGAGTTCAAGCAGTCAGTCTCATTGATGTCGTCTCCCAAGGAAGCCCTGGCAGGGCTTACCGGCAGTGAACTCAGGTCGGCTATCAAGGATATGCTCGAAAACCGTCGCGGACGGCAACGTTTCTTCATTTTCTTCCGGAACGAATACTACCCGGCCCTGATCCCCGTAAATGAACGATATGTCTTGCTGCATCATGCCATCGATGCCCTGATCGAGCGCGGTGCTCTGGATGAACTCGACCGGCAGATTGTCGATATAACTCTTGAATTGGCGGATCACTGGTTCGTGCCCCATTCCTACTAAACGAGTTCTGAAATATACGCGCTTACGGACGACTGTGAGCTTCACCTATTCAGCCATTAATTTGCTGATACTTGTTCAGGTACAGGTTCGGCTTTTTCGCTTTCACCGAAGTTCCATCCCGGTAAAAGGATTGCCAAAATCGATAAAAACCGTATATTTTCGGTAGTTTCGACGCAAAGGTCAGATTGGATTTTAACCGATTCAATTCTTTGTGTGTGTGACAGGTCCCGCTATTACATCAGGAGATTGAATGAGAGCCATTTACAGATTAACTGCGCTAGCCCTGACGCTCTTTATCGTATGTGCCTTCACCGTTCATGCCGAGCAGGCAACCGTTACGGAAATGCGTAACGTTTGTGAGAATCACCTAAACTACATGTTGAGCCAAAAAGGGATTTGGGCGGGTGATACCGCACCGACTATCGAAACGACTCAACCGATTTATGAAAATGATCGGTTAGTGGGATATTGTTATACTATCAGTCCTTCCGGATGGGTGATAGTACCGACGCTCAAAGCTCTTGACCCGATCAAGGCAAGTTCCGAAACCGGGACAATCGACATGACCGAGCCGGGTGGCATGGCCGCTCTTCTGCGCGAGGACCTTTACGATGCCCTCACCGCTTACGAGAATCTCTATGGGGATATAAGCGTACCGTTACCGGACACCGGTGAAGAGATATTCCTGCGTTCGTCGAAAACTAACTGGGATCGCTATGAAATCTCACCCAAGTTGTTCACGGCCGCCATGGCTACCGCCACGGCCGATACGCTGTTTGAGATCGGCCCGCTTGTTACCGCCCATTGGAATCAGAGCGACCCTTACAACATGTATTGTCCAGCCGGCGACGGCGGCACTTGCGTTGTTGGTTGTGTAGCCACAGCCGTCGCTATGATTCTGGACTACCACGAATGGCCGCCGTTCGGCATCGACACTACCTACTACTGGTGGACTGGCGATGAATCCTGTGGCGGTTCGACACCTATGGAGCAGCTCAAGGTCGATCTGAGCGACACTTACGACTGGGCCAACATTCCCGACAAGGTCGCCTATTATTCTCCCGATTCAGTCAAGGCTGCGACCGCCGAACTTAACTACGAAGTCGGTGTGGCCTATGAAATGCAGTACGGTGTCTGTGGCTCAGGCTCATACGTTACTATGGGCACTTGGGTTCTCCCCGACCGTTTTCGTTATAAAGACAGTATCCACACCTACTCGCGCCCGGGCTGGCTCAAGGAAGAATGGTTCAATTTCGCTCTGACCGATATCGAACGAGGCCTTCCGATCTCATATCGTATCACGAGTCACGCCATTATCCTGGACGGCTGCCGCATCGTTGACGGCATTATGCAATTCCATTTCAACTACGGCTGGGATAACAGCCGCACTACCTGGTATACCATCGACGCCAACTACTGCCCGTGGAGCGAGTGTGCTGTTTCCGATCATTTGATGCTTACCAACATCATGCCCGATCGCGAAGTCATGTACATGGCAGACACGACCGTCGGCATGGCTCCCCTTACCGTCAATTTCAGCGGGTCTTCGGATCTGGACAACGTCGATAGCTGGACTTACGATTTCGGCGACGGCGACAGCGCTTTTGTCCAGTCTCCCACCCATATATACGATGAATCCGGCAACTACACCGTATCGTTGACCGTTACCCAGGGTGACTACAGTCGATCGATCGTCCGCAATCGCCTCATTTTTGCCATCGGTGATACGCTGATCGCCCCGGAAGTTCTGGTCGAACGAGACTCTGTTGCCGAGATAACGATCTCGGCTCGCAACACCGCCCCACTTAACGAGCTAAAGATTCCGATAAACTTCGGAGGGACACTCGATCTGACACTCGATTCGTTTTCAGTGGCCGGTTGTCGTACTGACTTCTTCGAAATCGTACAACAGACTAATTTCGACGGCGACAGTCTCACAACCATAAGACTGCAAAACACGACGTCCGGAACCGGTCAAGAATTGGATCCCGGCTACGGCCCGATACTTAAGCTCTGGTTCACACCGAAAATCGGAGCTCGGATTGGACAGACAGCCCATATTGACCTGAATGGCTACGGATCACGCGAGCCCTGGTTCTACGGCAGCAAGATGGACTATCAACCGGAAGTTGTCAGCGGAAACGTAACGTGCTGGAGCTGTTGTGTCGGAATACGCGGAAATGTCGACATGGATGAAAACAACGAAATCAGCATTTCAGATTTGATCTACCTCGTCAGCTATATGTTCGACAACGGCCCCGAACCGGAATGCACACTCGAAGCGGACGTGAATGCTTCCGACGCAATCGACATTGCCGACCTGGTTTACCTGGTGACCTACATGTTCCAGTCAGGCGACATACCATCGCTTTGTCCATAACAACCGACCGTGGAAAATATAAAAAGCCGGAATCAAACGCGATTCCGGCTTTTTTTCCAGGGCAGAATATCTTACTTATGAATCTTCTTCAGGAACGCTTCCACTTCGGGGACTCCCCCCTGGAAGATCAAATATCCGTTGTAGGGCTCTCGCTCGGTGATCTCGTGGGATATCGGAGTAAGCATTATCCGTTTAACCTCATCAAGATCATCGGTCTGCCCTAAAGCCCAACCAAGTTTGATATAAGCCACTTCGGGAAGCATGTTCTCAGCCGGGATGATTCCCTTTGCCATAAGATCGCGTCCGGTGTCGTAAACGAACATGTGGACATACCCCCAGAGAGTCTGAACGGTCATGTAGATCGCTATTCCCTTGGAGGTAGCACGTTCGATAGCGCCGTAGATCGGCTTATTGACATGTCCCAGACCGGTTCCGGCGATGATAATTCCCCGATAGCCGTTGTCGACGAGCGAGTCGATGATATCCGGCATCATGTTCGGGTAGTAATAAACCATCGCTACTTTTTCCTCGAACACCGGTGTGATTTTCACTTCATGATCCCGGCGACGGCGACGATAATCATTTTTAATCGGAGTTATCTTCTCCTTGTCGACCATCGCCAACGGTACATCGCTGACGGTACGGAATGTCGAGCGGTAGGACGAGTGCATCTTGCGCACCCTGGTTCCCTGATGCAGCAATCCGTATTCATCCGAAGTCGGGCCGAACATACAAACCATTACCTCGGCGATATCGGACTCGGCGGCGGTTTTGGTGGCATGGATCAGGTTCAGAGCGGCATCCGATGAGGGACGATCCGAGGACCGTTGTGAACCGACCAGCACGATCGGCACCGGTGAGTTCTGAACCATGAAAGCCAGCGCTGCGGCCGTGTGGTGCATGGTGTCGGTTCCATGGCCGACGACGATACCGTCGATACCTTTCTCGATCTCCTGGCCAATCGCCACCGCTAATTTCTTGTATTGCGATGGTCCCATGTTCTCACTGAACACGGCAAAAAGTTTTTCGGTCGAAAGATTACAGATATCGGCCAGTTCCGGGACGGCGCCATAAAGTTCACCCGGAGAGAAGGCCGGAATTACCGCACCGGTGCGATAGTCCAGACGCGAGGCAATCGTCCCTCCCGTTCCAAACAATTTGACATAAGGCTTGTTGGGACTGGTTGGGAATTCCTTCTCCGGAATCTTATAATGGGCTTCTTTGTAACCCACTTCGACCATATCGCTGACAGTGCCGACATCGACGCCGACATTGTATCCGGTAATCAATTTCAACACGACGTGCTCATCATCGTCGTTTTCCGCGCGCGGCAAAACGATCCCGCGAAAATCACCTCGGCTGGTTTTCACTTCGGCATCCGACCATACCCGGACTTTGAATTTCTTGAGCAATTCCAGAGCGGCCCCACGATAGCCTTTGAACATATCACTCATGGCCCACCTCCTTCTGAATCTGCTCGTGTAATTCGACCAGTGGCATATTTCCCAGGGCCAGCGGTCTCAGTCTTCCCATGATCCAGTCAATTCGGGCATCGGGACGTTTGGATGTTTTGATATCGTCAAATTTACGACTCAAAGTGGTTACTTCGGCGAGGATTTTATCACTGCTGAGCGGCTTGAATCCAATCGTAGTCAGAATAGAGTCAAACACCATATTGGGATGCTGGTATAGCTCTTTGAGCATCTCCGGCATGATCCCCGGATCGAGTTTCTTATCGCGTACGAACCTGGCCAATCCCAGTATTTTATTGAACGTGAAGTCCGGAGAGGCTGTAAACACACCCTCGTAGTTCTTGAGCGTATGGCCGAGCAGTGTCCCGATAAACCGCGGGCTCAATTCACACTCGGATTCGATCTGCTCCATCAGCGGAACCAGGTTACTTTTCAGAATGTACTCATGGCAATCATGAGGAACCTGCCAGTCGCTCAGTTGCTTCTGTCTTACGACTACTTCTTCGGCCAATCCTTCTCTGATACGGTCGATCTGATCGTCATGGATCGGCAACGGAGCGGAATCGGTATCGGGATACATGCGGTCAGGACCGGGCAGAACTCGCTCGAACAGCGTGGTGCCGTCAGATAGTGACTTACGGGTTTCGTTCGGAACACCGTCAAAAGCCAGACGACAGCGTTCGTCAATCGTTTCAACCGCGGTTTTTACGTCAAGAGCGTCACCCCAGACAATAACAAGAGCATCCTCGGAACCGGATTTTGTCAGGTCGGAGGCTCGTTTCAGGAGTTGGCCGTTAAGCAGCCAGTCCTGATCCAGAGCTTCCGTGTGAATCATATTGGGTTTTTCAATGCAGGCAATAACCTTGATGCGGTCAGATAACTCGTTGGCAAAGCATTTCCCCGGCTGAGTGAAATGAGAGAGAATACCGGCAAACTGCGGTAGAGCTATTACAGCCACTTTCTGCCCGTTTGCCAACGCCTGACGCAGAACTTCAGAGCTGTTTACATCGCCTGCTGTCAATTCTACCGACCTGGACTGCCAGGCAGCTGGATCTTTGATTCGTGATTTCAGAAGTTCGCTGATCCGGAGTAGTGCCTTCTGGCGAAAAGCCTCATTATGAGTCAGTTCCGGAATCCAGCGAATATGCTGAACCCCCTTAATCTCTACCCGCTCTCCCCCGGTTACACTGACATTCACATCCTGCCGAGCCGCACCGATACCGGTCCGCACCTTGCCCGAGGAACGCGCCAAAAACCGCAGATAATGTCCCGCCTCTGCCGCCTCGTCCGGCGTGAGCATGTGAGGATAAGTAACCATCTCAATCAGCGGCATCCCAAGGCGATCGGTAGTATATGTGCGCCAATGGCCGACATCGGAAACCTCGCGACAGGAATCTTCCTCGATGCTGATCTGAATGATTCCGATTTTCTTGTTGGAAATCGGGATTTCTCCCTCGATACCGACAATCGCCGTCCGCTGAAAACCGGTCGGGATGGAGCCGTCCAGGTATTGCTTACGAGTGATATGCAGTTCACCGACGATATTGGTCTTGAGCAACAGAGCAATCTCGATTGCGATGTCAAGGCCTTCCCGATCGATCCGAAACGGCGGGGTGTCGTCGAATTCGTAAGTGCAGGCAGTTTCGCTTTTGATCCGATAAACGATGTTCTTCCGAGTGCGGAATTCCATCAGGGCGGTACCGTCGTATTCCCCCAACTCGCTGAGAGTTGGCCGCATGTGACGGATTACCTCGGCGTCGAAATCTTCCTGATGACTGTAGATTCCAGCCGGGCAACGACAAAACAGCTTCTTGGCCGTAAGTAGTTGCTGATGGATCTCCAGGCCGCATTTGAATCCCAGGCTTGCGTATACTCCCGGGTCCGTCTCGCGACGTGGTATATAGCCTACCTTCTGTCGGGTGGCTTCGTAGTTCTTTTGTGCTTCCTCAACCGAGTGCATGGCAGTCCTATCCTTAAGGCCTGTTTCGGGCCTGTGATTGCAACATATCGCCCGGGAATGTAACCGAAAAGACCCGATTGATCAAGCGAATATAAGCGCTTTAGCCAATCCCCGGATTCGATCAAAAGGCCCGTTTACTCTTGACCCAATATGGTATTAAGGGTATATTATTGGTGATATCTGGGGTATATTCATCGAGTTATGATTCATAGAGAATGGAGTCCAGCTATGAAACGGTCTATCATGGCTCTAGTTTTCGGCTTGTTTTGCCTATTGGCTTCGACGGGGCAGGCAACGGTTTGCGGCGATGTCAACCAATCGGGCGCTGTGGATATTGCCGATCTGGTTTATCTCGTCTCGTATATGTTCCAGTCCGGCCCACCACCGGTTTTGGAACCACTCGCCGACTGTAACGGCGATGGCTCAACTGATATATCCGACCTCATTTTGCTAGTCAACTGGATGTTCCAGGGCGGTCCTCCTCTTACCTGTGGTATGGACGTGATTGAAGGGCATACCGACATTCAAGGCGACTGCCTGACTTTGAAGGCTAACCAGGATGTTGCCGAGGAAATGATCGTCGAGGTTTCCGGGGATACCATCACGGTTTATCACAACGGCGCATATTATCAATGCTGTCTTGAGTATCAGGTCGATTACCTGGTCACCGGCCCGATCATCTGGGCCATTGAGCGCGACACCGGATTCGAGTGCGACTGCATCTGTTACTTCGATCTGCAAAGCAGTTCCTGGGGATATCCCGAGGGGAACTACACATTGATTATGCTTGGAATCGAACACCAGATTGTCGGCACGGCTCCGGTTACTATCGGTTACGGACCTCACGTGACATCGGTTGAGCATAGTGATTGTCTCGAAACGAAATCGACCAGGGATGCCGCACAAATCAACTATTTATGGGAAAATGGAATTTTGACTTTTTCCCATCACAACGCTGTTTTCAACTGTGCGTTCGTACTCGATTTCAATTTCGTACAAGCCGGCGACACATTGCGTTTATACGAAACCAATGTCTCGGAACAAGGCGCTTACTGCATTTGCGATTATGACATAACGGCCGTGATCGAGAATATCGCAGCCGGCAGCTATGTAGCTGAAGTGTATGCCAAGGATTTTGGCGATGAAGACTTCTATCTCGTGGATCAGCGCCCGTTGATCCTGGAAGAGTAGTATCTCAAATGTCGGTCGGGCTCGTCCCAACGAGTCCGACCGACGGCATATCCATCATTCAAATCTAAGCAGACCGAAATTCCGGGGATAGTAATCGTACGGCATCCAGTCGCCTGAACTGTCGAGCCGTTTCTCCTTACGACGGAAGGTAATATCCCAGACCGTCCCCTTCTCGGGCTTTTCCCCGCCGATCTCGTTCAACGGTATGCGTGCCTCAAGGGTCCAGCCGTTCGATCCTTCTGCGATCTTCACCTCATAATCACCATTGAACGATTTATCCGTATTGTAAGACCTGCCTTCCATGAAGGTGATCTTCTGATCGTAAATCGTCCCGATGGGATTGAAATAGATATGGGTCACGCTGTCGGTCCCGGGATGAAACAGGAATCCGACACAATCCTCACCGTAAATAGCCCCATCACGCTCCGTTATCCGAGCCTGGATAGAATCCGGGTACGGGTCCGTGCATTGAACACCTACATAGATATTATTATCGTCATAGGCGAAATAGAAACTGGTGGGATCGATGGTAGCAGGCTTATCATCCGGTCCCAGCAATTTTGTTGTGGGCTTTTGCCAGCAGGCTTCATCCAAACTGCCGTCCACCACCGGAGGTTGTGCCACAGGTATACAATATGCTTCTTTCACCAGGCGAGGTAGTCCCGAGGCTTTGATAGTCTGGTCCGGAGCCGAAATAAATGATCCCCACAGCTTCGGCAATGGATACGGCGATCCCTTAAGCTCTGCCTCGAACCATACGGTCGCAGTTTCAGCGGGAGGGATGCTCACATACACAACGGCCGGTTCGATCATCCATCCATCAGAATCAAGTCCCGACCAACGCAGACTATCCGCATAGGCAGTCTCGTGGTTCATGTTAATGATCTGCATCGAGAAACGTCCTTCGCCAATCCCGCCGTCATCACCGAGCATGAGCCATTGTCCGGGCTGAATCGCTTCTTCCTCGATTAACGTAGCCGTGCGATAATCCTCCGCCGAGACATCATCCCATGCCCTCACAGCACCCAATTCAATCGGAGTGACATCGATCCGATCCGACACCGTGACCCAGCAGAAATGATAGCCTATCCCCGTCGGACCGGGCGACATATTGCCGCCGGAACTACCGACCGAGGTGTATTTAATCCCATCCAGCACGGCGGTGAAATAAACATGATAATGTCCGGTAAAAACGGCATCGACTCCGTACTTAACGAACAAATCGTGCATGGCGTCAGGCTTGCCCAATGTGACCGTTTCATACCAATTCGGCTTGTGATAAAAAACGAGTATCTGCGTCTCGGGAGTCTGACTTGATAAATCATTCTCCAGCCAGGCCATTTGTTTTTCGTCAATCGGTTCTGCCGGACCGCCTCCCCCCGGAGTGTTGTCGAGGATCACAAAATGACGCCCCTCGTAATCGAACGAGTAATACGGCTCCGCCGCAAACCGCCTGAAAAACGGTTCCATCGGCCGCGTGGTAATATCATGATTACCGGGGGCAAAATGGATGGGCATTGTCAACGGTTCAATCACCTTCAGATACTCTTCCCACTCTGTTATTATCCGGGTCGAGTCCTCAGTGTAACCTTCGATATGATCACCCACGGTCATCACAAAATCCGGTTTGAGTCGTTCTATCTCTGTTACCGCCAGACCATAAGCGGAGTCGTTGGCGGTATTGGTGCGGTCGCCTAAAACAGCAAAACGGATCGTCGGCTGCTTTTCGGCAGCGTTTACAACCAGGCCCAGCAGGAGGACGGTTATCACCGTCTCTCCTGCCAAAAGTTTCAGAAACCTCATCATGTTTACCCCTTTTCCCTGCCGTTGGCAGCCGTCATTTGCCGCCGGTCTCTTTGTTCTCGGTCTTCATCAACTCACGCGGCTCGGCATTTTTAACGTATTTATCGAGCCATTGATCTATCTCCCAGGCCTGATGAAGTATCGACTCCATGGCCCGATAGCTGTGACTCTCATGCGGAAGCATCACCAGGCGTGCTGTTGCCCCGAGCCCTTTGAGGGCGGCATAGAAACGTTCACTCTGAAGCGGGAACGTGCCCGAGTTGTTGTCGGCTTCGCCGTGGATCAGGAGAATCGGTTCATCGATTTTATCGGCATGCATAAAGGGCGACATGTCAAAGTAAACTTCCGGCGCTTCCCAGAAAGTTCGTTCCTCGGACTGGAAACCGAATGGCGTGAGTGTGCGATTATATGCGCCGCTGCGGGCAATACCGGCTCGGAACAAATCCGAATGAGCCAGCAGATTGGCGGTCATAAAAGCTCCGTACGAATGGCCGCCCACCGCCACGCGTTCCGGATCGCAAACCCCGCGACGGACCAGCTCGTCAATCGCGGCTTTCGCCCCGGCCACGAGCTGCTCACGGAAAGTATCGTTCGGCTCGGTGTCTCCCTCACCGACGATCGGCATCGAAGGATCATCCAGCACCGCATAACCGCGATTCAACCAGAGTAGAGGTGACGCCCAAAACACTCGTACGAACCGATATGGTGATCCCTGCACCTGCCCGGCGGCATCGGCGCTCTTGTACTCTTCAGGATATGCCCAGAGGATGGTCGGGAGCGGACCGTCTTTCTCGGGATCATATCCCTTTGGCAAGTAAAGGGTTCCGGTAAGATCGAGGCTGTCATCGCGCTTGTACTTGATTAACTCTTTCGAGATTCCAAGTAATCCCGGGGTTGGATGTGGGAACTCGGTCAATGCCGTTAACTTGTCCTTTTTCAGATCGCGGCGATAGTAGTTCGGCGGTTCTTCAATCGCTTCCCGACGGGTTATCAGGACACGTTTGTCGACATCTAGGAATGCTACCGGCGACTCATAATAGGGAGCTTCCGAGCGGAAAAGTCGCCTGGTCGTTCTATCCGTAAGGTTGAACTCATCCAGAAACGGCCGGTCGCCCTCATCCGAAGCTCCGTCTCCGGACAGGAACAACGTCTTACCGCCGTCAGCCGTCAACAAAGCCGGAAAGCCGTATTCGTTGTCTTCCATCATGGGAGAACCGGGATCGCTATAACGATCCTGCCAGTTGCGCTCGATCCACAGCGACGGTTCGGCCTTGGGTGTGCCGGGAGCCGCAAACCAGGCTCGTGCCGTTCGCGTCGGCCACCACCACTCGGACACGATGGCCAACTTGTCCGTACCCCAGTTAATCCCTCCGATACGGAACTCAAGCGTGAGCCACTCGACCGGATCCTTATCGAAAGGAGCATCCTGCAGATAAAGCTGATCGCGGACTTCCGCCTCTGCGCCGGCATCTCCACCGTCGAGCGCCTCTACCCAGGCCAGGGTTGCCAGTGCATCGTTTCGCCAACTGATTTCTCGACGTCCGGTCGGCACCGATCCGTAAGCAATGGGAATATCATCCGCCAGAGGAAGATCGGCGACCACATAAATTACTTTCCCCGTCATATCCCAGACTTCCTCGCGATGCGGAAAACGATCAGCCGGGACCTGGTAGGAATAAGGCCGATGAACGATATCGACCAGAAGGTATTTTCCATCAGGTGACGCTGCCACCTGGTTATATACGGCAGGCTTCCCCAGCGGCGTCACCTCACCGTCGAGCGTTAAAAGAACGGCCTGACTGGTCATGTAATAATCGAACAGATCCTCATCATGTGGATTTTCGAGCAAATCCTGATAAGTCCGCGCCGGAGCCTTCCTGCCGATCGACTCCTGCACCACCGGGCCATCCGGAGCCAATGGAGCAACGGGGACATCACCCATATCGCCCGGCACGGTAAGAGCCACGAAACTTTTGTTGTCGGCCAGCCAGCGATACGGCGTGGACAACGTCGCATTCAACTTGAGAGCGCTCACCTGACGAGCCTTGTCGCCGCCGAGCGGAACAGTCCAGAGTGTGATGCCGTCCGAAGCGGTCACACAGAATGATACTTGCTTGCCGTTGGGCGAATAACGAACACGGTCGATCCGAGCCCCTTCGGGGATATCCTTGACCAGCGTACGCTCCCCGTTGGATACATTCTGGAACATTAAACCGTTGTAATACCAGGCGCGTGACGGTCCATGATTGTTGGGACTAATACGCTCACCGGCCAACCGTAATTCCGGTTGAGCCACTTCCTCGATCGATGGATACCCCGCCTGGTTTAACAATAACAGCCAATTCCTGTCGGGGCTGACCGACACTCCGGGAAACAGCGGAGCCTCAATCAACTCTGCGATTTCCGGCGCGGGCCGCTGGTACTCCAAATCGGCTGCGACGGCAAAACCAACACTTAAGACTACCGCCAGAAACACACTCGCAACATTTCCCCAAACCCTGCTGTGATAATTAGCGGTTCTTTGAACTCTCAAGACCTGCTCCTTTCTGGTGTCCGTTCTCTCTGTGTCTTCGAATGACTCGGGTAAAGATAGGCAATTCACATCGCCCCGACAAGTACAGAGCGAACTCATTAGCCAGGGAGTAAGAAACTCACCCGACTACTTGCCAACCTGAGTCAAACACGTGTAGTATTGACCGCTCGCGTATTTCATTCCGAGATAGACTAGAACGTCTGCCGCCCACAGAATAACGTGGACAATTGAGTCTTCCGCCCTCTCTTTCCGTTGACACCCGCAATGCTGTCTGATATATTGAACCCAGAGGCAGGAATAAGGCGTCGCTCACGAATGGCGACGCAATCGGAATGTCATACCCAGAGGTCAAATCGAATCTTAAGATCACGAGGTATTCAGCATGAAGCGGGCAATTATACTGTCGATTACACTGACGCTGCTGGTCGGCCTGGCATCGAGTATCGCCTGGTCCGACTGCAAGAAGTTAGATGTAGCTTTGGAAAAAGCAACCTTCGATCTTAGCGAACTCAAAATCCCGGAGTTGAGAGCCGGTTGCACCCTTTACAAAATGTGGCTTGAAGACAGCGTTCTCGGCTATTATTCCGGTTTCGATGCCGGTATGCGCACCGTGGTCTATTTCGACCCGGACGACTGTCACCCCGATGCCGCCCCTATGGAGATTACCTCCATACAACTCACTTTGTTCGATCCGCCCAACAGTTGGGATCCGCGACCGCGCGTCTGGCCGTTGCGAGCCGATATCGTTGTTTATGATCTGGCGGTAAGCTATGATAGTTGCTATGGCCCCGGCGAAGAAATATGCCGTCAATACGTTGAATTTGACTCGGCGTACTTCTGTTATCCAAACATAGGTACGGTTACAATGGCGCTCGACTGTTGCGTTGAAGGCCCGTTCTTTATCGGCCTCGAGTACATCAGCACCAACAGTGTGTATCCGCTGCCGTCGCTCATGTTCGATACTACCCCGGAAGTCGACACCTGTCATATTTTCCAATACTACTGCGATGCCTGGTACGGCTGGTACGCCTTCTGGCCCACCCCGCCCGGATATCCCTTCATGTGGATCAACGGTGAAACGCAATCCATCAATTGCTGTCCCGATTACGATTCCGACGGAATCTGTGAAGATGTCGACAATTGTCCCGATATAGCCAATGCCGACCAGTCCGATGTCGACGGCGACGGTATCGGCGATGTCTGCGACAACTGCCCCGATGCTTACAATCCGGGCCAGGAAGATACCGACACCGACGGTTTCCCCGATGCTTGTGATAATTGTCCCGACGACTATAACTCGAATCAACTCGATGCCGACAACGACGGCATCGGCGATGTCTGTGATTTCTGCCCGAACGATTCTACCAACGATGTCGATGGTGACGGCATCTGCGGCCTGACAGATAACTGCCCCGACGTAGCCAACGCCGATCAGATCGACAGCGATATGGATGGAATCGGCGATGCCTGCGAAACACTCGACTACTGTGTCGGCATTCGCGGCAATATCAACGGTTACATCGACGACGGCACGGACATTTCAGACCTGGTTTACCTGGTTAACTACATGTTTAACTCCGGTCCGCCGCCGCCGATATTCGAAGAAGCCGATGTCAACGCCGACGGCTCCATTGACATTGCCGACCTGGTCTACCTGGTTGACTGGATGTTCAACGGCGGGCCGGCGCCACAGCCTTGTCCATAACCGACCCGAGAGTATGATGGATAGAAATAAAGGCCGCTGTTGACTCAGCGGCCTTTTCATTTGAGTAATGTCGTCCAACGGCTACAGATCGACATTTATGCCGATACCTGCCTCAAGTGCTTTATCGTAAACCAGCTTCGCCGCGGCAACATCCTGGATCGCCAGACCGTTGGATTTGAAAAGAGTAATCTCCTTGTCGTCGGTGCGAGCAGGTTTCCTGGCTGTAATGATCTCACCTAAATCGGCAGCGATATGATCAGCCGTAACGGCTCCCTCTTCAATCGGGATCATGATATCACCGGCTTCCTTAAGACAAGCCTCGTAAGAATCCGCGATAAATCGAGAACGTTTAATAATGGCCGTATCCAGTTCACGAGTCAAGGGAGTGTGACTTCCAATGCCGTTAATGTGTGTACCTTCCTTCACCTTGTTGCCGTCAAACAGCGGTGAGGCCGATGAAGTCGCGGTACAAATAATATCGGAAGCCAGCAGTTCATCCGCCAAAGAGGCTTTTATGACCTCAAGCCCGAGCTTTTCACTCATCGATTTAGCGAATTTCGTTGCCGCCTCATCGGAGACATCGTAAACCAGGGCTTTACTTAATTTGCGAGCTTCAGCAACAGCCCAAAGCTGCATTTGAGCTTGTACTCCAGCGCCAAAGATACCTGCGACCAGGCCGTCGTCTTTACGTGCCAGCCAGCGAGTCGCAACACCACTGACCGCTCCGGTGCGAACCGCCGTGAGATAGCCGCCGTCCATGATACAAACCACCTCGCCGGTGTCCGGATTCTGTACCAGCACTTTCCCGATCACGGTCGGGAGATTGTGCCGTTTGGGATTATTTTTATAAACCGTCACAACCTTGCAGGCCAGCGCCCCGAGTTCCTTTAAATAAGCCGGCATGTAAAGGGATAGCCCTTCCGGCGGCGTGATCGGTATCCGAAGCGGTAATACCGCGGTTCCGTGGGCCATTTCGGCAAAGGCCTTTTCGACCACATTAATGCAGTCAGACATCTGTAGCACCCTGGCTACGTCATCTTTCGTAAGAAGTAAAGGCATATTGTTCCTCCTGATTGTCGTCCTACAAGTATAGTCGAGCGGGCAAACAACAACAAGTAATTAGCGTTGTTTACACAATCGAATTCCTGCGGGTTCTGTCGTTCGGCCTTGCGCTTTCGGCGAAAAACATTACCTTTGATCCAGAAATTTCGAGAGGTACAGGAAAGGACAATAGATGACTCTGGATCAGCTCAAGAAAATGGCACTCGACCATAAGATCGAGTTTGTCGACCTGAAGATCAGCGACTTGCCCGGACTGTGGCACCATATCACTATCCCGATCACTTCTCTCACCCCCGACCTGTTCAAATACGGCGTGGGTGTGGACGGCTCCTCAATGCCCGGTTTCTCGTCGATCGAACGCGGCGATATGATCCAAATCCCGGATCCCATCACTGCTTACGTCGATCCATTTTTCGAGCGTCCAACCCTGTCGATGATCTGTGACATCATGGACGTGGACGATAAAATCCGCCCCTATTCACGTAATCCGCGCCGGGTCGCGGCCGATGCCGTTAAGTACCTCCAGAAATTCAAACCCGGCCTGACCTCAATGATCGGACCCGAGTTCGAATTCTACGTTTTCGACAAGGTTAATTTCTGGCAGGGTCCTGATCATGCCTTCTATTATCTCGATTCGACCGAAGCGGAATGGAACGCCGAAGAAGACGACGAGAATCTCGGCTACAAGATTCCCTATAAAAAGGGTTACCATGTCGCCCCGCCGATGGATCGCATCTTCAACATTCGCTCAGAAATCTGCGCCATGCTTCAGCGTATCGGTGTCGAGATAAAATACCACCACCATGAGGTAGGCGGCGGCGGTCAACACGAAATCGAGACCAAGTTCGCTCCGCTCCTGCGCATGGCGGACCAGTCGATGCTGATTAAGTATTTCGTTAAAAACCACTGTTTCCGCATGGGCAAATCGGCCACTTTCATGCCCAAGCCGTTGTTTAACGAGCCGGGATCAGGGCTTCACGTTCACCAGTATCTGGCCGACAAGAACGGTTCGGTCTTTTTTGATAAAAACGGACCGGCTAAATTCTCGAAAATGGGATTGTATTATATCGGCGGCGTTCTGGAGCATGTGGACTCGATTCTGGCTTTCTCCAATCCCTCGACCAATTCGTTCAAACGGCTCGTTCCTGGTTTCGAGGCTCCGGTCGCCGGCACCTATTCGGTCGGCAACAGAACCGCCTGTATTCGCATCCCGGGCTATCAGCGCGAGCCTAAAACCATGCGGTTCGAATTCCGTCCCGGAGACGGCACTATGAATCCCTATCTCGGTTACGCTGCCATGCTCATGGCCGGAATCGACGGTATCAAACGTAAGATCGACCCGGGCTTGCCGCTCGACAAAAATCTCGACACTCTTCCCCCTGAAGAGCTGGCCGAAATTCACCAGCTACCGACTTCGCTCAATAAAGCCCTGAACGCTCTCGACCACGATTATCAGTATCTAATCGAAGGCGGGGTATTTACCGAGGATCTGCTGGATAACTGGAAAACTCTGAAGCGCAAGGAAGTGACCGAAATACGAGTTCGCCCGACACCGTACGAATTCCAGATGTATTACGATATATAGACTCAGCGCGGTAAAAGCCGGTTCAGTCTCATCACATCGAGAATCTGCAGTGCGATCAATGAATGCCCTCTAACGGTGGGATGGCAATGGTCGATAAACAGCCGTTCGCGATCATTGCGGTCGAACATCCGAGGTGCGTCAACCACATATACCCCCGGTTCTTGTCCTAAAGAATCGATTCGATTCCAGTAATCGCGCTTGATTCTCAGGGAAAAGAAATCTGCCTGCAAGGCTGAATCGAGATAAATCCAGGGATCACCGAAACTGCTGTCACCGAAACGCTCGCCGATATATCGGTTGTATCCAAGGTTGTAGAGAAACACGGATCCGGCGGTCAACTCGGCAATTGAGGGATTACTCAATCGCTCCGAGGCAAACCGTGTTCGGGCTTCATGAAAATCAACTTCAGCTTGATCATAC
Source organism: Candidatus Zixiibacteriota bacterium (assembly GCA_035380245.1). Lineage (NCBI taxonomy): Bacteria > Pseudomonadati > Candidatus Zixiibacteriota > Candidatus Zixiibacteriota bacterium. Next base: position 58,249 of record DAOSXA010000002.1, on the reverse strand, counting down.
TTCTTATCAGAAGATAGCGATACGCCCAAGTTATTGTATACAGTCGCGTTACCGCCTTCACCCTCAAGTTCAGCTTCATACAGCTCGACAGCCTGAGCTGGTGTGAGTGAGTCCTTATATGCGCTGGCATAGACCGTTTTCGTGAACCAGTCCGCTTTGCCGTATCGTTCGGTTATTTCGGCGGAATCGAAACAGTATCTTAAATCACGGCCAAGAATACGAGTCATCTCCTCAGGCATGTGCACCGTCGCTTCACCTGATTCCTGAAAGGCAAACAGCTTGAATTGCAAACCGGCCGGCCAGAGTAACGGCACCGGCGGCTTTATCACCATCAGCGGGCAGTCGTGATCCCGGCACTGAGCGGCGATATTCTCCAGATTTTCAGAGAACCGTTCAGGCTCAACTCTTACGACCAGTTTTGACTCATCCGCTATCGACTCTGCCGGTTTGAGCATTGCCTTCATAAGCCTGTAAAGAGCTGATTTTTCAAGCAACCGGCGTAATCCGGTCATCCGCTGATCCGCCAGGAGATCTCGATCACTCACCATACCTGAGATTGAGGCATCGTTATTACCACAGTACAACAATACCAAATCAGGTTCATAACTCCAGCCGTGCCGCTCCAGCCAGAGCCTGATCTGTTCCGAGGTGTAACCCGAAACCGAGGCATTGACCAGTTCCACCGGCCTCTCGAAACCCAACTCCCCTTCCACCAACGCTTCCACCTGTGGTCCGAAGGCATACCGATATGACGGCAATCCCAATCCCACCGGCGATGAATCACCAAGCAGCAGAATACGATAAGTCCCGTCAGGTTTGGGGCGACTTACCTCTTCCCCGATCAGTCCCTCGGAGTTGGTCCTGAGATACGAATTCTCTAGTTTGGGCCGCATCCTCCAGAGAAGTTCCGGATCAGGCTCATGCCAGCCAAAAGATTGACTGAAAAACTCCGCCTGCCAGCCGACATTTGGGGGAGTTTTTGTCTCACTGTCCGCACCTGGGACAACCATATGAGCGGCCAGTTCGAGCAATCCACATACAACGATAAGGATCAAAACGGCCATTAATGCTTTCAACCGCCATGACCAATGCATGCCTTCCTTATTGCTGGTAGCCTTATTCTGCATACCGGAATAATAGCTCCCAACGGTATTGGGGTCAAGAAATGCAACTGAAGCAGAAAAAAACTCAAATGAAATGCATACCCGGCCGTATTTTTTCGTCATAGGTAATAGAGCAATGAATTGGTATACAAGCAACAGCATCAGATATAGAAAACCTTGCAGGAGAGCAGCATGGCAAACCAAACCCGCAGAGACTTTCTGGTTACCAGCGCCAAGGGAATCGCTCTGGCCTCGATTCCATTCTTCTTGAGAATCGATCCCGCCAGAGCTTTTGGCATTCCGGATGCGGATCGTCTATCCGGTTATTTGGATCATTTCGGGGTGACTGAAGCCACCATCAGGGAAATCATGGCAACCGCCCTAGAAAAGGGTGGCGACTATTGCGATCTTTATTTCGAGCACACCATATCGAACTGGGTAGGTCTGGAAGATGACTCCGTTAACCGTGCCTATGCCAATGTCGATTTCGGGGTAGGTATCCGGGTGATCGAGGGTGACCAGACGGGATACTCTTACACCGAGGAGATCACACCGGCAGCCATGAAACTGGCCGCTCAAACAGCCGCCAATATCGCCAGCGATTCCAGAACCGCCCCGCCGGCCAAAGTTAGTCTTCACGATATCCCCAATTATTACCCGGTCAAAACCGCCTGGGAAGATGTCGGCATTGACCGTAAAATGCCGTTCCTTACTCGCCTCAACGAACACATGAAAACAGAGGACACACGACTTATTAAGACCAAAGTCTGGTTCAACGACGAGACCAAGTATATCATGGCGGCAACCTCCGACGGTCGTATCGTTTGTGACTATCAACCCATGGTAACCATCCACGCCAGTTGTACGGCCGAACAGGATGGAAAAGTCGAAAGCGGCGGTCGCAGTTTTGCCTCACGCAGCGGTTTGGAATGTCTCACCGACGCAACGATCGATCGTGTTGCCCGGGAAGCGGTAGAACGGACCACTCGGTTGTTCACAGCGGTCAAACCACCGGCGGGTGAAATGCCGGTCATTCTGGCCGCAGGCGCCAGCGGAATTCTACTCCACGAGGCAATCGGCCATGGTATGGAAGCCGATTTCAACCGTAAAGGGGAATCGATCTTCAGCGACAAGATCGGCAAACCGGTCGCCGAGAAGTTCGTGTCAATTGTCGATGACGGTACCACGGTCGCCGAACGCGGCTCGATCAACTGCGACGATGAAGGCAATGATTCGCAAAAGAACTACCTCGTTCAAGACGGTATCCTCACGACTTACATGCACGACCGCATCTCCGCCAGGCATTACCAGGTCAAATCCACCGGCAACGGACGTCGTCAATCATTCCGCTTCCCCCCGCTTCCGCGCATGACCAACACATACATGCCTCCGGGACCGCACACGCGCGATGAAATTATCGCCTCAACTAAAAGCGGCATCCTCGCAGAAGCCTTTACCAACGGCGAAGTCCGTATCGGTCCGGGGGATTTCACGTTTTATGTCGCATCGGGACGTCTTATCGAAAACGGTAAACTGACCAGCTCGATCAAGGACGTAAATATCATCGGCAACGGTCCGGATGTCCTGACCAAGGTGACTATGGTCGCCGATGATTTCGAGATTGACAATGGTGTCTGGACCTGCGGCAAGGGCGGCCAGTCGGTTCCGGTTTCTCTGGGACTGCCAACTGTCAAGGTTTCCTCAATAACCGTGGGCGGCATCGCCGGCTAAGGTCCGACGATCCAACAACGAGGTAACGAAAATGAACAATAACGATAGATTATTACTGGCCGATTGGGTAATAAGCCGCGCCAAAGCGCACGGCGCTACCGAAGTGAAGGTCAACATTACCAACGACCGAGGCGTCAATGTCGATTATCGCGACGGGAAACTGGACCGGCTTACCGAAGCCACCGAGAATTCTCTTTCCCTGGCGCTTTATATCGACGGCAAGTATTCCAGTTCTTCCACCTGCGACATCCGCAAAGAGACACTCGAACATTTCATCAGCGAGGCGGTTGCCATGACCAGATATCTGGACAGCGACCCTTATCGCACCCTGCCGGACCCAGCCCTTTACGAAGGTCGCGAAGCACATGACCTGGAGCTGTACGATGCTCGCCTCGATCAGGTAACGCCCGAGAAACGGGTTCAGATTGCCGCCAATATGGAAGAAGTAGCTCGCGCCGCGAGCGATAAAGTCACATCCGCTACCGCTTACTATTACGACGGCAAATCCAGCTCGGTAAAAGTGCATTCCAACGGTTTCCAGGGATCCCAGGAATCAACCAATTTCGGGTCCGGAGTCGAAGTCACGGTCGATGACGGTCAAGGTCACAAGGTATCCGACTGGAGCTATGCCCCGGTGCATTACATTGCTGATCTGCTGGACCCAACTGCCTGCGGAAAAGAGGCGGTGCAACGTTCCCTGCGCCAACTGGGACAAAAGAAACTGGCCTCAGGCATTTACGACATGCTGGTCGAGAACCGCGCCGCTTCACGCATGATCGGCGCTCTCACTTATCCCATGCAGGCCAGCGCTCTACAACAAAAGTCCTCGTTTCTTGAGGGTAAACTCGGGCAGAAAATCGCCTCCGACAAACTAACCATGATCGATGATCCCTTTATTCCGCGCGGCATGGGCTCTCGCCTTTTCGACGGTGAGGGAATCGCGGCCAAACATCGCACCATGATCGACAAAGGCGTTCTTAAACACTATTTCGTGGATGACTACTACGGCCGCAAGTTAGGCATGAAACCGACAACCGGTGGTTACTCCAACCTTACCTTCGAACTGGGCGACAAGAATCTCGACCAGTTGATCGCCCAGGTGAAACACGGTATTTTCGTGACCAGTTTCGTCGGCGGCAACAACAACAGCACCACCGGCGATTACTCCTACGGTATTATCGGTATGCTGATCGAAGACGGGGCGCTTACCCAGCCGGTGAACGAGATGAACATTTCCGGCAACACTCTCGATCTCTGGGGGAGTCTGGCTGAGGTCGGCAACGATGTCTATCGCTATTCCAGTATCATCCGACCGAGCCTTTTGTTCAAAGATATTTCCTTCGCTGGAGTATAGTTGCGTTCAGGGCGGTTGCTTTTCGGCAACCGCCTTTCCCACTCCCATATTCAAAGACCTCTATTACTTCGACTTATAAACAAACGCCGCGTAATCAGGATTATGATGCGGGTTGGCCTTGTGCAGCAGCCAGTCATAGCAAGACGGCGCTACCTCGAAATCCGGGACTATCGCTCCGCAAACCGTGCGTGCGGAGTCCTCATAGGCGTTCAGATCGGCAGCATCGCGCGGCAGCAACACCACGTAATCGAACGCACCGCCATCGGATCGGGCACGATCGAGAGCGTCCCATTCGCGCACATAAAAACGAGACATTGCCTCACCACCGTAACTTATCGGTATCCATTTGTGGATGCCCGGCTGGATGAACAGCACATGCGCCGAAGGCTCCTCCGCTCTGATCCGCACCACCGGTTCGATCAGTCCTTTATGTCCGTAACCGGGCGTAAGAAATATCAACAATACCAGATCAAGGACAACGCTGCTTCCGACCAGCCAATGCAACAAACGCGGACTCTTGAGAACATACCCTTTGTCCTCTTTCTTGTGCCAGACAGCCAGGACCGACATAAGCAAAAAGGCGGGAATGATCGGGAATACGAATCGCTCCTGCTGGTTGGCCATCGCGAGGTGAAACAACACGAAGAAAAATGAACTGCCGACCAGAACCGCGTGGCGCATCAGAAAGCTCTTGCGGAACATCGCTACAGCCGAAACGAATGACCAGGGCGGCACCAGGGCCAGCAGCAGAATCAACGGGAAAAGCCCTGGGATAGTCTTATAGAGAGCGGGCAGTCCGGCGTTCATGGTTATGTTCGTGATGGTCGAGCCACCGAATCGTCCGAGCCAGTACAGGTCGGCCAGTCCCGAGGCAAACAACATCACTGCGACTCCAACGGCGAAACTCAGCGCCGGTTTGACGGATCGATATTGCCACCAGAGGATGAACGGGATCGGAATTGCCGCCGAGGCCATTTGAAAACGGATCATCCAGGCCAGTCCGGCCGCCAAGCCGGCCAGTACGAGACAGCTTTCCCTGCGGTTACGTTCGTATTGATAGACCGCAATGATCGTGAGCATCCAGATATTGCCGCCGACCATTTCGATCAGGTTGCGGACACCCAGGAACGGCATCATAAAGTTGAGTCCCACTACCAGCGCCGCCAGCATCCCCCATCGTTTCGATTGGGTCGTCCAGACCGTGACTTTGAATGCCACCCAGACGGGAATCAGGCTGATCGCCGCGTGGACAGCGCGGACGACGTACATCATACTGTTGAGCGCCTGCACGCCGCAAAGAGTGAGAGCTTTCATCATCGCCCAAAGCGACATGACATAAAGCGGAAAACGGCCGATCATATCGGAGGGCTCTTGTCGCCAGCGGAGGAAACCGTTCGCCCCCCAGAAACCGTTGCGCAGCCAGTCATAGGCGATCATGACCGTATCGTAATGGTCGTCGGAATGGATGAAACCTTTCGAGAAAACAACCGCCACCGCCCGTACGGCGATTGCGATAAGTATCACCGTCAGAAGCGGATGGCGCTCGATCCAACAGGGCAGTTTGAAGCGTCCTTGCGTCATGGTTCCAATCTGTCCCGACCCGGTGCGAGTGTCAACGATAATCAGATGAAATGTCAATACCTCGCTTCGCGAATCCCACCCGAGGGGTGGGGCACAAGGAGTTTCGACCTCCCTTTGAAATACCTCACAAAAAACCAGCCAAGTTGGTGCCGGAGAGGCCACAACATACAAACACATTTCAACCGCGGCGCCTCCCCTTGTCGCTCTTGTGAACTACCTCGCGAAAAAACCAGCCAAGCTGGTGCCGGAGGCCGGACTCGAACCGGCACGGGCTAACAGCCCAAGGGATTTTAAGTCCCTGGTGTCTACCATTCCACCACTCCGGCAATCGGGGTAAGAATAGTGAGTTAGGGGCGGCAACGCAATATGAACTTTTCGGCTTCCCAACAACATTTACCGCTGAATCGATCGCGCATCTATTCGCTGTATTTGCGTGTAGTTCTATCGGATACGGCGAATTGGGTTCGTTTTGCAGATTTTTGTTTGGGCTTGAATCCTGTCCCCGTCTTGTCTCTTCTCCGCTTCATAGCTCGCCTATGGCTGGCCGCTCACCTAATAACACGAGAACGGTTACTGGAGAAGGATTGTATGGAATGCGGGGGGAGCTCAGATTCGCCTATCCGGTCGTGACGTCGATCGAAATGCACGAGATGAATAGAACTTGCGGAGACCTGATGAAAGTTCTTCTGGAAACCCGGGGCAAGCCCACGGGCCACCCGCCAGTCCTTCACCTAACGCCGCGAGAACGGTTGTTGGAGAAGGATTGTAGGGAATGCGGGGGGAGCTCAGATTCGCCTATCCGGTCGTGACGTCGATCGAAATGCACGAGATGAATAGAACTTGCGGAGACCTGATGAAAGTTCTTCTGGAAACCCGGGGCAAGCCCACGGGCCACCCGCCAGTCCTTCACCTAACGCCGCTATAACGGTTGTTGGAGAAGGATTGTAGGGAATGCGGAAGTGAAGACCACAGAAAGGAACCCACCTAAAAGGTTGGCCACCCAGACGTCGATCGAAATGCACGAGATGAATAGAACTTGCGGAGACCTGATGAACGTTCTTCTGGAAACCCGGGGCAAGCCCACGGGCCACCCGCCGTTCGGATATTCAGTAAAAACACATCTATAATGCGAGCGACGCAAGGCCGCCCGCTACGCGAGGTTAAGGCACTTTACGCGTAGCGGCGGGGCTTGTCTCCGCCGCGATTGAGGTTTGTCAACAATCCCCAAGCCCCGGGCCACCCACAAAAGGATTGCTAATCGGTCGACTCGACTGTCTCGGCCGCTTCCTCCCCTCGTATCACCGTCAGTACCGAGTCGAGGACCGGGTCCTGAGAAGAGAAGTATTGAGACGAGGAGACCGGGATCGGAAGGTCCAGGACGAACGGGCCAAGACTGTCGGGCCAAAGCTCGAAGTATTGCACGCTATAGCTCACCTGCACGCCCGAGTTCGGCAACGTGAAAAAGCGCATGTCGCCGTACTGATTCAAACCGCCTCCCATATCCTCACCGGCCAGAATAACCTCAGTTTCCCGGCGCAAAATCGCGGCGTACATCGAGGCAGACGAAAAAGTCCGTCGGTTCGTCAGTAGATAAAGATGTCCCTTCCGATTGATGCGCTCGTGAGCCAAAATCTGGTCGTAGAAATCGTCAAAGCAGTACGACATACCGCCCCCGTTCTCGCGGAAATCAATAATGAGATAGTCCGATCCCAGCGAGTCGGCTTCGGCCCAAAACGTCTTCGTGAACTTCGGGAATTCGAGCGGGCTGGTGAACGCGTTATACTTCAAATAAGCGATCTTTCCATCGTCAAAAAACTCCGACCAGTACTCCCCTTTCTCGGAAGACTTGAACGCAGGTGGCGTTTCCGGCAGTTGAGTCAGAAGCTTCTGCCCCGCTCCGGTTACCGGTTCAAGATAAGTGTGAATCGTGTCGCCGGTGCGGCTAACAACCGTGATATCCACCCGACCGCTGTCGTCGGCCAGACCAAGCCCCTGGAGAAAATCGACATCAATGAGATATCGGACACCTTGATGCAACAAGTAGCTGTCGGTTTCATACGGCAACAGAGTGCAGACGCTGTCGAAGACCGAATCGGCGCTGAGGCCGTCCAGCCTAAGGACTTTTCCACCGAGCAGGTCGGGTTGGTCCTGAGCCGCTGCCGTGATGAACAGGCCGTCACTCAGCCAATAAAAGCGCACCGGAAGCTTACCGGCCAACGGCCCCTCCCAATTGCTGATCCCGGTGTGGCCGTCGCCGATCAGAGCCACAATGCGATAGAAACCAGCCTTGAGTTGATGCGGGTTCAGGTCGGGAATGGCCTCACGGAAGCGCTCGACCTCCATGTTGAACCGCTCCTTCGTAACGGTATGAAACGCGTTCAGGTGAAGGCGCGGGAGGTTGTCCGCCAGATATACGAGATCCTGCTGCCAGCGGCCTTCGGGGGTGTCGGCCGGGGACGGAGTCGGTCCGGGTAACGGCGCGATGAAATACCCGGTCAAGAGAAAGCTGAGGACATAATGAATCAGCATGACGATGACGATGACGGCAGCCAGGATACGTCCCCACCACACGGCACGTTTCCGAGCGATAACCTTCATAAGCGGCGGGAGAATCAAAGCGAGAGCGATCAGCAGGATCACCCACCAGGCCCAGATGACGCGGTGAAACAGATCGAAATACGCAACGAGCGATAAAAGTCCGCCGGCCCGGATCAACCAGCGTGTCTTGCGGGCGAAGACAAGCGAGCGCTCCGAGTCCCAGACGCCAACCCAATGGACAAACAGGAAAAACGGAATGAGAATCGCCGCCTCTCCGATTTTATACAGCACGGCGCCGTCAATTAGAGCATGTAAAAATCCCCATTCGCCGACCACATACCAAAAAACGCGGATCAATTCCTCAACGAGGAACAGCACGACCACGACGAGCACAATCCAGCGCACACCCGTTCCGATAGTTTTGAAAATGTCTTTGAGCATTAGTGGGAATATAAGTTTGTTGAACTCGTCGCGCTATTGAAATAGCATCGACTTTCCGTGAAGCCGTTCATAGTGTCTTTTCGTTCCGATATATGAGTATAGCGGGCGGTACAAGGCCGCCCGCCATAATTTTGAGATTATTCAATCTCTGATTTTGCATGAAACAACATATCAGTCGGGATCGGTTGTTTCGGCAGCGAAGGCCCCGCGATGTGCACCCCGAGTTCGGCGTCTCCCTCGCATTGGAACATCTCGGCTCGAATCGGATAGAGACCCGCTTTAAGACCGATTAAGCCGGTCTTTTCGAAATCGCCGTGGAGACCGTTGTTGTTGACCAGCATAGTGTCGGCAAAATAAATACGACTGCCGTCATCGGAGTTGATCGAAAGCGCATAAACACCGTCGGCCGGAATCTTGACGAAGCCTTCGAAGACAAGGCCAAAATACTCCTCGCGCGCCGTGTCCGGAATTACGATGCTGTCGGCGACGTAGGCGGTTACGACCTCCAGCGTGTCAAATCCGGGAAGACTGTCCCATTCGCCCTCGTAATAGCGGGCGTTCAATCCGCTCTCCAGATCACCGACATCGTAAGAATCGCGTAACTCGAGTTTCGCTACCGTTTTCCGAGCGACGAAGTTTTCATTATAGCCGGGGCTAAACGCTCTGGCCGAGATGGTTGTCGTTGTCGTGACAATGATCGGCTCGGTGTATAAGGCCGAAGTGGCGGTTGGCTCGGTCCCGTCGAGGGTATAGCGAATAGTAGTGTTCGGGATCGGGCTGTCCATTGTAATGATCGACCGGCCCGCAAAGGACATGCTGTCGGCAAAGATGCGGGCGAAAGCGTTGTTCACGATGTCGTAGAGCGGCTGCGCCGGGTCGACCGCTTCGTAAGGCTGCCTTACCGCCGTGGCGGACATTATACGAATCTTGTCGTTGTCCGGCAGGGTCAGCGTTCGGTCTCCCTTCCGTACTTCCAACTCAATCGGAAACAGGTAGGTGAAACGATACGCCTCGTTTTCACATTCAGGCGTGTGGCGATGCGAGCCGTACCAGGCCACCGTTTGCCGATTAATATAGGCCGGAAGAATTTGATCGCGCATATCGGTCTGAATGCCATCACAAAGCCTGTTATCCCATTGCCCGATCGGGTCCGCATAGCCCATGATCCAATCGGTCTGTTCATGTTCGCCAATTTTGAAATGCGCCTTAGCCGGGCTGCCGGTGGATGCCGCCAGCAAATAGAGACGGTCGAAATCACCCTTCGGAAGCTCCACTTTCTGACCTTCGCATGCAACTGCGTTGAGAGCACCGGCGGTCACATCGCCAAAGACGAATGGTACGTTGCGATAAACCAGAGTGTCGGGAATAAACTCGCCGGCGATGGTATAGCCCTTGCCGTCAAAGTCGCCGTCGCAACGGTCGGCGTCGAGGCTGACGCCGTCCATATTGAACGGCAGGTCCAGACAAACCGCCTCAATGCGATCTACCTCAACCTCCGGCCGTCCCAATAAAACCGCGAATGCTTTCGGCTGATAGGCGGTAAATGAGCAGACCAGACGGCCGTCCTCGACGGTGGCCGGGCCGATTTTTTCCTCCATGCCGTTGATTTCACGCGCCGACAAAACCGGCCGGTCGAACTGCAGCGTGACGCGGTCGTGGTTATTCCCGGTCAGTTCACGCAGGCGGATCACGATCTCATCGCTCTCCTCGGCCTTCTTGACGGCGTTCACCATGACGCCAGGATCGTCAACGTTCACGAGCGAATAACTCATGCCCCGAGATCCCTTATGTGAGGAAGTCTCAAAGACTGTGAGTGGTTGATTCAGGCGACTCGCCTGCCAGGCGACACCGCCGTCGGCCCAGTCCCCGGTGTGGCCCTGAATAGCGAAGTTAACCGTGTGTACACCCTGATCCTGATTGTGCTCATCGGCCACCCAGGCCCAGCCCTCGCCGATCCCCGGTGTGTGAACCAGAGTCAGGCGCAGCTTTTCGGGGGTGGGGTGATCCCAGCCGTAGCGACAGTCGTTCATGAGGGCAACGCCGTAGGAGCGGTCGGGGGCGGAGATATCGGCCCATTGCTGCCCTGGTACTTCGTAGCGCTTTTCGGTGTTGACCGGGCGGGTGATAGTGCCGAGACCGATGTCGTAGGTGACGGAATCGCTCGGAGCGGCAGTGGTCAGCGCCAGCTTCAGGAGGGTGGCTTCCTCGCCCCAGTCGATATTGGCGAAGAACTCGACGCGATTGCCGGCCTCGCCTGCACTCAGGCGGATGATCGTGGTCAGAGTAGACTTGGCCGTTTTCTGTACAACCTGAATTCCAACCCGAGCGCTGCCATTCTCTATTACAGATATCTGGGGCTCACCGACAAACAGCGGTTCAGGAGCGGCCATAATATCATTGTAGTCGATCTCCCAGGCGGGCCAGTTTTTTGGGGTATCGGCAAGAAACTCGTATCGGAGCGGCGCACCGAGCAGTTCTCGGGCGTTCTGCTTGTCGTAGACCGAGGCCACTTCCCCCAGATCGTTGAGCATTACGACATAGCGCTCGTTCTCAAGAGAGTTCAGGGTCACTTTGAGGCCGGTGTCAATCTCGCTCGGCTTCTTGGCTGGGCGGATATCGTAAACGGTGAATCCGACCGAGGGCACACGGGCGAGGAACCGCACCAGAGCGGTCTTGTCGTAGGACATCACCACATCAGCCGGGACTTCGGAGCCATCGGGGCCGATCACCTGCACGTATTTCACATCGCTTTTCGGGAGATGTATCACCGCCCCCACAACCTCTTCGCGGTCAATCGAGAGAGGATTGTAAACAACAACCGGGGTTCCCTTGGCCCGTGTGTCGAGTCCGGCTGCGACTCCGGAGACAGCCTCTTCGAGTACGGCGCTGAACCGGTTCAGGCAGAGGATTTCATCGTTCCAGGAAAACTCGTATGCCTCCGGGATGCTCGTGCCGGTGAGGTCATCGTGGAATTGATGCCAGAGAAAACGGGTCCAGGTGTCGCGCAGCATATCGCGGGGATAATCGCTCTGTCTCCAAAAATCGGCAATGACCGCAGCTCTCTCGGCGGCGTCGGCCAGCAGCTCGTTCTTCCGGTTCCAGCGTTTCATCGCTGCTTCTGAGGTGTAGCAACCGACACCGTGACGAGTCATAACGAGTTCGCCGTCGTATTCGGGAAGACGGCTAATGTCCGCGGCCTTGACGATATCAACCAGATCGTCCGCTCCGATGCTGTGCACGGCAAGGGGGCCGTCGCTGTGAATCGATTTCACCAGCCAGTCGACCGAGGCAGAATCGGGTGAGCCGCCGGAGTCGCCGGTGCCGAAGTAATGATAAGCGGCATACAAACCGCTGCTGTCGCCCTGGCGCTCGGCGGCGTTGTACCAGGTGGTGTCGCTGCTCAGATCGTCTTCTATCTTTGATACATACTTACCCGGATTAACACCACAGATTATCGAGGAGCCATCGACTCCTTTCCAGATACCGATATCGAACGGTACGCCGACCCAGGCCCCCCAGGTCAGTTTCTGGGTCGAGAACGATTCCAGACCACAATGGCGGGCAATCGACGGAAGGGCATAACCGAAACCGAAGCAATCGGGCAAAAAGATATCGCGGCTGGTTTTGCCGAATTCACGTTTGAAATAACTGTTGCCGTAAAGCGTATGCCGCACCAGCGATTCGAACGACGGGAGGTTCACATCGACCGCATCGACCCAGCTACCGGTCACGCGCCATTGACCCGACCCTATGAAGGGCCGCACCTGTTCGAACTCATCGTGGTAGTATTCGTCCATGAGCTGGTAGCGGAAGGAGCCCTCGAAGCTGAACACGTATTCGGGATAGAGTTTCATCAGGGCCAGGTTGTCGCGGAAGGTTGCCGGGATGAACTCTTCGATACTGTTCTGAATCGTCCAGCGCCATTGCGTATCCAGATGCGCCGTCCCGACAACGTACAGGTTCGGACGTGTCGAGTCCGGAGTCACGGTCATATCCTGAGCCGACACGGTCGTTATCAGGACCAGCATCAGCGCTATTGCGGGCCAACGATAGCTTCTTGTCAAAGTCTCTCTCCTTTGCGCCCTGCGGGCGAGTAAACGATAATCAAGCCGTCGATTCAGCTTGCGGTTTATTCGATTTATGCTTGAACCGGGTTTGTTTGATGCGGTCGGCCAGCACCGCGCCCAAGATTACCAGACCCAGGATTACTTTCTGTGTGTAGCTCTCGACGTTCACGAGATTCATGCCGTTCTGAATGACGGCAATGATAAAAGCTCCGATCAATGTACCGAGGATTCTTCCTTCACCCCCCACCAGGCTGGTCCCGCCGACCACTACCGCTGCGATTACATATAGCTCATAGGTCAGGCCGTAGGTCGGCGCACCGCTCTTGAGCTGCGAGGCCATGACCACCCCGCCTAATCCGGCCAGGAGACCGCAGATCGCGTAAACCGAAAAGAGTATCCATTTAACGCGAATCCCGGCCAGGCGGGCCGCTTCGGGATTGCCGCCGACGGCATAGATATAACGACCGTAGGTAGTTCTTGTCATTACGACATGCGCCACGGCATACAACACGAGCATGAGAATCACCGCATAAGGAATGCGTAACAACGGATCGACACCGCGCCCAAGCCAGACGAAACTGTCGGGGAGTTGATAAATCGGTTTTCCCTGTGAGATGATATACCCCAAGCCGGCGGCAACCTGCATCATTGCCAGCGTCGCGATGAAGGGCGGGATGCTGAATCCGGTTACCATAAATCCGCTAAATGCTCCCACCGCCGCACACAGCAGAATACCTCCAAGAGAGGCCATGATCATGGCCCCGGTTGAGGCTTCGGTCCCTCCCCATTGTCCAACCAACCAGGCCACCACGACGGCCGATAGAGCGATCAAACTGCCAACCGACAGGTCAATACCGGCGGTGATAATAACCATGGTCATGCCGATAGCGATAATCGCAATAACCGTGATCTGGTTGGCGACGTTGCGGATGTTTTCAGGCAACAGAAAACTCGGCCAGCGATGTGGCGTCGGTGACAGGATTGAGAGGCTTGAACTATTGGAAAGATGTTGAGCTACCATACGCACGGTTGCAGCAAAGGCGCTCGTTGTCAAAATGTAGTCCGGAGTCTGCCCGGTGGAATCGAGTTGCTCCAAAGCGGCTCTTATCTCAACGGGTGAGCCTGACACCGCAGGTAATAACGTCGAGGCTGCACCTTCAAGCCTGACATTAAGCGCTTCCGTGAACTCACTGTCGGCCTTACCGTCCTGCGTCACGACAATCAGACGCGCTCCTGCAGTCAGACGGTCCTCAAGCTGCTCCCACACATTCTCGGCGGCATCGGCGCCGGTGGGATATTGGTCTTTGATCGTCAGCAGCGAAAACAAGACGCAGAGGGCCGCGAGGATTACGATCATGCCGTAGTCGGACATCATCCGACGCCACCAGACGGTACGATTGGTTATCAAGGCTTTGTTGTCAGTCACGTTTGCCAAAAGCTCACTCCCGTATTGTCGAATCAAACCGCCATTGACATGATCTCGGCCTGATCGGTCCCGGCCACATCGCTTATCTCTCCGGATATCCTTCCTCGTCGCATGACCAGGATGCGGTCGCAGATACCCAGCAATTCCGGCAGTTCCGATGAAATCACGATTATAATTTTGCCCTGTTTCACCAGCCGGTTGATTAATAGATACATTTCGTACTTGGCGCCGACGTCTATTCCCCTGGTTGGTTCATCGAAAATGATCACTTCCGAGTTGGTTTCGAGCCACCGCGCCACCAGTAATTTTTGCTGATTGCCGCCGGACAACTCTTCGGCGCGCTGGTCGAATCCCGACAGCCGGATATTGAGCTCCGAAGTGCGGTCGATAAATCGTTCTTTTTCCTTATGAGCATCGATAAAACTCAACCTCGACCAGCTTCTAAGATTGGGCAGCGCGAAGTTGTCCATAGCCGACGCCCCCAGCACCAGTCCCTGAGCTTTGCGATCCTCGGTCAGCAGGCATATCCCCGCTTCGATGGCCTCGTGTGGTGAGGAGATATCAACCTTTTGACCATCTAAATAAGTTTCGCCCGATTCCTTATGGTCCGCCCCGAAAATCAGTCGCGCCAGTTCGGTGCGCCCGGCTCCCATGAGTCCGGCCAGACCGAGCACCTCACCTCGTCGTGCGACGAACGATACATCACGCACGATGCCGCCGCACAAATCATGCACCTTGAAATACTCCTCACCGGCCGTCGTTTTTTCCTTAGGGTACTCCTGATCCAACGATCGTCCGACCATCGTCTCAATCAAATCACGGCGGTTGAACTCAACGGTCGGGCGGGTAGCCACCGTGACGCCGTCTCGCATGACCGTGATCCGGTCGGCAATTTTGAGGACTTCATCCAGACGATGACTGATAAAAATGATCCCCATACCGCGTTCGGTGAATTCTTTCAGGTTCTCGAAGAGATGTGCCACCTCCTGGGGGGCAAGCGCTGCGGTCGGTTCATCCATTACCAGAACGTTCGCCTCACGAGCCAGAGCGCGGGCAATTTCGACAATCTGCTGCTGGGCCACGGTCAGTTCCGAGACCAGCAGGTTCGCCTTGAAATCAGCGCCAAGACGTTCGAGCAGAGCGGCCGCCTGACCTGATTCACGGCGCTGATCCAAAAGACCGTGGTGAGTGGCTTCATGACCGAGGGCGATATTCGCGGCTACGGTCAATCCGGGCACCAGGGTGAACTCCTGATAGATTGTGGCGATCCCGGCTTTTTGTGCATCGAGTGGTTTACGAAATGAAACCGGTCTTCCGGCGATACGGATTTCGCCCGTATCGCGTTCATGGACACCGGTCAGAACTTTGATCAGGGTGCTTTTCCCGGCGCCGTTCTCCCCTACCAGGGCATGAATCTCCCCAGGTCGCAAATCGAAATCGGCGATCTTGACGGCCAGCACGCCGGGAAACGATTTACGAATCCCGGACATGACGACCAGACACGAGTGATTATTCCCGGTCCTATTGTCGGGAGAACCCATGCGCTACTCCGGCCGCTCGACTATTGCGCTTCGGCCTGACCGAAAAGACCGCAGGGGATCAGTACCGTCGGGGAGACTTCACCGCCCGACAGATAGGTCTTAATCGATTCGATAGTAGTCTGCCCGATGAGCTTTGGCTGCTGAATCACATCGGCGTAGATTTTTCCCTCTTTGATCGCTTTCCGCGCCTCCGGGACGGCATCGAAACCGATAATCTTCACTTTGCCTGCCTTGCCGGCTTTTTCCACGGCCGCCAGAACACCTAAAGCGGAGTCATCATTAATACCGAAAAACGCGGTCACATCGGGATGCGCCTGAAGCACGTCCTCGGCAGTCCGGAACGCCTGATCCTTGACACCGTGACCGGTGAGTTTGGCCACGATCTCGATCCCCTCATGGGCAGCCATTTCATCCTCGAATCCCTTAACACGCTGAATCACCGATTCCACTTCGGGATGATCGATAATCGCCACTTTGCCGCTGTTGCCGATGGCCTCGGCCACCGCCTGAGCCGCTAGTTTGCCGCCCTCGTAGTTATCCGAGGCACAATGCGAGATAACTTTGGCCCCTTCGGCCAGACAGGCGATATCGGCCGTAAAGACCGGAATACCGGCCTCGTTGGCAGCCTGAATCGCAGTCCCGATTGATTTGGAATCACACGGTGACACTACAATCGCGTTGACCTTCTGGACGATGAAATCCTGAACCTGATCCTTTTGTTTGGCAACGTCGAATTCACCCGCCGTGACGAGCAGTTCGAATCCGGCTGAATCGGCCGCCGCTTTGAGGCCTTCCTCAAGATCCTGATAGAACGGATGGGTTCGAGTTAAAAGCGAAACCCCGATTTTGACGTGCGATCCGTCCGAGGATTTCGCTTTGCCGTCGTTGTCGGCCTGACCGCAGGCCAGTCCCAGGGTCAGCAGACCGATGGATAGAACAATCACTCCCCATTGCGCGCTTCTGGACATTTGCAACCTCACTCTTGATATGCTCTTAGCTCGTAGAGCTTTTCTTTTCAAGAATTCTTTGTTGAGAGATTATAATAGTTTGCCGTTCCAACTCAAAGCAAATCTATGAAGGGACTTCCTCACTCCTCCGGCCAGGTAAGGCCGATGTCGAGAGCATATCGGATAGCCTCTGCGGTGTTCGAGACATCAAGTTTTTTGAGAATGCGCTGCCGATGCGTGTTAACCGTGTTGACGCTTATGTAAAGAAGATCGGCGATCTCCCGGCTGACCAGCCCCTTTGAAACAAGGTGCAGGATCTCCTTCTCCCTCATCGTCAACAGATCGGCGGTCGCCTCGCGCGGGGGCCACTCGAACAACTGCCCGGTTTTTGAGTCGATCATCCGGCAGCGGAATGATGTCTCAGTATCGGCGTACGGCGATATGTTGAGCACACTCAGGGCGAGCCAGACATTGCCCCGCCTATCCAACTCCAGCACCGATTGCTGTTCGAGCACCCGGATGTATTTATCTTCGGGGCCCAGCATGCGGTAATCGGCGAACATCTTGCCGTCCCTGCGTCGCTCGGGGGAGATACGCAGGAGGAAACTCATGAAGTAGATCCCGGACCGAAAAAGCTGGAGCCGGTCTTCCGGATGCAGGCGATCATCGTTGCGGACGCTGTCGCCCGGGCGCTCCGGGTCCCACTCCCAACCGAATACGGTGCGATACTTGGGGGAAACGTAGATATGTTCGCGCCGGTGTATATCGAACACCGAAAGCGCGGCCGTTTCGACCTCATCCATGGCGGTCAGGAGATCGATATGGCGCTGCGCGATGGCCGGATCAAGGTCCGTCTCGGAAAACTCCTGCGCATCCAGCAGCCTGGCGAATTCATTTTGAAGCCGGGTAAGTTCCTGATCCATACGTCCTCAAATACTGATTTCTGACGATTGTAATAAATCCTGATTCGGCGATCTTTCAACAACAAAGCGTCGATTGGCAACAGTCGGCCTGTCTTGTGAAATTGAGGAGACATTTGGGATGACAAGATATTCCGGTTCGTATCCGCTCTTAACCGCAGCAATCATAGCCCTCACCCTCGCCACAGCGACCGGGGTTATCGCCGGAGACCTCATCGGCACAATCAGCGGCCGCGTGGTCGATGCTTCCACCCGTGCTCCGCTCCCCGGCGCAAGCATCAGCGTGATCGAGACCAAACTCGGAGCCGTCGCAGATGAAAGTGGTGAGTTCACTATCAAGCGCGTGCCCGTCGGAGGGTATACCGTTCGTGTCAACAGCCTCGGCTACACGCCGCTGTCCCAGCCCGACGTAATTGTCCGATCCGGACGAATTACCCGGATTGAGATGGAACTGAAGCCGACCCTGATCGTAATCGAAGGAGTGGCGGTGAGCAGTGGTTATTTTATCGAGCAGGATGACCAGCCGGCCAGCACGGCCGAGTTCTCGGGCGAGGAAATCCGCCGTGCGCCCGGATCGGCCGGAGATGTCAGTCGCATTATCGGCGCGCTTCCAAGCATCGCTAAAACCGATGATCAGGTCAACGCCCTGGCGGTGCGCGGCGGCAATCCCTCGGAGAACGGCTTCTACCTCGATAACATCGAGATTCCCAATATCAATCATTTTCCGCGAGAGGGGACTTCGGTAGGAAGTCTCAGTCTGATCAATGTCGACTTGATCCGCGATGTCAAATTCTCGGCCGGAGGTTTCCCTTCCGGATTTGGCAATCGGCTGTCCTCAATAATGGAGCTGTCGTTTCGTGAGGGCAACCGCGAGGAGTTCGATGGCCAGGCTAGCTTTGATCTGATCGGCCTGGGTGCGGTCGCGGAAGGCCCCTTCCCCGGCGGCAAGGGTTCCTGGCTGGTGTCGACTCGTAAGAGTTATCTTGATCTGCTGGTTGATATTGCGAGTATCGAGCTGGCACCGGAGGTGAACGATTATCAGGGGAAGATCGTTTATGACCTCTCCCCGGCTCATTCGCTGAGCCTGGTTGGCCTGGCCGGTGTCAGCATCATGGACTACACTCGCGAACAAGCGGTGAAAGACGGCAATTCCAACTATGCCGTGACCGACAACAACAACTACACCTTCGGACTCAATTGGCGCTATCGCTGGAGTCAGCAAGGCTATTCCAACAGCTCGATCTCGCTGCAACGAGTCAAATACGGCTCCGAGGCATATCGCACCGCAACCGACAGTCTGCTTCAAATAAACCGTTCGTTCGAGCACCAGGCCAATCTACGCAACAGCAGTTTCTACAACATCAGCGAGCGGGCGCAGATCGAGTTTGGCGGTGATGTGACCTATCTTTACGACGACTTCGATTACTTCGCCAATCCCGGGGTGAATGCCCTGGGCGAACCGGTTTCCTCTATCGACATACAGAAGGAGTTGACGGCCACATATCTGGGGGCATTTGCCAGTATGATTCTACACCCCGGATCAAAACTCACTACTACTATTGGCCTGCGTTATGACCGGAACGATTGCGGCGATCATACTCATTTATCCCCTCGCCTGTCCGCCTCATTTGACTTGACCGACCGAACCTCGCTTTTCACGGCCGTCGGCCTTTACTACCAGCCGCTCACCCCGCTCGTGCTCGTTCAAAACGAAGAAGCAGCGAAGCTGGAGGAACCACAGGCCCGGCACTACATTATAGGTTGGCGACATTTACTGGCCGAGGACACCCGGCTGACGGTCGAGAGCTACTATAAAGACTATCGTCGTCTGACCATGGACACCTCGCTGCCGCAGTTTTTAGTCCTTGATGCCGACAACGCCGAGTTCAGTGCGGAGACTTACGAATATCTGACCGATCGCGGCCGGGCGAAGAGCTACGGCTTTGAAGCCACCCTGCAGAAAAAGCTCGCCCACGGCATCTACGGCCTGCTCGGATTCTCGCTTTCACACAGCGAATACCGTGATTTGCGCGGCGTCTGGCGCAATCGTGTATTCGACAACCGCTTTATCTTTAGCGCGGAAGGAGGGTACAAACCAAACAAACATTGGGAATTCAGCGCTCGCTGGATTATTGCCGGCGGACGGCCCTATACTCCGCTCAATCTGACCGAATCAGCCGCTCAAAACCGTACCGTGCTGGATGAATTCCACGTTAACGAAAGCCGCTACCCGGCTTATCATTCGCTCAATCTGCGGGTTGACCATCGTTATTACTTCTCCGGCTCAAACCTCGTGATATACCTTTCGTTATGGAACGCATACAATCATAAAAACATTGCCGCCTATTACTGGAATGAGTTAGAACACAAGCCGGATGAAGTAACCCAATGGGGTCTCATGCCGATCCTCGGAATCGAATGGGAGCTGTAGGCCGAGGTCTTCCGCTGCTTATCGACGCAATTCTCTCATAGACTGCCTAATCGGACCGACACGAACAAGGATTCGGTACAGATGTACCGCGAGGGGCGCCATAATAGTCATAATTTCGTCCACCCTTTCTCGTATCAGGTTGCTGCAGGACAAATTGCACCCATCAAATTAGTTGGGCATGACATTTGTAATACTCCCGCTTCGGAAACTGATTATGGAGGATCTGGTCACTTTCATACCGGAGAAGACAGAATGAGTGTTAAGAACAATTCCATTTCTTACAAAAACCTTGGCTTGATATCTATCCTGATGATAGGCCTTTTTGCCCTGGCTTTACCGGGCTGTTCCGATCAATCAGCCGCAAGCCCGGTTACCTCGTCCAGCTTAATTCAGCAGTCGGCTTACAACAGCCTCGATATCGACGAGACTATGCAGTTCAGTCCCCACAAGATTAATCTTCAATCAACCAGCACCACCAGCGAGAGCGTCCAGGCAATCATCAGCGTTGTCATCCCGAGCGATTATCACATCTCGGATTTTGCCTTTACGCTGTCCTTTAACGGCGAAGCAGTAGTTGACGCGTATGATTTTTACTACTGCTACATCGACAACAATCTGGTCATTTATTTCAACAAGAGCGAGGTGATTGCCAGCCCGGTAACCCAGGCACTGGCCAACACCACCGTCGTGGCGGCAGTCGATGGTTATTTCACGGCGTCGTCGGATACCGACAGCTTTACGGTTGACCTGTCAACCGTCGCTGAGGTGGAGATTATCAGACCGTCGCAGAAGAACAACACGGTTTCGTTCCGCTAGTCGGCGGGACCTTTTAGCAAAGCTTTTCAAGACCCTCCTATATCAGAATCCCACCCCACCGGCGGGCGACCTTAGAGTCCCCGCCGGTTTTTCTTTGGAATCAGATTTGTCGTTCCGCATTGCCTTAATCAGACAATAATGGATGCTTCTTGAAGGGTTACTCCCCGCTTTCGAACTCGATCCAGAAGACCGCGCCGCCGTTGAGGCCGGGCTCCAGATTGAACCGGCAGCCGTGGTTCAGCAGCACCTCGCGCGTCAGCGTCAAACCGACCCCGTGACCGTTACGTTTGTTCGTGTAAAAAGGCGTGAACATCTGCTTGCGGACTTCTTCACTTATTCCTCGTCCGTTGTCGGCAATAGTGATACACGGCGGCGCCGAAGTTACCTGCATTGATATCGTACCGTCGTTCTCGATAGACTCCATCGCATTGCGGACGATATTTATCAACACCTGCTCGATCTGGTCCACATCGATTGCCGCCATCACTGGTTGTTCACACGGCGTCAGTTTCACCTCGATCCCCCGCTCCTGCGCCTCGGCCGCCGTCAGCACCTGAATTGACTTGAGCAGATTCACCAGGTCGTAAGGAACTTTATCAGGTTCCGGCACACGTACCACCGAAGCCAGGCGAGTCATGAAGCTGTTCAGACCGTTATTTCGGTTGATCGCCACATGCGCGACGCTGGTGAACTCTTCCCGGTCTCCGTCAGTGAGCTGCGCTGCAAAGGCCAGGCTCGACTCGAGGATCGAATTGACCGCACCGACCGTATTGTTCACCTCGTGCGACATCATCCGTATCACTGAGGTGTAGGCTTTCTTCTGTGTGTCGAGAATCTCCTTCGTCAGTTCCTCAATCAATAGAAAATGGCGATGAAAACCGCGATCCAGAAAATGCGATTTCTGACAGCGATAGGTTTGCATACCGCTGAGACTGATCACTCGCTTTTCTCCCGGCTCCATCCCTGTCAGCGCTTCGCCAAGGGGACCGGGTAAATCGTTGCACGAGCGTCCCAAAAGGACATCAGTGGTACATCCCAGTAACCGCGCCGCGATGGGATTCACCAGGCTGACTTTGTCGTCCAGGTCGAGAATTAACACGCCGGTCGGCGAGGCATGGATCAGACGTTCGAGAAAGTAATGCTGTTCTCGCTGTTTGGTTCGCTCCTCGCGAAGCTGATCGATCATGCGGTTGTAGACATCGATCAACTCATCGAGTTCCGGTTGTCCCGTGGGGAGAAACTTCGATTGGAAATCCTTGTCGCGGATCGTCTCCACGCCCGATGCAATGAGATTGAGGGGTTTCAAGAAAGCGCGATAGAGATGAATTGAAAAAAACAAAATCCCCAGTAAAATGATTTCAGCTATAAGAAATACCCATTTGTCGGTCGGAAGAATAAAAAGCGCCAGACCGAAAACAACGACATGAACGAGTATCACGAAGAGAATGAAACGCAGACGCAGACTCACAACGATATCCCGTATTTCTCAAGGCGACGGTACAGCGCAGCGCGGCTGAGTCCCAGTGAGCGGGCTACCCGGCTGAGATTGTGGTCATGATGATCCAGCGCCTTACGGATCATCGACTCCTCCATCTGGTCGAGCGTCACCGTTCCCACCGCCGGGAGTTCGATCGTGCCGGACATTTGCGGCGCCCGGTCGAGTTGCCGCATGAAATCGGCTTCATCCAGTAAGTTATCGGTCGAAACCAGTACCGTTCGTTCGACCACATTCTTGAGTTGCCGGATATTTCCCGGCCAGGGATGAGCCTTGAGCCGATCCATCGCGGCGCGGCTGACGGTCAGTTGCGGCCTGTCATAGAGCTCTTTGAGATTGTCCACGAAATGCGCCGTCAGCAACGGAATATCAGAGCGTCGGTCGCGCAAAGCCGGAAGTTGCACCTTTATCAGATTGATGCGATAATACAAATCTTCGCGAAATTTGCGCTCACCGACCTGTTTTTCGAGATCGCGGTTGGTCGCCGACACGAGCCGGAAATCAGAAGAACGACTGATGCTGGTTCCGAGTACCTCGAACGAGTGGTCTTGAAGCACGCGCAGGAGTTTGACCTGACTGGCTGGATCGAGTTCGCCGATTTCATCGAGGAAGATCGTGCCGCCGTCGGCCAGTTCGAAACGACCGATCCGATCCGCGGCCGCTCCGGTAAACGCTCCCTTCTTGTGCCCGAACATCTCGCTCTCGAACAACGTTGCAGGAATCCCTCCGAGATTGACTCGCACGAACGGTCCCTCGACTCGCCGGCTGTTGGCGTGAATTGCCTCCGCTACCAGTTCCTTGCCGGTGCCGCTTTCCCCCTCGATCAACACCGGGGCATCGGTAGCACAGACCCGCGCCACGGTGCGCAGGACCTCCAGGAATTTCTCATCACATCCGATCAGCTTTTCGAAATCGTAAGTCTTATCCAAATCCTCGCGCGCCGCCGGTTTCGTGCCGGTAGCTTTGTCCGATGATGAGAGGCTTAGCGCGGTACGAACCGAACGCAAAAACTGATCGTTGTTCCAGGGTTTGGTGATGAAATCCCGCGCGCCTCGTTTCATTCCCTCGACCGCCAGAGGAATCGAACCCCAGGCCGTGATCAGAATCACCGGTCGCGTCGGGTACAATTCGTGCAACTCCCGCAACAACACCAGGCCTTCGTCGCCGCTGGTATTGGCCGAGAAATTCATATCGAGCACGAACAAATTGGGGGGAACGGTCTTAGCCGCTTCCAGAGCCGACCCGTGTCCATCAGCAGTCGCAATCGTGTATCCGGCGTGCTTCAGCAAAAGACTCAACGAGGCGCGAACCGCCTCGTCGTCGTCGATAATCAGAATGCGAGCGCTGTCGGTAGTCATGCGATTTATCTCTTACCTTCGGTGAGATCACTCATCATGCAAAGCCTGTGCCGGGTGAATATGACCAGCCAGGCGGGCCGGGTACCAGGCGCATAGTCCCACCAACAGGTATATTACCACGGCTGAGGTTAAAATGGCAAGTAGATATGCGCCAGGGCTTATTTCCGGTCCCATGAGTCCCAGCACCGGAACCTGAATGGCGAGCACCACTCCCACTATAAGCGCGAAAGTAGCCAGCACCAGCGCCTCACCCAGAATCTGACGATTGACCAGGATCGCGGAGGCCCCCAAAGCCCGTCTCAGGCCGATCTCCGAGCGGCGGCGGTTAATCGAATACCAGAGAACACCGAACAAACCCAAGGCGACGTTAATAATCAGGAAGAAGCCGATGACGGCCGGTATTAACAATCCGAGATATTTGTCCTTGATGTATTCCGAGCGCAATTCTGCGATGTTATCGATGCGAATCGACCAGCTCGGGACCATGCCGTTGACATATTTAGCGAGGTTGTTTTCGAATGCAACTCCCGTTCCCGGCCTGACCCGAACAACGGCCCTATTGGGGGGCACGTTGGCATCACTCGTCAGACTCAACCTTTGAAACATCTGCGGATACTGGTCAATGAATTCACCCCGGTAACGATAACAGTCAATCACGCCCACGATGAAATACTCTTTGTGTGTATCGGCAATCGTTTGTCCTATCGCCGAAGAATCACCGAATACATTTTTCGCGAGGCTGAGATCGACCACTACCGGTTTCGCCAACAGGGCATCGTGCTCGGGGCCGAACCAGGTTCCCTCGACCAGGTTGATTCCCAGGACATTGACATATTCATCAGTGCACGGCATGACATCGAAAGCAATTTCGCGCCCGTCGATTTCCACATCCGAGCGCCAGACGGCGTCACCGTACGGTGTGTTGTTGTAACACCAGGCGATGTTTTCGATTTCTTCATAGGCCAGCATTTCGGATTCAATACGCCGCAGCATTTCACGCACCTGCTCCCTGGTCTGGCCGACCACCTTATCCTCCCATTCGACCTGCATAACCCAAAGGTCATCGGGATTAAATCCGATTGGATCGAGCCATTGCATTCCCCAACCGGCCATAGTTGCCGTTATCCCGAACAACACTAAAAAGGAAACCAGTATTTCAATCATGAGCAGCATGTTGCGCCGCTTGCGATTCCAAATCAGCTTGAACATGTGGCGAATCATGATTCCACTCCTCTCAGGGCTTCCACCGGTTTCATTTTAGCCATGCGATAGGCCGGATAAACACCGGAGATCAAACCGAAAACGAGGCAGATCAGAAGAGTATACAGAAAGAACACGAAATCAGGTTCGAATTTGCCGAAAGGCACCAGACTGCTGCCGGTGGCTAAAGACAATAACAACCAGGATAAAATCCAGGCGGCAACACCACCTATCAGAGTTAGAATGATATTCTCGATCAAAAATTGTCCCACCAGCGCCGAGCGACTCGCACCGAATGCTTTCCGCACTCCGATCTCAGAAGCGCGTTCCATGATTCGAGTGATATTGAGATTCACCAGATTGATCGTTGGGAACAACATAAACAACAACATGGAACCGATTATCATCCCAACCACGGCGATAATGGGGGTATTGCTTTCATCGTCGAACAATTTGGCCGTAATCAGTTCATCGCTGGTTCGTATATGAGATTCTATTTTCGAGAACTCACCGGCATAATCGGTGCGGGCTTGTTCCAGACTCCGCTCCCATTCCTCTTTTATCAACGGGAAGGAGCCTTTTGAATCAGCTAGAACAATCGCGAGGTAATCACCCCAAAGTGCCTCGCTTATTTTCACGGTCGGTTCGGTGGTAATCGGGACAAAACAGTCGGCCGCCGCCTCCATAGCGGGGATATCCTCTTTATGAATAACTCCAACGACACGATAATTCCCTTCGGTCGTTTCCAGCATTTCGCCGAGAACGGAACGATTACCGAACACCTGGTTGCGAGTGAAATCGGTGATTACGGCAACGTAATCAGCCTGCGCTACCGCCTGACTGTCGTACGGATGCCCTTCCACGAAATCATATTCGAGGATATCCCAGAATTCCGCATCGGTGTGTTTCATCTTCAGGTCGATACGATGATCCCCGACGTATGAACTTACCGTAATGCCCTTTGTCTGAATCGATACCTCTTCCGGTGTTGTCATCGATTTGGCATATTTCTCCAGAAACCGGTATCCCGGACCGCTGCCGATTCTCATATCTTCGCTCCAGAGATCAATGCGATTAATGAACATGGATCGGTCGTATTTGGAACCGGGACGGGCCGGAGAAAGCATGCGTTCGGCGAAAGCTGCCGCGATAATAAGAACCGTAAGGGTAAAAGTGATACCCGACAGACTGATTATCGTGAAGAACTTCCGTCGCATCAATACCTTCAAGGCAACTTTGACGATATTCTTGAACATCGTTCCTCCCTACTCCACCTGAGAGCCATCATGCAAACGTACGATCCGTTTCGTCCGTTCGGCCATGGCCTGGCTGTGGGTGACCATAACTATCGTTGCCTGTTCATCCTTATTCAGCGCCAGCAGGATATCCATGATCTCATCACTCATGACCGAGTCCAGATTACCGGTCGGCTCGTCGGCCAGGATAACATCCGGCTCACCCACAATGGCGCGGGCAATCGCCACCCGCTGACACTGACCCCCGGACAACTGCGTCGGGAAATGCCGCGTGCGTGCGCTCAGCCCCACCTTGTCCAGAGCCGCCAGCGCCCGTTGGCGACGCTCCGGGGCGGATATGTGCCGATACAACAGCGGCAATTCCACATTGTCTACCACCGACAAATCATTGATCAGATGAAAACTCTGGAAAATGAAGCCAATATGCTCGTTGCGAAGCCGGGCCAGTTCGCGGTCGTTCATTCGGCTGACCGGCTGTTCTCCGATGTCGACGCCCCCCCGCGTGGGAACATCCAGGAGACCGATCACATTCAGCAAAGTGCTTTTGCCGGAACCTGAGGGTCCCATTATCGAAAGGAACTCCCCCTTATCGATCGACAGATTGATATTCTTGAGCGCCAGTGTTTCAATCGTGTCGGTGCGATACACTTTTTCGACGTTGGTTAGCTTGATCATTGTTTCCGACCTTTATTGAAATAATGCATTGTTCAATCGTTAATCCGGATCGACTCGTTCTGTTCGTACTCACTCATATCCGATACGATCACTTCCTGACCCGGTTTAATATCTCCGATCAATTCGACCCAGTCGTAGTTGGAGACACCGATATCGACCGAATGCCGAACCGCCCGGTCGCCCTCAATCACGAACAGCTTCTGGTCAACCCGACCGTGGTAAAACGACCCGTTTTTCACTCGAATCACTCCTTTTTTGTAGGATGTGATCACATACAGGTCGGTTCTCAGGTTCGGCCGCAACGATGGGTGGTGAGGCTGTTCGGGGACAACATCGAACCGCACCAGCCCCCCCTCTACACTGGGCCGGACGGCGGTGATGATCCCCGGGATACTTTCTTTGTTTCCAATTCGGATAACAGCCGGTCCGCCGACACACAACTTGTCGACATGAATATCAGAGACTTGCCCCTCGACCTTGTAGCGAGTAAGGTCGGCGACACGCGCCACGGCTTCACCGGCGGCAACATGCGCACCGAGATTGTCGTTGACCCAGGTCACCACCCCGTCACGGTCGGCTCTTGCCCCGGCCAGGGTAAGATCGCGTTCCGCTTCGCTGATTTCATTTTCCTTCATCCTGATGGTCAGGTCAAGACCCTCGATTTCGGTCTGAAGAGCTTCCTTCTCGTTCTCAATACTCAATTTTGCCTGATCGAGTTGCCGGTCGGCGATTTCTTTATCAAGCGCGGCCTGCGCCACCTGTTCCTGAGTCGCTCCGCCAAGCTCGTGCAGCTTGCGCGTCCGTTCCAACTGGGTGTTTTTGAACTCCGCTTCCAGCCGTTTGATATCCAGCGCTGCCTCAAGATCAATCGTTCTTCGTTCGAGAGACAATTGCATCTGCCGTTTCTGGTTTAAATGGTAGTTCAGTTCATCACGAAGTTTCCCTGCCCGAAACGTCAGGGCACTGATATCCAACGCTACTATCGCCTCCCCGGCCTGCACCGTGTCACCGGAATGATGCCGAAGTTCCTGAACAGTCGTCTGGACCGGAGCGGTTATCACCTGTTCGTATTCCGGAACCACTACGCCACTGGCGGAGATACTGGCCTCAACATCCCCGATTTCGGCAGTCGATACGAGGATGCGATGTCTGTCGACACTCGGCGAAATGAAGGCTCTCAGCATTAGAACAGCAATAATCAGGAATACAGAAATGAGCATCAACTTGAGCCATCGCCAGGCTTTCTTGCGCTTTATTTCGTGTTGGGGAATTTCTCGATCCATACTTATTTATCCGGGTGTATCTTCTTTTGCCAGACTCTATTGCAAGCCCTGTGCCAAACGACACCTCGTTGCAGCACAACGAGTTTACGATGCGTAAGAAGAATCAGACTGTCCGGAAACGGACAGTCTGTCCGATATCGAAAGCTATGTTGGATTTAATCAGTCACGATCGGGCGCGATGACCGGCAAACGTACATCTTATGGATGAACATCGGAAGACTCCTCTCCTCTCCGATTCGCCGGTTGAGGAGTTTTCCTAGTCGGTGGTTTGTTTCTGACGGAAACCGATTCTTGGGAACGGATTGACGACCGATGAGGCGATGTTGGTCAAATGGGCGTTGATCCGCTTCAGATATCGTACGTAGAGAGTCAACCGAACAAGATCGGGACTGCAGCATTCGGTGCGAGCGGCGGAAATCATATCGATTAAAATCGACTCAGCTTTCTTGGCGATAATCGGTTCTTTCGCCACGAACACCGAGGCTTTGTCGCGGTCATTGGTTTTGAGTAATTCAATCACCGCCGGGAAGTGTTCTTTGATTGACCGCTCGATTTCGAACAAACGCTCTTCATATTCCCCGGCGCCCAGACGTTCCTTACGAGCGGTTGCGATCTCCGAAATGTTCTTGCAGAAATCCCCGATACGCTCAACGTCGATTACGATCGTCACCAGCACCAACCCCGGCACCATATCCTGCGGTCGACTGATAGCGATATGCGTCAGGATATTGCGACGGACTTCCCGCTCGAACTTGTTGATCTTACGATCCGCTTCTTTGAAATCATAAGGCAACTCGGAGGTGTCCGACTCCCGCAGCGCCTGGACCGAATCGAGGAACATCTTATGGTCGAATTCGAGCATGGTTATGGTCGTCTCGTAGGCCTGGTCAAAGAGATTCTCGTAACTGAACATTTCCTTGAGCTTATCGAACATAGCTGAGCCTCATAATGGGGGTTTTATTCCTGCATCGGCTTAATATCTCTTTCCATCACTATCTGTACGAAGAAAAACAACAAGAATAAAAGGACTCATCTTCCGCTCTGGTCAGGGAACTTATCTAATACAGCCAGTTGTGCCCGATAAGTTCGGGACAGTGGTCCATCAGCCCCGGTAATTCCGGAGAATGGATCGTTTCTCCGTATCGCAGCGGACGGATGTAGAATAAATCGAGAGTCGGCATTTCCGTCAACTCCGTCAGAACAGCCTTAATTTCCACATGTTGACCGTCCATCTGCCGTAGTTTTGATTTTGTCATGCCGGAGAGCATACACGTGGCTCCTTCGGTAGTATCGGTCGAGGGAATCCAGAGAGTCGGCATATCGGCAAGTCCATTGATAATGCCGCGCGTAACCACCGTATCCCCTTTTTCCAGAAGTAACGATATCTCCTTGCAGCCGAACAGACGCGCATCGAACCATTTACCGGGATCTTTGGGTGGTTCCCCCAGTGCAACCCATTTCCGGTCGGCATCGGACTGGAATTTGTCGGCATACTTATTCTCGACTACTCCCCGGGCTGTCACACACCCGCTGTCGAGTGCAAACACCATATTCTTTTCATAACGACTCGCATAACCGAGATGGACATAATTAAGGAGTTTGCCCTGCGGCAGACAAAGAATCCCCGAAAACCAGGATGCAAATAACGGGTAATCTGCTCCGGGAATCAGCTCGTTTAAGGGCAGTTCACACCATTCGGTTTGATGCGCCCCCGTCGCTATTGGATATTCTTTCGATACTTTAATAAGAAACAGCGAGTCATGCTGCAATTCCCATGTTGCGACATATCCGCGCCAGCAATCCGTACTCCGTATTCCACCTGTCAGGACTTGAGGTCGCTTACAATACTTCGCGAAATACCATTCCAGAGGTTCGTTGAACAGGCTGTACTCCGATCCCTCGACAATGATTCGGTCCGCATTCTGTGCCGTCCCGAATATCGGTTCCCCCAGAATTACAAGAAAGGCTAAACAGATCAATGTCTTCGGCATTCTTCCCCCACATGCTATTAATCATCTTTCCCCAAGTCCTAAATACATGACGCAATACTTCGACGGCAAGTTCAATTATTCATCGAGGATTGCGGACGAAAAAGGATTGTATAATCGATCCGCCATTGCTATGTTAAAGCAGGATCAATCACAAACAGGAGGACAAAACCATGCCCTCGTTTATCATGGCACTTAAAATCAATCCGAACGCTCGCAAGGAACATCCTAATTTATCAGCTCAAATCAACGAATCGCTGGATATCTTCGCGGAGCATAGTGTGACGGTAAACAATCTGTTCGCGACTCTCGGCCGCTATGACTATATCGCGATATTTGAGGCCGACGATCAAAACAGTGCTTTTCGAGTCGCGAATCAAATCAACAGCCGAGGCATTCTTCAGACGGAGACCTGGCCGGTTATCGACTACGACGATTTCTCAAAAATAATCTGAAGCGTCCGATCATTCGCACGGCACGGGGGCTTCGCCGCCGTGGAACATGTAGTTGACCAGAGAAACCAGATCGGTGATATCAATATCACCATCACCGTCGATATCTCCCTCGTCCGGGCAGAACGGGGCCGGCCCCTGCATGAACATATACGCCACGAGATAGACCAGATCCGAGATATCCGTTTCAGCCCCGGAATGGTTGACATCACCCCGTATTGCGCAACAGGCGCAACCGACCGCTTCGGAACCGATCAATACGCCGCAGGAATTGTTGGTCGGGGTGCAGGGTGAACCGGATGAGATACCGAAGAAATCATTGGCGGCATCGCAAAACTGCGGATCGAGAGCAAAATTACCGTAAGGATCACCATCGTAATACTCACTCGTACTGAGCCAATCCTCAAGGCCGTTACCGAAAACATCGTTGCAGGTCATGTAATAGTCGTAAGGTGAGGCCATATACACACCGTAGTAATCGTTGAGCGAGGCAATACAGCCGGTCATCCCCGAGGAATCGAAGGTCGCGGTAAACTCCGGCGTGTCGCCTTTGGGATAATCCCATTCCATTGACAAACCGGTACCGTTATAGGCAAAGGTACAATTGGCGAGTCGGCAATTGGGACTCCATTGCGAAAATCCCAGACCGGTTCCGGGATTGTGATGGAACACCGAGCCTTCGACTTCGAACTCGATTATCTGCCAGGCCTGAAAGCCGGAATGAGCGTTATGACCGAATTCCGAATCGAAGATTCTTATTATCGCGTAGTCACCGAATATCGCGGCATCTCCGTTGTTATGGTTTATCCGGCAGTTCTCTATTTGCAAGGTGCGCCAAATCGGATAACTGCCGTACATGTAAATCGCCAGGCCCTCGTTGTTGAGCAAATCACAATTGCGAATTGTCAGTGAAGCTTTTTGTACCGAAACCGCGGCTGAGTCCCATGAAGAATGAGAACTGCCCGTGATGGTAAAGCCCTCGATAACGAAGGTGGAATCCTGTCCGCCGTGAATGTTGAAGGCAAATTGAAGATCAGATTCGGAGCCCTGGCAGTCGATTATCGTCGTTGCGGGGCCGTCCGAGGATATGATCACGATATTAAGCGAATCCGGATCAATGCGCCGGTTGCCGTCGCCGGTATAAGTCCCCGGAGCAACCAGAACAGTGTCGCCCTCGCTTGCGGCATTGATGCCGTCCTGGATCGTAGGCTGGTCAGCCGGGACGTTGATTACCGCAGCGTTCGCCGTGATACAAAACAGCCCTAACATAAGAATCACATACTTGGACATAATGATATTTCCTCGGAAGAAATCTGATGACTATTGACATTTTAATATACCGCTATCTGACCTACTGTCAATAATCAAAGAGGTCCCCGGCCGGACATATTGTTCGACCCACTAGCAGTAAAACAAACTTGATCGCATGGTATAATAAACAATGGTTCGGTTGACTCGTATATATTGGAGACTAGAGACCAAGCGACAACAACCCTAATTCAGGAGAGACCGGAACCATGAGAATCCTCTGTGCCACAATCCTGCTGTGGCTGAATCTGTTTACCACCGGTCAGGAATCAACCATGACATCTAACCAATCTGAACCAATTGTTTTTGCCACCGCCGTCTGGTCACCCGAAACTCTCGAAAACGCCGGAGTGCTTGCCGCCAGTCTCCGGGAGTTCGGCGGACATTTCAGCCATGCCCCCTTCTGGCTCTATGTGCCTGCCGGGACTACCTCGAAACAGACAGAAATATGGCAGCGTCTATCCGATCTGGAGGTGACGATTAAAGAATACTCCATCCCTGAAGTCGCCCAATCTTTTTTCTCTCCCCTCGTGTTTGCATCGTCGGCCGCCGAGCAGGCAGCTCGAAACCAGGCTGAACTTTTAGCGTTTCTTGGCAACGATGCCGTTATCCTGCAAGAACCGACCGAGTTCAACCTTCCAAAAGACAAGACTTATGGTTATCGCCCGGTCATGCATCGCAACATCTGCCCGCTTTTCGAGGATGGCCCCGATCCTTTCTGGAACCGCGTGTATGATTTGTTGGAGGTTGACCGCTCGAAACTCTTTCCGGTTATCACCCCTGCCGACGACGAAAAGATCCTCCCCTACATTAACGCCGGCTGTATGATCGTGCGACCGGAGCACGGCCTTTTGGCACAATGGGAAAAAGACTTTCTTAAGGTCGGTGTCGACTCCACGGTGTTGAGCGCCTGCGAACAGGATCAGCGTAAGTGGATATTCACTTTCCAGGCGGCGCTGTCCGGAACGGTAGTGAACAACACAACTTCCTCACAACGGCTGGAGCTGTCGGCGAAATACAACTACCCGATCTTCTTCAAAGAGACCTATGGCGCTAAACACGATTTTCACAACATTACCGATGTAGCCGTTATCCGCATTGAGGGTGCTTTTGAAAAAGGGATCGAAAACTGGGATAAAATACTACAAGGTCCGGCTGACCGAATCGCCTGGCTGAAGAAATATGCAGCCCGGGAATAGATGCTTATGCCTGGGTAGAGACGGAATCCCGGCTACAAATCGTCTCTTGCACTTTTACTCAAGCCGCTGTTTTTTGGGAGGAAACATAAGTATCAATAACAATCTTCTGTTGCACGGAATTATCTATGCCTTTCAAATCGTTCTTAATCGTCTCTTTGTTCCTCCTCATTTTGTCGGGTTGCGGTAATGACTCTTCCTCTACCGGCTCCGATTACGACTATAATGCGAGTTCGACCTTCAAGTTCACCTTTCCGGTAACCGACCAGGTCATGCTCGCTTTAATCAATATCTCAGGTTCGGTCGAGGTGACCGGAGTGCAGAATCTCGACACGATATATGTTGTCGGAACGCGACATGTCAGTTCCTCTGTCAGTCAGGCCGATGCCGAAGACAACCTCAGTGAAATTCAGATCATTACCAAGAACGAGACGACGCATTACACCGTAGAAAGCGATCAGCCGCAATCCGGCAGTCAACGCGAATACAGTGTCGATTATGTTATCAGGATGCCGGCCGACATGCTTCTTGATCTGGCTCAGACAACCGGGACGGTTAATATCGAATCGATGCATGCCACTCTCGATATAGCCAATGTGACCGGGTACGTCAATATCGCGGACCACTATGGAAGCCTTCATGTTGCTGTTGTCCAGGGAGACTTGACGGTCGAATGTGACCTGCCGACCGGTGGTTCGGTACAATTGAATGACGTCAACGGCTCAATTGACCTGTTGATCCCGACAACTACCTCGGCTATGTTTTCAGCCAATGCCCTTAACGGTACAATTAATCTGTACGACCTGACTCTCGACGACGCCGATGTTTCCGAACATGCCGTTAGCGGGAGGTTCGGCGGAGGTCAGGGATCTATCAATCTGTCGTCCAGCAACGGCAACATAAGTGTTACAGGGACTTGATTTCCCCAGGGGAAAGAATTCATCCCGGTTTACGAAGAAGCGTTACAGCCAACGACGTTATTCTGAAAATTATAAGGCGATTGCGGGACTATTCCGTCCTACCAGGGTCGGCGCGGCGCTGTCAGGATCGTGAAAAGCTGCGTGAGATTCGGTATCTCCAACTCGGGCAGAAGATCGAAATCGGGGCTTTCCCCCTTCCGATTGAGCCAGATTGATTTCATTCCAATGCTACGCGCTCCGGCAATATCGGATTTGAGGCTGTTGCCGACCATCACCGTCTGATCTATCCGCAGACCGAGTTTTTCATGCACCGACTCGAAAATGCGTCGATCCGGTTTGCCAATGCCGATCTCCCCCGACACCATGATTATTTCGAAATAATCACGGAGTCCCGCGATATCGACCTTGTCCTGTTGCAGATCGATCAGCCCGTTAGTGAGTATGGCGAGGCGATAATTATCCCGTAGTCGTTCGAGGGTCGGTATGGTGTCCTCGAACAGAAACGGATTTTTTCGTTTGACGGCCATGTACCTTGCGGACATCGTCTCGGCCAGCGCCTCATCCACGATTTCATGCTTGGATAGTGCCTCATTCCAGGCGCGACGGCGATACTCCGGCAACCAGTCGGCCAGAGCACGCGTCTCGGGTTGTTGGGTGCGGATTTCCATCCAGAGGCCTTCCCAGGAGCTGCTGCCGATACACCGGACATAATCAGCCGCCGGGCCGTCATACCAGATCTCCCGGGCAGTCCAGCGAACCGTGTGACGAAGCGTCTCGGCATCGATTCCATACTTCTCGGTCGCCAGACCACAGGCTTCCTGGATGGTAGCTAAAGCTACTCGTTCGTCTTCGATGAGGGTGTCGTCAAGATCGAAGACAACCGCTTCTATTTTCACGCCAGACCAGACTTTCTTCGGGCAATGCGATGCACCAGCCGACTGGCTTTGGCCGTCGCCGCGAGTTCTTCCGCTATGCGTACCGATAAATGAACCCGTTTGAGCATGTCGGCTGCGATTTCGTGTTCTTCCGAGAAAGTTGCCTCGATCACGGCCAGGTCAACCCCACGCACCAAATCGCGGAGATTGTCGCATAGCCCGGTGTCGCCGGTCACGGCCACCGTCTCCCCGCCCGCCTCGATTCGATAACCGAGAGCGGGAATCGGGTCCAATACCGTTCCTTCGGCAAGGCTGCCGCAATGGATCATCTCCAACGCCGAGATGTTAAAATTACCTATCGTTGACGACTGCCCGTGCTTGAGCGGCCGTCGTTCGATCAGGAACGGAACCGTTCCGGCATAACATCGCTCGAAAGAATCAAGCATGGTTATTACCTCGACGGCGCCTTCGGGATATATCACCGGCAGACATTCGACACGCATGATCATCCGGAGGAAACTCAGCAGGCTGTGCAGACCGCCGACATGATCGAAATGCCCGTGAGTGATAACGACCCCGGACAAATCGACCGGATGGATACCGTGGATCAACAGGTCACGGAGACACCCGTCGCCAACGTCTACCAGCAGCGATTGCTTCTCGGACTCGATTACCACCGACTGCGCCAGACCGGCCGTTGAGAACAATACCTGGACCGACAGGTGTTTACCGCTCCACGGTTCGTATGTCGGGAATTCGTACAGCATGGCTTTATCCTCAGTGTTCAGCCGCGGTTGTTCGCACCCGGTCTTGTTGCCGCCAGTCAATCAGGTCCCGGAGACCGTCCTCGAGCTCGATCTGCCAGCGAAAGCCCAGATCACGATCGGCCTTTTTCGGACAACCGATTCGATTCGTAACGAAAGTCCGCCCGGCCGGTTCGTATTGGATCTTCTGATGACAGTCCGTCAATTGCAGAATCAACTCCGCCAGTTCTTTGATAGTCGTTCCGATGCCTCGGCCGACATTGTAGCATTCACCGTTGACATCGGCCTGCATTGCCAGGAGGTTGGCTCGGGCGGTATCGCGCACATCGATGAAATCGTATTGCTGGGAGCCATCACCGTACACCAGCGGCGGTTGGCCGGCCTCAATGCGATCGAGCACCTTGTGAATGACCGCGGTATAAGTCCCCTTATAGTCCTGACGGGAACCGTATACGTTCATGTAACGAAGACCTACCCAGTTCAGTCCGTATCGACAACCAAGGCTTTTGAAGATGTGCTCGCCGCAGATTTTGGTCGCACCGTAGAAAGTTTCGTTGTTGTACACATGATTCTCGGTCATCGGAATCTCCAGTGCGTTGCCGTAAACCGAGGCGCTGGAAGAATACACTACGCGTTTTACGCCGGCGGCGATGGCTGCTTCCGCTACGTTGAACGTCCCTCGGATATTGACATCAAACGCCGCTCGGGGATAGTCATAGCATTGCAAAAGCCAGAGAGCCGCCAGATGAAACACGCCGTCGATTCCCTCCATGGCCCGGGATAGAATATCGGTCTGAAGAACATCGCCGCCGATATCAAACACCGAAACACGCGGGTCCTTTAGGGCCTCGGCCAGATTGGATCGAGCTCCCCGGCAGAAGTTGTCGTAAACAATGATCTCGCGGGCATCGGTTTGGGTGAGTTGATCGACGATATGCGACCCGATAAAACCGGCTCCGCCAATTACCAAGAAACGCTTGCCGGACAGCTCCATAGGTAAAATCTAATCCTGCTTGATGTTTAATCTTATGCGAAGCAAACTAAGCCGGGGATTACCGGTTGCCAACTAAAACAAAAACTTCAGAGTTTGGCCGAAAGCCAGGCCCCACGACGATAGTAGATGAAGAAAGCGGTTGATGCACACATCATGGCCAGCGTCACCGACCACCAGATAGCATTCTGAGAATAGCCCAGCACCTGAGTCAGGATGAAAATCGGAAGAACTTCCAGAAACCAGGCATGGACGATATTCAGGACCATTCCCGGAATGTTGAGCCCGACTCCAACATGGATCTCCTCAACCATGAAAAACGCTCCGATAAACGGGAAACCGACGGCAAAAATCCGCAGCATGGAAACACCGTATTCGATAGTATCCGTCGAGTTAAAGAACAACCCCATGATCTGCCGGGGGAACAACAACGAGACTACGGCGAACACGGTCATGACACTGGTGCCCAGCATAATAGCCTGGTCTCCGGTGTGACGAGCCCGCTCCATTTTTTTACTGCCTATGTTATGACCGATCAAAGACCCAAGCCCGAGTCCGATCCCTACCAGGATCGATATCCCAAAATGAGTAACCTGGTTGCCTACCCCATAGGCCGCCACGACACTGGTTCCGAAGGTCGCAATCATCGGCGTGATCACCAGCCGGGCCGAAGAAAACGAAAGCTGTCCCAGCCAGGCAGGGAGTCCGATGCGGACGATTTTCCACATAGTGATGATTTCGAGCGGAATCTTACTTTTTAGATGGAGGCGTACGTTGACCGAATCACTGAACAGAATGCCGATCCCGACCCCGAAGGTCAGAGTAAAGCTGATCACCGACGCCAACGCCGCTCCGGCAATGCCCATAGCCGGGAGACCGCAATACCCGAAAATAAAGAACGGGTCGAGGATAATGTTCAGCGCATTCGAGGCCAGCATCAATATCATGGCCTTGTTGGGATTGGCGATACCGCGCAAAGCGGTGTAGATCGAGTAGGTCCCGAACATGATCCCCATCCCAATGAACATGATCTGCCCGTACACAACCCCTTGTTCGAGTGCCAGATCGCGCGCGCCCATCACCCATAGCATTTGTTTTGTCAGGAAATAACCCAGGAGACCAAAACCGAATCCGAAAAACAGCTTAAGAATCAGCGTCTCTTTGATCGCTTTCTCGGTCTGATCGAATTCTTTTTCGCCGTATCGACGGGAAATAACAGCCACCGATCCGGGTCCAATGAGATGGTTGAAAGAGAAAAACAGCCATTGAATCGTTGCAAAGAAGGTGATGGCTGCCACTCCGGACTCACCCTGTTCCAATTGGGCGACCCAGTAAGTATCGGCCAGGGAGTATATATTCTGGCTCAGAAAACCAAACATGGACGGCAAGCCCATTTTCAGAATGGACCCGATCACCGAGCCTTCGGTGTAGTCAGTGCGGATTTTATCGACCGGTTGACTCAACGGCACTCCTTCAAAGGCCGCAATTTACCGAATAACAGTGGATTAGCAACAAACTTCGGAGTAAACGAACCATAAACTTGCCGGCTCAATGAGTCTGTTTGAATAACATCTGCCCCGCCATTCGAGATAACAAAACCGTAACACAGACAACAGAAAGTCATCATCTACACGAGGACAGGGGTAGACTGGACTTGTCTCCTACCGCCAACGTTTTTTCAACACTCCCTCGAAGATACAATGTGACTGGAGATACAAGGAGTTGCGTTTCATTATAATAGTTTGATTTGTTTATACTATCTCCTGCGAGCATAACGCCACCCACCACGATTCGCTACCAACCTATTGTACAACATACCGATACACATACCCCATAAAGCATCGCATGATATGTACGGCAAACAAAGGACTCGTCTCGCTCGTTTATTATATGAACCAGGCTTGACAGACAGGAATAACCCTGTAGCCATCCTTATGGGATGGCTTTGGCTACGGCAAGACAACAGGCGCTTGCCGGAACTGCCCGCTCTTCGATCTTCCAGCAATCCATATCACCCGGAGAGCTGTTTCAGGTCCCCTCGTAGTTGCTCTGCCGTATTTCAACTCGACTTGTCAAGGCTATAGGATTAAGCGAGGACATCATGAATAACAGCATCTATCAACACGACCCCTCCGGCGAAAAGAGAAATTTCGTAACTCCCGGCGTGCAGCACAAATACCGTGAGACGGCCCTGGTTTATGTCTCCCGAAACTGCCATACCGTATGCGACTGGTGTTTCAGGAAGCGCCTGTTCAAAGGGCAGAGCCTTCCTTCCGACCGCATAGCCCAGATCGGTCCGGCCCTCGATTATTTCAAACGGCACCGGGAAATTCACTCCGTCCTGTTAAGCGGCGGAGATGCCCTTTTAGCCGATCGAGACTACCTTCAGGAACTAATCCGGGGATTGGAAGCGCTAGACCATATTCACTCGATCCGAATCGGTACCCGCGCCTTAGTCCACGATCCTGATCAATATGCCGCCCGTATTCCCACGGGACTCACCAAGCGGATTTTTCTGGTTCTGCATATCGTCCGCCCAGAAGAGATCCGCCCCGGTTTACGCAAGGTTGTCGATGAGTTCAACCGTTACGGTTTTCTGATTCAAACTCCGCTGCTGGCCGGAATCAATGATGATGCCGAAACGTTGGCTGAATTATGGTACGCCGGCACCGGCGCTCGTCTCCAGCCTTATTATGTTTTCCAATGTCGTCCGGCCATCGGCAATGAGCGATTCATGATGTCTTTTCGCGACGGCCATGAGGTGTTTGCGGGAGCTCAATCTCGTTGTACGGGCGTCGTTAAAACTCCGCGCTGGGTCATGTCCAACAGCACCGGAAAATGGGAAATAGTAATGGTCGAGGATGATGATGTTTTATTCCGCTGCCACCAGTGCATCGATCCTGACCTGGTCGGCGAGGTCCGACGCGGCAATGCCGACGACTGCTGGTGGGACCTTCCGGCAGAGGACTCCGTCCGTCGATATCTTCCGACCATTCTCGCGCAACGTCATGCTTCGGGTGCTTGAAAAGACAAAACCGACTTTAGCAATTCCCGACCGGTTTAGAAGCCGCAGTCAAGATCCGGGCCGGAATTGAACATGTAGTCCACCATGTAAACCAGGTCGGCGATATCCGGACCGGAACCGGAGCCGTTAACATCGGTGGCCGCCAGTGAAGCCGGAGGTAATCCGGAGTTGAACATATAGTCAACCAGATAAACCAGGTCGGAGATATCGGCCACGGTCCCGGAGCCGTTGATATCACCGCAGGCAATCCCGAAAGTAACCGTTCCCGATCGCACCGCCGGTACAAACGAGGCGTAGTCGGCATCGAAATCGAGACTTCGACCGCTGAATGAAGTGCTGTCCAGGACTGCTGCTCCGAATCCCGACTGACGGTTGAAATGCAGATTGATAATGGGGCCGTCTCCGGGCGACAGCGGCGGTTGATAGTTCCCGGTACCGGACACGGTGAGGCGAAATGAGACTTTTTGCACCATGTCGGCGACACCGGTCACGGTTACTTCATTGAAGTAATTCGTCCGGCATCCGATTGTGTCAAAACCGGCATAACTCAATGTTACATCCCCCGCATACGAAATCGGCAGAACCAACCGGCTGAGCGGATTGCTGTTCTTGAGATACACCGGGACGACGACACTCCCGGCTTGTCCGGCGTGGATATCCTCGAAATAGATCGTGTCGGCCAACACGACGACCATGTTGCGGCAACGACGATGATGATAACCGTCAGCCAGATCGGCCTCAAGCGAAACATCCATCGCTCCACCCGATTCGTACATATGCGAGACTTCCATCCCTGCCCCGGTTTGTCCATCACCGAAATCCCATACCTGGTTCGAGCTGCCCGCGCTGCTGTCGCTGAAATTGACGGTGAACGGAGCCCAGCCCATTTCTACATCGACATAGAAATCAAGCAGCGGATCATTGGTGTTGGCAAAGGCCATGTTGCAGGTATCCCAATGGACCACGGTCAGATCATTCTTGAACGAGTATTGATAATAAACCAGCAGTTCCGATACAGGCGCCGCGGCCAGCGATATCCAGCCGTCGCGCAGGTCATGGCAATAGTCGGTAAGACCGATCCGAGCGCCGTCGACTATGATTGAATCAATGATCTGAATCGGTTGACGCTTCAGATAGAACAGCCGCCGACTCCCGTCAACCGCGAAGGTATCAACGAACAATTCCAGGCCGTCGCCGTCAATATCGATCCAGGAGAGTTCTTCGGCCACAGTCGACGGGGACGCTTGCCAGGTCGGAGAAACGACAAAGGTCCCGCCGATATTCTCATAAATGCGTATTCGATCATACCAGCGCCCGGCGGCAAGATCGTTGTCGCCGT
The DNA here is from genome assembly GCA_035380245.1 of Candidatus Zixiibacteriota bacterium. Lineage (NCBI taxonomy): Bacteria > Pseudomonadati > Candidatus Zixiibacteriota > Candidatus Zixiibacteriota bacterium. The sequence goes on along the minus strand of DAOSXA010000002.1, from coordinate 17,228 downwards.
CGTTGTCGTAATCGTAAAGACTCAGAGCGGAGCCATAACCGCCGTCGGCCGACTCCCAATCCGGGCTGGTATGAAGCGAACCGGCGCCGTCGTTGAGATAAGCACAGAATTTACCGTGCCCCCCGAGCTGGCTGTTAAAAGCCACCACGAGATCCAGCCAGCGATCATCGTTGACATAGCCGAAAATGACGGTGTTGGAAGAACCGGGATTGGAGCACTGCCAGCCGGGATTACTTTCAAGGCTTCCGTTGTTATTGTTAAAGATGAACGCTCCGTGAGATTCGTCGCAGACGGCTAGATCGAGATCGCCGTCGTTGTCGTAGTCCCCCCAGCAGACATCCAGCGCCGCCGTGGAAAGGTTACTCTGCCAGCAGGCGGTATCGGAAAGAATCCCGTTCTCGTTCAGAAAAAGGTATTCCGGACTGTAATAGCCGTAATACCCTTCCCCGGTGGCTACGGCCAGATCAAGGTCGCCGTCGTTATCGACATCTCCCAACGCACATGAGAACGTAAAAAAGGAATCGGCACTGTGCCAGGCGGTGCTGTTTTGCGGTAAGCCGGTGAAGTTATAATATCCGACGACGAGACTGGGTTCGCCGAATCCGCTCTGGCCGATGTAGTTGGAAACGAAAAACTCGGGGAAACCGTTGCCATCGAGATCTCCCACCGCACAATGTCCGGAGTATTCGGCGTCCGATGAATACCAGCTCCCGCTGGTGGCCAATTCACCGTAATGAGAAAGGTAGATGGTATTGGCGGCGCGGTTCATGTCGTTGCCGTTGGATACGAACAAGTCGATATAACCGTCGCCGTTGGCGTCTTCCCAGATCATACCGGTTGAATAGGCATCAACCTCCGTCGATTGCCAAAATGGGACAGTTTCAATTGGAACCTGACCGGTAACGGTCGTAAACATTGCGGTCAGAAGAATCGCCGGAACAATAATAATCGCTCTCATGTGACTTCCTCCTGAAGGCCTGCGTCTATCCTTGAACCGAATTTCTCTAAAGACGCGGGATATCGCGAGGCTGTTGTACCGGTATTGTAATTCAGCTTTTCGCTCCATACGCCAACGGGCGACTTGATAGGTCGCCCGTCGGACAGAAAATCAAAACTGTCTGATCGTGATTCCGAATACTTTTCACTTCGGAATAATCAGCCTTCTACGGGCATTGTAGCTCCGGTCCGCCCTGGAACATGTAACTCACCAGGTAGATCAAATCGGAGATGTCGGGGCCGGAGCCTGAGCCGTCAACATCAACAGTCGCCATTACCGGAGGCGGGGGCCCATCGTTGAACATGTATGCAACCAGGTAGACCAGATCCTGAATATCCGGAGTTGCACTTCCGTTCCCATCGGCATCACCGCAGATCCAGGCCTGCGTGAACAGGATGGAAAGCGTCCGGGTGTCGTAACTCCCGAGGGCATCTTCAGCCTGAGCCGTGAAGGTTATCGTTGTCGCCGAGGCTACTGTTCCGGTGACCAGACCGGCAGTCGATAACGTCAGACCGGTTCCGGCCAAATCACCGCCGGCGTCGGTCCAGGCGATTGTCCCGGTGCCGCCGTCGGCATTCAACTGTTGCGAGTAAGCGTCTCCCTCGACTCCGTCGGGCAAGCTAGTGGTCAACACCGCGACGGCATCGTTCACGAGAAGCGACAATTCCTGTAATTGTGTTCCGCCTATTGCGTCGTTAACGCGAGCGGTAAAATCAATCGTGCCGCTTGTGGTTGGGGTTCCGGACAATAGACCGCTGCTGCTCAGAGATAATCCCGTACCGGACAGATCGCCGAGTTCATCCAGCCAGCTTAGCGTTCCGGTACCACCGACGGCAGCAAGCTGCTGCGAAAACGCTATTCCGGCCGTCCAGTCTGGAAGCGTCGTGGTTGTGACCGAAATAACCGGATTGACGGTTATCGTCAACACCTGAGTGTCACTGGCTGGAGTTTCGTCGGTTACTTCCGCCGTAAAGGTAATATCTCCAGACACGGTCGGAGTGCCGGTTACCAGACCTGTACCGGTTAAAGACAGACCGGTACCGACAAGGTCGCCGTTCAGATCGGTCCAGGTCAGATTGCCGGTGCCGCCGATAGCCGTCAACTGCTGAGAATACGCTACCCCCTGGGTCCATTCCGGTAGTGTCGTCGTTTGAATCTGAGGAGCATTCCCGCTGACGCATTCCATGTGGACGACACTGAAAGCATCCACACCCGCTTCCACCACCGAGCCGTCACCCAGGTCTTCGGCAGTGAAACGTACCTTCACCTGTGAAGTAGGTGTTACGAAATCCGAGAGCAGGAAACTGTGGGTGTACCACCCGCCACTGGCTTCATCGACCGGTCCCACGTTTTCAACCAGAATCCAGTTTGAACCGTTGTCGTTGGAAACGAACACATGCATGGTGTCTTCGTTCGGCGAAGAGCCGTAATCGTTACTAAACCAACGGGCATAACTGACCTGAGCGTCACCCAAGGAACAATCAATGACCGGCGAAGTCAGGATAGTCGTGCCGTTGTCGACATCGGAGTTATCGTCGACATTATCGGTCAAATAACAGGAACCGGAGCCGTCGTAGTCGGTCGGAGGATCACCGCGATCACCGCCTCCTACCGGAACACCGCGATTCCAGGCACCGTCGTCAACCGAACCCGAGACCGTCCAGCCTTTATTAGTCTCGAAATCATCCTCAAACAGAACAGTCATGGAAGTAACCGGGACGGCATGGTATGGAGTTGAGGGATCCGGATCGTAGTAATAACCGTTGTCCTGTTCGCGGGCGCGAATGTAGAAATCGATCGAGCTGCCGCAATCGACCGACGGCAGTGTTCCCAGATAATTACCGTTGAGCATTTCCATCATAGACGTGGAACTGTAGGCGCCGCCGTCAACGCTGTAGAACAACGTCGGACTGGCAACAACCAGTTGCCCGCCGTATTCACCGGCAATGGTGACATAGAAATCGGTATCCTCACCGGGAGACACGGTTTCCGGAACGCCTTCGGACCAGGTGAACTGGAGACCCGGCATGGGTGTTTCGACGCCCACCGCATTCCAGGCCAAAGCCGCCTGGGCTTGCCAGGTGCCGGTAGCATCCAAATCCGCCGCGGCCTGCAGAGTGCCTAAAGCGCCTTCATGGTAGTCCGTACTCGAAGTCCAGTAGTAGCGGTTGGCGCGGTATGCCACCTGGATGGCGTTCTGCACTCCAATACCGGTCACGGTCACACTGTGATGACTCCCGCCGTCGGAATAGAGATAGAACCACTTGTTGCCGACACCGCAGTTGGTATGAACACCGCAGTAGTCGTTAAAATAAGAGGGGGAACAATTCTCGACATCGATCCAATAAGGATCGCTGGTGCCGTAGTAGTCCGGATCACCCGCATTATGCGGCGCGGACATGTCGCGGAAGCCGCTGCCGTCGAGAGTCCCGTTTTCCCCTATCAACCAATCAGGAGTATCCAGCGTATCGTGGGCGAACTCGAAAGCGGTGCCGATCATATCCGAAAACGCCTCGTTTAGTGCTCCGGATTCAAGCTGATAGGCCAGGTCAGAGCAGTTCTCGGTTACCGCGTGCCCCCATTCATGGGCAATCACGTCGGGACATCCGGCCAGTGAACGGTAACTTCCGGAATAACTCCAGATCACAATCTGATCACCGTTCCAATAGGCGTTGTTGTCGCCCTCGGCAGAGTAGTTGACCGAAGTCCGCATGGAACTGCCGGCGTCGTCGAAACCGTTCCGACCGAGATGATGCAACAGATAATCATAAACCAGACCGGTGTACACCTGACCGTCAACAGCGGGGGCATAGGTCGTGCCGCTCCAGTAGTTATCGGCGTCGGTTGCTACCGATCCCGGCAACGAGGAAGTCGCCAGATAGGTGCGGATATAAGCCCCGGCGGGCATCTCGCCGTCGTGTCCATGAGGATTGTTGTTCAGACGGCGGGTGTAGTCGTTCATTTCATAGACAGAACCGTTGTAGTCGGTGTCAATGTGATAACGGGGATCGCCCATTACTCCGACACCGGTTCCGATATCGTTGGCATCCATGATACGATTGGCCAGGAAGCGAATATCACCGGTATGGGCATCGACCAGATACTCCCAGCGGCCCATCGGAGTTGAGGACCATAAGAACATCCGCCAACAGAGATAAATTTCATCCTGCCAGCGGAATACGACCAGTTCCGGCTTATTCGGCTCGCCTTTACCGAAATGATCCATCAGTTCACGCTCGGCAACGGCAACGGCGGTCGCGGCATCGATATCCGGAGTTATCGAAAGATCCAGTTCCGTCTCAACATTACCGTTGACCGTTTGCAGGAGACCGTCGGCGCTGAAATGAGCGAGCAACTCCCCTTCCAGAATCCTGATCCCCTGATAGTATTGATCGAAACGAACATGGACCATCCCAAGATCGTCCTTATCCACCCGCTTGACGAGTAAATTTTCACGCGGTGATTCGATCCTGAAAGCCCCCTGGTTAGCCTCAAGAAATTCGAGAGCGGCTTCAACCTCGTTGCCCGTGGACTTATTCGAAGACAGATGGCCACTCACGAAGGTTGCAACACCGGACCCGGATTCCCGGTAAATTGAAATTGTTGGATCGTTTCGGAGAAGGTTCGGTCCGAAAACCGTCTCCTCCGAGTTGGCTGCACCGGTAGTGCTAAACAGCATAGCGGCAAGACATACCGCAACGAGCAGGCTCTTCATCGGTAAGACTCCTTTTGACCCATATTTCCATTCTATCCGCGGACGGCGCCGCCGGGTAAGTAACGAAGTAAAGCGAATCCGTCTACAGCACACCTCTAAGTTAAAGAAAGATAATGAATTCTTGTGATTAGTCAATACCATAGACAGACCTCCATATTTCTTTGTCGACAGCCCTGATTATTTCCTTGTTAGCCATAAGAGTAATTGATAGTTTAACGGCGTTCGGCGCAGGGGTATATGTATCAGGTAATACTCGGCGCATTTAGGTTTGAAACCACTGATTAGTATAAACCAACATTAAGGAGGATGTGGTGACACCGTCCCAAAAACGTTACTTCACTTTCAGCTTGGCCCTGATCCTTCTCATGGCCATGGCTTCCATCGCTAATGCCGCCGCTCAGCATTTATTGATGGAGAATCATGTCGATGCTTACCAGGTTGCCGGTCAGACCATTCCGGATAAAACCGATACCACGGAATACTGGCTTGAGAACGGCAACGCGCGGGTAAACATGGGTGACAGCGCCAGCTTCATTTATCACAGCGAAACCAAGACCATGTACGGTCTGAACCATGTCGACAAATCATATTTCGAATTTTCCGTAGGTGATTTTGAGTCTTTGCTTGAGCGTGAAATGGGCGCCGATGCCGGTCCGATGATGGAACAAATGAAAGCGATGTTCCAGGTCAAAGCTACCGTCACTCCAACTGAAGAGACGAAGAAAATCGACGACTGGAACTGCACCAAATATCTGTCAAAGGTAGAACTGATGGGAACGGTTGTCCCCACTGAAATTTGGACTACCACCGACATCAATATGGATGCCAATATCTACAGCATCGCCAGCAATGCCATGAAGGCTATCCTCCCGGGATTCGATGGAATGATGGCTGAACTCGAGAAGATCAAGGGTGTGACGGTTGAAAGTAGTTCGGAGACTAACTTCAACGGGATCGTTATGAAAACCCATTCCAAATTGATTAAGTACGAGGAAGCGAGTGCTCCGACAGGTGCCTATACTGTTCCGGAAGGCTATAAAAAAACCGATATGCAGATGCCCGGCGGCGGCAAATAGAGATCCACATCGGTCTAAATGTAACAGCGCCGTTCCGGTCTATCCGGAGCGGCGTTTTGCACTCTATGGTGTCTATTGAAGAAGCCTCACGCGCGAATGGCCAGCAAGACACGTCTGTAATGCAGTCGACACAAGACCGCCCGCTACGCGAGGTTAGAGCCCTGCTTCGCATAGCGGGGGAGTTTGTCTCCCCGGCAGAAGGTGTCGCGCGGAATTTCTTACAACAATCGCTAAGGCTGGAGTTACTTCCCGGCTTCCGACCGCATTTCCTTTGTTTCGCCGATCACTGCAGCGCCAACCGCATCGCCCCAGACATTGATAGTAGTGCGACAGCGGTCAAGAAACCAGTCAACCGCCCAGATCAGTCCGATCCCTTCAAGCGGTAAACCGACCGCCCCGAGTACGAATACCATCGTAACCGTACCGGCATGCGGGATACCAGCAGCCCCAATTGAGGCCAGAGTTGCCGTCAGGAAGATTACTACCTGTGCTCCCAGGGTAAGGTCCACCCCATATATCTGAGCGATGAACAGAGCTGCCACCGCTTCGTACAAAGCGGTCCCGTCCATATTGATCGTCGCTCCGAGCGGCAGAACAAACGAAGCGGCACGGCCATCGACACCGTTTTTCTCTTCTACCGCTTCCATCGTAATCGGTAAAGTGGCCGAAGATGAAGCGGTGGTAAACGCGGTCGTAAGCGCCTGACCCATGTTAACGAAATACTCCCAGGGATTTCGTTTACCTAAAAGCTTTAAAATCAACGGCAGGATTACTACGCCGTGAATGGTCAGTCCGGCGATTACCGTGAAGGCGTACCATCCCAATCCCGTGATCAACTGGTCGAGAGAGTCACGTTCGCGCGCCACGATTCCGCCAATCAATGCCATAACACCGAGCGGAGCAAAATAGATGATTATCGTCACCAGCTTCATGATCGCCTCGTTAAGGCCGTCAAAAAAAGCCAGCACCGGTTTCCCCTTTTCTCCTATCGTTACCAGCACACCACCAAATAGAAGTGAGAAAACGATTAATGGAAGAACCTGTCCTTCCGCTGCGGCTTTAACGATGTTTGCAGGGATAAGCCCCATAATGACATCGATCAGGCTCTTTTCACGGCTGGCCTCGACCAGATCCGGCACATAAGCGCCGAAGCTCTCGACTCCCGTCCCCGGACGCACCACATTGACCAGAATAAGCCCGATAACCACCGAGAAACCGGTCGTAACGAGATAATACAACAAGGTCTTACCGGTAGTGCGCCCCAGTTTGCGAACGTCACCGAGCGAAGCCACTCCGACGATCATGGAACAAACGATTAACGGCACCACGATCATCTTCAGGGCGTTAAGGAACAACTCACCGACAAAACTGATCGCCGCAAACCAGTCGCTCAGGAAATATCCCCCAACAGCACCGGTCACGGCGCCAACGATCATTCCAATCAGTATGATATTGCCGGTTCTCTTATCCATTATCTCCTCTCAGTACGAGATCTTAAGCAGTCGTATCGTTTACGATTATAGAGACACAGGCAGCTTCGCACAACCAAAAGATATGTGGAGAAACGTTCCCACCCATATCGTGGTGCGCGCTATCCAGTTTTTGTCTCTCTTTGGCCTTGACACAATTCCCCATCGTTTGTTATTTATTGTTGTCAACTTGCAAAAGACCCGGACTATAGTCGAACAAACCAAGCTCTGGTGGCTCATACCGCCTAATACCTCACAAGGAGGAGCCAGCATGAGAGGATTCCTAAATCGGTTGATGATCGCCCTCCTCGCCCTGGTCTGCACCGGACAGGCTGCTGCCGAGGATATCGAATTCATCGTGGACAATGTCGAAGGATTGACGTCTGCGGGGAGATTCCCGACGGACAATATCGTAACATACAATATCCGCCTGACGAACGAATCCGGCACCAACCTCAAAGGATTCACCAACGGACTTCGGTTCTACTCTCCCGACGGCGCTACCTGGAACACGGTTACGGCGGATTCCACGGGCGTCATAGGTAAAGACATCTTCGATCTCATCTTCTCTATAAACCATCGTGTAACAGGCTCCGGCGCCGACACCGTCGGTTTCGCCGGGTCGATTATGTTCAGTTCGGGACTGGCGAGCCCCTTCAGCGAGATCGCCTACACCGTTGACGTCGGTCCGATCGATGATGCCGACAACGGCAAAACCATCTGCGTTGATTCCACGTACTTCCCCCCCAGCGGTCTCTGGCTATGGGTTATGCTGTCCAAGGATTACGACGCGATCCCAGCCTGGAACGGTCCCCTCTGCTATACGATCGATGCCTGTTGGGACGACCCGAACGACAGCGACAGTGACGGTATTGCCGATGCCTGCGACAACTGTCCCGCGATAAGTAATGTCGATCAATCCAATGTCGACGGTGATGACTACGGCGATGTGTGCGACAATTGCCCCGACGTTGCCAACGACGATCAGGCCGACACCGACGGTGACGGTATCGGTGATGCCTGTGACGAATGCACCGATACGGACGGCGACGGTTTTGGGAATCCCGGTTTCGCGGCCAATACCTGTGCTGAGGATAACTGCCCGGACGTCTACAACCCGGACCAGTCCGACGTTGACGCCGATGACTACGGTGATGCCTGCGATAACTGTCCCAATGACGCCAACCCCGGCCAGGCGAACGCCGATGGCGACAACTACGGTGACGCCTGCGACAACTGCCCTGATATTGACAACAACGATCAGATTGACAGCGACGGCGACGACTACGGTGACGTCTGTGATAACTGTCCCAATGATGCCAACAGCGGCCAGGAGAACACTGACGGCGACGATTACGGCGATGCCTGCGACAACTGTCCGGCCGTAGCCAACAACGATCAGGTCGACACCGACGGTGACGGTATCGGCGATGCCTGCGACGATTGCACCGATACGGATGGCGATGGTTTTGGAAACCCGGGATTCGCCGCCAATACCTGCGCCGAAGACAACTGTCCCGACACATATAACCCGGACCAGGTGAATGCCGACGGCGATGACTACGGCGATGCCTGTGACAACTGCCCCGACGTAGCCAACAACGACCAGACCGACACGGACGGCGACGGCATCGGCGATGCTTGTGACGAATGCACCGACACGGACAGCGACGGCGTCTGTGACGAAGTAGATAATTGTCCGTTCGTCTACAACGAGGATCAGATCGACACCGATGAGGACACCTACGGCGACGCTTGCGATAATTGCCCGGAAGACTACAATCCGGACCAGGCCGACACCGACGAAGACGGCCTTGGCGATGCTTGTGACGGTTGCTGCGAGGGGATTCGCGGTGACGTCAACTATGACGGCCTATACGAACCCGATATTCGTGATCTGGTCTATCTCGTGGAGCACATGTTCCAAAACGGATTCGACCCGCCATGCTTTGAGGAAGCCGATATCAACGCTGACGGCAAAGAGCGTATTGACATCAGTGATCTGGTATGCCTCGTATCGTATATGTTCCATTACGGGGGGGATTATCCGCTCCCGGATTGCCCCTGGTAATTCGCTTCTTATTCCGACCCAGTTTGAGGAACGGCCGGCGCTATTTGCGTCGGCCGTTTTTTATACTCTCCGCACCGGATTATCCTGCGTATAGCCCTTCGCATCACATTCAGTGACATTAATATGGCTTGACAAAACTTCCAGCGGGTGGTTAGTTATAATTGTCAAGTCGCAGAAATCCGTACATCAGAATAACCAAGCACATGGTGGCTCATACCGCCTAACCCCTCACAAGGAGGAGCCAATATGAGAGGTCTCCTGTATCGGTTGATGATCGCTCTCCTCGCCTTGGTCTGCGCCGGACTGGCCGTTGCCGAGGATACCGAATTCATCGTGGACAACGTCGAAGGATTGACGGCGGCGGGGAGATTCCCTACCGACAATGTGGTTACGTTCAACATCCGCCTCACCAACAACTCCGGCACCAATCTTAAAGGATTCACCAACGGGCTGAGATTCTACTCACCCGAAGGAGCGACCTGGACTACCGTAGCAGCCGATTCCACCGGCGTTATTGGCAAGAGCATTTTTGATCTGCTGTTTACGATCAACCATCGTGTGACCGGCTCGGGAGCCGACACGGTCGGTTTTGCGGGATCGATCATGTTCAGCACCGGCCTTGCCAGTCCCTTCAGCGACATCGTTTACACGGTTGATGTAGGACCGATTTCGGATGAGTACAACGGCAAAACCATCTGTGTCGACTCATCGTACTTTCCCCCCAGCGGTCTCTGGAAATGGGTCATGTTTTCCAAGGATTACGACCAGATCCCTTATTGGAACGGCCCGCTTTGTTATACTATCGACGCTTGTTGGGATGATCCCAACGACAGCGACGGCGACACCTGGGCCGATGCCTGCGACAATTGTCCGTACGTAAGCAACGTCGATCAGGCCGACGGCGACAACGACGGTTACGGTGATGTATGCGACAACTGTCCGGACATTTACAATCCCGATCAGGCCGATCCGGACGGTGACGACCGAGGCTCCCTCTGCGATAACTGTCCCAATAACTATAACCCTAATCAAAACGATTCCGACGACGATGGTTTGGGTGACGCCTGTGATGCCTGCCCCAACGATCCGGACAACGATATCGACGGAGACGGCATCTGCGGGGATGTCGATAACTGCGTAGATACCTACAATCCGTATCAGGAAGACGCCGACGGGGACGGCATCGGTGATGTCTGTGACGAATGTACCGACACCGACAATGATGGTTTCGGCAATCCCGGTTTCGCGGCCAATACCTGCCCCGATGACAACTGTCCTTACGTCAGCAATCCCGGCCAGGGGGATGTTGACAACGACGGCGTGGGCGATGCCTGCGACAATTGTATCCTCGATCCGAATGCGGGTCAGGAAGACGCCGACGGTGATGATGTCGGCGATATTTGCGACAATTGTCCCACTGAAGCCAACCAGAATCAAAACGATGCCGACTCCGATGACGTCGGTGACGTTTGCGATAATTGCCCCGATATTGCCAACACCGGCCAGGAGGATGTCGACAACGACAATGTCGGTGATATCTGCGATAATTGCCCCGATGTCTCCAACACCAACCAGGCTGATACTGATGGAGACGACGTCGGAAACGTCTGTGATAACTGCCTTACTGTCCCCAACAACGGCCAGGAAAACGCGGACGGCGATAATTACGGCGATGTTTGCGACAATTGCCCCGATGTGGTCAACAACGATCAGAACGATACCGATGGAGATGGTATCGGCGATGCCTGTGATGAATGTACCGATACCGACAACGACGGTTTCGGCAATCCCGGTTTCGCGGCCAATACCTGTCCCGAGGACAACTGCCCCGACATCTATAATCCGGACCAGAACGATGTCGACAGCGACACCTACGGTGACGCCTGTGACAACTGCCCGGAAGAAGCCAATCCTGATCAGTCCGACGTGGACGCTGATAATGTCGGCGATGTCTGCGACAACTGCCCGACCGATCCCAACACCGAGCAGGATGATGCCGACTCCGACACCCACGGTGACGTTTGCGACAACTGCCCCGATGTGGCCAACACCGACCAGGCCGACGGCGATTCCGATAACGTCGGAGACGTTTGCGACAACTGCCCGGATATGGCCAATACCAACCAAAACGATGTCGACAACGATACCTACGGTGATGTCTGCGACAATTGCCCGAACGAAGCCAACACTGATCAGTCAGACGTAGACTCAGACGATGTCGGCGATGTCTGTGATAATTGTCCCAATGACGCCAACACCGGACAGGCAGATGTCGACTCAGACGATGTTGGCGATATTTGTGACAACTGCCCGAACACGCCTAATAACCTGCAAACCGACACCGATTCCGACACCTGGGGCGATGCCTGTGATAATTGCCCTGAAGTCGCCAACTACGACCAGGCCGATCGGGACGGCGACGGTATCGGCGATGTCTGCGATGCCTGCCCCGACGATTACTACAATGACCAGGATGGCGACGGCGTCTGTGGCGATGTCGACAACTGCCCGACTATTTACAATAATGACCAGAACGATATCGACGAAGACACCTACGGTGACGTTTGCGACAACTGTCCCGATGAATATAATCCCGGTCAGGAAGATGTTGACGAGGATACCTGGGGCGATCTCTGTGATAACTGCCCCGAGGCTTACAATCCGGACCAGGCCGATACCGACGAGGACGGCATCGGAGACGTTTGTGACGGATGCTGCGAAGGTTTCCGAGGCGACGTCAACTATGACGGTCTTGAACAACCGGATGTTCGTGATCTGATTTATCTCGTTGATTACATGTTCGGTAACGGACCGGAGCCACCGTGCTTTGAAGAGGCCGATGTTAATGGTGATGGAAATGAGAATATTAATATCGGTGATATGGTCTACCTTGTAGTCTATATGTTCCAGGGTGGTGAACGTCCCCCTGACTGCCCCTGGTAATTTTACCTATTTATGCGGCCATCCCCTGGTGGGATGGCCGTTTTTTTGTATCCAACTGGCCTGATAGTCGTTGTGAAGGCTTGACCTAATTCTGTCGATGTATTAGTTTATGGCGTACCGATCTGGAAATACTACTAGAAGTGGTGAAAATACCCGAAAGACGGGCCAATACGACCGTCGAATAATCTGGCCTATGAACAAGAAATCAGAAACACACAGATTGTTGATATTGCCAAGTCTGGTCATTTTTATCCTCTTGGCTGTTGGCATTTCACAAAGCCAGGTTTCAGCTATCCTTGATATTTCAGTCCCCGATACAACCGCTCAGCCGGGTGAGACGGGACTAGAGATTCCGGTTTATTTTAAGAATTACCAGGACACCGTAGCCGGATTTGCCCTTTGGTTCCAACTCAGTGAATCGGGTAAGGTTGAATTGCGACCGGATATTGTGACTGAGGGCACTCTGATTGAGAATTGGGAGTATGTCGAAAGCCGGAGTGTTAGCGGTCAACCTCTGGATGTAAGAGTTGCGGCCATTGCGAACCTGCCGGCGGCTCCCACCACCCCGGGGATTGCTCCCCAAATCGATGATATTCCCCTTCTGATACTTGTCATAGATGTCGATCAAATTCCGGATTCCACAACGGATAGAACGGTTAATATCAATATCAACGATGACCAGTTGTTCAATTTCAATTTCTCTGATCCATCCGGCTATTCGATCGGCACTATCAGGGATTCCGTGCTGGATACCGCTTATTACGTTTGCAATCTCTGGGATGGAGACACTTGTCTTGACTGGGAAGTGTATTATGAACCGCAAGGCGAGAATGATTCCATCGTACCTTATTGGAATTACTATAGTTATCTCGACTCCGCCAATGTTTATGTCTCTGATGGGTCGATCACCATTACAGGTGGCTATGTATGCGGAGACATAAATAACAGCGGGGCCGGACCAGACATATCCGATCTGGTCTATCTTGTAACCTGGATGTTTTCACAAGGTCCGCCGCCGCCGGTTATGTCTGCAGGGAACGTAAACGGCGAAGGCAGCATAGACATATCAGACCTTGTTTATCTTGTTAATTTCATGTTTCAGCAGGGCTCTCCGCTCACCTGCAGCGGAATATAAACTGCTCCAATGAGCAGCCAGAATGATTCGTTGGAATGCGAAGAGAGGCTTGAATGCCATAATCGCATTCTCATTGATCAAGGTTTTCGTTGACTTCGAAGCAGTTAGAGGGTATCTTGGATTTGTCCGCCCGGAACATTTAGCATCGCCATGATCTGGCATCTTGGGAAACGAATGGAAAGAGTAACCAAACTTCTCACCGTTCTTGTGGCGTATCTGATAATTTTAATCATATCCATTTGCGGAACGGCCAATGCCGTTGCCACCCCGCAATTATTGGATGGTGATGCTCTGGAATTATGTGCGAGTAACCTGCTTTTTATTCCCAACCATGGTCAATTCTCGTCCTTAATTGATTATCGTGCCGATGTTTCCCGTTCAACCATCTGGTTTTCTCAATACGGCGTCTACCTGCAGTTATTCGACTCAACTGTCTCAGATTTACCAATCGATCCTTTTGATCAGAGTGGATTTAACGTTGAGGAATCCGGCGATCCCGTCGACTACGTTCTGATACGACTGGAACCTGTAGACGGTGACCTGAGCCGTCCGGCAGGAACGACTGCAATCCGCGGCAATATAAACTATTTCCGAACTAATAATCCGGCCAATTGGGTCACGGGAGTACAGGCTTATGATGGTCTCCTGTACGACGATGTTTATCCGGGCATCGATCTTCGATTCAAAAACAGTAACAAGCGTCTCGAATACGATTTTGAAATCGGCAGTGGTGTTTCACCGGACCCGATAAGAATGAGATACTACGGTGTTGACTCACTCTACCTTTCGGCCGACGGTGACCTGGTAGTTGTAACAGAGCTTGGCGAATTCTTCGAATACCGGCCACTCATCTACCAATTCGACGGTGAGGAACAAGTTCCGGTCGAGGGCTCATTCGTCATATATGATGACAACAGCTTCGGCTTCAGCATCTCCCCCCTATATGACACCGGTAAACCTCTGGTTATCGACCCTGTGTTGACTTTCAGCACTTATTTTGGCGGCGTGGGTAATGACATTAGCCGCGCCTTAGCACTCGATGATGATGGCTATGTCTATGTAACCGGCTATGTCAAGTCGGTCGACTTCCCACTCATAGATCCGTACGATCCGGTCTATCATGGCGAGGCCCTCGATAATTATGACGCCTTCATAACAAAAATATCCCCTGACGGTGATACGGTAATTTACAGTACCTTTTTAGGTGGTTCCGACGGCGACGACAAGGGTTTTATGATCAAGGTAGACGGCACCAGCGCAGCCATCATTGCCGGAGCTACGGCCTCGACCGATTTTCCCACTGTCGGTGCTTTACAGAGCACTAACGCCGGTGGTCAGGATGGATTTATAACCAAGTTGACACCGGCGGGTGATGCCCTTGCTTTCAGTACCTACTTCGGCGGCAGCGCCTACGATGTTTGTATTGGGCTCGATCTGGATTCCGGTTCTAAAATCTACTTCGCCGGTCACACCCAATCGGCAGATCTCCCCACAGCCGGAACACCTTACGACGGCGCTCTCGACGGCGCCCGAGATGGTTATTATGCCGTTATGGCGGCTGACGGCTCAGCGCTTGAATATGTCACGTTCATAGGCGGAACTGATGAGGATTATGCCGTAGCCCTGGCTGTCGATGAGGCTCTGCGTGTTTATCTGACCGGCTATACAGCCTCAACCGACTTCCCGATCTTTAATGCCGCTTATCCCACTTTCGCCGGCGGCAACCATATCGGTGACGCTTTCGTGACTTGTTTTGAGACGGGTGGCGCTTCGTTGGTCTATAGCACCTATCTGGGAGGAGCGGTAGACGATTTCCTTCTGACGATCGGTTTGGACAGCTTATCTCAAGCCACCGTAGGCGGGTACACATATTCCAATTCTTATCCTACCGTCAACGCTTATGACGCCACTTTTACCGGCTATTACAAGGCAATTGTTACTCAGTTGAATCCAACCGGTGATACGGTTCGCTTCAGTACTTATCTGGGTGGGTCCGGCGATGAAGTAATCTCAGGACTTGCTATATCAGAAAACGGCTATGTTTTTGTCACCGGCAACACCACTTCCATGGATTTCCCAACCGAAGAAGCTTTTGATCCGCTCCTCGATGGCGGTTCTGACGCGTTTCTGACCTGTTTTTCACCGGATGGTGGTGCTTTAGCTTATTCAACTTATTATGGCGGCACCGGCTATGATTTCGGTTATGGCCTGGCCGTCGACCAGAATCGCAATGTATTCTGGTCCGGATACACCAACTCCATTGATATTGATCCGATCGGCGCCCTTCAGGATACTATCGCAGGAGCTTACGACCTGTTCTTCGCCCGCGTAGACTGGCAGGAATACATCTGTATTGACTCTGATAACGATGGTTTTGGCGATCCCGGTCATCCTGAAAATATGTGCCCGGACGACAATTGCCCTTACACTCACAATCCCCTCCAGTCCGATTCCGATGCCGACGGCGCCGGCAATGCCTGCGACAACTGCAACGATCTCTATAATCCCGATCAGTCGGATTATGACGGCGACGGCCTCGGCGATTCCTGTGATGTCTGTACCGATTTCGATAATGACGGCTATGGAGATCCCGGTTTTCCCGAAAATACCTGTGAAACGGACAATTGCCCCGACAATTACAATCCCGGGCAGGAAGATACCGATGGTGACGGAATCGGTGACCTTTGCGATGAATGCACCGACTCCGACGGCGATGGCTACGGTGATCCGGGGTATTCCGCCACTACCTGCACTCTCGATAACTGCCCCGATATCTATAATCCGGATCAGGAAGACCTGGACGGAGATGGTGTTGGTGACTCCTGCGATATATGCCTCGAAACCTACAATCCCGGCCAGGAAGATTTCGATGCCGACGGCTTAGGCGATTCCTGTGACACCTGTACTGATTATGACGGAGACGGTTACGGCAATCCCGGTTTCCCGGCCAATACCTGTGATAATGACAACTGCCCATATACTTACAACCCGGACCAGATCGACACCGATGGAAACGGAGTTGGTGATGCCTGTGACTCGGGGTGTTGTGTCCCGCCTATACGAGGCAATATCGACAATGATCCGGCTGAGGAAATCTCAATCAGCGACCTTGTCTACATGGTCAATTACTTATTCAACGGCGGCCCTCCACCTCCTTGCATGGAAGAAGCCAATATCAACGGAGAAGGCGCCTCCGACAATCCGGATATTACCGATCTGATACACATGGTCGACTATATGTTTTCCAGTGGTCCGCCACCGGCAGACTGCCCATAATTTTGCCCTCCTCACTAAACTCACGTTAGTTATATGACAGCTTATATATTGACCCACTGAGCTGTTACAGTTTGTGAAGCATTTCACCATATCCCAAGTTGATCGCCCTCTCCGAGACAAAGATCTCTAACCGTTCATTAAATACCACTAATTACATCTTACATTACATATTCGAGCACTCCCAATAATACCATTTATTGGATCATATAGCTCTATTATTAGATCGATTTCCAGCTTTTAAGACGAGCCCGATTCTATTCTAATGAATACCCTTCAATTCGACTTCATTGACTTGCTTCAGCAGGTACGGTATGTGAATATAATCACAATATTGACGCTAAAAAGACCTTCTTCAAAGCGAGCTTGCTTGTGACATAATTCACGATATAGCTTCCTGATTACGGTTTCGATATCCATTCTATATATATCCATCGGGGGAGTGATTCAGGTCTTCCCTGTTGGCCTTTCACAGCACTATCAACAACAGACGATTTTACCACTCCGAATTTCGTCACCAGGCGGTTTTGCCTTTTTTTTGCCTGCTGT